>NZ_JAVRHZ010000009.1:0-120887 GCF_031846325.1 Patiriisocius hiemis | reverse complement strand
AGATACAACCATTAACTATAACTCTGAATTAGGAAAAGGTACTATTGTTTCATTTACATTTTAAGTTGTCTAATACGACAACTGCCGTATAGTTTATTATTGTACATAGATTTAATTTTACAAAAAAATAAAGTCTATGGATTATACACTTGTTATCTCAGGAATTATTTTGCTTATTGTCACTTTCATAATAGTATCGTTCTGGCTTCAGAATAGAAGATATTCAAGTCTACATATCCAAAAAGTGGCATCCTTAAAATATAGTATAAAAGTTGAACGTGGGCAGATAGAGAAAAGACAAGAAGCATTAAAGGCATACAATTTTTTAAAATATAATTTATCAAACTCACTCATCCCTCAAAGTGAAGTTAAACTCTAATACGTCAATTGCCCTATACTTTGTTAGCAAAGCTCTTTGTATTTTTAACTATCTTTAATCCACTAACTAACCCATTATGAATCTTAAAGTTGCTATAGTAGACGATAACAGTTTCCTTATTCATGCTATCAAGGAAAAACTTTCTTTTTTTGATGATATTAGTATAAAGCACACTTCCTTGAATGGGAGTGAGTTACTTACCAAGCTTCAGGATAATCATAATGTAGATGTAATTTTAATGGATATTGAAATGCCAGTTCTTGATGGTATTGAAACTACCCAGATGGTAAAACAAAAGTATCCTCAGATTAAAATTATAATGCTTACAGCATTTGATAATGATGAGAATATTTTTAAGGCTATTAAAGCTGGAGCAGACGGCTACTTATTAAAAGAAATTAATCCAGGAGATTTACATGATGGTATTCATGAAACGCTGAATGGTGGTGCTGCAATGAATCCTTCTATTGCATTAAAGACATTAAAGCTGTTACGAAATCCTATAGATATTGAAAACCCAAAAGACCAAGAGGAAATATCACTTTCTAAAAGAGAAGTGGAGGTTTTAGAGCAGCTAAGTAAGGGATTGAGCTATACAGTAATTGCAGATAACCTATACTTATCTCCCAGTACTGTTCGTAAACACATTGAAAACATCTACAAAAAGCTACAAGTACACAGTAAGATTGAAGCCGTACAAAAGGCAAAAAAGCACAATATTATTTAATCTTTATTTAGAAAATTGCTGTGGAATTTTTCGTACAGGATTAGCTTTTTCATAAGCAGCTCCTAGTTGTATTAATAGGGCTTCACTATTTGATGCTCCAATAAAAGTAATAGCAATAGGTTCACCATTTTCTTTATATCCCATTGGTAATGCCAAACAAGGTCTCCTCCCAACAGCAGCATACCCAGAGTGATAATTATTTATAGAAATTACGGCATCTAGTTGATGTTTTTCCATGGGTTCTTGAAAAAACTGATTTCCTTTCTGCATTAATTCATCTCTAAGCTTTACAAAATCTTCAGATGAGGTGGAATCTACCATAATTCCATCAAACAAAGCTTGGTTATATGGCATGTTTAACAAACTATCTTTTTGATTGAAAGCCATTACTTCTGATAAGTTTTTTACTGAAATATTTTCTGAAGTATAATTAGCTAAATATTTAGGAAGGTCCTCGCGCATTTCAATATTCAAAAGAGTTAAAAAACCATTTAGTTGAAGCTGAGGTGGATCATATTTTATAATTTCTGCACCTTGATTTTCAAGAATTTTAATAGTTTCAGCGTACAATGAATCTTCTAGTAAATTATTTAAAGCCCCTAGTCGTTTCCCTTTAAGAGTACTGTTTTTTATAGAAGAAACATAGTCATGGTCTTTTGAAATAGTTGCAGTATCTATTTCATCTTTTCCTGAAATGGCATCTAGTACAATAGCTGCGTCAATTGTATTTTTTGCCATAGGACCTGCCGTATCAAGCGAGTGCGAAATAGGAACAATTCCTGTTCTGCTTACTACTCCAATAGTAGGCTTAAGACCTACTAAAGAATTCTGACTCGTAGGTGAGATAATAGACCCAGAGGTTTCTGTTCCAATAGCAGCAACAGCGTAATTTGCAGCTACAGCAGTACCACTGCCGGCACTACTTCCTCCTGTTTCAAATATTTTCCTTCCATAAGGGTTTAAGGTTTGTCCGCCAATGGCACTATACCCCAAAGGACAACCCGAACAAAAGTAATATGCCCATTCACTTAAGTTTACCTTCCCTAATATAAGAGCCCCTTTGCTTTCTAACTGCGAAACTATAAATGCATTCTCTGTTGGATTATTTTCTTGTAGTACAACAGCTCCTGCAGTTGTTGGCATGTTGGATGTGTTAATGTTATCTTTTAATAAAATAGGCATTCCATAGATAGGGTGTACTTTGCTTTCATTGTTGTTATCACGTTCTACGGCCTCGTCTAGCACTCTAGGATTAAGCGCAATAATAGTGTGCAGAGTTGTTTCGGGGTTTAGCTCATATTTGTAAATGCGCTTTAAGTAAAATAGCGTAAGTTCTTTATATGTAAATGTCCCTTTTTCTATTTCTTTTTGAATAGAGGGTATGTTTTTTTCAAGTATAAAAGGAGAAAGCTCTTTGTAGCGTTCTTCAGAAAAATTGGTAACCTCCCAATATAAGTCTGCATAGATGTCATTTTTGTCAGTAAACTTAGATTGCAAAAGTTTAAACTGCATTCTTGGGTTTTCGTGCTCTTTTTGTATGGCAAGTTCTTCAGTTTCTTCATTATTTTCCCAAAGAACAGGAACAGGCTTTTCAATTACTTCCTTTTTTTCTTTTTTACAACTAGTAATTAATACAGATAAAGTAAAGATAGAAATACACAGGGTGGAAAAAGATTTCATTTGTATGAGAATTTGTTTTTTTAAAAATACTTAATTTATCTAATAATGATTAGAGTTTCTTTTTAAAACAAAAACTTGCAGCTACCCCTTTATACTGACCATAGTTTTCTTCCATGCGTTTGTACTCACATTTTTTATAAAGTGCAATAGCTTCAGGTTGATTAATACCTGTTTCTAAGATACATTTTTGGTAGCCAAGTTCTCTTGCCCAATTCTCAAGTTGTTGTAATAATTGTGAAGCAACTCCTTTACCACGAGCGGTGGTTTTGGTGTACATCCTTTTTATCTCCATAGTGCTAGTATCATACTCTTTAATGGCACCACACCCCACAGGAAAAGTATCGAGATAGGCGATAAGGCAATGCTGTATAGTATCTAATTTGTTAAACTGGTTGTAAAAATCATGGTCGTCACCATCTCTAATAGCTAACTCGGCGTCAAGCTCCTTCACTAGAGAAATAAAATCTTTATTTTGGTTAGTTGTTTTTACAATCTGTAGCATAGTTTTCTAATTGCTGCTTAAATTTAGATAAACAAAAAAACCCAACCAAATGGCTGGGTTTTAATTATAATTTTAAAACTAGTTTAGTCTCTTAGTAAACCTCTAGAAATTACTATTTTCTGGATCTCACTTGTTCCTTCGTAAATCTGAGTAATCTTTGCATCACGCATTAAACGTTCTACGTGATATTCTTTTACAAAGCCATTTCCGCCATGTACTTGTACAGCCTCTACTGTAACTTCCATTGCTGTTTGACTTGCATATAATTTTGCCATAGCACTAGACATATCATAATTGTTACCTTGATCTTTGTCCCAAGCAGCTTTCATTACTAGGTGTCTAGAAGCTTCAATTTTGGTGTGCATATCTGCCAACTTAAAAGCAATCGCTTGGTGGTTACAAATTTCAGTACCAAATGCCTTTCTTATTTTAGAATAATCCCTAGCAAGTTCATAAGCTCCAGCAGCAATACCTAATGCTTGTGCAGCAATACCAATACGTCCCCCACTAAGGGTTTTCATCGCAAATTTAAAACCAAATCCATCCTCGCCAATTCTATTTTCTTTAGGCACTTTAACATCGTTGAAGTTTAAGGTATGTGTGTCACTTCCTCTAATGCCTAATTTATCTTCTTTAGGACCAACCTCAAAACCATCCCAACCTTTTTCTACAATAAAGGCATTAATTCCTCTATGTCCTTTTTCACGATCTGTTTGCGCGATAACAAGGTAATAATCTGCAGAACCTCCATTGGTAATCCAGTTTTTTGTTCCATTTAAGATATAGTGATCACCTTTGTCTATTGCAGTTGTTTTTTGCGATGTTGCATCACTACCTGCTTCTGGTTCGCTTAAACAAAATGCGCCAATAGATTCTCCAGTTGCTAATTTGGTAAGGTATTTTTGTTTTTGTTCTTCGCTTCCATAAGCCTGTAAACCATAACAAACTAATGAGTTATTTACAGAAACAATGACCGAAGCTGATGCGTCAATCTTACTCAATTCTTCCATAGCAAGAACATAAGAAATAGTGTCCATTCCGCCACCACCGTACTTAGGGTCTACCATCATTCCTAAAAAGCCAAGCTCTCCCATTTTTTTAACTTGCTCAGTTGGGAACTCTTGTTTATTGTCACGTTCTATAACGCCAGGTAATAACTCTGCTTTTGCAAAATCACGAGCGGCATCTCTAATCATTAAGTGCTCTTCAGATAGGGTAAAATCCATAATACGAAATCGTTTGAAATTGAGTTTTTAAAAGTGATGCAAAGATACCTCTTATCGTTGAATTCTCAAATACCAATAAACAAATTCAATATTTGATTTTTACTCAAAATAAATCCCCACTTTTAAGAGGTTTGTTGGGATGTTTGTTACATTAGCAGTATGCTGAAAGAAAACTACCATGTGCTTGGCATTATGAGCGGTACTTCGCTTGACGGAATAGACATTGCAGAAATAAATTTTAAATTTTCTGAATCGAGAATTACCTATACCCTTGGAGTTTCTGAAACAATTCCATACCCCCAAAAATGGAAAAAATCACTTTCTGAAGCAATTTCATATACTGAAAATCAGTTAAAAGAATTAAATACTCTATATACTAACTACCTTTCTGAAGTTATTAATTTATTTATAAAAAAGAATACAATTGTTTCTCTGGATGCAATTTGTAGTCATGGACATACAATTTTACATCAACCAGAAAAAGGAGTAACACTACAGATTGGAAATTTAAAAGCACTCTCAGAAAACATAAAACAAACTGTGGTTTGTGATTTTAGAGTTCAGGATGTAAAACTTGGAGGACAGGGAGCACCCCTTGTACCTATTGGCGACCAATTGCTTTTTGGAGAGTATGAATATTGCTTAAACTTAGGAGGGTTTGCAAATCTTTCAAGAGTAATGGGTAAAAATAGGATTGCATATGATATTTGTCCAGTAAACATTGTATTAAATTACTATGTCCAAAAAATAGGCCTAGCCTATGATGATAGAGGTGATATTGCAGCTACTGGAATTATAGATAAAGAACTGTTAGGTAATTTAAATAATTTAAACTTCTATCAAGATACTCCACCTAAATCCTTAGGGCTTGAATGGGTAAAGAAGTTTATTTTCCCTTTAATAGATGCTAAAAACATCGAAATAAAAGATATTTTAAGAACGTTTATAGAACATATAGCAATTCAAATTTCAAAACAAATAAAAGGAGGAGGAACTGTTTTATCTACAGGTGGTGGCGTATATAATGATTTCTTGTTGCAGCGAATTGAAGCTTATTCAGAAAATAAAATAAGTATTCCTTCAAAACGGCTAGTGGAATTTAAAGAGGCATTAATCTTTGGACTATTAGGTGTTTTAAAACTTAGGGGGGAAGTAAACTGTTTGGCAAGTGTAACAGGTGCGTCAAAAGACCATAGTAGCGGTATAATTTTTAATTGATAGTATGAGGTTTTTAATACTAATTACCCTTATTTTTTCTTCTTGTACTACATTGCAATGGCGAGAAACAGATAAAGAAATTTATGCTACTCATATTGAAAAAGGAATACCTACTAAAATAAGTTATTACCCTGTAGACTCTCTTGACCTAAAAATTAGAGTTCAAGAAATAACACAACCTGATAATTCTATAACACTTTTTTTTATTCATGGTGCACCAAGCTCATTAGCCTCTTGGAATAAATATTTGCAAAACGATTCGCTTAACAAAAAGGTAAATCTAGTTGCTATAGATAGACCGGGATACGGATACTCTAACTTTGGTAATGAGATGCCATCAATTAAGAAGCAATCAAAACTGCTTAGTGACTTAATTACCAGTTATAACTTAAAAAACACCATTGTTATTGGTTCTTCTTACGGAGGACCTATTGCAGCTCAAATTGCAACACAAAATAAAAATGTAAAAGGTGTTATTATGGTTTCACCAGCAATAGACCCTCTTAATGAAAAAGAATTCTGGGTGTCAAGGTTAACTCAATGGTGGATAACGAGATGGATGGTGCCAACTGGGTATAGAGTTGCAGGAGATGAAAAAACTATCCATGCACTTGAATTAACAGCTTTAGAAAAAGGATGGAAGAAAGTAACTATTCCGGTAGTGCATATTCATGGTGATGCAGACAAGATTGTACCATACATTAATATTGAATACACCCCGAAACATTTTAGAAACCACAAGGTCGTCACAATACCTAATACAGGTCATGAAATTGCTTGGGCAAATCCAGAGTTGATACTTCCACATATTTATAACTTAATTGAAGAAATAGAGAAAGATTAAAAGTTGTTATTCTGGGAACCTAACTAGTTTAGGTAATTTTTAACACCTTTAATAGCGGTAAACTTATGTTTCAAGTATTATTTTTGTGAAAATTATGAAGAAGGAAAAACCAGACCAAGTTGTTTTTAATGAAGACTCACAAGAATACGAAGCGAATATTACTCCGTACGCTACAAATGTAGGTGCACCTTCTATACAAAAAGAAGATGTTACTACATGGAAAAACGCTAATATAACTAAGGTAAACCATCAATTTAAGACCCAATTTGATTCCTTAAAAAAGGAATATCAAGTGATGATGGAAAAGTTTGAGTATAATAACCTTATTTATTCTTCTAAGTTTAGTTTTGAACCGGTAGTTGGAGAAACATATCATCTTTATGAATCAGAAAAATCAACTGCTTTTTTATCATTAATTGCTCCAAGAGAATGTAGCTTTATTCATTTAGGCACTTTTAAATTAAATGCAGATAAAATGTGGGAGAAAATTGATTAAAATTTACCTAAAATAAACACAAACCCTTTTTCAATTTTTTATATTTGTTGCAATACTCTCTTGAAAAGAGTTTTAACTTACCAACTACATGAAAGAACTTCTTAAAAAGTACGAAGACAAGGAACCCGAAATAGTTTTTCATTGGAATGATCCAGAAACCGAAGCCGAAGGCTGGACAGTCATAAACTCGCTAAGAGGAGGCGCTGCCGGAGGAGGTACCCGCATGCGTGTAGGGCTTAATGAAAATGAAGTACTTTCACTTGCCAAAACTATGGAGGTGAAGTTTACCGTTTCTGGCCCTGCAATTGGAGGTGCTAAGTCAGGTATTAATTTTGATCCAAGTGACCCAAGAAAAAAAGGTGTGTTAGAACGCTGGTATAAAGCAGTATCTCCATTATTAAAATCTTATTATGGTACTGGAGGAGATTTAAATGTGGATGAGATTCATGAGGTAATCCCAATTACAGAACAAAGTGGAGTATGGCATCCACAAGAAGGTGTTTTTAATGGCCATTTTACTCCTACTGAAGCCGATAAGATAAATCGAATTGGCCAACTACGTCAGGGAGTGATTAAAGTGTTAGAAAACGACACTTATTCTCCAGATGTTTCTAGAAAATATACTGTTGCAGATATGATTACCGGCTATGGAGTAGCCGAAGCAGTCCGTCATTATTATACTATTTATGGAGGTGATGTAAAAGGAAAAAGAGCCGTTGTACAGGGCTTTGGAAATGTAGGAGCAGCTGCAGCCTATTATCTATCTCAAATGGGAGCAAAAGTAGTAGGAATTATAGATAGAGTAGGTGGTATTGTGAATAAAGATGGCTTTTCTTTTGAAGAAATAAAACAACTTTTCCTTCAGAAAGATGGTAATACATTAGTGGCAAACAACATGATTTCCTTTGAGGAAATAAATAAGCAAATTTGGAATTTAGAGTGTGAAATATTTGCACCATGCGCAGCATCAAGACTTATTACTAAGGAACAAATATCTAGTATGATAGATACTGGTCTTGAGGTGATTAGCTGCGGAGCAAACGTGCCTTTTGCAGATAAAGAAATTTTCTTTGGTTCAATAATGGAATTTACAGACGAGCGTGTAAGCTTGATACCAGATTTTATATCAAATTGTGGTATGGCAAGAGTGTTTGCCTACTTTATGGAGCGTAAAGTACAAATGACAGATGAAGCTATCTTTAACGATACTTCTATGACTATTAAAAATGCAATAAAAAATACTTTTGATAATAACAGTACCAAAACAAACATAAGCAAAACAGCTTTTGAGATTGCATTAAAACAATTATTATAATTATAAAACCTTATAACTTCAGATTACACTATGGAATCAATCATTATTTTAGTTTTTGTTATTGGATATCTTTCAATTACCTTAGAACATCCACTACGATTAGATAAAACAGTTCCTGCATTAATAATGGCAGCGCTTATATGGGCACTACTTGCTATAGGTTTTCATGCAGGCTGGTTTGATGTGATTGATACCTACGAAAACTCTTTTAACTTTTTAACCGGAGGAGAGGAGGCCGAACATGGCTTTGAGAACACCTTACTTCACCATTTAGGAAAAACAGCCGAAATACTCATCTTCCTTATCGGAGCAATGACTATAGTAGAGATTATAGATTTGCATAGAGGTTTCGAAATTTTAAAAGGAGCTGTAAAAACAAAAAGTAAAAGAAAGCTATTGTGGATTATAGGGGTTTTAGCTTTTATTCTATCGGCAATTATAGATAACCTAACAGCTACTATTGTATTAGTAACCTTATTGCGTAAGCTTATTGTTAATAGAAATGAACGTCTTTGGTACGCTTCTATGGTTGTAATTGCTGCAAACGCTGGTGGTGCTTGGTCACCTATTGGCGATGTAACAACAACTATGCTGTGGATTGCTAAAAATGTAACAGCTCTAGGATTAATCGAGTATGTAGTAATACCTTCAATAGTATGTTTTGTAATCCCATTTGTTATAGCAATGTATTTGCCTGCTTTTAAGGGTGAAATAATAACACAAGAGCTTCCTGATGATGAAGAGTCTGGACGATTATTAAGTAGTAAAACAATGTTGTTCTTAGGGTTAGGAATGATTGTTTCTGTACCTGTATTTAAAACCATCACGCACCTACCTCCTTATATAGGGATGATGTTAGCATTAGGTGTGGTATGGTTGGTTTCTGAATATATCCATCCAGAAGAGGACTTCAGTAAAGAAAGGAGACATTTGTACTCTGCTCATAAAGCATTATCAAGAATTGAAATCTCAAGTATTTTATTTTTCTTAGGAATTTTAATGGCAGTAGCAGGACTAGAAAGTTTGGTGTATGGTGTGGCCGAAAATGGCGACCCTGTAGGAACCTTGCGTTATCTAGCCGAAGTATTACAAGCCACCATTCCTAATCAAGATGTTGTAGTAATT
This sequence comes from Patiriisocius hiemis, assembly GCF_031846325.1. Taxonomy (NCBI): domain Bacteria; kingdom Pseudomonadati; phylum Bacteroidota; class Flavobacteriia; order Flavobacteriales; family Flavobacteriaceae; genus Patiriisocius; species Patiriisocius hiemis. Next base: position 111,375 of record NZ_JAVRHZ010000009.1, on the reverse strand, counting down.
TTATTAGGTGTATTCTCTGCAATTATAGATAATGTTCCTTTAGTAGCAGCCTCTATGGGTATGTACGATTCACCAACAGATTCTGTTTTGTGGCACTTTATTGCCTATTCTGCTGGAACAGGTGGAAGTATGCTTATTATTGGTTCTGCAGCGGGTGTTGCAGCTATGGGTATGGAGCGTATAGATTTTATCTGGTACTTAAAAAAGATAGCTTGGTTAGCTGCTATAGGCTTCTTAGCTGGAGCAGGTGTGTTTTTACTTATCGAGCGAGTACTATTTGCGCACTAACAACAATTTCTTATAACGATTCTCGTTACTATTAAAAATCAATAACACTATGATAAACCTCTTTATGCAAGATGGTGCACAGGACGTTGATCCTTTATTGGAAGATGAACCTGTAGAAAAAACACTTTCAATTATAGACCTTTTAATGAATGGAGGTCTTGCGGGACAAATTATAATTCTAGTACTTTTTGTACTCCTATTTATTGCTGTCTATATTTATTTTGAAAGACTTTTTGCTGTAAAAGCAGCTTCAAAAATGGATGGTAATTTTATGAACCAGATTAGAGACAATGTCTCTTCTGGTAATGTACAAGCTGCAAAAGCATTATGTATTCAGCAAAATAGCCCAGTTTCTAGGTTAACTGAAAAAGGGATTTCACGTATTGGTAGCCCACTAGAGGATATTAATACAGCTATTGAAAACGCAGGACGACTAGAAGTATATAAACTTGAAAAAAACGTAAGTGTACTAGCAACCATTGCAGGTGCTGCACCAATGATTGGTTTCTTAGGAACAGTAATTGGTATGGTATTAGCATTTCACCAATTAGCCACAAGTAGTGGTCAAGCAGAAATGGGAACGCTTGCAGAAGGTATTTATACAGCTATGACTACAACTGTTGCTGGGCTTATTGTTGGTATTATAGCTTATATGGGGTATAACCATATTGTAGTAAAGACAGATAAAGTGGTACACCAGATGGAAGCTACTGCGGTAGACTTCTTAGATATCTTAAACGAACCAGCTTAATATGAATCTAAGAGGTAGAAATAAAGTAAGCGCAGAGTTTAGTATGAGCTCTATGACAGATATAGTTTTTCTGTTGTTAGTTTTTTTCTTACTTACATCACCTGCAATTACGCCAGATGCTTTAGATTTAATCTTACCGAAGGCAAAAGGCAAAAGCACAAATATTCAAAAAGCATCTGTGAGTATTACTAAAGGCGGTGCCTACTATGTAAATAAAGAGCGTGTAAGTGAGTTTGGTATAGAAAAAGAATTGCAAAATGTACTAGCTGGACAAGAAGAGCCTACTATTATATTAAGAGCAGAAGAAGGTGTTCCTATTGAAGATGCCGTATTGGTAATGGATATAGCAAATAAAAATAATTTTAAAGTAGTACTAGCGGTACGACCTAATTAATAATTTAACTGTTACTGTTTATTTAAAACTAAAGCGTGAGCGTTCTAGATACAAAACATAAAAAAAAGAGTATGGCGATTACGGTAATTCTACATGTAATTATTCTGCTATTGTTGTTTTATTTTGGGTTCACTTATTTAGATCCACCACCAGAAAATGGTATTGCTGTTAATTTTGGTACTACAGATACGGGGCGTGGAAATATTCAACCTACCGAGAAAATACAATCGGCACCCAAACAAAACAATCCAGAACCTGTAAAACAACCTAAATCTGAGATTAAAGAAGAAGTTGTCACTCAAGATACAGAAGATGCTCCTGTGATAAAGAAAGAAGAAACCAAAAAAGAGCAAAAAGAAACTCCTAAAAAAGTAGAGCCAAAAAAACAACCTCCCAAAAAGCCAGACCCAAAGCCAGATAAATCTACAAGTGATGCGTTATCTAGCTTAATTAATGGGCCAAAAAGTGATGGGACAGCTCAAGGTGGAGAAGGTAATGATGATACTCCGGGTGACAAAGGAAACCCTAATGGAGACCCTAATGCGAGTAGTTATTACGGAACAGGAAAAGGGTTAGATGGTGATGGTAATTACCTCTTGGGAGGTCGTAAAGCACTTAATAAGGTTAAATATACTCAAGATTGTAATGAAAGTGGTAAAGTAGTAATAAAGATAACAGTTGATAGAAAAGGAAATGTTATTCAAGCTAGTCTAGGAAGAGGCTCTGAAACTAACCCTTGTTTATTCAATCCAGCAAAGCGAGCAGCACTAGAAACAAAATTTAATCCAGATCCTAATGCTCCAGCAAAACAAATAGGAAAGATTATTTACAATTTTAAACTGTCTGAATAGATTACTTTCTTTAATTTACTTTCACTTTTTATAGTATCTTCACTTTAAAATTTTAAAAAATTAATTACAACAAAACCATAACGTGGCTTTTTGAGCAGTTACCCATGTATCAACGCGTAGGTAAAACTGCGTATAAAGCAGATCTTTCTAATACTATTAAACTTGTTAATTATCTTAAAAACCCAGAAAAAAAGTTTAAAAGTATACACGTTGCTGGTACCAATGGTAAGGGTTCTACAAGCCATATGTTGGCATCTATTTTACAAGAAGCAGGATATAAAGTTGGGTTATATACTTCACCACATTTAAAAGACTTTAGAGAACGAATTAAGATTAATGGTGAAATGATACCTAAAAGAACCGTTTCGTCATTTGTAACAAAGAATCAATCGTTTTTTGAAGCACATAAATTTTCTTTTTTTGAAATGACTGTAGGTCTTGCTTTTGATTATTTTTCAAAAGAAAAAGTGGATATAGCTGTAATTGAAGTAGGCATGGGAGGTCGTTTAGATAGTACCAATGTAATTACTCCAGAAGTTTCAGTAATTACTAATATTGGTTTAGACCATACGCAGTTTTTAGGAGATACTATAGCGCAGATAGCTTCAGAAAAGGCTGGAATTATAAAAAAAGGAATTCCTGTTGTTATAGGAGAATTTCAAAAAGAAACCGAAGATGTGTTCAGAATTATTTCAGAAAAGAAAAATGCGCCTTTGTATTGGGCTTCAGATTTTGATGCACTCCAAATACCTTCAGATTTAAAAGGAGAATATCAAATAAAGAATAACAGAACAGCACAAATGGTTGTTGATGTGCTCCAAGAAAAAGGATACGCTATAGGAATTCAGCATGTCGCAAAAGGACTAGGAAATGTGGTAAATAATACTGGATTGCTAGGACGATGGCAATTATTAAAAGAAACACCAAAAGTAATTTGTGATACTGCGCATAATAAAGAAGGGTTGCAATTGGTAATGAAGCAATTAAAAAAAGAAAAGTATGGCAAACTACATTTTGTATTAGGTGTGGTTAACGATAAAGATATAGACGCTGTTTTATCATTATTTCCAAAGGGTGCTTTATATTACTTCTGTAAACCAGATGTACCTCGGGGTCTTGACGCTTTAGTATTACAAAAACAAGCTAATGTTTTTGGGTTAAAAGGCGATAAGTATTCTTCTGTAACAAAAGCCTACAAGGCTGCTTTAAAAAATGCAAATAGTGATGATCTTGTCTATGTTGGCGGAAGTACTTTTGTTGTAGCAGAAGTTGTCTAATTTTTATAAAACATTTTTACGATAATTGTTTGTGAGAAATAAAAACTAACTTATATTTGCATCCGCTAACAAAGCAAGGGCGCGTAGCTCAGTTGGTTCAGAGCACTTGGTTTACACCCAAGGGGTCAGGGGTTCGAATCCCTTCGCGCCCACAAAAAGACTTCCATTATGGAGGTCTTTTTTTGTTTATGGGTTACCTTTCTTTAATTGTATTTGGGTAAATAATAGTATAAGAAGCGTTGCTTTTTAAGTTTTTTATGATAACTACTTCTCCGTTACTCCATTTAATAATAGCATCTGTTTTCTGGTCTTGCCCTAAACCAAAATGTTGTTCTTTAGGATGGACAGATAGATATCCAGTTGTGCTATGTATTTCCCTCCATAAATTTTTGTGAGTGTCACTATTGAGTATTATGGAGCTTCCAATGGCATCTCTGTTTATTTTTTGTCTTGGATCTCCAATTAATTTTATTTTAATCCAGTTATTGTTGGATTTATTTATGTTTTCAAGAAAAACCGCTTTTTCGTGATAGTTATTTATTAAAATATCTAAGTCTCCATCACTATCAAAATCAAAATAACTAGCGCTTCTAGCATTACTATTTAAATCTAGATTATATTCTTTTGCTTTATTTAATAATTTCCCGTTTTCATTTACAAAGAATACATTTTTTTCACGATTACTCTCTGCATATATAATAGCATTTGATGCTGTGCTTCTCTCAAAATAGAATGGATTTTCAGTAGAATAAACACTAAAATCATTCATTCCATTTAAGCAATATAGATCTTCATCTCCATCGTTATCAAAATCAAAAAAATCTGCATCCCAAGACCAACCAGTAGCAGAGTATCCATCACCTATATTGGTAGAAAGTTCGTAGTTTTTAAGTAAATCATTCTCGGCATTAGAAATAAATAAATCGTTTGCCTCAACAGTCCTTATGTTTACCATTTTCTTAGGGTCAAATTTCATAGTAGTTTCTGCATTTGGGCTCACATATTTTTCGTCTTTTTGCATTACCACAATGTTAGAGATATAAAAATCTGGGTACAAATCTTTATTAAGGTCTGCAATACCAACATTCATTGTGTAGGATGGTTTATCTGTTCCTAATTCGCTTGAAACTTCTTTAAAAACACCTTCCTTAGAATTTAGATAATATTTATTTACACCAAAGTCGTTGCCAACAATTATATCTTGTAATCCATCTTGATTAATATCTGAATGTCCTAAGGCTTGTGTCCAGCCAGAATTTGTTGCAATAGTTCCCGAGAGTTGTACTTCTTCAAAGATAAAATCACCTTTGTTTTTAAAAAGTCTATTAATAGAACCATTTTGACTGTCCCTACTTAAATTGGGTAAATCTCCTTTAATATAGTTTCCGAAATATCCTATGTATATATCTAAAAGCCCATCGTTATTATAATCAAAAGCAGTAGCAGGTCCTCCCACATATCCTTTACCACCAAGATTTGCTTGAATAGTAACATCCTTGAAATTATCCCCATCAATATTTTGAAGTATTTTATGAGAATCGTTTACGTAACTTATAAATATATCTTGAAGACCATCATTATTAAAGTCTGCTATGATAGGTTGTCTAGGTTCGCCGTAAGATTGTAAAGTATCATTCCAAATGTTTAGTATTTCATTATTAGGACTAAGGGTAAAACTTCGTTTTTTATTTCCATAGAATAATTTGTTGCCAAATCCACTTAATAATAAAATATCAATTATGCCGTCGTTATTTATATCTTCACAAGCTACTCCAGACCCTCCAAATGCTGGAGGAATAGCTAATTTTATTTTCCCTTCGTTTGTAGCTACAGTATAACTTCTTATGTGCCTGTTTAGCCAGTCTGATGACTTATGCTCAAAAAGGACATTTGTATTTTTAGTAATATCTCTAAATGAGTTTTTTGTTGTTTTTAATGAAATTGCTGAAGATATTTCTGTAGTTGAGGTTTTTGCTGAAAAGCTTCCATAACTATCAATAAGGCTTTGTATTTCCTTAAACCCTGCAGTTATATCTTCTTTATCTAATTTGCTTTTTTCTAAATGATGTGAATTTTTCCCAGCTAAACGTAAAACTAAGACTCCCATCTGGGCTATACCTTCTACAAGTAGTTCGGCTGCGTTTGGGTCTATACTATTAATGCTCTTTTTTGATAAGTCGTCTAATGAGTATCCTAAAATACGCCAATGAAAACCACTATCTCTAAAGGCATCTAGATCATAAGATTCTATTGTTATTTTTTTTGAAGCGTTATTTGGAAAAAAAGTTACATCTTCAAAATTATTTGTAGTGGCAGGTAAAAGTTTATATAGACTTTTTTCTACATCAGGATTTCTAATAATTAATTGGTTTCTTTTTTTTGCTTCTTTATTAGATTCTTCAATTAATGTTGAAGTAAAGCTTATTAAAGACTCAAGGTAGTAACTTCTTAGTTCATTAGATACTGTATGGTCTGTAGGCCATTTTTGCCTTGCAAAATACACCTGTAGGTTCCTAAGAAATACACTTTCAGTAAGTTTATTGTACTTTTTGTATGAAGCTATTTTTTGGTTTATAATATCTTTAAGCACTTTGTTTTTTTCTGAAACTATTAGCGCTTTTTTAGGTTCTAAAACATACTTTTTGTTTTTAATAGTTTCAATATTTTCCGACTCAGATAATATAAGTACCCAGCTATCTCTTAGTAGGTCTTTTGTGATTTTTGATTGATTTGTTTTTCTGGCTTTTAGGTCAGAAACCTTTAAAACAACCAGCGTAAGAAGGTTTGTAAACTCATTAGCTTTTTTAAGAGCGTCTTTATTAAAGTCTAAGAGGTTATTTTCAGGAATATAAAGCAAATCTTGCTCAACAGATAATAGTGAACGAAAGCCATAAGATACAGAGCTGTATTGTGCAAAATCCTTTTTAGTGATTCTTACATTTCCTGTAGTTAAATGATAGTTGTAATTTCCATATGAGTCTATTGAAAATGAAGCTATTTTGTTTAAAACCTCTGTTAGTTGTGAAGCTTTAATAGAGCTACTTCCTTCTTTTCTGGCAATTTTGGAAGCCTCATTTTTTAAATAAAAAATAAGCTCTTTTTGGATATCTATTTTTGCATTTCTAGCCTCATCAGTAAGAGGAATACCGTACATAAAGTCTTCTAGCCTATTTGCTGTAGCATAACATTTAGGGTCTTTGTCTTTTTCTAAATTGTATATTTCTTGAATAATCGATGTTACTGCCTTGTTTTCTTGTGCTTTAGCATTAAAAATACAAATGCAGATACAAAAAAGGGAAACTGTATTTAATTTAAAAGAAATTAGTTTTTGATACATATTGCTAAAATACCTAAAATATATATGATGTAAATATTAGTATTAATTAACAGGCTGTTGTAGTTTATAAATAGGGTTTTAGGGTTTTAATCGGTTTTAGGGTTTTAATCGGTTTTACAGTCTATTTAAACTAGAAGTCAATTAACATAATCACTATTCCAAAATAATTATGTAGCTTTATAGAACTAATTAAACTAACCAATCATGAAAAAAATTACACTACTCACCCTTTTGGGGTTATTGTCTTTTGTGTTCAATACAAGTGCCCAAAACGTTTTTACACAAATACAACAAAGTAACTCCTATCAAGAAGTTATAGATATGGATATGTCCTCACGTACCATTATATCTACAGTTAATTCGGAAATTCAAGGATCTTTATGTGTTGGAATTGATTGTATAGATTCTGAAAATTATGGCTTTGATACGTTTAGGTTAAAAGAAAATAACTTACGTATTCATTTTGAAGACACAAGTACCTCTGCTGGTTTTCCAAGTAACGACTGGAGAATAACTATTAATGATAGTGGTACTGGTGGAGATTCTTATTTTGGGATAGACGATGCTACTGGTAACGTTCGCCCTTTTAGAATTAATGCTGGTGCCCCCAATAATGCTTTTAAGATTGACGCTCAAGGTGATGTAGGTATTGGTTTATCAGGGAATGCAGATGCTGTTGTAGAGTTGCATGTTGCAGATGGTGACACACCAGCATTACGTCTAGAGCAAAATGGGACCTCTGGATTTACACCTCAATCTTGGGATGTCGCTGGAAACGAAACTAATTTTTTTGTGAGAGATGTTACCAATAGTAGTGCTTTACCTTTTAAAATTATCCCTGGCGCCTCTAATGATGCACTTGTTATAAGAGGTAATGCAATTGGTGTAGGTGGTGCTGGTAATGGAGTTAATGCTAATGCCTCAATAGATTTAAAATCCAGTACTGAAGGGCTTTTGCTTAATAGAATGACCAATGCTCAGCGAACTACTTTTGAAGCAAGTTTAACTGCTACAGAGAAAGGAATTCTTGTATACGATACAGATGACAACCAGCTATATTCTTGGGATGGAACACAATGGCAATCTGGTGGTGCAGATACAGACGATCAAGGCGTAGACGTATTTCAGTTAAACGGTAGTAATGAGCTAGAACTATCTTTAGATAACGATGGTGTTGCTACACAAACCGTAGATTTGTCAAGTTTCTTGGATAATACAGACGACCAAGGAGCAGATATTTTTCAGTTAAATGGTAGCAATGAGTTAGAGTTGTCATTAGAAGATGATGGTGTTGCTACACAGACAGTAGATTTATCAGGTTTCTTGGATAATACAGATGACCAAGGAGCAGATGTTTTTCAGTTAAATGGCAGCAATGAATTAGAGTTGTCATTAGAAGATGATGGAGTTGCTACGCAGACAGTAGATTTATCAAGTCTCTTGGATAATACAGATGACCAACAATTATCTTTAAACACTAATTCATTAGACTTGGAAGATGGTGGAAGTGTTGATTTGTCTGGATACCTTGATAATACAGATGATCAAAATATTTCTGGATCTGGACTTTCTGGAACTACACTTACCATAGGTATTGAAGGTGGAACTTCAGAAACTGTTGATTTATCTTCATTGGATGATTCTGGAACAGACGACCAAACAATAGATGCATTCTTACTTAATGGAAATGATTTAACTTTATCTCTTGAAAATGATAATACACCTGCTAGTACAGTAAACTTGTCTGGATATTTAGATAATACAGATAATCAAAATATTTCTGGTTCCGGACTTACTGGAAATACACTAACTATAGGTATTGAAGGTGGTGCATCAGAAACGGTTGATTTATCACCATTAAATAATTCTGGTTCAGATGACCAACAACTTTCATTACTAGGAAACTCATTAAACCTTGAAGATGGAGGAAGTGTAGATTTAACGGCATACCTAGACAATACAGATAACCAAACACTAGCAAATTTTATTTTAGGGAGTAATATTCTTGGAATTTCAATTGCCGGAGGAAATACTGTACAAGTAAACCTCACACCTTTAATAGACCCTCTTGAAGCAGACTTAGCTGCTGCCGAAGCACAAATCCAAGATTTACAAGACCAATTGGTTAGTGTATTAGAAAGACTAGATGCTATTGAAGAATGTGCTTGCGATGGTACTTTAGGCGTTGCAGATTATACAGTACAACCAGATAAAGCCTTTTTATATCAAAATTTACCAAATCCATTTGATAATACTACTTTGATTAAATACTTTGTGCCGTTGAGCTATTCAAACGCAAACATTGTTATTAGCGCAACTTCAGGAAGAATTCTGGATAATAGGTCTAATTTAAGATTAGGGGAGGGGAGTATCACCGTTAACAAGAATAGGATGCAAGCAGGTGTGTATTTTTATACCTTATTTGTTGATGGAAAGCGAGTAGATACTAAAAGAATGATTGTTGAATAGATAAAATATTGAAAACAAATATGAGCCCCAGTAGATTTATCTACTGGGGCTTTATTTTTATAATAATTCAACAATTCTTTCTAAAGCCATACCTCTTGAAGCTTTAATAAGTATAGTACATTTTTTTAATTGAAGATTAGCTATAAATTCCTTTAAGTCTTCAAAGGTTTTAAATAAATTTACGTGTGCTGCTTCTGTACTAGTTTTAAAGAAGTTGGTCCCAATAAGGTATGTATTTCCTATTTTATTTTTAGAGAGATAATCTGTAACAATTTGGTGCTCTTCTTTAGCAGTATCTCCTAGTTCAAACATATCCCCTAAAAATAAAACCTTATTAATTCCTTCAGATTGTTCAAAGTTTTTAATAGCGGCCATCATGCTTGTAGGATTTGCATTATAGGCGTCTAGAATTATATTATGCCCCTTTTTCTCAATACGCTGTGATCTATTATTGGTTGGAATATAATCTTCAATAGCTTCTTTAATTTTGTTTTCTGAAACTTTAAAAAAAACTCCTATAGCTATTGCAGCAGCTATATTATTAAAATTATAAAGCCCGATAAGGTTACTTGTAATATCTACGTTGTTATATTTAACTTTCACAACATTTGAAGCGTCTAGGAGTTCGATAGTATAGTCGCTATTACCTGAACCAAATGTAACCTTATCCAAATTAGTACTCTCTATGACTTGGCGCTCATCATTAGTATTTATAAAAGCTATTTTATTTTCTTCTTTTAAGTACTTATATAATTCGGTTTTTCCTTTCACAACTCCTTCAAGACTCCCAAATCCTTCTATATGTGCTTTTCCGAAGTTGGTTATATATCCATAATCTGGCAGACTAATCTTACTAAGTAGTTCTATTTCTTTAAGGTGATTTGCGCCCATTTCTACAATACCTATCTCAGTATCTGAGCTCATAGAGAGCAATGTTAATGGCACACCAATATGGTTGTTTAAATTACCTTGTGTAGCTGTAGTGTTATATTTTTTAGATAATACTGCATTTATAAGTTCTTTAGTAGTTGTTTTTCCATTACTACCAGTAAGACTAATGATGGGGATATTAAGTTGTTCACGGTGATGCGTAGCTAAAGACTGTAATGTTTTAAGTACATCTTGTACTAAAATCATAGAATCTTTTAATGTATAAAAGGATTCATCGTCTATAACTGAAAGTAGCGCTCCATTATTAATTGCTTCTTCGGCAAATGAATTTCCATTAAAATTATCACCTTTTAAAGCAAAGAAAATACATCCTTTTGTAACTTTTCTAGTATCTGTGCATATTGGTGCTCCTTGTATAAATTTTGAGTAAATAGATGTTATTTTCATAAAATAAAGCTACAAAAAAAGCCCTGAATTTTCAGGGCTTTATAAAATATCTTATTTGCGTTTCCAAGATTAATTTCTTGGACGTTTTCCTTTTTTAGATTTGCTACCAACACGTGACATTGCACATCTAAATCCAATGTAATCTGTAGCCATATCTTGAGGGAAATATCTTCTTTGTGCTGGATCTAACCAGTAGTCTCTATCTCTCCATGAACCACCTTTGTATACTCTTACTTCGTTATCAATAAGTGTAGTTCTATTTCTAGATTGATCAAATTGTCTATCAAGACCTCCAGTACTATCTGCAGCTACTCTATGTTTTGGAGAGTTATACATTCTTTTAGAATCATCTTCGGTTTCTTCCTCACCAAAGGCATCTCCTCCAAAAGATTGGTAGTATCTAGTAGAGCGCTTGTCTCCATCACGATAATCTCTATTATCACTCTTAGAGAACTGAGTTCTTAGGTATGTTTCATTTTCGTCAACAGGTACTTGTAAAATTTCTCCTGGTAAGTTTCTTGCGATAATCTTACCATTTGCTAAAGTATCATAAACAATAGAGTCTGCTGTTACAACTTTTACCTTACCATCTTCTCCAATTGCATCTTTTGTATAGACGTTACCACGATAGTAGTTAAAGTCATTAAATTCATCATCAACAATTGGTCTGTAAACATCTGCAACCCATTCAGCCACATTACCAGCCATATCGTATAAACCATAGTCATTAGCTTCATATGATTTTACTTCGGCAGTAATATCTGCACCATCATCACTCCATCCGGCAATACCACCATAGTCACCATCACCTTGCTTAAAGTTTGCTAATTGGTCACCACGACTTCTTCTGTTTCCAGAACGTGTGTATTGTCCTTCCCATGGATATTTCTTTCTACCTCTATATACGTTGTAGTTTCTAAGTCCTACTAGGCCTAAAGCAGCATATTCCCATTCAGCCTCTGTTGGAAGTCTGTAAGATGGTAATAATAGTCCGTCTTTACGCTGTACATATAAATTTGTAGAATCTTCATTTCTTTTAAGGAGAGACTCTGATCTTTTACCACCTCTTGTAATAGAGTCTTTACCACCATACGTTAAAGTTGGGCTATTTAAGTAAGTGTCTGTGCTAAAAGTAGATCCAGAATCTACATCATATCTAGCTCCTCTTGCTGTAAAACCTTCTTCTTCTAAGATAAGCTCGTTAACGCGGTCTGTTCTCCAGTTGCTAAATTCTACTGCCTGTATCCAACTCACACCAACTACTGGGTAATTTGCATAGGCTGGGTGGCGTAAGTAGTTTTCTGTCATTGTTTCGTTAAACCCTAAACGGTTTCTCCAAACAAGCGTATCTGGTAATGCACCTTCGTATATTTTTCTGTAATTATCATCACTTGGAGGAAAAACTTGCTTTAACCAATCTAAATATTCAAGATACATTAGGTTGGTTACCTCAGTTTCATCCATGTAGAATGATTGAACATGTTGTTGGTTAGGACTGTTGTTCCAATCATGCATTGGATCATCCTGTACTTTACCCATAGTGAAAGTTCCACCTTCTACAAAAACAAGTCCTGGACCTGTTTCTTGTTCTTTAGCTTCGGGATTGTACTGGAAACCGCCTTCTTTGGCGTTCATTTTCCAACCTGTTGCTCTAGAGCTATCTTTGTAGTCTCTAGACTTGTTGCAACTAACTATTAATAAGGATGTTACGGCTACTATAGATAACCGTAAAACTAGGTTTTTGTTTAAGTTCATAGTTTCAATTATGAAAAAATTGGGTTCGCAATATAGTAATTAACGTTATAAATTCAATATTATTTTAAGATAATTGCTTGTTAGGATTGACTTCTTATAACAACCAATGAAATAGCAAACGATTTTTTTAGTGCTATAGTATGTATAATTTAATTAATTCTTTATAGTTCTATTTTATCCATACTAACTGTATATTTGAAACGTTACAATTATGATGAAAAAATTATTAGTCTTTTTTTGTGCTTTATTCCTAAGCTTAGCTGCATATTCACAGTCTAGAGTTATCGAAATTGCTTGGGAAAGTAATTCTTCTACAAACAATAAAGAAACTTTTAAAAAAAATACCAAAAATTCATATTCTCCTTTTAAGCTTCAGTTAAGAGAAGATAAAATTCAATTCTCAGATCAATGGGAGGACAACGGATTTGCAGAGCCGTCAAGTTTACAAGTTTCAAATATTCGTTACGGAGATGTGTCAAGACAAGAGTTGGCAAAAATTAATACAGACCTCATACCAAATCAATTTTCGGCTAGAATACATAGCTCAAAAGCTAGGGAGATTATTTATACAGCAATTGATGCAACGCCAATTGTAAAGCAAAATGGCATAACTAAAAAAGTACTTTCATTTACAATTAATTATACTAAGGGTAGGCTTAATAATGCTACAAGAATGCCAATTACAAATTCAGTTTTAGCTACGGGTGAGTGGTTTAAATTTAGAATAGATAAAACAGGGGTTTATAGGTTGTCGAAAAGTTTTTTAGATGATTTAGGTATGAATACCAATAATATTGACCCTAGAAATTTAAAGATATACGGTCACGGGGGGAAGCCTTTGCCACTATTAAGCTCTCAAAATCAATATTTTGATTTGCCTCAAAACGCAATTCAAGTTGTTGGAGAAGAGGATGGTTCTTTTGATGCCAATGATGCTATATTATTTTATGGGATAGGTGTTGAAGGTTGGGACGAAGAAAATGACACAAATTTAAACCCATATAGTGATGAAGCTTATTACTATGTAACTGCCTCAGGTGGAAATGGTGCAGGCCTAAGGGTGCAACCTATGATAGAGCCTAGTGGCACTCCTAATCAAACAATTACTACGTATGATAATTATCAGTTTTTTGAACAAGACGAAGAGTCCCCAGCAAAGGTTGGTAGAAGATGGGTAGGAAATCGTTTTGATATTGAAAACGAGCAAACTTTTGAGTTTAATTTTCCAAATATTGCTTCTGGTGAAGACATGCGAGTTAGAACCAGAGTAGTTAGTACAGCAGAAGCAGCAACTTCTTTTGCTTTTTCTATAAATGGAACTTCTTTAGACCCTCTTACATTATCACCTGCTGGAGGAGCAAATCTGTTAAGAGTTATTCGGCCTATTTTCGATGAAGAAATACCAGCTTCTTCAGAGGATGTAACAGTAAACCTAACTTATAACAATGGAGGTAACCCTTCCAATAATGCATACTTAGATTATATCACTATCTGGGCTAAATGTCGTTTACAGGGTTTAGATGCGCAAATACCTTTTTTTAATTTTGATACAGCAAATAGTTCTGGTATAGCAGAATATCAAATTTCAAATGCATCTGGAATAACTGCTGTTTGGGATGTTACAGATTTTACTTCAATACGTAGTAAAGAAAACCCCGAGGGGGCTAGTGATTTTTCTTTTAAGGCAAATCTGGGAGAAATAAGAAATTATGTTGCAATAGACCCAGACGATTTTTTCTCACCAATTTCAATACCCCAACCAAGAGTTCAAAATCAAGATTTAAAAGGAACTATTTTTAATAACCCTTCTGGAGCTTTTGAAGATATAGATTATGTTATTGTTACTGCTCCTTTTATGATACAACCTGCTTTAAAGTTGGCAAATCATCATAAAAATTTGAATGGATATAATGTTAAAGTAGTTACTACAGATAGAATTTATGAAGAGTTCAGCTCTGGAAAACAAGACATTAGTGCTATAAGAAACTTTATGCGCTACATCTATGAAAATGCATCAACTCCTTCAGAACGTGTAAAATATCTACTTCTTTTTGGTGATACTTCTGTAGATTATAAGAATAGACTTCCCAATAACAATAATATTGTACCAACTTTCCACACTTTATGGAGCGGTAATACCACTAACTGTTTTATGAGTGATGATTTTTTTGGCAGTCTAGATCCTAATGAGGGAACTATTGGGCTAGAAGATGATGATGTTACAGGAAATGGAACAGATGATGATTTATTAGATGTTGCAGTAGGTAGAATAGTTGCAGATAATATTGTTACTGCTAATGCAATGGTAGAGAAAGTTATTAATTATAGTGCTAAAGAGTCTTATGGAAATTGGAGAAATAACTTTGTTTTAATTTCTGATGATGTAGATGAGTTTTTTGAATATGAAGCATTAGAAGTAGCCTTAGATAATATTGGAGATGAAATTGAGGCAGAAAAGCCCTTTGTGAATGTTAAAAAAATACATAGCGATGCTTTTCAACAACAAACATCTGCAGGAGGTGATAGATACCCAGACGTGACCGATGCCTATAAAAATGTTATTGATGTTGGAGCTTTAATCATCACTTATTTTGGTCATGGAGGGGAAGATGGCTTAGCAAAGGAATTTATTTTTACCCGAGATGACGGTATTAATTTGCAGAATACCAAATTACCCCTAATAGTAACAGTTACCTGTGAATATACTAAGTTTGATGATCCACAGAGAGTTACAGCTGGTGAGTTTATTTACACAAATTTAAGATCTGGCGCTATTGGACTTATAACTACTACTAGATCTATTACAGTTACACTTGGAGGTCAATTTAATATAGAATTAGCAGGGGATTTATTTGGGTATGGCACTACAGATTATAATACCCCAGCCGAAGCTTTAAGAATATCAAAAAACACTTTATCTGGAGACGATTTAAGAAGAGTGGTGTTTTTTATCGGTGATCCCGCTATGGATTTAGCTTTTCCACAACCACAAGTAAGACTTACTGAATTAAACGGTGTTCCAATTGCTCAATCTACAGATGTGTTGCAAGCATTAAGCAAAGTAACAATTGCGGGTGAAGTGGTAGATGAAAATGGCAACTTACAAGCAGATTATAATGGAGTCTTAGAGGCTAAAATTTTTGACAAAAAAGTAAATAGACAAACATTAGGTAATGATGGTGTTAGAGACAATGGAACAGATCCTGATGGAGATGGAGACCCTAACAATATTTTACTATTAAATTTTACTACCCTAGGGGAAGGTGTGTTTAACGGGCAAGCTACGGTAACTAATGGGCAGTTTGAGTTTGAGTTTGTAGTTCCTAGAGATATACAAATCCCACTAGGGCAGGCAAGGGCAAGCTTGTATGCTCAGAGAAATAATGAATTAGAAGACCAAACGGGAGTTAGTTTCGATTTACAGATTGGAGGGCTTAATGAAAACGCCCCAGAAGATAATCAAGGACCGCTTATTAGTCTTTTTATGAATGACGAAAGTTTTGTCTCTGGTGGTATTACAAACGATTCACCCATTTTAATTGCCAAAATGGAAGATGAGAATGGTTTAAATACTGCGAGTGGTATAGGACATGATATGGTTGCAATTTTAGATGGTGATGAGACTAATCCTTTTGTTTTAAATGAATATTATCAAGGAGATGTAGATGATTTTACAAAAGGAATGCTAGACTTTCGTTTTAGAGATTTAGAGCCTGGTTTACATACGCTCACATTTAAAGCTTGGGATGTATATAATAATTCATCTACCGCAGAACTACAATTTATAGTAGCTGGTGATGATGAACTAAAAATTACAAGAGTTCTTAATTATCCTAACCCTTTTATAGATTATACAGAGTTCTGGTTTAACCATAACCGCCCTTTTGAGCCACTAGAAGTTCAAGTGCAAATATTTACTGTTACAGGAAAAGTTGTTTGGACAAAAAACCAAATAGTTACCACAGATGGATTCTTATCCAGAGATATTACGTGGGATGGACGTGATGACTTTGGCGATAAAATAGGAAAAGGAACCTATGTATATAAGATTACCGTAAAATCTACGTTAACCAATAAGCGAGTTGAAAAATTTGAGAAACTCGTTATCCTTTAAAAATATAAAATTATATTTGTCAAAATTTTAACCTCATGAAGAAAATATTTATCCCTATTTTAGTTGGGTTGTTTACCATTAATGCAATAGCTCAAGAAGATTCTAATGTCGATAACAGGGTAATCACAACAGGTGTTCCATTTGTGGCTATAGCAGCCGATGCACGTTCAGCAGGGATGGGAGATATAGGAGTTGCTACCTCTGCAGATGCCTTTTCTCAACAATGGAATCCAGCAAAATATGCATTTGCAATTTCAAAACAAGGAGTAGGTATTACATATACACCTTACTTAAGTCAATTGGTAAATGACATATTTCTAGGGAATTTAACATACTATAACAGAATTAATGAGCGTAGCGCAGTAGCTTCTAGTTTACGTTATTTCAGCTTAGGAGATATTGAACTAAGAGATACAGCAGAACAAGAGCCATTAATTCAAAGTCCTAATGAATTAACTTTTGATGTTTCTTATGCTTTACGATTAAGCGACCGATTCTCAATGGCAATTACAGGTAGATATTTACGTTCAGACCTAAGAATTCAAGCTTCACAAGAAGATGCTTCTGCAGCAAGTACTTTTGGTGTGGATATTTCAGGATACTATCAAAGTGAAGAAGTAGCATATAATGATTTTGATGGTCGTTGGAGAGCAGGTTTTAATATCTCTAACATTGGACCAAAATTTAAGTATGACGACGCTGGACAGGAGAATAACTTACCAACTAACCTTGGTTTGGGTGGTGGTTTTGATTTTATCTTAGATCAATACAATAAAGTTGGTGTTTTTGCTGAAGTTAATAAACTGCTTGTGCCAACTCCAAGCGATTCTAATGGAGATGGGACTATTAACCAAGAAGACGATTTTGCTAACGAAAGTTTCTTTAGTGGAATTTTCTCTTCTTTTAATGATGCGCCAGATGGTTTTAGTGAAGAACTTAAAGAATTTACATGGGCATTAGGAGCAGAGTATTGGTATAATGATGCATTTGCACTACGTACAGGTTATTTTAATGAAAGCGAAGAAAAAGGATCTAGAAAGTTTTTATCACTTGGAGCTGGATTTAAATATACCTCTATTAACATAGACATTTCATACTTGTTCTCAACTTCAAGAGTAAGAAGTCCGTTGGAAGGAACACTTCGTTTTGGACTTACGTTTAACTTTGGAGACGAGTACGACGAATACTAGAAATTTGAAAAAAGTTACCCTAGAGACACATCTGGAAGTTTTTGATTCTGTTTTAGAACTTTCAGAACATATACAAAATTTAATGAATAAGGCGCAGCAAGCAAGAGAAAATGCTTATGCGCCTTATTCGCATTTTAAAGTGGGAGCTGCTTTATATCTAGAAAATGGAGAAATTGTTTTAGGAAACAATCAAGAAAATGCGGCATTCCCTTCTGGGCTTTGTGCCGAAAGAGTTGCTGTTTTCCATGCAGGTGCAAACTACCCATCTATTGCTATTAAAGAAATTGCGCTAACGGTAAAATCTTTAAAATATACAGTAAAAACACCAACACCCCCCTGTGGTGCTTGCCGCCAAGCTTTGGTAGAATATGAAGTTAACCAAAAAACACCCATAGAAATTTATTTTATGGGAGAGACAGGCAAAGTAGTAAAAGTTGGTTCAGTTAAAGAGTTACTTCCCTTGGTTTTTGATAGCTCTTTTCTATAGAGATTTCTAATTTATAAGTTTTTAGACTTTAAATAGTTTTTTTAGATTTCAACTTCATCTTCAAAACGTTTCTGTATAATTTATTAATATGCTATTTTTGTTATAGCGATGTTTTTCTTTTTTCTTGAAATACAGAGCAAGTATTTATTCTGAAAACACAATTCAGTAAAACATGAAGAAATTTACAAAACAGGTATACCTTGATTGGTATGAAAACATGCTTTTTTGGCGAAAGTTTGAAGACAAATTAGCACAAGTATATATCAAACAAAAAGTGAGAGGTTTTCTACACTTGTATAACGGGCAAGAAGCTGTTTTAGCAGGAGCTTTACATGCTATGGACCTGTCTAAAGATAAAATGATTACTGCTTATAGAAATCACGTACAGCCTATTGGTATGGGTGTAGACCCTAAAAAAGTAATGGCAGAATTATACGGTAAAGGAACTGGAACTTCACAAGGTTTAGGTGGTTCTATGCATATTTTTGCACCAGAAAATGGATTTTATGGAGGTCATGGTATTGTTGGGGGGCAAATTCCGTTAGGAGCTGGATTAGCATTTGCAGATAAATATAAAGGTAATGACGCTGTTACACTCACATATATGGGAGATGGAGCAACACGTCAAGGGTCTCTTCATGAAACCTTTAACCTAGCTATGCTATGGAAGTTACCTGTTGTTTTTTGTGTTGAAAATAATGGATACGCTATGGGAACTTCGGTAGCACGTACAGCAAATCATACAGATATCTATAAGTTAGGATTAGGGTATGAGATGCCATGTAAAGCTGTAGATGGTATGAAACCTGAGGTTGTTGCTAAAGAAATGGATGAAGCAATACAAAGAGCAAGAAAAGGAGAAGGGCCTACCTTCTTAGAGATTAGAACATATCGTTATCGTGGACACTCTATGAGTGATGCACAGCATTATAGAACAAAAGATGAGGTAAAGAAAAAACAAGAAGAAGATCCTATTTTGTATGTGTTAAACCATATTTATGATAAGAAGTGGGCTACAGAAGAAGAAATAAAGAAAATAGATAAACGCGTAAAAGATAAGGTTGCTGAATGTGAGAAATTTGCTGAAGAATCTCCATACCCAGAAAAGAATGTTATGTATGATACCGTTTACGAGCAAGAAGATTATCCTTTTTTACCGCATAAATTATAAGAAATGGCAGAAGTAATTAACATGCCGCGTTTGAGCGACACAATGGAAGAAGGAACTGTGGCAACATGGTTAAAGAAAGTTGGAGACAAAGTTGAAGAAGGAGATATCCTAGCTGAAATTGAAACCGATAAAGCAACAATGGAGTTTGAGTCTTTTTCTGAAGGAGTTTTGCTACATATTGGTATAGAGGAAGGTGAAACAGCTCCTGTAGATAAACTTTTAGCTATAATTGGAGAAGAAGGAGAAGATATTTCTGGATTAATAAATGGTGATGATAATTCTAGTGATAGCAAAGAAGAAGACGATAAAGAGTCTTCAAAAAATTCAGATAAAGAAAGTGATAGTTCTTCAGAGAAAAACGAAAGTGAAGAAAATGAAACAGCTAGTGAAGACTCATCAAGTAACCTTCCTGAAGGGGTAGAAATAATTAGCATGCCTCGTCTTAGTGATACTATGGAAGAAGGAACAGTTGCAACTTGGCTTAAAAAAGAAGGTGATGCGGTAGAAGAAGGGGATATTTTAGCCGAAATTGAAACTGACAAGGCTACAATGGAGTTTGAGAGTTTCTACTCTGGAACATTATTAAAAATAGGGATTGCTGAAGGAGAAACAGCAAAAGTAGATGCACTACTTGCTATTATAGGTCCAGAAGGAACAGATGTTTCAAATATTAATACAGTATCAAAACCAAAAACTTCAGCCAAAAAAGAAAAAGCTGAAGATAAAAATGAAGAACCTGTAAAAGAAGAAAAAAAGAATGAAAGTTCTACTAAAACAAAAGAAACTTCTTCATCTAGTTCAAATTCAGGTTCAACTTCAAAACGAATCTTTGCTTCTCCACTTGCTAAAAAACTAGCAGAAGAAAAAGGAATTAACCTTAATCATGTTTCTGGAAGTGGAGATAATGGACGCATTGTAAAGAGCGATATAGAAAATTACCAACCTGCTGCAAGTGGTGGACAGGCGTATACTCCTGTGGGTCAAGAAGTATGGGAGGAAGTTAAAAACTCTCAGATGCGTAAGACTATTGCAAAACGTTTAGGAGAATCAAAGTTTACGGCACCACATTATTACTTGACTATTGAGTTAGACATGGATGCAGCTATCGAGTCTAGAAAAGCAATAAATGCAGACCCAGATGTAAAAATATCTTTTAATGATATGATTGTAAAAGCCTGTGCGATGGCTTTACGTAAGCATCCGCAAGTAAATAGTCAATGGACAGGTGATAGTATAAAAATTGCAAAACATATACACGTTGGCGTTGCTGTTGCTGTAGATGAAGGTCTTCTTGTTCCTGTATTAAAATATACAGACCAAATGACATTCTCTCAAATTGGAGCACAAGTAAAAGAGCTAGCTGGAAAAGCAAGAAATAAAAAAATTACACCAGATGAAATGCAAGGGAGCACTTTTACAGTTTCTAACTTGGGTATGTTTGGGATTAAAGAATTTACTTCTATTATCAATGCTCCAAATTCGGCAATTTTATCGGTAGGAGCGATTATTCAAAAACCTGTAGTTAAAAATGGGGCCATTGCTATTGGAAATACAATGACAGTAACCTTAGCATGTGATCACCGTACTGTAGATGGTGCAACTGGAGCACAATTTTTACAAACATTACGGAGTTACATAGAGCAACCAGTTACAATGTTTGTATAATCAAAATAGAATTTTGAACAACGTCTCCACTCTTGAAACTTATGTAGAATGAAGAAAAAAAATGTAATTATTACAGGTACAAGTCGTGGGATTGGTTATGAACTTGTACAACTCTTTGCTGATGCTGGACACAATGTTTTGGCACTTTCAAGAGACGCTGCACCGGTTTCTGGATTAGATATTGATAGTTGCGTGTGTTTTTCTTGTGATATTACAGACGCAAAAGATGTCGCAAAAGTTGGAGATTTTGTAAAAGAGCGTTGGGGACATGTAGATATTGTAATTAACAACTCAGGGTATTTAGTAAATAAGCCTTTTGGTAAACTTAAGCTTCAAGACTTTGAGCAATCCTATGATGTAAATGTATTTGGTGTTGTTAGATTGGTTCAACAAGTTCTACCGTATTTAAAAAAAGGAAGCCATGTGGTTAATGTAAGTAGCATGGGTGGGATTCAAGGAAGTTTAAAATTTTCAGGTTTAGCAGCCTATAGTAGTAGTAAAGGAGCCTTAATAACACTTACTGAGGTTTTAGCAGAAGAGTATAAGGATCAAAATATAAGCTTTAATGTACTTGCTTTAGGTGCTGTACAAACTGAAATGTTAGAAGAAGCTTTTCCAGGCTATAAAGCACCATTAACTGCTGAAGAAATGGGGCGATACATTTTAGACTTTGCCTTAACCGGCAACAGGTACTATAATGGTAAAATCTTACAAGTATCAAGCAGTACTCCCTAAATTATGGAAGCTACTTTATCTAAATACATACCTCAAGCTTCCGTAACTCCAGTTCTCGAATTAATTAAATCTAATAATGTTCATTTAAAAATTGTAAACGAACGAAAAACACGTCATGGCGATTACAGAAAATTACCTGGTGGACAACATCAAATTACTGTTAATTCTAGCCTTAATAAATATAGGTTTTTAATTACACTAGTTCATGAAATTGCTCATTTGGTAGCTTTTCATAAATTTGGACGAAACATCAAACCTCATGGTAAAGAATGGAAGTATACTTTTCAAGCACTAATGCTGCCATTTATTAGACCAGAGGTATTTCCATCTAATTTGTTACCGCTATTGGCAGCTCATTTTAAAAACCCAAAAGCGACTAGTGATACAGATGCTAGATTGTCTTTAGCATTAAAACAATATGACCCAGAGAACGATAAAAACTATATCTTTGAGATACCCTTGGGTGCTACTTTTAGACTTTATAACGGTAAAATATTTAAAAGAGGAAACAAGCGAGTAAAGCGATTTGAATGTCTTGAAGTTTCAACAGGAAGGGTATATTTATTTAACCCAAACGCAGAAGTGGAATTACTAAATTCTTAAATCTGTTAGGTGTTTCCAAAACCTCTCAGATTTTAAATATAATATAATGAACAAAAACTATTACGCAGTAATAATGGCTGGAGGCATTGGTTCTCGTTTTTGGCCAGTAAGTACAAAAGAGTTTCCTAAACAGTTTCATGATATGTTGGGTACTGGAGAAACACTACTTCAAAAAACGTTTTCTAGACTTAACAATATAATACCAGCTCAAAATATTTACATTTTGACAAATGACAGGTATTTAGATATTACATTAGAACAACTCCCACAAATTACAAAGAAACAGGTAGTCCTTGAGCCTGCAATGCGTAATACAGCCCCTTGTATTTTAATGGCAGCATTAAAAATTGAAAAAGAAAATCCAAATGCGCTTATGCTTGTAGCTCCAAGTGATCATTGGATTGAGGATGAAGAAGCTTTTTGTAGTGATGTACAAGTTTGTTTTGATGCATGCCAGCGAGAAGATTTATTAATGACCTTAGGCATAATACCGACTTTCCCAAACACAGGATATGGCTATATTGAAGCTACTAATAATGAAAAATCGCCCATTAAAAAGGTAGCCCAATTTAGAGAGAAACCAGATTATGAGACAGCAAAAAAGTTTGTAAAAGCAGGTAATTTTGTATGGAATGCCGGTATATTTCTTTGGAGTGTTAAAAGCATAACCAACTCTTTTAAGAAGAATATGCCAACTATGTACAATTTATTTGCTGAAGGAAAAACAGTATACAATACAGATAAAGAAGCATTGTTTGTCGAAAAAAATTATAAAAAAGCCGAAAACACATCTATTGACTATGGTATTATGGAAAAGGCCAATAATGTATTTGTAAAAAAAGCTACATTTGATTGGAATGATTTGGGAACATGGGGAGCTCTACATGATAAAATGACACAAGAAGACTCTCAGAATGCAGTTGTAAGGGCAATTCCCTATATGATTAATTCAAAAGGGAATATGGTATATAGTGCTACAAAAAAACTAATTGTAGTAGATAGTGTTGATGATTATATTATAGTAGATAAAGAAAATGTACTGCTTATTTACCCTAAAGAGAAACAACAAAATATTAAGAATCTCTTAACTGAAATATCGCATAAATTTGGAGAAAATTATACTTAGATGAATCCTGAAGAAAATATTGAAAAGAAAAAGGAAGCTGTTAAAAAAGATGCCCAAGGCCTATGGCAGAGTGTAAAAACTTTTCTAGTAGAGTTATTAGCATTTAGAGAGGATACCGACAGAGATGCTACTATCGAGGCTATAAAAAATGATATTCCTTTTAAAGGAGCCACAGCTTGGATTTTAATTTGCTCAATATTTGTGGCTTCAGTTGGTCTTAATGCTAACTCTACGGCAGTAGTAATAGGGGCCATGTTAATATCTCCACTTATGGGGCCTATTCTTGGAGTAGGTATGTCTATAGCTGTTAATGATATTGATGTTCTTAAAAAGTCATTAATAAACTTAGCAGTAATGATTGTTTTAAGTTTATTAACGGCTTTTCTCTTCTTTAAGTTTTTCCCTCTTGGTAGCCAGGAAACTTCGGAATTATTGGGAAGAACACAACCTGATATTCGGGATGTGTTAATTGCTTTTTTTGGTGGTTTAGCACTTATTATTGCCAGAACTAAAAGAGGTACTATTGCAAGTGTAATTTTTGGTGTGGCAATTGCAACAGCTTTAATGCCACCATTATGTACAGCTGGATATGGACTAGCAAATGGGAACATTCCCTACTTTTTAGGAGCAATGAATTTGTTTACCATTAACACTATATTTATTGCCTTAGCTACTTTTTTAGTAGCAAAAATATTACGTTTCCCATTGGTGCGATATGCCAACTCCAAAAGAAGAAAACGTATCTCTCAATTAGCATCATTAGCAGCAATCATTGTAATGATATATCCTACAATTACATTTATAAGAGTATTAAAGGATAGTGGCTTTGAAAACGACTACAATACTTTTGTAAAGCAAGAAATAGAGCCTAATAATGAGTTGTGGTTTCAAAAAGGACTTCTTAATCCTGAAGAAGAAAGAATTACACTTTTCTTTAATGGTGAAATTAATGAAGCCACAGAATCTGATTTAAGAAACGAACTAAAAAGCTATAAAAATATTCGTGATTTTGAATTAATTATAAGTGGGAATAAAAACCGAAGTTTTGATAAAATTTCTGATGCCTATGATAGAGCTATTGAGGATCTTGATGAACGAGACAATATTATTTCTGGGCTACAAAAAGAAATTGAAACCCTAAGAGAAGAAATAGACTTAATTAATCAAAAAAATAATAGCTTCTCATTTTCTAGTATAGCAAAGGATGCCAAAATTAGATTTAATGACCTAGAATATTTTGGGTATTCGAAAATGTTAACTTCAAAAGATTTTATTAAAATAGATACTATTAATGTTGTTTCTGCAAACTGGAAAAAATCTTTAAATGATAGTGTTGTTAAAGCCAGAGATAAACAACTTTTAGAGTGGTTAAAAACTCAAATAAAATTAGACTCTATAGTTTTAAAAAGACAATAAGTGAATTATCCTTCTTTTTGCTGTACTACTCTTATTTTTTTAAACAAATCTGAAGAATAGACAAAGTCTGTAACATCTTGGTTGTCTGTTTTAAAAATTTCATTGTTAGTTCCTTGCCAAACTAGAAGCCCGTTTTTTAAAAACACAATATTTTCTCCAATCTCCATAACAGAGTTCATGTCATGAGAAACTACAACAGTAGTTATGTCATATTCATGAGTAATTTCTTGTATTAAATTATCTATTACAGTAGCAGTTTTTGGGTCGAGACCAGAATTAGGTTCATCACAAAAAAGGTACTTAGGTTTATTTACAATAGCCCTAGCAATAGATACTCTTTTTTGCATTCCCCCTGAAATCTCAGCAGGATACTTTTTGTTTACTCCATCTAGTTTTACTCTGGATAATACCTCATTAACACGAGCTAGCATGTCTTCCTTTTTATTATTGGTAAACATTCTAAGGGGGAACATTACATTTTCTTCAATTGTCATAGAATCAAATAATGCACCTCCTTGAAAAAGCATTCCTATGTCTTCTCTAAGGTCACGTTGTTCTTCCTCATCCATTTCTTGGATAGGCTTATCTTCATAAAAAATCCTTCCTTCTTCAGGAGAAAAAAGACCTAGAAGGCATTTTAGCATAACAGTTTTCCCACTACCACTTTGTCCAATGATAAGGTTGGTTTTTCCTTTTTCAAAAGTGGTAGAAATTCCTTTTAAAATTTCCTCTTCACCAAATCGTTTATGTATGTTTTCAATACGTATCATTAACTTAAAAGTAATTGGGTTATAATAAAGTTTGTAAATATGATAAGTACACTAGTCCATACAAATGAGTTGGTGCTTGCTTTACCTACTTCTAATGCACCACCTTTCATGTAATACCCTTGCCAAGAAGGTACCGTAGCTAAAATAAATGCAAAAACAAATGTTTTAATGAAAGCATACGTTAAGTGAAAAGGAATAAAATCTTCTTGTAAACCTGTTATAAAGTCTGTTGAGGTTGTAAAGCCACCATACACCCCGGCAACCCATCCACCAAGGATACCTAAAAACATGGATAGACCAATTATAAAAGGATATACTAACATGGCAATAATCTTTGGAAAAACTAGATAGTTAAGCGAGTTTATCCCCATTACTTCTAATGCATCAATTTGTTCGGTAACTCGCATAGAACCAATACTTGATGTAATAAAAGAGCCTACTTTACCAGCCATAATAATAGAAATAAATGTAGGAGCAAATTCTAATATAATGGATTGTCTAGTAGCATAGCCTACTAGATATGCTGGGATTAGGGGATTGTCAATATTTAAAGCAGTTTGTATAGCGATAACACCCCCTACAAAAAAGGAGATAAAAGCGACAATCCCCAAAGAACCAAAGATAAGGTCGTCTATCTCCTTAAAAATAAGTTCTTTGAGCACACTTCTCTTGGTAAAGCTTGAAAATACTCGCTTTATCATGATAAAATAAGAGCCTATGTGCTGAAAATATTTCATGAAATCTTGCCTACTGCTAAAGTAACAAAAATACCCTAGGGATTATGGTAAGTAGCTTTATTATTGCTCAAATAAAGAAATCATCTTGTTGAATAATGATGTATTTTCATAGATACCACCAAAATCTTCTTCGGAAGGGCCATAAGAAAATACTGGCACCATAGTGGCAGAATGACCTCCTGTTGAGAAAGAAGGTTTAATGCTATTATAATTATCATCTTCTGCGGCTAGTGTAAATCCACCTGTTTCATGATCTGCTGTAACAATAACTAGAGTATTGCCGTTGCGTTTTGCAAAATCTAAAGCCACTCCAATAGTTTTGTCAAAATCTAGTTGCTCGCTTATTAAGTATTCGGCATCGTTGGCATGGCCACCCCAATCTATTTGTGAGCCTTCTACCATTAAAAAGAAACCATCTTCATTTTTAGACAATTGCTCTATTGCAAGTTTAGTTGCATCTGGTAAAAAATCACCTCTTCCTTCAAGCATTTTTGGCATTGCATCATCAGCAAGCAAGATGGCTTGTTTTTTTGATGAGGTTGAAGTTGGTAAAGAAGTTGTTGATACTTCAAAACCATTTAACTTTAAATCTTCTAGTAGGTTTTTTTTGTCTTTTCTCTTATTGAAAAATTGTGAACCACCTCCTGCAAAAAAGTCAATGTCTGAGGTAGGTAAAAAAGCGGCTATATCCTCATACATTCTTCGTTGTTTTACATGTGCATAAAAACTTGCTGGTGTTGCGTGAACAATAGAAGAGGTAGAAATAATACCAGTTGCAATATTTTGTTTTGATACTTTTTCGACGATAGTTTCTACCGAAATAGTGTCGTTATTTACTGCAATAGCGCCGTTATATGTTTTTTCTCCAGTAGCATATGCGGTTGCACTCGCTGCAGAGTCTGTTATTAAATCACTAGATGCTGAGGTTTTAATAAGGCCAACGGTATTAAATTTTTCAAAATTTGATGAGTTTTCTCCGTAAAAAAAGCTTGCTGAAACTTGACTTAAACCCATCCCATCACCAATAAGTAAAATAATGTTCTTTGGTTTATTTTTAATAGGACTTGCTTCAATTTTATTTTCCGAAACATTTACTGCTACACATGAAGAAAGTAGTAGCGCTGCTACTACAAAAAAGATCTTGCTCATATTGTTAAATTATAATTTCAAAAGTAATTGAAAAAAGACTTTTTGAAGGTTATGGAATTGTTATAATAATTTCTTTTTGATGTTTTTCCAGCGATATTTTCTAATAAAAGCACCTTCTTCTTCAGTAACAATAAAAGTGGCTTTCTCTTTTTTTGCTTTATAGAAACCTCTTAAACAATCAAAATAATAACCAAATTGTTTCTTTTTTAAGGCTAATTTTAAAGAGGCTAGTTGAGTAAGTTTATAACCATAGCGCATTTTATAAAAAGCCTCACCTTGCTTGTACTTAGCTTTTTTTGAGTAAGTACCTCCAGTTGGCTTGAGGTGTTTTACCAGCAAAGAGGTGTCGGTAACTACTTCCCAACCATGATACTTTGCTAACAGCTCATCTACTGTGTCCCAGCCCATGCTTTCTTTAAGACCCCCTATGGTTTTAAAGCAATCTTTTCTATATGCTTTTAATGCGCCTCTAATGTGATCTGGGTTTGTTAGGTTTTCTATTACCCAAGAACCCTCCTTTTTGATAGCACAAAAACCTCCAGCCATTCCACATTTTTGGTTTCTTTCAAAGTAATTAGATATTGTTTCTAAGTAGTTTGTTGGAAAAATTAAATCTGCATCAAACTTGCAAATTATATCATAATCATGGTCTAGTTTTTTAAAACCTTGTTTAAATGCATGTACAACTTTACTACCTGGTTCATGGTTAGAAACTGTGTTTATTTTTTCAGAAAATATAAAATCATATTTTGTTGCAAACTCTGAGATAATATCAGGAGTTTTGTCGGTTGAATTATCATCTACTACAACTATTTTTTTTGGAGGTTTAGTTTGAGATACTAAAGATTGAAGCGTCTTTTTAATATGAGCTTCTTCGTTGTAAGCTGGTATAATGATGTAAATATCCATCTAAGCTCGTTCTGCATAAACTAAGTAATAGCGTGGGGTAAACCTTCTTAAAATAGGTCTAATTCCAACCTTTCTTACTGGATTGGTGAACTTTTCTCGATCCTTTATAACCCATCCAGACTTTTCTAGTAACCAGTCAAATTGCCAGTCTTCAAATTCGTGGTAATGTCTATCTCTTTCATCAGTTTTACTTTTATATGCTGAAGCAAACCATAGTTTTAGAGGTACAGAAGCTACGAGTTTTTTTGAAGTACTATCCTGAAGTACATTAAATGGTGAAACTAGATGTTCAAAAATTTCAAAAGCTGTAATTACATCATAATCTTTATTCTTTACAGCAGAGGTGTCTATGTCCAAATCTTCACCTTCTGTATTTATAACTTGAAACCCTTCATTCTTTAAAATTTCAGAAAAGGGATTAACAACACCAAGATCTATAATTGTTTCGGAAGTGGAAATGTGCTTTTTTAAAAAAGCTAAGGTGTGCTTATATCTTTTTTGTACTGTTTTGCTTTTATACATAACAGATTAAACTCTATAAGTAATTGCATTTATATTCATACCGGCTCCTACACTTGCAAACATAATGATATCACCCTTGTTTACTCGATGATTGTCTAGTTGCTTTTTAACAACCATATCATATAAAGTAGGAACTGTTGCGACACTAGAGTTACCTAGCTTATTAATACTCATAGGCATTACATGTTCTGGAGCTTCTTTATTATATAGTTTATAGAAACGTTTAATAATTGCCTCATCCATCTTCTCATTTGCTTGGTGAATAAAGACTTTTTTTAAATCATTAATAGTAGCACCGCTTTCATCAAGACAGTTTTTCATAGCCTCTGGAACATTACTTAGAGCAAAGTTGTAGATTTTGCGGCCATACATTTTTATGTAACGTCTTGCGTCTGTGATTTCTTGGTTATTAGACTCTCCAAAGTAGATAAAATGAGCTTCATCATAGGCAAAAGTAGCCGACTTATGACTCAATATTCCAGAATCTTTACTAGTGTTTTCAACAATAGTAGCACCCGCACCATCACTATAAATCATGGAGTCTCTGTCGTGTTGGTCTACTACCCTTGAAAGTGCTTCGGCTCCAATAACTAGACACCGTTTTGCTATTCCAGATTTTATAAATGCATTAGCCTGAATCATTCCTTCTACCCATCCTGGGCATCCAAATAAAACATCGTAACCTACACAGTAAGGATTTTTAATTTTTAGCATGTGTTTTACTCTGGAAGCAATGCTAGGAACTGTATCACTTTGTTGAGAACCATATTTTACATCGCCATAGTTATGAGCTACAATTATATAATCTAGAGTTTCTCTATCAAGTTTAGCATCTTCTATGGCTTTTTCAGCTGCATAAAAAGCAATATCTGAAGTAGTAATTTTATCTTTTATATAGCGTCTTTCAGATATACCTGTAATAGCTTTAAATTTTTCAATAATCACTTCGTTATTGTGCTGAAACTCGCTCCCATCTTCATTTAAAAAATGATGATTCTCAAAAGTCTTATTAGGGGCAACTCCTTCTGGTATGTAACTTCCTATTCCTGTGATTGCTATACCCATGGATAAAATATTTTTGACTAAAATAGTTAAAACAAACTAGCTAACCGCTTTAATTGCTGGTTAATTATCTTCCATATATGCTTCTATAGGCTCACAAGTACAGATTAGATTCCTGTCCCCATAAGCATCATCTACACGGCGAACAGAAGGCCAAAATTTATTGTCAGCTATGTAAGGCAACGGAAAAGCAGCTTCTTGTCTTGTATATGGTAAGTGCCAAGAGTCTGATGTTAACATTGCCTGTGTATGCGGTGCATTTTTAAGTACGTTGTTTTTGTTTTCTTTTGTTACTGAATCAATTTCTTTTCTAATGGATATCATTGCATCACAAAAGCGATTCAGTTCTTGTAAACTTTCACTCTCTGTAGGTTCTATCATCATTGTTCCTGCTACTGGGAAAGAAACAGTAGGTGCATGAAATCCATAATCCATTAAACGCTTTGCAATATCTGTAACCTCAATGCCATTTTCTTTAAAAGGACGGCAATCTATAATCATCTCGTGTGCAGCTCTTCCTTTTTCACCAGTATATAAAACTTCATAATGCCCATTTAAACGCTCTTTAATGTAATTAGCATTTAAAATCGCAAATTGGGTTGCTTTTTTGAGTCCATTCTGTCCTAACATACATATGTAGGCATACGAAATTAAACACGCAAGTGAACTCCCCCATGGAGCGGCAGAAATTGCAGAAATTGCTTTTTCCCCTCCTGTTTCTATAATAGGGTTGCTTGGTAAAAAAGGTACTAGCTGTTCGGCTACACAAATAGGTCCTACACCAGGTCCGCCGCCTCCGTGGGGAATGGCAAACGTTTTATGAAGGTTTAAGTGACAAACATCTGCACCTATAGCACCTGGGTTTGTTAAGCCTACTTGTGCATTCATATTAGCACCATCCATATATACTTGACCTCCATTTTTATGAATAATGCTTGTAATTTCTTTAATAGCAGACTCATACACTCCATGTGTAGAAGGGTATGTAACCATTAGAGCTGCAAGGTTATCTTTATGTTCTTCGGCTTTAGAACGTAAATCTTCAACGTCAATATTGCCGTCTTCACTAGCTTTAGTGACAACTACTTTCATACCTGCCATTACAGCACTTGCAGGGTTTGTTCCATGTGCAGAAGAAGGAATTAAACAAATATTACGCTGCTCATCTCCTCTAGAGTTGTGATAAGCGCGAATTACCATAAGTCCAGCATACTCTCCTTGTGCTCCAGAGTTGGGTTGTAAAGAAGTACCTGCAAAACCAGTAATTTCTGTAAGTTGTTCTTCTAATTTTTTAAGCATAAATTGATATCCGCCTGCTTGTTCGATAGGAACAAAAGGATGAATGTTACCCCACATTGGGTCACTTAGCGGAAGCATTTCGGCAGCAGCATTTAGCTTCATAGTACAAGACCCTAATGAAATCATAGAGTGATTTAGAGCTAGGTCTTTTCGCTCTAATTTCTTTATATATCGCATTAATTCAGTCTCACTATGATAACTGTTAAATACTTCGTTTTCTAGAAAAGGTGTCTTTCTTGCCACATTTTTTGGAATGGCATTACCTTCAATAAGTTCATTTATATAAAAACGGTCTTTACTTATTGCTTCTGCAAAAACACCAATAATTTTATTGAGGTCATTTATGGTAGTTGTCTCATTTATTGAGATAGAAACAGTCTCGTCATCTGGGTAATAAAAGTTAATACCTTCAAGTTCAGCTCTAAAGTTAATTTTTGAGATATCTGCTTTTATAGCAATAGTATCAAAATAGGTTTCGTTGGCTTGGTAATATCCTAGTTTTTCTAAAGCATTAGCTAAGGTTGCAGTACTATTATGTACTTTTTTTGCGATATACTCTAGTCCTTTTGGCCCATGATATACTGCGTACATCCCTGCCATTACAGCTAATAATACTTGTGCTGTACAAATATTTGAAGTAGCCTTGTCTCTTTTAATATGTTGTTCTCTAGTTTGTAATGCCATGCGCAAA
The DNA here is from genome assembly GCF_031846325.1 of Patiriisocius hiemis. Lineage (NCBI taxonomy): Bacteria > Pseudomonadati > Bacteroidota > Flavobacteriia > Flavobacteriales > Flavobacteriaceae > Patiriisocius > Patiriisocius hiemis. The sequence goes on along the minus strand of NZ_JAVRHZ010000009.1, from coordinate 79,269 downwards.
GCACGATTATCATCTAGGTCTTTTGTAACCCCAATTATACGCCCTGGAATGTTTCTTTTATAGGCTTCCTTTGTTGCAAAATAAGCTGCGTGAGGACCTCCATATCCTAGTGGAATACCAAATCGTTGAGTAGTTCCTACTACAACATCAACACCAAAGTTTCCTGGCGACTCTAATACTACTAGACTTAAAATATCGGCAGCTACTGCTACTTTAATTTGTGCCTCTTTTGCTTGCGCAATAAAACTACTAAAGTCATATACTTTTCCAGTTCTACCAGGGTATTGTAGCAATATCCCGAAATATTCATCAGAGAAGTCAAATGTTTCATGGTCGCCTATTACAAGTTCAATCCCAACAGGAGTTGCTCTTGTTTGTAACAATGAAAGTGTTTGCGGAAGAATTTCTTCAGAAACAAAAAACTTATTTATTCCTTTTTTCTTTTGTTCGCGCTCTCTAACAGCAAATAATAGTGTCATGGCTTCTGCAGCCGCGGTACTTTCATCTAAAAGCGATGCGTTGGCCAATTCCATACCGGTTAGATCTGTAACCATTGTCTGGAAATTAAGAAGTGCCTCTAGACGTCCTTGTGCTATTTCTGCTTGATATGGAGTGTAAGCTGTATACCAACCTGGGTTCTCTAAAATGTTTCTTTGAATAACTGGAGGTGTAATAGCTTGATGATACCCTAATCCTATATAACTTTTAAAAACACTATTGTAAGAAGATAAATCTGTGATATGTTCTAAATACTCTTGCTCACTCATTGCTGTGTCAAGTTGCAAGTTCTTAGGAAGTCTTATATCGTTTGGGATGGTTTCAGAAATAAGTTGCTCCATGCTTTCTGCTCCAACCGTTTTTAACATGTCTGCTAGCTCCTCTTTTCTGGGGCCTATATGTCGTATTGCAAAAGAATCTGTGTTCATAATCGTAAAAGATTCACTAAAAGATTAAGTGTTTATTAAAGTTATAAATTGTATTGTTTATTAATATGAAAAATAAACTAAACAAGTTGTGCAAAATTACAATATAAAAAAAGGAAAACAATGAAGTTTTAAGCACTAGGTAATAGAACTTTTCAACTAAACATAAAGGTTACTAACAGTTTAGCTATTTTTACTTTGTGAAGTATTTACGTAGCTTTTTTAATTTTTATATAGATAGTAGTGTTCATGTTGCATTATCTGTAGTTTCACTAGTATTGATTACTATTTTTCAGTTTAAAATAGCATATGATATTTATTTACTCCTCTTTATTTTTTTTGGAACTATCACGGGTTACAATTTTGTAAAATATGCAAAGATTGCTGGACTACACCACAGAAGTCTTGCAAAGAATTTACGAGCGATACAATTATTTTCTTTTTTCTGCTTTGGAGGACTTGTTTTTTTGGCTACTAAAATTTCTATAGATGTTCTTAAACTAGCTTTGCTTTTAGGTTTATTAACGTTGTTTTATGCAATTCCGCTTTTAAAACATAAAAACTTACGAAGTATTGCGGGCTTAAAAATTTTGGTAGTAGCAATAGTTTGGGCTGGTGTTACTGTATTATTACCATTAGTAACTAGTGAAGTGCCATTTAATACAGATGTGTGGCTTACTTTTTTACAGCGTATGTTTATAGTTATGACCCTTACGCTACCCTTTGAAATAAGAGATTTAAGATTTGATGACAAACTATTAAAAACAATACCTCAAGTGTTGGGTATTCGTAAAGCCAAAGTATTAGGAGTGTTTTTTTTAATGTTAGTGTTGCTTACTGAAGGCTTAAAAACAGCAGTTGAACATAATGAACTTTTAGTACTGTTAGTAATATTAACTTTAATGGGAGTTTTTTTGTTGGGGTCTAAAAGAAAACAATCTAAATATTTCGCCTCATTTTTTGTAGAAAGCATCCCAATTGTTTGGATGTTACTTTGGTGCTTATTAATTAGCTAGTTCTTTAGCTAACCTTTCTTTCATGGCAGCTTTTTGATCTTGAGGCATTGTTTTAACCTTAGATTTTTTAATTGCTGATGTCAACTTAGCATTTCTAGCACTATACTTTCTCGTTGCACTACAGTAGAGCATGCGAATGTTAAGTTTAATTTTTTCCCATATAGAAGCCTCGTTATATTGTGTTTTGTCACAAATCTGTGTGGCTTCTTCATATTTAATAAAAAATTTCATAGTTTATTATAACCAATTAGATTCTAGGCAATTTGCCATAGCAGTTCTTGCTCTATGGATAATTACCCAAAGGTTAGACGGAGTAATATTAAATTCATTACAGATAGCTTCAGTATCAAAATTATCTATCGTTTTCATTTTAAAAATTCTCGCTTGTTTTTCGTTTAGTGTGTCTAAACAATCAAAGATTGCCATACCCAATTCGGAGTTTTCCATGACATCTTCTGCGGTTTTGTCAAAGGGGTCACTTACGCGTTCTTCTAGCCAGTCTCCTTCTGCATCATCATCATTGTACGTCATTCTAATTTCAGCTTTACCTTTTTTAGAATTTTTTTTGCGGTAGTGGTCTATTATTTTTCTTTTTAAAATTGCAATGAGCCAAGTTCGCTCACTTGCTTCTCCTTTAAAATTATCTTTAGACTTTAGACCTGCAAAAAATGTTTCAGATATTAAATCCTGAGCTACTTCATGATCATTTACGCGCACAATAGTGTAATTGTATAGATAGTCTGAATAACGATCTACCCAATTGTTCGGTTCTAATATGTTTTTTGGCATTTTTAATCACCTAATAGTGAGGCTTCAAAAATAGCAAAGTTTCATTAACTAACAGCCTCTAGTGTGTTTTTTATTGCACTATTTCTCTGTTTTAAAAATGTTTCTAAGTGCTTTTTTAAAAAGAATTTATTAAAAAACTTACCAATAATTCCGTAGGGTACTTTATACCTTACAACATCTTCCATATGTGTTTCATTATCAATTTCTTTAAAAAAATGTTGATGTGCAAAATATGTAAAATGTCCTTTTATCATAATATCTGTAAAGAAATTAGGTGCTTCAAACTGAATAATTTTACTCGTATGCTTTAGGTAAAATCCAAAGTGCTTACCTTTCCAAGTAACAGTTTCGTTCAAACCAATTTTTCCCTTCATTTTACCGGCAATAGCTTTTTCATTAGTTTGCGAAGCACTTTTGGTATGAAAATCAATATCCCTTGACAAATTGAATGCCTCTTCACAAGATGTATTTATTATTGTATGTAGCTTAATTGTTGTCATTATTTTATTGCTGTGATGATATAATATCCAAAATCTTTCATGTGCAATCCAGAAATTAAGGCGTAAAAAGACGCTTTCATATTATTCCAGCTTTGTGGTTTTAAGGGATTTTTAAGGAGTATATTTTTTAAAATAAAACCGCCAATAGCAAAAGGAACATGTAATACAGAAGGCGCTACTCTAAACGAAATATCTTCTACTTTTACTTTTTTAAAACCAACTTTTTTTAAGCTATTCTCAACTTCATCTATAACCCCTAATCCATCAAGACTCCAGCCTTTGCAGAGTTTGCGATAGCTATAACTACTACCTAAACACAGATTTTTAGGGTCTTTTTTTAAAAAGGCATCTGCTATTACAAGGTTAGTCCCTGGCTTGAGTATCCTGTATGCTTCTCTCAATGCTTCTTCACTATGACCAGAATGACAAAAACCTTCTATTGCGATTGCCCCTTCCATACTGCTACTAGTAAGACTCGTGTTGCAATAGTTTTCTTGTAAAATTAGACCCTTTTTATCTTTTAGTAATTTGTTTCCTTCTTCAACTTGGAAAGGAGATAGCGTAACACCTATCATAGATAGGTTGTTTTGCTTTTTAAGCATATATCGCATAGTTCCGCCCATGCCACATCCTAAATCTGCAATATTTTTTGTGGTTTTTGAGAGGTTTAATCTATTATAAATTTGATTATTCATTTCATTCCCCATGCTGTCTCTTTTCAATGGGTTGGTTTTTCCAAAGATAAAATACCCAAAATGCATGTTGAGGTCTCTGCTCCAAAAACTATAATCCTCGGTCGCTTCATTATAAAAGTCAATGATTGCTTCTCTTGAAGTGTTTTTTTTCTTTCTTGTAACATCTTGAACGTTGGGTAGTTTGGTCGTTTTCATGAGTACAGTTGTTTTATTTTAAATAAATATCTCATCTTAGAAGATATTTTGAATGACTAGCAAAGTATATACTACTGCAAACAATACAAATAGAAAGTTCATCCCATAACCTCCCCATTTAAAGAGTTGCTTCTTGGGTATATCATACATAGGGTAGTAGGCTATTTGTGTAGCTACTTTTCCAACCCAATAGGCAGCAATTAATCCTGTAATTGCTATTGCAAGGTTTGTCCCATTTTTTAAGTCTGAAGGAATTAAAATAGCAATAAGTCCAAAAGAGAAGTTTAACCCTTGAATATACCTTCCATATGTTTTTGCAATTTCTTGATTAAGGGGTTTTAATTGTTTTACATCATTATACCAATCAAAAACTTTATGTCTTATGTATGGATACACAAGTGCCGTAAAGATTTGTCCAGCACCTCCTAAGATAATAAGCCAATTTGGAATGTTAATTTTCATATCATTAATTTCAAACTTTCAATAAATATTGAAATATATTTTGCAATTTTAAGGGAGTATTTGCTCCCTTACTTTTCTTTACTTTAAAAATTTCACCAATGTCTTGGTAATCCAGTTTTGTTCTTGATTAACAATTCTATTCATCATAGTGTCTGCAGTATCTGCTAATTCATGCATTGCTTTAGTTTGTTTTATAAGCTCTTTTGTTTTTTCAGAACCATCATCTTTAATAGATGATACTTCTTTTAAAACTTTAATGGTAGGTTGTAATTCTCTGCGGCTTCTTTCTTTTGCTATTTGCCTTGAAAGCTCTGTCACATCTTTCTCGCTAGAAAAAAATTCTTTGCGTTCCCCAGGAATATTTACTTTGTATACAATGCCCCAGTCCATTAACCCTCTTAAGTTCATGCTTGTATTTCCACGAGAGATTTCTAATTCTTCCATAATGTCTTCCATGGATAGAGGGTTTGGAGAAATAAATAATAAGGCATGTATTTGAGCCATTGCTTTATTAATGCCCCATAACGATCCTAAGGCTCCCCAAGTACCTATAAATTTGTCTTTTGCTTCTTTATATTCCATAATTCAAATATACTAAAACTTTTAAAATTTCAAAAATAATTGAAAATTTATAAATCTTGACTGTTTTTGTTTTATAAGAAGTAGAGAAGCATTTACTTCAACAATCCAGCCCGTTTTAACAAGGCATCGGGATTTGGTTTTTTGCCTCTAAACTTAATATACAATTCCATTGGGTCTTGCGTCCCACCCTGCGAAAGCACAAAATCCTTAAATTTGGCAGCTACTTTTTTATTAAAAATACCTTCTTCTTTAAAATAAGCAAAGGCATCTGCATCTAAAACTTCTGCCCATTTATAACTATAATACCCAGCAGAATATCCGCCTTGAAAGATATGACTAAACGAGGTGCTCATACACGTTTCTGGGGTAGGTGGGAATAGGTTTGTGTTTTTAAAAGCAGTAGTTTCAAATTCTTTTACTGAAGTAATTTGTTTAGGTGATTCTCCAGCATGCCAAGCCATGTCTAACATACCAAAACTCAATTGTCGTAAGGTTTGCATGCCTTCATGAAAGGTAGCAGATTCTTTAATTTTCTCAACGTACTCCATTGGGATGACTTCACCCGTTTCATAATGTGTTGCAAAAAGTTCTAACGTTTCTTTTTGATAACACCAGTTTTCTAAAATCTGACTTGGTAATTCAACAAAATCCCAATACACGTTTGTGCCACTTAAACTAGAATAGGTAGTATTTGCAAGCATTCCGTGGAGTGCATGACCAAACTCATGGAAAAGTGTGGTTACTTCATTAAATGTAAGTAGCGAGGGCTTACTTGCTGTAGGTTTTGTAAAATTACAAACGATGGAAACATGGGGCCTGTCGTTTTCTCCATCTTTAATTTGCTGTGACTTATAACTTGTCATCCAAGCACCTCCTCTTTTTCCAGGTCTTGGGTGGAAATCTGCATAAAAGATAGAAACAAAAACACCTTCGGCATCAAGCACACTATAAACCTTTACGTCTTTATGATAAACATCAACTTCTGTATTTAATACAAACTGAAGACCAAATAACTTATTAGCAACTGTAAATACTCCATCAATTACATTTTCTAACTTAAAGTAAGGTTTTAGTTTTTCATCATCGAGATTAAATAACTTTTGTTTTAGTTTTTCTGCATAATAAGCACTATCCCATTTTTCAAGTTGCTCAATACCGTCTAGTTCTTTTGCAAATGCTGAAAGTTCCTCAAATTCTCTTTTTGCGGCTGGCTTTGCTTTTTCAAGTAGCTCATTTAAAAACGATTGCACCTTTGTGGGTGTTTCAGCCATTCGTTCTTCTAATACAAAATCTGCATGGGTAGAGTACCCCAATAGATTTGCTCTTTGGTTCCTTAGGGTTACAATCTGTAAAACCACTTCTTCATTGTTATGCTCATTGTTTTTAAAAGCTCTGCTTCCAAAAGCAAGTGACAACTCTTTACGTAAAGCTCTATTAGAAGCATACTTCATAAAAGGAATGTAACTAGGATAATCTAGAGTAATGTGCCAACCTTTTTTTCCTTTTTCTTTAGCAGTTTGAGCAGCAGCTTCTTTTGCACCTTCAGGAAGTCCGTTGAGGTCCTCTTCATTTGTAAGATGCATCTCATATTTATTAGTTTCAGCAAGTACATTTTCACCAAATGTGAGACTTAGTTTAGAGAGGTCTGCATCTAATTTTCGTAGTGTTTTTTTATCTTTTTCTGAAAGATTTGCTCCGTTTCTAGAAAAGCCTTTGTATTGCTTTTCTAGTAACATTTGTTGCTCTGGAGTTAAATTTAAAGTGCCTTTAGAATCATAAACCTCTTTTACACGCTTAAACAATGCTTCATTAAGTAGTAAATCGTTTTTGAAAGCAGAAAGCAAAGGTGAAAGTTTCTGTGCTATTTTCTGAATTTCTTCATTTGTTTCTGCACTATTTAAATTAAAAAAGATACTTGTAACTCTATTTAACTGCTCTCCAGTATTCTCTAACGCCTCAATAGTATTTTGAAAAGTTGGGGTAGTAGTGGCATTGGCTATGTGTTCAATTTCGCTTTTGGTTTGTGATATAAGTTCTTTGATTGCAGGGAGGTAGTGCTCGTTTTTTATTTTAGAAAATGGAGCTGTATCAAAGGGTTGTAATAAAGGGTTATTCATAAATTGAGTTATGAGTTATGAGTTATGAGTGGTGAGTTATGAGTGGTGAGCCTAGTATTTACTGCGAACTTCTTCTGCTCCTTTTTCTACTTTAAACTTAAGCCCTTCTTTATAGGCAATTACTTTGTCAAGCACGCATTTGTCTGCTGCGCCAATAATTTGAGCCGCTAGAATACCAGCATTTTTAGCTCCGTTAAGTGCAACTGTAGCTACAGGAACACCACCTGGCATTTGTAGAATAGACAAAACTGAATCCCATCCATCAATAGAGTTGCTAGATTTTACGGGAACTCCAATAACAGGTAACGGTGATAAAGAAGCAACCATTCCTGGTAAATGCGCCGCACCTCCAGCACCAGCAATAATTACAGCGATACCTCTTGTATGTGCATTTTTACTATAATCAAATAGTTTGTCTGGAGTTCTATGGGCAGAAACAATATCTACTTCTATTTCAATATCAAATCCTTTTAAAATATCTATAGCGTCTTGCATAACCGGCATATCGCTAGTGCTTCCCATAATGATTCCTACTTTCATATATTGTTATTTACTTATTACTTCAATTGTTTTCTTTACCTTTTCAGCTATTTGCCTAGCTTTTGCAATATCCTTATTTACAATGGTAACATGTCCCATTTTTCTAAAAGGTCTTGTTTGTTTTTTTCCGTAGATATGGGGTGTAACACCTTCTAATTTAAGGATGTTTTCGATGTTCTTATAATCAACATTTCCTGTATGTCCCTCAGCACCTACTAAGTTAACCATAATTCCACCAACTTTGCTATCTGTATTCCCTAACGGAAGGTCTAAAATAGCCCTTAGGTGTTGTTCAAATTGATTGGTATAGCTTGCTTCAATACTATAATGTCCACTATTATGTGGTCTTGGCGCAACTTCATTTACTAGAATTTCATCATCTTTAGTTTGAAATAACTCTACTGCCAATAGCCCCACATGTTCAAAGGCATTAGAGACTTTCTTTGCTACTTCTCTAGCCTTTTCTGAAACATTTTCATCAATTCTAGCTGGGCAAATTACATATTCTACCTGATTGGCCTCTGGATGAAATTCCATTTCTACTACAGGATATGTAGCTACTTCTCCCGAAACATTTCTAGCTACAATAACAGCTAGTTCATTTTTAAAAGGAATTAATTTTTCAGCAATACAGGCACCGCTAGGTAATGGTATAATGGCTTCTGCATCTTTAATGATACTTACGCCTTTACCGTCATAACCACCAGTACAGCTTTTCCATACAAATGGATACTCTATTTCTTTGCGAACAATAGCTTCATTAAGTTCGTTTTTTGATTCAAAAACTCTAAAAGGAGATGTTGGAATTTTATGTGCTTTGTAAAACTGTTTCTGAACGCCTTTATCTTGTATGTTTTGTAGTGTTTTTGAGGATGGATATACTTTTTTCCCCTCAGCCTCTAGAGCTGCAAGCGCATCAACATTTACACTTTCAATCTCAAATGTGAGGACATCTACTTGTTGACCAAAGTTGTATACAGTATCATAATCCATTAAGTCTCCTTGCTCAAAATAATTACATGCTATTTTTGAAGGAGCTTCAGCACTTGGGTCGAGAACATGTGTAGCAATGTCAAATTTTCTAGTTTCGTACAAAAGCATTTTGCCTAACTGCCCTCCGCCAAGGATTCCTAACTTGAAATCTGAAGAAAAATAATTTGCCATAGCACAAAGGTACGATGTTTGAAGACGAAATCGAAAGCGAAACTAAAAATTGAAGCTGGTAAATCAAAATCAATTGAAAGTAAGACTACGTAATGTGCTTCAGAAGAAAAAAAGTATCTTTGCACCCTCAATAGAGACAAACAAAAATTAGTAGTACTTTTTATGTGGAATTGGTTTAAAAATTTCTTCGGAAAAAATAATAACACTAAAGAAGTTAAACTTAAAAATGCTCCGCTTTCGCGGACAATAAATATGAAAAATATAGTATTATTTGGCCCTCCGGGTGCAGGAAAAGGAACACAAGCAGAAATATTAAAAGAAAAGTATGCATTAGTGCATATCTCTACAGGTGATGTATTTCGATATAACATTAAGAACGAAACAGAGCTTGGGAATTTAGCAAAGAGCTATATGGATAAAGGACACTTGGTTCCTGATGAGGTAACGATAAATATGTTAAATGCAGAGGTAGAAAAAAATGAAGGTGCTAACGGATTTATTTTTGATGGTTTCCCTAGAACTGAAGCGCAAGCAACTGCATTAGCAAAGTTGATGAAAGAAAAAGACTCACAAATAAATGCGATGGTAGCTTTAGAAGTAGATGATGAAGTTTTAGTAGGGCGCCTACTTGAAAGAGGAAAATCTAGTGGTAGAGCAGATGATGCGAATGAAGAAGTAATAAGAGAAAGAATAGCAGAATACTACCGTAAAACAGATATTTTAAAAGAATATTACCAGAAAGAAGATAAATACTTTGGGGTTGACGGTGTAGGAAGTATCGAAGAAATTACAGACCGTTTAAGTGCTGTAATAGACAAACTTTAAAACATTCCTGCTTTAGCAGGAAATAAACCATGACAGAAGGCAATTTTGTAGATTATGTTAAGATTCACGTTACTTCCGGAAAAGGAGGTAAGGGGAGTGCGCACCTAAGACGTGAAAAATATATTCCTAAAGGAGGACCTGACGGTGGTGATGGTGGTCGCGGAGGACATGTAATTCTTAAAGCAAATGAGAATATGTGGACGCTATACCATTTAAAATTTAAGCGTCACTTTAAAGCAGGTCATGGAGGAGCTGGAGGAAAACAAACTAGTACAGGTGCAGATGGTGAGGATGTATATATAGAGGTGCCTTTAGGAACTGTAGTGAAAAACACAGATACTGGAGAAACATTAAAAGAATTACTTGAAGATGGGGAAGAGTTAATTCTCGCCAAAGGAGGAAAAGGAGGACGAGGAAATAATCATTTTAAATCTTCTACAAACCAGACACCACGATATGCACAGCCTGGATTAGATGGTGAAGAAGGTAATTTTACACTAGAAATGAAGGTGCTTGCAGATGTTGGTTTGGTGGGTTTCCCAAATGCAGGAAAGTCAACGTTACTTTCGGTTATTACAGCTGCAAAACCTAAAATTGCCAATTATGAGTTTACTACGTTAAAACCAAACTTAGGAATTGTAGAATACCGTGATTATAAAACTTTTGTCATGGCAGATATCCCTGGGATTATTGAAGGTGCGGCAGAAGGCAGAGGGCTAGGACATTATTTTTTAAGACACATAGAACGTAACTCTACACTATTATTTTTAATACCTGCAGATGCAGATGATATTAAAAAACAATATGATATTCTTCTAGACGAATTACGCAGGTATAACCCAGAGCTTATTGACAAAGATAAACTTGTAGCTATCTCAAAAAGTGATATGCTAGACGAGGAGCTTAAAAGTGAAATGAAAACCGAATTAGATATTCAATTTAAAGGAATTCCATATCTATTTTTCTCATCTGTAGCACAACAAGGCCTTATGGAATTGAAAGACACGTTGTGGGGGATGTTAAATGAGAAAGTGAGAGGTTAATTGTTAAAGAATAACAAAACCAAAATCTCTTGGCGTACTTTTTGCGTAGATTTATAATGTAATTGACAACATTATGAAATTTATATATACTGTTTTGGTCTGTGCATTGTTGGCTTCTTGTGGAGCAACAGTAGCTGTAGACTATGAGAAGCAGACAGATTTTTCGGTTTATAAAACCTACAATTATTATCCAAGCATAAATTCTGGACTTAGTGAACTAGACAATAAACGTATCATAAAGAGTACAGATAGTTTATTACAAACCAGAGGTTTTAAAAAGTCAAGCAGTCCACAGTTTTACATCAATTTTTTTGCTAAAGAACAACTATCAAACTCTCGAAGTAGTATAGGTGTTGGAGTAGGAAGTGGGGGACGCAATGGAGGATTTGGTATAAGTGGTGGTATTCCAATTGGAGGTAAATCTGTAAACCAACAATTTACAATAGACTTTATAGATGTACAAAAAGATGATTTGTTTTGGCAAGCTATTGTAGATGGTAATTATAAAGAAAAAGCTTCACCACTTCAAAAAGAAAAATATTACTTCACAATTATTGAAAAGGCGTTAAAAAAGTACCCGCCTAAAGCAGAATAGATTTATGTTAAGTTATATTAGAGTAATTTTAATTATTAGTTCTTTTATAGTTTTATTAGGTTGTAAAGCCTCGATTTATACTATGAAAGAAGACGTTGATTACTCACAGTATAAAACATACAACTTCTATCCAACACTTAAAACTGGTTTAACAGAAGAAGAAAGTAAGCTTATTGTACAAATAATAGAAATTAATATGCTTAAAGCAAAGTATAAAAAGTCTAAAAACCCAGACTTGTATATTAATTTTTTTGCTGAGGAGTTAAATTATATAGGAAACTCTAATAATTTTATACCTATTGGGTCTATTAATGATGATGTAGATAAAAGTATTCCAATTAAGAATGTGAAAGTAAATCAAAATTTAATAGTTGATTTTATTGATGTAGATAGTGATAAGTTAATATGGAGTTCTAATATTGATGGAATCTATGAAAAAACAATTACCCCAAAAGAGAAATTTAAATACTATAAAAACTACTTAGAGAAAACAGTAGAAAAGTTTACAGCAAGTAGTAAATAACACTAACATTTTATGTTGAATAGATTTGTATTAATTTTTATTATCAGCCCTTTTATTTTAGTTGCTCAAAACTCCTATGAGCAAGCCAAAACTCACTTTAATCAAGAACGTTTTAACAAAGCAAAACCTCTTTTTGAACAGTTTTTAGAGCAAAACCCAAACCATAAAAAAACAAGAGAATACCTTGGTGATATAGCAGGTTATGCTAAAGACTGGGATACAGCAATAGAGTATTATGAATCTCTTGCAGAAGAAGAAGATACTAATGCCAATTACCACTTTAAGTATGGTGGAGCTTTAGGGATGAAAGCACTTTCAATAAGTAGAATTCGTGCTGCTACATATATTGGGGATATTAGAAGAGAGTTTGAAAAAGCAGCAAAATTAGACCCCAATCACATAGAAGTACGTTGGGCTTTGGTTGAGTTTTATATACAGCTGCCAGGAATTATAGGCGGTAGTGAGCGCAAGGCTATTAAGTATGCTAATGAGTTAGGTAAAATTTCAACCGTAGATGGTTACTTGGCCAATGGATATATTGCAGAATATAGTGATAGACCAAATGATGCAGAAAAGTTTTATAAAAAAGCAATTGAGGTAGGCGGTTCACCGCACACATATGATAAATTAGCAGAGCATTACGAGAAAAACAACAAGCCAAAAGAAGCCATGGAAACGGCTTCACAATCACTTAAAATTCATAAAAGAAATCAGCTAAACTATCAGATTGGTAAAATTGCTGCACAATACAATCTAGATGCAGAGCTTGGCATTAATTGTTTGCAAGCCTATATTGCAAATCACTCTGCAAAAGACGGAGTTCCTAAGGATTGGGCATATTATCGTATGGCTCAGATTTATAAAAACCAAGGTAAAAAACAGACAGCGCTAGTCTGGATTAATAAGGCCTTAAAAGAACGCCCTAGTTTTAAAGAAGCCAAAAAAGAAAAAGAAATTATACAAGCATTATAGTCTAAAAGAGCTTTTAGCTGCAGTTCTACAGGCAAAACGTGTTTCTGCGGTCCTTATTTCTAAAATTTTTAAAGGCTTTCAAATTAGTATCTTTACAAGAATTTATAAAAACAAAATACATATACTCAAATATGAGAGTACACTTTACAGCTATTGGCGGGAGTGCGATGCACAACTTAGCTTTAGCATTGCACTTTAAAGGAGATACCGTCACAGGTAGCGATGATACCATTTTTGACCCCTCAAAAAGTAGGTTAAAAGCACAAGGTTTACTACCAGAAACTTATGGTTGGTTTCCTGAAAAAATTAATACCTCCTTAGATGCAGTTATCCTTGGGATGCATGCCAAAGAAGACAATCCAGAGTTGCTAAAAGCCAAAGAGTTAGGGCTCAAAATATATAGTTATCCAGAGTTTTTGTATGAGCAGTCTAAAGATAAAACAAGAGTAGTAATTGGTGGCTCTCACGGAAAAACAACTATTACTTCTATGATTTTGCATGTTATGCATTATCATGATAAAGAAGTAGATTATATGGTTGGCGCACAACTGGAAGGTTTTGATGTGATGGTAAAACTTACTAATGAAAATGACTTTATTCTGCTTGAAGGAGATGAGTATTTATCGTCACCTATAGATCGAAGACCTAAATTTCACTTATATAAACCTAACATTGCTTTGTTAAGCGGAATTGCTTGGGACCATGTTAATGTATTCCCTACGTATAAAAATTATGTTGAGCAGTTTTCTATTTTTCTAAATCAAATCACTAATGGAGGTGCTATAATTTATAATGAAGAAGACCCAGAGGTAAAAAACGTTGTAGAGAATTCAGAAAGTCTTATTAAGAAGTACCCATATCAAACACCAAACTATGCGGTTGAAGATAGTGTTACCTTACTAGAAACCCCTGAAGGTCCTATGCCTATTGAAATTTTTGGGAAGCATAACCTTAACAACTTAGAAGGGGCTCGATGGATTTGCCAGTTAATGGGGATAGATGCAGATGACTTCTATGAAGCTATAGCCACTTTTAAAGGAGCAAGTAAACGTCTAGAAAAACTAGCCGAAAGTAATACAGCAGTTGCATTTAAAGATTTTGCACACTCACCAAGTAAGGTAAAAGCGACAAGTAACGCTGTAAAAAATCAATATCCAGAAAGAAAGCTAGTAGCTTGTCTAGAACTACATACCTATAGTAGTCTTACTCCTGCATTTTTAAAAGAATACAAAGGAGCATTGGATGCAGCAGATACTGCAATTGTTTTTTATTCTCCTCATGCAGTCGAAATTAAAAGGCTAGCTCCAATTACAAAAGAACAAATTGCAGAAGCCTTTCAAAGAGACGATTTACTTATTTACACAGACCCAACTGCTTTTAAGGACTTCTTGTTTTCGCAACAGCTAGATACTACTTCTTTATTGCTTATGAGTAGCGGTAATTATGGTGGACTAGACTTTGAAGAGGTGAAGAAGTTATTGTAAGTTTTATGTATAAATTCCCTCAATAAATCCAGCAATATTCTTGTTGGATTTTTTTATGAGTTCCTGTTTAGCAGCTTCAAAATCTGCAGGGTTTTTGTCTTGCGAAAGTTTAAATTTTGCTTCCCAATGTGTCGGAGTCACTTCAAAAGCTTGTATATAGTTTATTAACCTATCCATGCGGTTATCATCCATTTTAAGCGTGAAATTAGGATGTTGTCCTTCAAGAAAAGCGGTCATGGCTACCATTGTTTCTTTAACTGCTTCTGGAGCGTTAATTTGAGTAATGTTGCCTTGTACGTGAACTATCATATAGTTCCAAGTAGGAAGTTGTTTTGTGGTATAAATACTTGGAGAAATATAGGTGTCTGGACCTTTAAAAACTAACGTTGCGCTACTGCCATTTTTAAGCGTTTCTATTTGAGGGTTATTTTTATCTATATGTGCTACTAGTTTTTTTGAAACCTCATTATAAATAACTGGGATATGTGTAACAAACGGAGTATTATTAATTGCAGTAATAAGCGTCGCGAATGGAAATTGCTTAATTAAGGCAATCATCTTAGTTTTATCTTGCGATTGATGATGCGGCGGTGGATACATTTTATAAAATTCTAAGAGTAACTAACAGCTCATTATAACTTAAACTCCAAACTGTCTTAAATGATGGTCTAAATGTTTGTATTGCATTTTGCCCCATTGTTCTTTAGTTAGTTTACCAAAAGCTGGATGAGGTTTCCAGTCATCCCTATCTCTTTGAGAATCAAATTCATTAAGTAACTCTATGAGTTTAGCTTTTTCTGTTACAAAATCTCGTTTTTCAGTTTCTTTTAGCTTAGGTGCAGTAGGTAAATTTTTTCGCCAAGGTTTATCACTATACATAGATTTTTTAAATAATAAATTTATTAACCAATTAGGCTTAAAACCATAGTCTTTTTTCTCAAGTATTATGTTGAGAGGTCCTTGGCAATGATGTGCCATTTGTCCGTGGGTCATTTTACCCCACTCGCGTTGAGAATCTTCAGATAGATTATCAAGTCTATTTTTAATTTCAGTAAAAGCTTCGGTTTCAAAAAGAGATTGCATCACAAATAATTGTTATGTTAATTTTCAGATTAAAGATACTTAATTATCTTTAAGCAAATTCAATATTTTGGAAGAATACAATACTTCTTTTTCAATAAAAAATTGGAGTGAGGACGATAGACCTCGCGAAAAACTACTTAATAAAGGACGTATGGCATTAAGTGATGCAGAACTTATTGCTATATTGATTGGTAGTGGAAGTAAAAATGAAAGCGCCGTAGCATTAAGCAAACGTATTCTAGCTTCAGTAGAAAATAACCTTAATGAGCTTGGAAAGCTAGATACTAATGAGCTTATGGCGTTTAAAGGTATTGGCGAAGCTAAAGCTGTTACTATTGCTGCTGCATTAGAACTAGGGAGACGAAGAAGAATGGAAGATGCCTTAGTGAGAAAAAAAATAACCTCAAGCTCTGATGCCTTTGCATTATTACAACCTCTTATTGGAGAACTCGCTCATGAAGAATTTTGGATAGTGTACCTAAACAATTCAAATAAGGTATTACAAACTTCACAATTAAGTAAGGGAGGTATAACAGGAACTATAGTGGATGTGAGATTGGTATATAAAACAGCAATACAGTTAGGGGCTGTAGGCATTATCCTAGCACATAATCATCCAAGTGGAACTTTAAAGCCAAGTCAATCTGATTTAGACTTAACTTCAAAATTAAAAACAGCAGGGAATAGTTTGGATATAAAAGTTCTTGACCACATTATCGTAACTCAAAAAGCGTATTTTAGCTTTGCAGATAATGGAACCTTATAACCCTTATGCTTTTAATTTACACTCAAAAAGTAACTCCGAGAATTCAATATGTTTTTAAGCATATTATGACACGTATTTTGGGTATTAAGGTCGAATTTACCTCTACAATAGAAAACTTTATTTCTCATGCAGGCCCTAAAATTTCTTATGGAAAAAAACCAATGGGTAACGAGTTTTATATCTATGCAAATGGACTGCTTACCCAGCAAGGTTTTGAAACTATAGATATTACCGTAAAAGAATGGGAAGAAACAAAGTGTTTTTTTTCGGCAACAGAGAGAAGCGCAATTCCGTTTGATATTTTTTCGGCTTCATTTTACTTACTAAGCAGGTATGAAGAGTACTTACCACATGTAAAAGACGAGTTTGGGAGATATCCAGTAACAGAAAGTTTGGGGTATAAAGCATCTTTTTTACACCAACCTGTTGTAGATATTTGGGCATATAAACTAAAGAGAATTTTAGTTTCTCATTTTCCAAAACTTATTTTTAAAAAAAGAAATTTTATTGTACATCATTTAGTGTCTTCTCCACAACCATATAAATACATTCAAAAAGGAATAGTACGTTCTATAATTGGTGGGACAGGAGAGCTTGTTAGGTTTAAACTAAAAAGTCTTTACAATCGCATAAAAGTACTTACCCTAGGTAAAGACCCTAACGATACTTTTTCTTGGGTTATTACTACTATTAAAAATAGACCTGAAAAGTTTACGTTTTTTTTTATGCTTGGTGAGTCTATAGACTATAATGAAAGTATTACAACCTACCGTAAGCGTTTTAAAGCGTTAGTAAAATTTGTTTCAGATTATAAAGAAGTTGGTTTGTTGTTCTCTAATGATGGATTAGAGGATTACCAAATTAAAAAGAAAGAGAAACAACAACTTGAAGCAGTTACTAATAGAGCTGTAAAAAGTACAATGAATATACAACTTAGGGTAAACCTTCCAGATTTCTATAGAGATTTGGTTGAGCTAGAAGTTGAAAAAGATTTTACTATGGTTTATCAAAATACACCCGGATACCGAGCTGGAACGTGTACTCCTTTTTTATTCTACGATTTAGATTATGAAATCCGGACCCCGTTAACCATTCATCCTATTGCATTTACTACTGAATCTTTAAAAACAAAACACCATTCTCAAGTTGAAAATTTAATAAATGAGTTTAGGTCTCAAGTACTACAAGTTCAAGGCACTTTTTCTATCCTATTTACAAATACAGATTTTATAGATATACCAGAAAATAAATCTTGGCGATTGTTTTTTACTGAAAATAGTTAATATGAAGTTTACCAATATAACAGATGTTTTTTTTGACCTAGACCATACTCTTTGGGATTTTGATAAAAACTCGAGGCTAGCTTTCCAAAGGTTATTCAATAAAAACAAGGTTACACTTCCTTATGAAGATTTTATTACTGAATATGAGCCTATTAACTTTAACTATTGGAAACTATTTAGAGAAGAAAAAGTGTCAAAGCAAGAGCTAAGAAGAGGAAGGCTTGTAGATACTTTTAAGAGGTTTAATATAGTTTATCCAGTTTCCTTTATCGATTTACTTTCTGAAGGCTACATAGAAGAATTGCCACATGACAATTTTTTATTAGAAGGAGCAATTGATATTTTAGATTATTTAAAACCAAACTACAAACTACATATCATTACAAATGGTTTTTCTGAAGTTCAGCAATTAAAACTTGTAAAGAGTAAGATAGTACATTACTTTGATACTGTTACAAGCTCAGAAGAAGTAGGTGTAAAAAAACCAAATCCTTTAGTTTTTGAAAAGGCACTATCCAAAGCAAATGCATTAGCAAAAAATAGTATCATGATTGGAGATACTTTTGAGGCAGATGTTCTAGGTGCAGAAAATGTAGGAATGGCAACAATATTCTATAATTACAGAAGAGAGGAACGCATAAAAAACTATGTTTTTGTCAATACTTTACTAGCTATTAAAAAGTACCTTTAGCTATAATATTTGCAGATAAACGACGTTATTTGTAAAATGCCCCTAAATTATGAAAAAAAACCTAGTTATTCCATTTTTTGGAGTTCTTGCTTTATTCTTGTTTTTTTCCTGTGTTAAAGACACAGACTTTGATCAAGCAGAAGAAATAACCTTAACTCCTGTTGTAGAACTTGACCTTATTTTTTTTAATCTTGAGGCGGGTGATTTTTATGACGAAACAACCAACACCGAAATTTTAACTGTAAGAGATACCACCGAAATAAGATTTCTAGACGATACAGAAATCCAAGAAAGCTTAGTACAGGCCGATTTCTTTTTTAGGTTCACTAATAGTATTCCAAGAACGTTTGATGTAGATTTTGAGTTTTTAAATGAAGAAAACCAGCTTACTTATTTTACATCAACATCTGTAAACCAAGGAGCGTCATCAAATCCAATTGTTACAGAGTTTGAGCAAACAGTCGCAGGAGAAGACATTACTAGATTAACAATGGCAGATAGAGTAGTAGTTTCAGTAACTATTCCATCTTCAGATGCTTCCTTAGAGGGTTTATTAAACCTCAAGTCTAAAACAACATATTTTTTAGAAATCACCGATAGGGAATAATTACTATGAAAAATGTAGTTTTTTATATACTTGCCCTTTGGGGGTTAACATCAATTGCACAAAATAAGCAAGTGCTCTATGGTCTAGAAGAAGTGCCACAGTCTTTACTTTTAAATCCGGGGGTAACCGTTCCTCAAAAGGCGCACTTTGGTATACCATTTTTATCTCAACTTCATGTTAACGGAGGTGCTTCTGGGGTATCTACTTTTGATATTTTTGGTGATACAGGAGAGAATATTAATACGAAAATCCGTAATAAGATTTTTGAAATGAAAAATACCGATTTCTTTACAGCAACACAGCAATTAGAAATTATAAACTTTGGCTGGCGATCAAAAAAGGAAATCTATTTTTCTGGGGGGATCTATCAAGAGTTTGACTTTATATCTTATTTTCCTAGAGATTTAGCAATTTTAGCATGGGAAGGAAATCGAGACTATATTGATTATGAATTTGATTTAGGAGAAATTAGTACAACAGGGGATTTAACTGTAGTATATCACTTTGGCGTTAATAAAAAGATAAATGACAAATTAACAGCAGGAGTTAGAGCAAAACTGTATTCTAGCATGTTAAGTTACAGAAGCACAAATAATAAAGGTAGTTTTATAACGCGATTTGGAGATGTAGATAGCCCAAATATATACGAACACACAGTTCAGAATGCAGAAATTACTGTAGAAACTTCTGGAATAGCCTCACTATCAGACTTAGATGGGGCATCACAAGTTACAAGTGAAGTTTTGGGGAGAGCTTTTTTTGGAGGAAACATAGGAATTGGCTTTGATATAGGGGGTACTTATGAAATTACAAATAGATTAGAAGCTTCTGCAAGTGCCTTAGATATAGGTGCAATTTTTCATAGCAATGATGTAGAAACATATCAAGTTACAGGTGATTATACGTTAAATGGTATTGAACTCATTTTTCCACCATTGATAAATGGAGAAGGAACCTTACCTTATTATGATGATCTAGAAGATGAAATTGAAAGAGAGATTCCTGTAGATACAATCGTAAAAAAATATACCCAGTTTAGACCTTTAAAGTTAAACGGGAGTTTAAAATATAGTTTTGGTAGAGTAGTAGGTGGATCTGGAGAATGTGATTGTATGAATATGGGCGGTGGTTTAGACAGAAATCAAGCAGTAGGTGTTCAGGTATATAGTATTTTTAGGCCCAAAGGCCCACAAACAGCCGCAACATTATTTTATTACAGAAGATTATGGGACTTCTTATCTGCTAAGGCAACTTATACTGCAGATTCTTATTCTTTTTCTAATGTTGGGCTAGGTATTGTTGGAGATTTTGGGAAGTTTAACTTTTACGTAGCTGCAGACAATGTCATTAAATATGGAAATATTGCAAAAGCAAAAAGTGTATCTTTACAGCTAGGGATTAATATTAAAATTGCCGAACAATGAAGCAACAGTTCACTCTATTAGCATTACTTTTTATTATTACATTTTCAAGTGCGCAAAAATCACTTAGTGACTATAGTTTTGTAGTAGTTCCAGATCAATTTGAATTCTTAAAAGAAAAAAATCAGTATCGGTTAAATGAGATGGCTCATTTTTATTTAGATAAATATGGCTTTAATGCTTATAGAATAAACGAACTTCCTGCTGTTGATAAATGTGAGGGATTATATGTAAATCTTGAAAAGAACAATAAGCTTTTAAAATTAGGACTTGAATTGATTTTTAAAGATTGTAACGGGAATGAAGTTTATAGATCGGCTAGAGGCATAACAAGCTTTAAAGAATGGGAGAGAGCCTATCCAGATGCATTAAGAAACGCATTTAAGAGTTTTGAAGATGTAGATATAAATCAAATTATGGTAAGTGGGATAAATAATAACTCCACTAAAGTAATTGCCAATACAACTAATACAGAAATTATAAAGCCTAGAGAAGAAATTGAGGTTGAAAAAGAACTCCCAATTGTAACAGAAAAAGAAGTGCCAAGTGCCAAATTTATAAGATACACTTCTAATTCAAATACTTTTTTACTTAGAAAAACAGCTGCTGGTTTTTCGTTATATCAAGATAATTCAACAAGTGGAGAAGGACTTGTATTAAAAGGAACAATTAGTAGCAATTCTTCTAGTATGACCTTTAAAACGGAAGATGGAAAACTATATGATGCTTATTTTGATGCTTCAAATAATCTAACAATTTTTAAAGGTGATACCCCAGTTTTTTACAAAAAAATGAATTAGCACCTATTGGCTATAGTTTAGAAGTTATATTTATCTTTCCAAAGATTGGTAAGGTATTTTTTTAAGTTGTTCTCCTTGGGGTTATTACCTGGTATGTATAAGTTAGTTCCTTTAATTTCATCAGGTAAAAATTCGTGAGCCACAAAATTACCTTCATAATTGTGCGCGTATTGATATTCTTTACCATACCCCAGCTCTTTCATAAGCTTTGTAGGAGCATTTCTAATTGATAAAGGTACAGATAGGTCTCCAGTTTGTTTTACGAGCTGTTGAGCTTTTTTAATAGCTTCATAAGAGGCATTGCTTTTAGGAGAAGTAGCAAGGTAGATAGTACATTGACTTAATATAATACGGGCTTCAGGGTACCCTATAGTATTTACAGCCTGAAACGTATTGTTTGCTAGTACCATGGCTGTTGGATTTGCATTTCCAATATCTTCAGAAGCTAGAATAAGCAGCCTCCGGGCAATAAACTTTACATCCTCTCCTCCTTCAATCATTCTAGCCAACCAGTATACTGCTGCATTAGGGTCGCTACCCCTAATAGATTTTATAAATGCCGAAATAATATCATAATGCTGCTCACCAGTCTTATCATATAATACTGTATTTTTTTGCACTTTTTGAGATACTAAGTCATTAGTAATTGTTACTTTTTCTGATGTTTCAGAAAGTACGACAAGCTCTAATATGTTTAATAACTTTCTTGCATCTCCTCCAGAAAGCCTAATTAGTGCTTCAGTTTCTTTTAGCGATATGTTAATTTTAGATAGTTTTTCATCTATTTTAATCGCTCTCTTTAATAAGTTAGTGAGGTCTTCTTTTGTAAATGGCTTCAAGATATATACCTGGCATCTAGATAAAAGTGCAGGGATAACTTCAAAACTTGGATTTTCTGTTGTAGCTCCAATAAGAGTAATCCATCCCTTTTCTACAGCTCCTAGTAAAGAGTCTTGTTGTGATTTACTGAATCTATGTATTTCATCTATAAACAGGATGGGGTTTTTGCTTGAAAATAAAGTGTCACTTTTTTTAGCTTTTTCTATAACTTCTCTTACTGCTGCCACTCCGCTATCAATTGCGCTTAGTGTGTAAAAAGGTCTGTCAGATTCATTTGCAATTATAGTGGCTAATGTTGTTTTTCCTGTTCCAGGTGGCCCCCATAGAATCATAGATGGAAAAACTCCAGAGCTAAGTTGGGTAGTTAATGCACCATCCTTCCCAATAAGGTGTTGCTGGCTAAGATAGTTATCTAATGTTCTGGGTCTAATACGTTCTGCAAGTGGCGTACTCATGCCTTAAAATTACGATATTTAGCAACTATTTGGCTGACAAATTAGCATATCTTTTAGTTAGGACTGCTTTTTGACAATTAATTTTTATGGAATCACAACATCGGTTACAATTTTCACTAGGAACATTTCTGTTCCCATTGTTTTTTGTTTTTGTAATGTGGTTGTTTTTTTGGATTGAAGTTAGGTTTAACTATAATTTAAACTTCCTAGGTGTTTATCCTCAAACTATGGAGGGGCTGTTAGGAGTGTTTTTTTCTCCTTTTGTACATAGTAGCCTAGAACACCTTTTTAATAATAGTGTGCCTCTGCTAGTGCTTATGACTGCGCTGTTTTATTTTTATAGACATATTAAATGGCGAGTACTTTTATTTGGATTAGTTGCAACTGGGTTTTTAACCTGGTCTATTGCAAGGCCAGCTTATCACATAGGAGCAAGTGGCATTGTATATATGCTAGCTTCATTTTTATTTTTTAAAGGGATATTCTCTAAAAATTTTCAGCTTATTGCTTTATCTCTTGTCGTAGTTTTCTTGTATGGAAGCTTATTGTGGTATTTATTTCCTATTGATGAAAAAATATCTTGGGAAGGACACTTATCTGGATTTATAGTTGGCGTTGTTTTTTCATTTCTTTTCAGAAAAAATATAGTTGAAAATAAAAAATATGAATGGGAAAAAGAAAATTACGACCCATCCTTAGATCCTTTTATGCAACAGTTTGACGAAGAAGGAAACTTTATTGAAAAACCTAAAGAAGAAGAGATAGAAAGTGTTCCTGAAGTTCCAAAAAAAACAAAAATTAAAATACTTTATACTTTTAAAAAGAAGTCTAAAGATGAAGAGCTATAAACTTCTTTGCCTAACCATCTCGTATAGAAAAGCACCACAAGCAACAGATACATTTAACGAGTTAATCTCTCCTAAGAGTGGGAGAGAAGCTTGTTCATCAATTAAGTTTAATACAGATTTACTAACTCCTTTTCCTTCAGAACCCATTATTATTGCAATGGGTTTTTTAAAATCTGTATGATAGATTGAATTCTCTGCTTTTTCTGTAGCAGCTATAGTAGTTATCCCAGAGGCCTGCATATAAAAAATAGCATCTTTTATATGATCCACTTTACAAATAGGGATATTAAAGATAGCACCTGCAGATGTTTTTACGGTATCTCCACTTACAGGAGCTCCTCCTTTTTTTTGAATAATTACTGCATCTACTCCGGTACATTCTGCAGTACGTAAAATAGCCCCAAAGTTACGTACATCACTTATTTGATCTAAAATAAGGAAAGTAGCATCTTCCTTAGATGCAAGTGTTTTTTCTACAATAGACTCTAATGAATAGAATGAAATAGGAGAGGTGATGGCAACGATGCCTTGATGATTTCCTTTTGTTAACCTATTTAATTTTTCAATAGGAACATAATTTATAGTAACTCCATCTTTTTCTAGAGTAGCAAGAGATGAATCAACTTTAGGGTTGCTTAAATCTTTTTGCACATAGACTTTATCAAAAACAACCTCAGACTTGATTGCTTCTAAAACTGGGTAAACTCCAAATATGGTACTTTCTTTTTTGCTCATAAAAAAATATCGCTGCTCTTAATTAGAACAGCGATACAAAAATACATTTTTTAAAGGTATTTATTGGTCTAATGGCCACTCATAAAAATATGCGTGTCTTTCGAAAACCAAGAATGCCTCAAGTTTTGTTGGATCCTCTAGAATATTACCATCTGCATCTTCACTTCTACCTCTAAAGTATACACTTCCAGTATCCAAATCTGAAACAGGTACGTTTAATGCAGTTGCTACTTGTTCCTTAGTGAAAATTAATTCTACTGGAAAAGAATTTATAGTAGTAAGCAAAGCATCTGTTTCAAGTGGTCCTGTTTCATCATCACTGTCAAAACCTACATATACTTCATGTGAAATTATATTATTGTCTTGAGAGTCATAAGCAATTCTAACTTGATTTCCATTATTCTCAGCAACTAATTCAAATCCCCAAAAGTTATTTCCTGTGATATCTTCCAAGTCTTCATTTCTGTCTTGTATAGATACATAAGGAGCTCTGGTTTCGTCATTAAAGATTTCATCTCCAAAGAAACCTTCATCTTCACAACTTACAGAAAATAAGCTTATAAAAGCTAGTGCGATAAAAAGTTTTATATGTGTTTTCATAATTAAGTTTTTTAAAAATCTAAATTAAATGTTGTTCCTTCTGCCCACCATACTTTTTCTGCAACAGATGCTTTTTGTACTGCATCTGGATTATTATTATTCTGAATGTATACTGCAGGATACAGCATGCTATTTGTAAAAGTTCCTGGTGTTGGATCTTGAGAAGGAGCTATATCTGATGGATAACTCGTTCTTCTAAAGTTATTGTAAATTTCAATACCATTACCCCAAAGCGACTTGTAATATTCTGTAATTATTACATCTAACCTTTCTTGGTCACTTCCAGCTGAATCATATCTTGCGCCAACATCTGCTATATAAGCATCAATGTCTGCCTGAGAAGGTTCTGGAGCTCCACTAGGTATTGCACCACTTTGAAAGTTTGTTACTTTGTCTATAGAAGCACTTACACCATCAATTAATGCAGTTCTAGCATTTCCAATACTTCCATTAAGAATTAACTGTGCTTCGGCAATTAAGAATTGTGTAAATGAATTAGTCATAATAATAGAAGCGCCAGCACCTTGGGCACCATCAGTTGCTTGTCCTGGACCAGTTGTACCATCATTATACATTCCACCAGCTGGGTATAAACCATGAATAGTTATATCTCTAAATTCTGATGCAACACTTGGACTAGTATCACCATGTTCTCTTCCTTCAAAACCTCCTGGACCATCTTGTTGATAGAAATAGTAATTAAATCTAGGATCTCCATCCATTCTTCTTATAAAAGGATTTGACATATAGATACTAGCTCCACTTACATATTGAGATGTGAATAAAGGGTGACGACTTTCTGGATCTGTAGCTAAGCCGTAGTTAAACTGGAAATCATCATTATTGGTACTAATAAAACCACCATTATTAATAACTGCATTTGCGTGATCTGCAGCACTAGGGTTATTTATTCTTGATGAAACAGCAATTTTAATAAGCAGACTATTTGCTAATGCTCTCCATTGTTGTACATCTCCGTCATAAAATAGGTCACTAGGAATATCTACACTACCACCAGCATCAATTTTAGCAATGGCATCAATCAATAATTCTCTAGCAGCTGCATATACATCTTCTCCTAAGTCTCTTTTTGGGTTTAAGTTTCCAGAGCCTTGTAAAGTTTCAGAATAAGGGACATCTCCAAAAACATCAACTAAAGTTACAATAGTATATGCCTCCATAATTTGTGCTAAAGCAATAATATTGTTTCCGTTTACATCATCCGTTTCTAATGCAGCAGCAATCTCTTTGACTTGCTTTAACTCTACTAGGCAGTTAGCATAAGCATTTATCCATGTTCCATTAAAAGAATCTACAGTAAATTGATTTGCATAGGTTGCTGAGATTCGCATTAACTCCATTCTTGTTACTTGAGATAGACTAAATTGCAAGTTTTGAAAAAAACTATTAAAGCCGAACTGACTTGAGTTAATTAAAGCGCCAAGAGAGGCTTCATCTGGTGTTAAGTTGTTAGGGTCTTCTGTAAGGTCTGTTTCTATAGTTTCACAAGATACTGCCATAGACAATACTAAGAGTATTGAAAATAGGCGTGTGAATATATTTTTATATGTTTTCATATCTTTTAAATTAAAATGATGTTTTTATACTAACTCCAATTCTTCTTGATGATGGACTAACTCCAAGTTCAATTCCAGCTCCATTACTATTTACACCAGTACCGATAGAGTTAGTGTCAAGATTAATACCATCTGGTACATTAATAGCTTTGTAATACAGGTTTTCACCAACAAGAGAAATTGACATATTTCCAAATGGAGTTCTTTCTAATGTTTTGTCGCTAAAGCGATATGTTAATGCAATTTCTTGTAGTCTAATTGTTGTTCCGTCAAAAATTCCAAATTCATCTGGACCATTATTATAAAGATTAAAGTATGCATCTCCAGTACTTATTACTATATCATTAGGCATATCGGTATCTGTATTTATACCTGGTAAAATAAAACCTGCATTCTGTAATCCATCTGTATCAGTTGTAAGACCTCTACCTAAAAGCGATCGCGCAGTTGATGAGTAGATTGTACCACCTTTTCTATACTGCACATTTGCAGTTAAAGACAAATTTTTATAATTAATTGCTGTAAAAGCTGATGCGGTCCAATCTGGTGTTGGGTCACCTAATATTGCAGCTTCTGGGTCTATTGAATACTCTCTTCCATTATTAAGTAAATTACCATTTTCATCTCTTTGAACAATTGAACCTAATATAATACCTACAGGTTGTCCTTCTATTAAGTAATTTCCTAATTGACCACCAAATGCACTAGAAAATTGAAATTGGTCAACATCAAGTTCAGTCACTTCAGATTCTGTTTTAGTAAAGTTTCCTCCAATGTCCCATGAAAATTTTTCAGTATCAAAAACCTTTACATTTAAGTTAAGTTCAATACCATCAGATTTAAATTCATTAATATTTTGAGGACCTCCAGTATAACCAGTAGACGGGTCAAAACTTGTAAAGAATATTAAATCACTTGTAGTTCTAGTGTAATAACTAGCATCTAGCGTAACTCTATTATTAATAAATTTTGTTTCTATACCAAACTCTAATTCTTCAATTATAGATGGACCTATATTTTCATTTGCTAAATCATTATTAATTGCGTCCGTAACAACAACATCTCCATTAGCAGTAACAAATGAATTTGAATTTGATAATACAGTTTGAGATGTTGGATATGCTCCACCTCCAGGAACACTAAACTCCGCGGATGTTCCGTATCCTGCTCTTAACTTTAAATAATTTAGAGCATTACCTTTTAATCCTTCAAAAGCAGAAGTTGGTAAGAATGATATCCCAACTCCAGGATAAAATTGTGAATTATTATTAAAATTCGATGTCCAGTCATTTCTACCATTTGCTGTAATGTATACAATGTTATCATAATCAAATGTTGCTTGGGCAAAAACTCCCGGTCTATTTAATCTTGTTCTACTATTAAACCCTTGCGAAGAAGTAAAAAAGTTATGAGTAAACTGTCCAAAAACAGTTTGCTGTGTGCTATTTGCTCCATCTAGTACTTGTTCTTCACTAAAAACATCTCCCCCTATGTTTGCTGAAAGACCAAACTTTTCATCAAAAAATCTATTGTCATAGTTTAATAAAAGTGTATGGTTGGTAACAGTCTGTCTTCTTGTAGAAGTTGTAAGTGCACCAGTTACTTCAGCACCACCTGTACTACCTCTATTTACAAAAGATTTACGTTGTTCAATAGATACATCAATACCATATCTGTAAGTGGCTGAAAGTTTCTTATTAATTTCATATGTCGCAGATATTTGACCAAAAGCTCTATTCACCTCTTCTTCAATACCTGAATTATTAAGGTACCAATAAGGGTTTGATGCTCCACCATCATTTTGGAAGTTTATTTCTTCACCAGTTAAAGGGTGTTGTGATGGAAAGCCTTCTAAATCAATACTCTTTGGAGTATTTAATAAACCTGTAAATATAGGTCCAGTAAATGGCGATCTAAAATTAGTGTTTACATAATTTAATGTAGAAGAAACGCTAAAGTTGTTGCTAAACTTTGCATTTCCACCAATTGCTATTGCATCTCGGTCTAATTTGTTTCCTGGTAAAAACCCTTCATCATCCAAGTTACTGTATGAGATATTATATCCAAAGTTTTCAGATCCTCCACTAGCTGATAAATTTACGTTTTTTACTATTCCTGTATTAAAGAAATTTTCTTGAGATTGATAATCTCTGTAATCTACTCTAGTATCTGCTTGATCTGGAAAACCATCAACAAAAATTGGACTATTTAGTGCATATGGGTGAGATACTTGTCCTTGTGAGTCTATGTTTCCAAAATTTGGACGACCAAATGTTGCTCCCCAGTTTCCGAAGAAATTATAATAGGCATCGTAATAACCCTGTCCTCTTTGGTTTGTATAATCTGGTAAAGATGCAATATCATTTACAAAAGTTGATACAGTAACACTAATTTCATTTTTCTTGTTAAAATTACCTCCAATTTTTCCAGCTTTAGTTGTTATTACTATTACTCCGTTTTTACCATCAGCACCATATAGGGTTGTCGCATTAAGACCTCTTAGAACATTTACACTTTCAATATTGTTTGGGTCAATATCTAAAGATCTACTTGTTCCAGAAAATCCGGTTCCGTTTGTGTTTGAGTTGAATCTTACACCATCAACCACATAAAGAGGTTGGTTATCCCCAGTAGTTGATAAACCTCTAATTAATATACTTGATCCTGCTCCAGATAGTCCACTTGCATTAATCACATCAACACCAGCTGCTTTTCCTCTTAATATTTTAGTAATATCACCATTTGCTCTTTGTTGTAAATCATCTGCATCAAGAGCAGTAACAGCATAACCTAGTGCTTTTTTCTCTTTTTTAATACCCAATGCTGTTACTAAAACTTCATCAAGTTCAGAAGCGTCTTCATTCATGATAACGTTAACTGAGCTAGTTGAATCTGTCACAGTAACTTCTTGACTTTTAAAACCAACATAAGAAAACACTAGTATTTCACCATTACTAGCCTGTATGGTATAGTTGCCATCAAAGTCAGATTGTGTTCCTGTCGTGGTATTTTTAATTAAAATATTCACTCCAGGAAGAGGAATACCATTATTGTCAGTTACATTACCTGTAACTGTTTTTACCTGTGCTACTACTATGAAAGATGTTAATAGTAATGCAAAGCTAAATATCCAGCGTAATTTAGTTTTCATATTCGTTGTTTTGAATTAAGTATTACAAAAATGCTAATAAAATGTTAATTAAACAACTTTATGTATGCTTCTTCTAGGTTTAAATAAAAAAGAGCCACTATAAAGTGGCTCTTTGTATATAATTTTTAACTTAATATTAAAGTTAATCTTAGTATCCAGGGTTTTGCTGAATTACTTCATTAGCGTTTAACTCAACTAATGGTACTGGGATACTAAATAAATTACTAGTTGTTGGAATTGGAGTACATGAATTATTAACATCACAATCGTTAGGATCACGATCTATACCTCTTCCAGCACGTTGACCTAATCTCTTAAGATCTTTGTACCTGTGTCCTTCATAAACTAACTCAATTCTTCTTTCATCCATAATTGCTCCAAAAGCTTCTTGCTCACTTGCAAAATTTGGTAATGGTTGATCAGAACCAAATCTAGCATCTCTTAATTGCTTTAATAATCCAGCCGTTGTATTTCCAGGACCATTAAAACTTCCAGCGTCAGCTAATGCTTCAGCTTTTATAAGCAACATTTCAGATGATCTAAATATTTTTAAATCATTCATTAAAGGCTGACCATCCTTACCAGGATATTTAGAGATTGCTAAAATGTCTAAGTCATCATTGTTGTTAGTTAAGTAGTCTGGGTCTATTAGAGAAGTTGGGTGAACATTTACATCATATCTTATATCCGCAGGATCTAAGTTATTAAATACTGTTCTACTCATTTCAAAATAAGCACCTCCTGAAGCAGTTGGGTTTACAAAAGCAAAGACTGCTCCAGCCCATCCACCAGCAAAACCACTTCCTGTTGCACCTTGGCCATCATAAGGATCTCCAATTTGTCTAGATAACTTAAAGATTATCTCTGTGTTATCCTCATCAATAAACATATTTGAGTATTGATCTCTATTTGCTATTGGATAACTATTTAATAACTGAGATGCAAAATTATTTGCAGCAGCATAATTACCTCTATAGGCAGCAATACGAGCTCTTAATGCAGTTACAAAATCCTTACTAGCAAATACTGGATTTGATTGATCTGCAATTAAGTTTGAAGCTAATGTTAAATCACTATCTATTAATCCAAATATTTCTCCATTAGTATTTCTTGGTAAATCATCAACAACACTTGGTACAAAATCTAGTAATATGGTAGATAAAGCACTATCGTCAGAATAATCTGTACTTAGGTATGAAGCAAGTTGAAAGTGAGCAAAAGCTCTAAGAGCATATAATTGACCTACTATGTCATTATAATCTTGTTGTTCACCAGCTTCTGGTTCAATCCCCTCTGCAGCTTCAAGAACTCTGTTTATTGAGTTTAATGCAGTTAAGTTGTTTATCCACCATGCAGTAGGAAAAGAACTACTAGGGTTTAAGATATAGCTGTAATCTGCAATACCTTGACCTCCATTACCAACGCCTATTGATATTTCATCAGTAAAAACAGCGTTAAAGTTAATCTCTTGAGTCACATCAAAATTATTGTATGCTCCAAGTAAACCAAGTCGTAGATCTTCTACGTCACTAAAAGCTTGATCAGCCCCTAATATTCCAGGTTGTGTAATTTCAATTGCATCATTACAACTAACAATAGAAGCTGTAAAGAATACAAGTAGAATTAATTTTTTTATTTTTTTCATTTTATATAAATTAAAAGTTATATGTCAATTAAAATTGTAAGTCAACACCAAAAGAAATAGTTCTAGGCGTTGGGTATATTCTTGATGTATTACTTTGTGCTTCAGCATCAAAACCTCTCCAGTCTGTAAAAGTAAGAAGGTTTTCACCATTTACATACATTTTAATACCAGTAAAACCAGTACCGTCAAGATATTTAGATGGTAACGTATAACCAAACTGAGCAAAACGTAATCTTATGTAATCTGACTCTGTTAAATAGTAATCAGATCCAGCAAGTAATGATCTATTGTCTGCACCAAGTCTTGGAATGTTAGTATCTGTGTTCTCTGGAGTCCAAGCATCAAATAAATCTCTAGATAAATTAAAGTTACCTAAGTTATCGATGTTTTGGAATCCTGATAAGTCAAAGTCAAATCTATCTACTCCAATTACATAATTAAATTGTGTAGTTAAGAAAAAGCCTTTATAATCTGCACTAAATCCAAAACTTCCTTCATAATCAGGTAAAATGTTTTTGTCTGACCAAACTCTATCAGCATCTACATCTGGAGTTTCAGTTTCTTCACCATCTGCAGTTAAGAATAATATTTCACCATTTTCAGGATTAATTCTTGAAAATCTATACAAGAAATACTCTCCTAATTTTCCACCTACTTGTCCAGTACCAATAATCTCTTCAGATCCATCACCGAATTCAACAATTTCATTTTTATTGTAATTACCTACGAAGTTCAAGTCAAGATTAAATCCATCAGCTTCTTTAGCTCTAATTACTGTGTAAGATAAGTTTACATCTACACCAGTATTTTTTAATTCACCACCATTTACATTTAAGAGAGTTGCTGCAGTTACAGCAGATAAAGGTTGGTTAAGATATAGATCTGTAGTAGTTTTATCATAAACATCTACACTACCTCTTAATCTTCTATTAAATACTTCGAAATCTAATCCTAAGTTTGTTGTAGTAACAGTTTCCCACTTAAGTGCATCATTACCTATTAAGGCAAGTGATAGTGAATTAGCTCCTTGATACCCTGGTGAAGTTTGGAATAATGAATTTGTTAGTGTTAATCCACCAAAAAGTCCAGCACCAGTTACATCTTGGTTACCATTAGTACCATAAGAAGCTCTTAGCTTTAATAAATCAAAAGCACTATCTTCCATAAAAGCTTCATTTCCTATATTCCATCTAGCTGCAACAGAATAAAAAGTTGCCCATCTATTACTATTTGCAAATCTAGATGAAGCATCACGTCTAACAGTACCTGTTATACCATACTTTGCATCATAGTCATAGTCTGCTCTTGAAAAATAAGAGAATAAACCAGATTCCAAAATATTAGCATTTGCAGTATCAACAAAGAAATCATTGTCAGCATTGTCTGCTATAAATCCACTACCATCTCCTGAAGAAAATGTTAATGGGTCAAGACCTTCTTGGAAATATCCAAAGTTCTTAAAGTGTGCTTTAAAGTATTCTGAGTATAAACCTAAGTTAAATGTATGCTTGCCAAATTCTTTATTGTAAACTAAAGATAATAATTGGTTGTAAGAAAAAGCTCTATTAAAATTCTCTTGTTGGAAACCAGGAGTGTCGTTTCCTGTCTCAGCAAATAATAAGGCATTAAAACTATTAGGTCCCTCAGAACGTAAAGTGTTTTCTTGTTGCATATCGATACTCATAAGAGCACTAGCTGTAATGTCATTTGTAAGTTTATAACTTCCATCGAAACTACCAACAATCTTTAATTCTTCATCAAATCTATCAAAAGTTCTAAGTCTATCTACAATAAGTAATGGAGTTACAGTAAAAGTACCATCAAATTGCTCATCTAAAATAAACTGCCCATCAACATAATCATCAATACTTAAATAAGGTACAGATTGATATGCTCCAAGAATTGGGTTTCTATTTACAGCGCCAGTACCAATATTGTTAGGCTCGTCTGATTTTGAATAGTTAGTTGATAAATTTAATCTATAAGTAAACCTATCATTACTACTTTTTCCACTAAGATTTGTTCTAAGGTTAAAACGCTTTAAGCTACTACTTCTAAGTAATCCCTCTTGATCATGAAAACCTAAAGAAATAAAAGTAGAAACATTTTCTCCACCTTTAGAAGCAGAAATTGTATGACTTTGCGTTAAAGCTGTGTCAAAGAAGTAATCTGCCCAGTCAAATGTTCTTGCGTTTGCAATTTCAGCATCTGTTAACGTAGCACCTAAACCAGAACCTCTTTCCTTTTCAAGAGTTAATAGCTCTTGAGAATTCATTAAGTTATAATCATTGTCTTGAAGGTTACTGATGTTAACCTGACCTACATAATTCATTACAAGGTCAGACCCAAAAGTTCCACTTTTAGTTTTAATAATAATTACACCATTCGCACCTCTGTTACCATAAATTGAAGTTGCCCCTGCATCTTTAAGTACAGTTACAGATGCAATTTCATTAGGGTTTAAACTACGGAAGTTATCCTGATCTACTGGTGCACCATCTATAATAAATAATGGCTCTGTGTCACCGTTAATAGAACTCACACCTCTAATTCTAACTGTAGAGTTAGCTCCAGGCTGTCCACTAGCAGTAGAAATAGATAATCCAGGTACTTGACCTGAAAGAGTTTGTACAAAACTTGCGTTTGGTCTTGCTTTAATTGTTTCGGCGTTTACAGTAAAAGAAGAAACACTTGATTTCTCTTTTGTACTTGTATTACTACCTATAATTACAACCTCTTCTAATACTGATCCAGGTTGTAATGTTACATTGATTGTGTTGGATGCACCTACTGCTACTTCTTGCGTTTCAAATCCAACATAACTAAAAGTTAATGTTTGACCTACAGAAGCAGAAATAGAGTAATTTCCATCAAAATCTGTTTGAGTACCTGAACTAGTACCCTTAATAATTACATTAGCACCTGGTAAAGGAAGATTTGCATCATCCAATACGGTACCTGTAATAGTTTTAGTTTGTGCAATACTTACTTGCACAACCAACGCCAATAAAAGCGTTAAAATTCCACTAAACTTTGTTCTCATTTTATAAATTATTTGAATTAGCCAATGCCAAAAGTCACAATAAAAACTTAATTACACAACTTTTTAAACTTAAAATTTATATTTTTTTAAACATAACGTTAAGCTAGTGTTAGCTTAATTAAAACCTTGTCGTTAATATTATGTGAATTTTAGAATTTGAAAACTCAAAGTTTCGACTTTCAATGAGTCCATTTGCAAATGCCAATTTTAAAACTCCTGCATTGGTATTTAATCCAAAACCAAATCCAACGCTGTATAGATTTTGCTCTAAGTCTAGTTGTTTATTTTCAAAGTAAGCGAGGTCTAGTATAGAATGGGCATAGATGGAGTTGTTTAAAAATATTCTATACTCAGTATTAATAACTGTAAATAAAGATGCGTCAATACTGTTTTCGTTAAATCCTCTTATACTTGTTATTCCTCCAAATCTATATAATTCATTTTCAAAAAAAGTATCACTAAATAACGCAGAGGTAACATTCTTTAAAAAAATACTATTGGTTTTATTTAGATTAAAAATATGTAAACCATTAAATAATATTCTGGTTTGTTTTTCTCTTAATCCGTCATTTGCTTCTCTACTCCCCAGCTCTGTATCAACTTTTATGCTGGTTTTGATAGGAAAGAAGGGATTGCTTTGAGATTTTAAATATTGAATCCCTCCAATTGCGAAAGATGAATTATAGTCTTGCACGGCTACTCCAGCAACTGCATTGTCTAATAAATTGCTAGACTCATAGCTTTTATAGCCAATATAAGATTTTATAGCAGGGCTAATTTGATAGGAGAGTCTTGCTTGTTGATCAGTAGTTACAAAAGAGCTATCTCTTTTAAAAATTTGTAATTGTAATTCGATTCCAACGGGGCTTTTAAATATATATGGGAGGGTTGCTTTTGTTTTAAAATTTACTTGTTCTTGACCGTCAGCTTTATAATTAATAAGGAGTTGCTCTCCATAATTAAGGTTGTTGTTTAATTCTAAGTTTAAGTATCCGTTTAACTGCAGTTTATTTGTTTCTTCATTGGTATTAAACCCTAAAATACCATCAAACAAATTGTTGTTTTCTTTTTTTAAGTAGAAGTAAACTATTGTTGAGTCTTTTTTAAATAAAGTTTCAGGTGGTTTTATGGTAGATACAAATCCAAGAGAGTTTAGAATCTCATTTTTTTTTAGAATCGTGGTCTGGCTAAATACTGTGTTTTTTTTTAAACCTGAGAAATATTTTAGGTATGATGTAGGAAATTTTTCATAACCTTTAATTACATAATCATCTATAGTTCTTTTTTGGTTAGATGTAAGTGATAATTGTGCAGATAATGTTGAAGCGTTTTCTTTTTTGACTTCTGAAAGATTTATGCTAGCAAAAGCATCACCGTTTTCAGTTTTATATGATGTCAGCTTTTTGAGTGTACTCTCAACATCTTCAAAAGGAATGATAAAATAACTATCCTTTATTTTTGAAGAAATATTTATTAGTTCACTTTCAGTAAAACTTTCTTTAGAATAAAATATTTTAATGTTTTTTATTCTGTCGCCTAGATAAAATTCAGAAATAAATATAGAGTCATTAAGTTTCTTAATATCAATTAATCTACTTTCTATGTATCCAATTTTTTCAAGTTGATTTGCTAAAGAGTCAGATTGCTTTTTTAACGTATTATAATTTGGAAATTTTTTATTGGATAATAAAGAGTCAATAGTTTCTTTAGCTTTAATATTTTCAGCTTCAACTTTTAACTCAATTTCTTGAGCAGTTATGGTTAGAGAAAATATTGAATATATATTAAGGTATAAAAATGTGTAAAGTAATTTCTTCAAGAGCTACATTTTGGAGTTATAAAGCTAACGTTTGTATTATGTTTTTCATATTCTAATATTAATTTTTTAAAAACAGTAAAAATAAATAGCATAGCGTTTGAATTATTCAATTTAATTTCTACCTTTGCAAGCCCTTAGAAAAGGGGTATTTTATAATACATTAAGTATAATACATATTTTATATGCCAACAATTTCACAATTAGTACGAAAAGGAAGAGCCAAAATAACCAAGAAGAGTAAATCGGCTGCTTTAGATTCGTGTCCGCAACGCCGCGGTGTGTGTACGCGTGTATATACTACAACGCCAAAGAAACCTAATTCTGCAATGCGTAAAGTTGCTAGGGTAAGGTTGACTAATGGTAAAGAAGTAAACGCATACATCGGAGGTGAGGGCCACAATTTACAAGAGCACTCGATAGTATTGGTTAGAGGTGGAAGGGTAAAAGATTTACCAGGAGTTAGATACCACATCGTTCGTGGAGCCTTAGACACAGCAGGTGTTTCAGGTAGAACACAACGTAGATCTAAGTATGGTGCAAAACGCCCTAAAAAGTAATTTAAAACTTTAAGAAGAAGACATGAGAAAAAGACAAGCCAAAAAAAGACCGCTTTTGCCAGATCCAAGGTTTAACGACCAATTGGTAACACGTTTTGTAAATAACATGATGTGGGATGGAAAGAAATCGGTGGCTTTTAAAGTATTCTACGATGCAATTGATATTGTAGATGAAAAGAAAACAGACGAAGAAAAAACAGCATTAGAAACTTGGAAAGATGCATTATCAAATGTAATGCCTCATGTAGAAGTTAGAAGTAGAAGAGTGGGTGGAGCTACATTCCAGATTCCAATGCAAATAAGACCAGACCGTAAAATTTCTACTGCTATGAAGTGGTTAATTATGTTCGCGCGTAAGAGAAATGAAAAGTCTATGGCTCAAAAACTTGCTGCAGAAATTCTTGCAGCTGCTAAAGAAGAAGGCGCAGCCGTTAAAAAGAGAGTAGATACT
The DNA here is from genome assembly GCF_031846325.1 of Patiriisocius hiemis. Taxonomy (NCBI): domain Bacteria; kingdom Pseudomonadati; phylum Bacteroidota; class Flavobacteriia; order Flavobacteriales; family Flavobacteriaceae; genus Patiriisocius; species Patiriisocius hiemis. The sequence goes on along the minus strand of NZ_JAVRHZ010000009.1, from coordinate 42,472 downwards.
CACAAAATGGCCGAAGCAAATAAAGCATTCTCACATTTCAGATTTTAAAAAATGGCACAAAGAGATTTAAAATTTACAAGAAATATAGGTATTGCAGCACATATTGATGCTGGAAAAACAACCACAACAGAACGTATTCTTTACTACACAGGAGTAAGCCACAAAATTGGTGAGGTACATGATGGTGCGGCAACTATGGACTGGATGGAGCAAGAGCAGGAAAGAGGTATTACAATTACTTCTGCTGCAACAACTTGTACATGGAGATTTCCATTAGAAAATGCACAACCAACTCCAGATACTAAAGATTACCACTTTAATATTATTGATACCCCTGGTCACGTAGACTTTACTGTAGAGGTAAACAGGTCATTACGTGTACTTGATGGTTTGGTGTTCTTATTTAGTGCTGTTGATGGTGTTGAGCCACAATCTGAAACTAACTGGAGATTAGCAGATAACTATAAAGTTCCTAGAATAGGTTTTGTTAACAAAATGGACCGTCAAGGATCTAACTTTATGGCTGTATGTCAACAGGTAAAAGATATGTTGAAGTCTAATGCAGTACCAATTGTAATGAATATTGGTGATGAAGCAGACTTTAAAGGTATTGTTGATTTAGTAAAGAATCGTGCTATAGTTTGGCATGATGAAACACAAGGGGCAACTTTTGATGTTATTGATATTCCAGAAGAGTTAAAAGCAGAAGCTGCAGAATTAAGAGGAAAACTTATTGAAGAAGTTGCTGCTTATGATGAAAACCTTCTAGAAAAATATATGGAGGATGAAGAATCAATTACTGAAGACGAAGTGCATGCTGCACTTAGAGCTGCCGTAATGGATATGTCTATCATTCCAATGGTTTGTGGTTCTGCGTTTAAAAACAAAGGAGTGCAATTTTTATTAGATGCGGTTTGTCGTTACTTACCTTCTCCAACAGATAAAGAAGGTATTGTAGGTGTTAATCCAGATACAGAACAAGAGGAATTACGTAAACCAGATGTAAAGGAGCCATTTGCTGCTTTAGCGTTTAAAATTGCTACAGACCCATTTGTTGGTCGTTTAGCATTCTTCCGCGCATACTCTGGTCGTCTCGATGCAGGTTCTTACATTTTGAACAATCGTTCAGGTAAGAAAGAACGTATTTCTCGTATCTACCAAATGCACTCTAATAAGCAAAATGCAATCGATTATATCGAAGCTGGTGATATTGGGGCTGCAGTAGGATTTAAAGATATTAAGACGGGAGATACTATGTCTGATGAAAAACATCCTATCGTGTTAGAGTCAATGGACTTTCCAGATCCTGTAATTGGTATCGCTGTTGAGCCTAAAACTAAGGCAGATGTAGATAAATTAGGTATGTCTTTGGCAAAACTTGCCGAAGAAGATCCTACATTCCAAGTGCGTACAGATGAAGCTTCTGGACAAACTATTATTTCAGGAATGGGTGAGCTTCACTTAGATATTATTGTAGACCGTCTTAGACGTGAGTTTAAGGTTGAAGTAAATCAAGGGCAGCCTCAAGTTGAGTACAAAGAAGCTGTAACAAGAGTAGCGCAACATAGAGAAGTTTATAAGAAGCAGTCTGGTGGTCGTGGTAAATTCGCAGATATCGTATTTACATTAGAACCAGCAGAAGAAGGAAAAGAAGGATTAGAGTTTGTTTCTGAAATTAAAGGAGGTAATGTTCCTAAAGAATTTATCCCATCTGTAGAGAAAGGATTTAAAGAGGCAATGAAAAATGGTCCATTAGCTGGATATGAAGTAGATGCTATGAAAGTAACATTGACAGATGGATCATACCATGATGTGGATTCAGATCAATTATCTTTCGAATTGGCTGCAAAATTAGGATTTAAAAATGCTGCAAAGGCTGCAAAAGCAGTAATTATGGAGCCTATAATGAAACTGGAAGTGTTAACTCCAGAAGAAAACATGGGTGATATTGTAGGGGATTTAAACCGTCGTCGTGGTCAAGTAAGTGACATGAGTGATCGTGCAGGTGCAAAAGCTGTAAAAGCAACAGTACCACTTTCTGAAATGTTTGGTTATGTAACTACATTAAGAACACTTTCATCAGGTCGTGCAACATCAACAATGGAATTCTCTCATTATGCAGAAACCCCTTCAAATATATCTGAAGAAGTAATCGCTGCAGCAAGAGGAACCGCTAACGTTTAACAATTTCAGCAATGAGTCAAAAAATAAGAATTAAATTAAAATCTTACGATCACAATTTAGTGGACAAATCTGCTGAAAAGATTGTAAAAACTGTAAAAAGTACTGGTGCAGTAGTAACAGGACCAATCCCGTTACCAACCCACAAAAAGATATTTACTGTATTACGTTCTCCACACGTTAACAAAAAGAGTAGAGAACAATTCCAATTAAGCTCTTACAAGAGATTATTGGATATATACAGTTCTTCTTCAAAAACAATTGATGCTCTAATGAAATTAGAGTTACCAAGTGGTGTTGAAGTAGAGATTAAAGTATAATTACAATTCCGAATTTATTTCGGAAGACATGTCCTAAGCTTGTAAGCAAGGGAAAAACGGAAAACAAAATAACATTCGGGGTCGAATTTATTTTGACCCCGTTTATTTTAAACAAAAAAATTAATAATCAATAAATAATTAAATATGTCTGGGTTAATTGGAAAAAAGATAGGGATGACCAGCATCTTTGACGAGAAAGGAAAGAATATTCCTTGTACTGTTATAGAGGCAGGCCCTTGTGTTGTTACCCAAGTCAGAACCGAAGAGGTTGACGGGTATGAAGCTCTTCAACTTGGTTTCGATGACAAAAAGACTGCTAATAAAGCTGCCGAAGGCCATGCGAAAAAAGCAGGAACCGTTGCAAAACGTAAAGTCGCCGAATTCCAAGGATTTGAAGAGGAGTATAAATTAGGTGATACTATCACAGTAGATCACTTTGCTGAAGGCGAGTTTGTAGATGTTTCTGGAACTAGTAAAGGTAAAGGTTTTCAAGGGGTAGTTAAACGTCACGGTTTTGGTGGTGTAGGTCAAGCTACTCACGGTCAACATAACCGTTTAAGAGCGCCAGGTTCTATTGGTGCAGCATCGTATCCTGCGAGAGTATTTAAAGGAATGCGTATGGCTGGACAAATGGGGAATGAAAAAGTGAAAGTACAAAACTTAAAAGTGTTAAAAGTAGTCGCAGATAAAAACCTACTTGTTGTGAAAGGCTGTGTGCCAGGTCACAAAAACGCTTATGTAATGATTCAGAAATAATGAAGGTAGCTGTATTAGATAAAAACGGAAAAGACACAGGTAGAAAGGTAGAACTTTCTAAAGATGTGTATGGTATTGAGCCTAACAATCACGCTGTTTACCTTGATGTAAAACAATTCTTGGCAAATAAGCGTCAAGGAACGCATAAAGCAAAAGAGCGTGCTGAAATTACAGGTTCTACTAGAAAGATAAAAAAGCAAAAAGGAACAGGTACTGCCAGAGCAGGTAGTATCAAGTCTGGGCTTTTTAAAGGTGGAGGTCGTATGTTTGGACCAAGACCAAGAAACTACTCATTCAAATTAAACAAAAATTTGAAAAGATTAGCTAGAAAATCTGCTTTAAGCATGAAAGCAAATGATAAGGCAATAATGGTAGTAGAAGACTTCAATTTTGAGTCACCAAAAACAAAAGATTTTACTTCAGTTTTAAAAACTTTAGGACTAGAAAACAAAAAATCTTTATTTGTGTTGGGTGAGTCAAATAATAATGTATATTTGTCGTCTCGCAATTTGAAAGGTACAGAAGTTGTAACAAACTCAGAATTAAGTACTTATAAAATTATGAATGCAAATAACGTTGTGTTATTTGAAGGTTCTTTGGAAGGAATTGAAACAAACTTAAGTAAATAGAAACAAGATGAGCATCTTAATTAAACCTATTATTACAGAAAAAGCAACTGCTGATGCAGAGCTTAAAAACCGTTACGGTTTTGTAGTAAACCCAAAGGCGAATAAGATAGAAATCAAGAAAGCGGTTGAAACCACTTACGGAGTTTCTGTTGAAAAAGTTCGCACATTAAATGTCCGCCCTGATAGAAAAACTCGTTATACAAAAACGGGTATTCAAACTGGTAAAACAAATGCCTATAAAAAGGCAATTGTACAGGTGGCGGAAGGTGATACAATTGATTTTTACAATAACATCTAAGAAATTAGATATTAATTAGACAAAAATGTCAGTAAGAAAATTAAAACCAATCACCCCAGGTCAGCGTTTTAGAGTTGTAAATGGATTTGACGCCATTACAACTGATAAGCCGGAAAAGAGTTTACTCGTTCCGAATAAAAGATCTGGAGGTAGAAACAGTCAAGGTAAAATGACCATGCGCTACATAGGTGGTGGTCATAAGAAGAAATATCGAATTATCGATTTTAAGCGTGACAAAGCTGGAATTCCTGCTACTGTTGCCACAATAGAATACGATCCAAACCGTACGGCTTTTATAGCGTTAGTAAACTATCAAGATGGTGAAAAGCGTTATGTAATTGCTCAAAATGGTCTTCAAGTTGGTCAAAATATCGTCTCAGGCGATAGCGTAGCTCCAGAAATTGGAAACGCAATGAAACTAGCAAACATACCTTTAGGTACCATCATTTCTTGTATTGAGTTACACCCCGGACAAGGTGCTGTTATGGCACGTAGTGCTGGTGCGTTTGCTCAATTAATGGCAAGAGAAGGAAAGTACGCAACTATTAAATTACCATCTGGAGAAACACGATTAGTGTTAAGTACATGTATGGCTACAATAGGTGCTGTGTCTAATAGTGACCACCAATTGTTAGTATCTGGTAAGGCAGGTAGAACAAGATGGTTAGGTAGAAGACCACGTACAAGACCAGTAGTGATGAACCCGGTAGATCACCCAATGGGTGGTGGAGAAGGGAAGTCTTCTGGTGGACACCCAAGATCTAGAAACGGTATACCTGCAAAAGGTTACAGAACACGTTCTAGAACAAAAGCGAGTAATAAATATATCATAGAACGTAGAAAGAAATAAGCTATGGCAAGATCATTAAAAAAAGGACCTTACGTTCACTATAAATTAGAGAATAAAGTACAACAAAATGTTGAGGCTAATAAGAAGACTGTTATCAAGACTTGGTCTAGAGCGTCTATGATTACTCCAGATTTTGTTGGGCAAACCATTGCAGTTCATAATGGACGTCAATTTGTTCCAGTATATGTTACTGAAAACATGGTAGGACATAAATTAGGAGAATTTTCACCAACAAGATCATTCCGTGGTCATGCAGGTGCTAAAAACAAAGGAAAAAAATAATAAGCCATGGGAGTTCGTAAAAGAGAAAGAGCAGAGCAAATCAAGGAGGCGAAAAAAACACAATATTTTGCTAAGTTGAATAATTGCCCTACATCACCAAGAAAAATGCGTTTAATGGCGGATTTAATTAGAGGTGAAAAAGTTGAAAAAGCGCTTAATATTTTAAGATTTAGCTCTAAAGAAGCTTCAATTAGACTAGAAAAATTGGTCTTATCTGCTATGGCCAACTGGCAAGCAAAAAATGAAGATGCTTCTATGGAGGATGCAGATCTATTTATAAAAGAAATTCGCGTTGATGGTGGGACTATGTTAAAAAGACTTCGTCCAGCACCTCAAGGTAGAGCGCACAGAATTAGAAAACGTTCTAATCACGTAACAGTCGTGCTTGGAGCTAACGATAACACACAAAGCTAAATAAATGGGACAGAAGACAAATCCAATCGGGAATCGCTTAGGTATCATTAGAGGATGGGAATCCAACTGGTACGGAGGTAACGACTACGGTGATAAACTTGCCGAAGACGACAAGATTAGAAAATATGTTCACGCTCGTTTAAGTAAGGCTAGTGTGTCAAGAGTAATTATTGAGCGTACGCTTAAACTTGTAACCGTTACTATCACAACAGCTCGTCCAGGTATCATTATTGGTAAAGGAGGGCAAGAGGTAGACAAGTTAAAAGAAGAGCTTAAAAAAATTACAGGTAAAGAAGTACAGATCAATATTCATGAGATTAAGAGACCTGAAGTTGATGCACATTTAGTAGGAGCAAGTATTGCAAGACAAATTGAGAATAGAATCTCTTACCGTCGAGCAATAAAAATGGCTATCGCTGCTGCAATGCGTATGAATGCAGAAGGGATTAAAATCCAAATCTCTGGAAGATTAAATGGTGCAGAAATGGCACGTAGTGAATCTTACAAAGAAGGTCGTATTCCTTTATCAACTTTTAGAGCCGATATTGACTATGCTTTAGTTGAGGCACATACTACTTATGGTAGACTAGGTGTTAAAGTATGGATCATGAAAGGTGAAGTGTATGGAAAAAGAGAGCTTTCTCCTCTAGTTGGTTTAGACAAAAAAGGAGGAAAAGGTGGTTCTGGTCGAGGTGGAAACAAATCACGTCGTAATAACAGAAAGTAATTTTTTAAAGAAAGTCAACAATGTTACAACCTAAAAGAACAAAGTTCCGTAAACAACAAAAAGGCCGTATGAAAGGTAATGCTGGTCGTGGTAATCAATTATCATACGGAACCTTTGGTATAAAGTCTTTAGATTCAAATTTCTTAACGGCTCGTCAAATAGAAGCTGCACGTATTGCTGCAACTCGTTACATGAAAAGAGAAGGTTCTATCTGGATTATGATATTTCCAGATAAACCAATTACAAAGAAACCTCTTGAAGTACGTATGGGTAAAGGTAAAGGTGCTGTAGAATATTGGGCAGCTGTTGTTAAACCTGGTAGAGTCTTGTTTGAAGTTTCTGGTGTGTCTTTGGATACTGCAAAAGAGGCATTGCGTCTTGCAGCTCAAAAACTCCCAGTAAAAACAAAGTTTATAATTTCTAGAGACTATCAAGCTTAAAATTTTAAAGATGAAACAATCTGAAATAAACGAAGCATCAACAGTAGAATTGCAAGAAAAACTTGCAGAATCTAAACAAGCATATTCTGATCTTAAAATGGCGCATACTATTTCGCCTTTAGAAAATCCAATTCAGCTTAGGTCTCATAGAAGAACTATTGCTAGAATAGCGACAGAACTAACAAAAAGAGAAGAATAATAACGGTACGAAGCTGAAAGATGGAAATAAAAAGAAACTTAAGAAAAGAACGTATAGGTGTAGTAACCAGCAACAAAATGCAAAAGTCTATTGTTGTAAGTGAGGTTAAAAAAGTAAAGCACCCTATGTATGGTAAATTCGTATTAAAAACGAAGAAATACGTAGCACACGACGAGAAAAACGACTGCAACGAAGGTGATACTGTAAAGATCATGGAAACAAGACCTATGAGTAAAACTAAGTGTTGGAGATTAGTAGAAATAATTGAAAGAGCGAAGTAATTATGGTACAACAAGAATCAAGACTTAGAGTAGCAGACAACACAGGTGCCAAAGAGGTGCTAACAATTAGAGTGTTGGGAGGTACAAAGAAACGATATGCTTCTATTGGAGATAAAATTGTAGTAACTGTAAAAGAAGCTACTCCTAATGGAAATATTAAAAAAGGAGCCGTTTCTACAGCAGTTGTAGTACGTACCGTAAAAGAAGTAAGACGTCCAGACGGATCATATATTCGTTTTGATGATAATGCATGTGTATTATTGAACCCGCAAGGTGAAATGAGAGGTACACGTGTTTTTGGACCTGTTGCGAGAGAACTTCGTGATAAACAATTCATGAAAATTGTATCATTAGCACCAGAGGTGCTTTAATACACAACTTAGTAAGATGGCAAAGCTTAAAATTAAAACAGGAGACACAGTAGTAGTTACTGCTGGAGAGCACAAAGGCTCTGAAGGTAAAGTGATGAGAGTGTTTTTTGAAAAAAACAAAGCAATCGTAGAAGGAGTAAATACTGTAAAGAAACATGAGAAGCCTAGTGCGGCAAACCCTCAAGGTGGAATTACAGAAAAAGAAGCTCCAATTCATATTTCTAACCTATCGTTAATTGATCCAAAATCTGGAGAAGCTACACGAGTAGGATATAGAATGGAAGATGGTAAAAAAGTACGATTTTCTAAAAAATCGAATCAAGTATTATAGTTATGGGATATATACCAAGACTTAAGGAAGAATATAAGAGCAGAGTAATTAAAGCTCTTACAGATGAATTTGGTTACAAAAATGTAATGCAGGTTCCTAAACTAGAACGTATCGTTGTATCAAGAGGAGTTGGTGCTGCCGTTGCAGATAAAAAATTAATTGACAATTCTGTAGAAGAGTTAACTAATATTACTGGACAAAGAGCAGTAGCTACTATTTCTAAAAAAGACGTTGCAACGTTCAAGCTTAGAAAAGGAATGCCAATTGGAGCAAAAGTAACTTTAAGAGGTGAGCGTATGTATGAGTTTTTAGATAGACTTGTAACATCTGCTTTACCAAGAGTTAGAGACTTTAATGGTATCAATGCTACAGGATTTGATGGTAGAGGTAACTACTCTTTAGGAGTTACTGAACAAATAATCTTTCCAGAAATCGATATCGATAAGGTAAAAAAGATTGAAGGAATGAACATCACTTTTGTAACTACTGCGGAAACAGATAAGGAAGCTAAATCATTATTAACAGAAATGGGATTACCCTTTAAAAAGAATTAAGAGATGGCTAAAGAATCAATGAAAGCCCGTGAGGTTAAAAGAGCAAAAACAGTAGCAAAATATGCTGAAAAGCGTAAAGCTTTAAAAGAAGCTGGAGACTGGGAAGGTCTTCAAAAGCTACCAAAAAATGCTTCTCCTGTTCGTATGCACAATCGTTGCAAACTTACTGGAAGACCAAAGGGGTATATGAGAACATTTGGAATTTCTCGTGTTACATTCAGAGAGATGGCAAATCAAGGGCTTATCCCAGGTGTTAAAAAAGCAAGCTGGTAAAATTACAAATTGGTTGTAGGTTCATAATAGTATGAAAACCACTTCCGCAAATTAATATAAATGACAACAGATCCAATCGCAGATTATCTAACAAGAGTTAGAAATGCAGTTAAAGCAGGGCACCGAGTAGTGGATATCCCAGCTTCTAACTTAAAAAAGGAGATTACAAAAATTCTTTTTGACCAAGGATTTATTTTAAGCTACAAATTTGAAGATGAGAAAGGACCTCAGGGAACAATCAAGATTGCTTTAAAGTATGATAAGCTTACAAAAGATCCAGTAATAAAAAGAATGCAAAGAATTAGTAAACCAGGTTTACGTAAGTATGCAGGTTCTTCAGAAATGCCTCGTATTTTGAATGGTTTGGGTATTGCAATTGTTTCAACTTCAGCAGGAGTGATGACAGGTAAGCAAGCACAATCTCAAAATGTAGGTGGAGAAGTATTATGTTACGTTTACTAAAAAAAGAGACAAGAAATGTCAAGAATAGGTAAAAACCCGGTAGCAATTCCAGCAGGAGTTACAATAGATGTAAAAGATAATGTAATTACTGTTAAAGGAAAATTAGGCGAATTAACGCAAGAATACTCAGATGTGAGTATTAAAGTAGAAGAGAACGAAGTAACTGTTGAACGTTCTTCAGAATATAAAGATCACAGAGCAAAGCATGGTTTATACAGAGCTCTAATTTTTAATATGATTGAAGGTGTTACTAACGGATGGTCTAAAGAATTAGAATTAGTAGGAGTAGGATATCGTGCTTCAAATCAAGGACAAAAACTTGATTTAGCAATTGGATTCTCTCACAACATAGTTCTTGACATAGCTCCAGAAGTTAAAGTAGAAACAGTTAGCGAAAAAGGAAAGAATCCTATAGTAAAATTAACATCTCACGACAAACAATTGGTTGGACAAGTAGCTGCAAAGATACGTGCCTTCCGTAAGCCAGAACCTTACAAAGGGAAAGGGATTAGATTTGTAGGAGAACAAATAAGAAGAAAAGCAGGTAAATCTGCATAAGATATAAAGTTATGGCATTATCTAAAGAAGATAGAAGACAGCGTTTACGTTTTAGAATACGTAAAACAGTCTCAGGTACTGAGCAAAGACCGCGTTTAGCTGTTTTTAGGAGTAACAAAGAGATTTACGCACAACTTATTGACGATGTAAATGGAAAAACAATTACCGCTGCATCTTCAAGAGACAAAGACATTGATGTTTCAAAAGTAAACAAAAGTGAAGCAGCAAAGTTAGTAGGGAAAGCAATCGCAGAAAAAGCGCAAAAGGCAGGTGTAGAAACTGTTTCTTTTGACAGAGGCGGTTACCTATATCACGGAAGAGTAAAATCATTAGCTGAAGGAGCTCGCGAAGGCGGCCTTAAATTCTAAGTAGTATGTATCAAGATTATAAGAACGTAGAATTAGTAAAACCAAGTGGTCTAGATTTAAAAGACCGTTTAGTAGGTGTACAACGTGTTACCAAAGTAACAAAAGGGGGTAGAGCCTTCGGATTTTCAGCAATAGTTGTTGTTGGTGATGAAAACGGTGTTGTAGGTCAAGGACTAGGAAAGTCTAAAGATGTAGCAAGTGCAATTGCAAAAGCTATTGAAGACGCAAAGAAAAACCTAGTTCGTATCCCACTTAATAAAGCAACATTACCTCACGAGCAAAAAGGTAAATATGGAGGAGCAAGAGTTAATTTGCTTCCTGCAGCACCTGGTACAGGTGTAATTGCTGGAGGTGCTGTGCGTGCGGTATTAGAGGCAGTAGGAGTACATGACGTACTTTCTAAATCTCAAGGATCATCAAACCCACATAATGTTGTAAAAGCTACTTTTGATGCATTACTTCAGTTAAGAAGTGCACAAACTGTGGCAAAGCAAAGAGGTATTTCTTTAGAGAAATTATATAAAGGATAAAATACAGAAGAAGATGGCAAAGATCAAAGTAACAAAGGTAAAGAGTGCTATTAACCGCACTAAAAACCAAAAAAGAACGCTAGAAGCGTTAGGTCTCAAGAAGATAGGTCAAACTGTCGAGCATGAAGACACGCCAAACATTCTTGGTATGGTAACAAAAGTTAAACACTTGGTTTCTGTAGAAACCGTATAAGAGATATAAGATGGATTTAAGTAATTTAAAACCAGCAGAAGGCTCGGTAAAAAGACAAGGTAAACGTGTAGGTCGTGGTCAAGGATCTGGAAAAGGTGGTACTGCAACACGTGGACATAAAGGAGCTAAGTCACGTTCTGGATATTCTAAGAAACTAGGATTTGAAGGTGGACAAATGCCATTACAACGTCGTGTACCTAAGTTTGGGTTTACCAATATTAACCGTAAGGAGTACCAAGGGGTTAACATTGATACGTTACAACAATTAGTTGACGACAAGAAAATTAAAGATGCTGTAGATTTTGAAACTTTAGTAAGTTTAGGTCTAGCTGGTAAAAACGAAATGGTAAAGATTTTAGGAAGAGGAGAATTATCTGCTAAATTAAAAGTAACAGCTCACAAATTTACTGCTACAGCTCAAAAAGCTATTGAAGCTGCAGGTGGTGAAGTAGTAACTTTGTAATAAGAAGCAAGCATGAAATTTATTGATACCTTAAAAAACGTTTATAAAATTGAAGAGCTTCGTAATAGAATCATTGTTACGTTAGGTCTGTTATTAGTGTACCGTTTTGGTGCGCAAGTACCATTACCTAGTATTGATGCTTCTTTGTTAGGAGAGTTCGCAGGTAAATTTGATGATGGAGGTATTGGAGGAATATTAAATGCTTTTACAGGTGGTGCATTTGCAAATGCATCTGTTTTTGCATTGGGTATCATGCCGTATATCTCTGCTTCTATTGTTGTGCAATTAATGCAAATTGCTGTACCATATTTACAGAAGTTACAAAAAGAAGGAGAAAGTGGTAGAAAGAAAATTAACCAGATTACACGTTGGTTAACTATTGGGATCTGTTTGGTTCAAGCACCTAGTTATTTAATAGGGCTTGAGGCACTAGGGGTCCCTGCAGAGGCGTTTATTTTAGGTAAAACTCCTTTATTCTTTATATCATCTACAATTATACTTGTAACAGGTTGTGTATTTGCAATGTGGTTAGGAGAAAAAATTACAGATAAAGGTATTGGAAATGGTATCTCAATATTAATTATGGTTGGTATCATTGCTACATTACCTGCTTCTTTCGCTCAGGAAGTTGCTTCAAACTCTGTAATGTTAGTATTAATAGAATTGGTTATCTGGTTTGTAATCATATTACTTTCTGTATTACTCGTCATGGCAGTTAGAAAAATACCCGTCCAATATGCACGTAGAACAGCAAGTGGAGAATATGAGAAAAACATTTTTGGCGCAAGGCAGTTTATACCTTTAAAGTTAAATGCTTCTGGTGTTATGCCAATTATCTTTGCTCAGGCTATCATGTTTGTGCCTTCTGCAGTTGCAGGGCTTAGTGATAGTAACTTTGCAAAGACATTACAAGCAAACTTTAGTGATATTTTTGGTCTGTGGTATAATGTAGTTTTCGCATTATTAATTATAGTATTTACGTACTTCTATACTGCGATTACAGTACCAACAAATAAAATGGCAGATGATTTAAAACGAAGCGGTGGATTTATACCAGGTATTAAGCCAGGAACTGACACAGCAGAATTTTTAGATAGAGTAATGTCGCAAATAACGTTGCCAGGATCTATATTCTTAGCAGCAATAGCAATTTTCCCAGCTGTTGTATATCAATTAATGGGAATCCAACAAGGTTGGGCATTGTTCTTTGGAGGTACTTCACTACTTATTATGGTAGGAGTAGCTATTGATACAATGCAACAAATTAATTCGTACTTACTAAATCGTCATTATGATGGTTTAATGAAGTCTGGTAAAAATAGAAAAGCAGTAGCATAATTATGGCAAAACAACCCGCAATAGAACAAGATGGATCAATAGTAGAAGCATTGTCTAACGCAATGTTTAGAGTTGAACTAGAAAACGGTCACATTGTGACTGCACATATCTCGGGTAAAATGCGTATGCACTACATTAAACTATTACCAGGAGATAAAGTAAAATTAGAAATGAGTCCTTACGATTTAACGAAGGCTCGTATAACATACAGATACTAAACTAAAATGAAAGTTAGAGCATCAGTAAAAAAGAGAAGTGCCGACTGCAAAATCGTTCGCAGAAAAGGCAGATTATATGTAATTAACAAAAAGAACCCTAGGTTCAAACAAAGACAAGGATAATTATGGCAAGAATCGCAGGTGTAGATATCCCAAAACAAAAAAGGGGTGTAATCGCGTTAACATATATCTTCGGAATTGGTAAAAGCCGTGCGCAAGATATATTAAAAGAGGCCGGAGTAGATGAAGGCAAAAAAGTAAACGAATGGAACGATGAAGAAATCGGAAAAATTCGTGATGCTGTTGGGTCTTTCAAAATTGAAGGTGAATTACGTAGCGAAGTTCAATTAAGCATTAAGCGTTTAATGGACATTGGTTGTTACAGAGGTATTCGTCACAGAGCTGGTCTTCCATTAAGAGGACAACGCACTAAGAATAACTCGAGAACAAGAAAAGGAAAACGTAAAACAGTTGCTAACAAGAAAAAAGCAACTAAATAATACCTAGAGATATGGCAAAGGCAAATCCAAAAGCTAAAAGCACAAAAAAACGTAAAGTTACTATTGAGTCTGTAGGTGAAGCACATATAACAGCTTCATTTAACAATATCATTATTTCTTTAACTAACAAGAATGGTGATGTTATCTCATGGTCTTCAGCAGGAAAAATGGGCTTTAGAGGTTCTAAAAAGAATACTCCTTATGCAGCTCAATTAGCAGCAGAAGATTGCGCAGCAATTGCTCATGAAGCAGGCTTACGTAAAGTAAAAGTATACGTTAAGGGACCTGGTAATGGTAGAGAATCTGCTATTAGATCCATCCACAATGCAGGAATTGAAGTTAGCGAAATTATCGATGTAACTCCAATGCCACATAATGGATGTCGTCCTCCAAAGCGTAGAAGAGTATAATTATAATAAATATCAATCTGAAGGATATTGGAGTTAGAGGATAGATAAGACCTTAATTTAATTTCACCTTCAAAATCACTTAAAAATGGCAAGATATACTGGTCCAAAAACTAAAATAGCTCGTAAGTTTGGCGAAGCTATCTTCGGGGAAGATAAGTCCTTCGAAAAAAGAAATTACCCTCCAGGGCAACACGGTAACAACCGTCGTCGTGGAAAGAAATCTGAATATGCTATTCAATTAGCTGAAAAGCAAAAAGCAAAATACACTTATGGTATTTTAGAAAAGCAATTCAGAAACATGTTTAAAAGAGCAACTGCTGCCCCTGGAATTACAGGTCAGGTATTGCTTCAACTATGTGAGTCACGTTTAGACAATGTAGTGTACCGTATGGGAATTGCTCCTAGCCGTCCAGCTGCAAGACAATTAGTGTCTCACCGTCACATTACAGTTAATGGAGAGAAAGTAAATATTCCTTCTTACCAATTAAAACCTGGTGATGTAGTTGCTGTTAGAGAAAAGTCTAAATCTCTAGAAGCTATTGAAAGCTCATTAGCAAACGCAAATCACGTTTACGAGTGGATTACATGGAATGGAGAGAAAAAAGAAGGAACGTATGTTTCAATCCCTCAACGTCTTCAAATTCCAGAGAACATAAACGAGCAGTTTATCGTCGAATTATATTCAAAATAAAAAATTAATCATATTGGTATTTAGCCAAAGGGTTTATAGTGTTCTTCAAGCTAATAAACCGCGCAACTAAGTAACAATTAAAACGAAGAAAAAAATTATGGCAGTATTTAGTTTTCAGAAGCCTGATAAAGTTATCATGATTAATTCAACAGATTTTGAAGGGAAATTTGAATTTCGCCCTTTAGAACCTGGATATGGATTAACAGTAGGTAACGCATTAAGACGAGTTTTACTTTCTTCTCTAGAAGGATTTGCAATTACTTCGGTACGTATCGAAGGAGTTGATCACGAATTCTCAACCATTGCAGGAGTAGTAGAGGATGTTACTGAAATTATTTTGAATTTGAAACAAGTACGTTTCAAAAGACAAATAGATGAAATAGATAATGAAACCGTTACTATCTCAGTAAATGGAGGTGAACAACTTGTTGCTGGAGATTTTCAAAAATTTATCTCTGGTTTCCAAGTGTTAAACCCAGATTTAGTCATCTGTAATATGGATGCTAAAGTAAATCTTAACTTTGAGATTACTATAGAAAAAGGTAGAGGATATGTTCCTGCTGAAGAGAACAAGAAAGCAAATGCACCTCTTGGAACTATTTTTACAGATTCTATCTACACGCCAATTAAAAATGTTAAGTATAGCATTGAAAATTATCGTGTAGAGCAAAAAACAGATTACGAAAAATTAGTTTTCGAAATCATTACTGATGGTTCTATTCACCCTAAAGACGCACTAACAGAAGCTGCAAAGACGTTAATTCACCACTTTATGCTATTTAGTGATGAGCGTATTACGCTAGAAGCTGATGAGATTGCACAAACCGAAACCTATGATGAAGAGTCACTTCACATGCGCCAGTTACTTAAAACAAAATTAGTAGATATGGACTTAAGTGTTCGTGCTCTTAATTGTTTAAAAGCTGCAGAAGTTGATACTTTAGGAGACTTAGTTTCTTTTAACAAGAATGATTTAATGAAGTTTAGAAACTTTGGTAAAAAGTCTTTAACAGAGCTAGAAGAGCTTGTAAGTGTTAAGGGACTTAATTTTGGGATGGACCTTTCAAAATATAAATTAGATAAAGATTAATTAATCATATTTTGCTCCCACTTTAAAATATGTGGTTTGGTAGCAAGATGATAATAATAAAGTCATGAGACACGGAAAAAAAGTAAATCATTTAGGAAGAAAAACAGCTCATAGAAGAGCTATGTTAGCAAATATGGCTTGTTCCCTAATTGAACACAAAAGAATAAACACAACTGTTGCAAAAGCAAAAGCGTTAAAGCGTTTTGTAGAGCCAATGATTACTAAGTCTAAAGAAGATACAACACACAATCGTCGTATCGTAATGTCTAGACTACGTCAAAAAGATGCAGTTACAGAATTATTTAGAGATGTAGCAGTAAAAGTTGGAGACAGACCAGGCGGATATACAAGAATTATTAAGCTTGGAAATAGACTAGGAGATAATGCAGATATGGCAATGATAGAACTAGTTGATTACAACGAGTTATACAATGCTGGTAAAGCTAAGAAAACTAAATCTACACGTAGAAGTAGAAGAGGTGGATCTAGCAAAGCTAAAGCTGCTCCTGCTGCTGAAACTAAAGCAACTAAAGAAGAAGAATAAATGAAATATCATTTATAAATAATAAAAAGGACAAACAGCAATGTTTGTCCTTTTTTTATGGTTATGTTTTAAATGAACAATTATTGTTTACAATTTTTAAATACACAATTTTAATAGCAATCACTTTTAAAGTATTTTTGTTAAACTTTTTAAACGTATGAAGTACACTACAAGAAAACCAGCACTTATTTTATTAGCAGACGGCACTATTTTTCATGGTAAGGCAGTAGGAGGTAAAGAAGGGTCTGCATTTGGAGAAGTTTGTTTTAATACAGGTATGACGGGCTATCAAGAAATTTTTACTGATCCCTCATATTATGGTCAATTAATGGTTACTACTAATGCACATATTGGTAACTACGGAACGCAAGAAGATGAAGTAGAATCAAATTCAGTTAAAATTGCTGGGTTAATTTGTAGAAATTTTAGCTACAATATGTCTAGACCAGCTGCAAATGAGACATTAGAAAAATTTTTAGAACAAAACAATCTGTTAGCTATTAGTGATGTAGATACTAGAGCACTAGTAAGCTACATTAGAGATAATGGTGCAATGAACGCTGTTATTTCTACAGATGTTGATAATATTGAAGGATTAAAAAAACAATTAGCTGATGTCCCTAATATGAATGGACTAGAGTTGGCAAGTAAAGTTTCTACTAAAGAACCATATTTCTTCGGAAATGAAAATGCAACCTATAAAGTATCTGCTCTAGATATTGGTATCAAGAAAAACATTTTAAGAAACCTTGCTGAAAGAGATTGCTACATAAAAGTATTTCCATACAATGCCCCTTTTGAAGACTTACAAAGTTTTGAACCAGATGGTTACTTCCTATCCAATGGTCCTGGAGATCCAGAACCATTAAAAGAGGCAATTGAAACTACAAAACAAATTTTAGCTACAAATGCTCCACTTTTTGGAATATGCTTAGGTCATCAAGTGCTAGCATTAGCCAATGGAATTTCAACCTATAAAATGCACCATGGACATAGAGGAATTAACCACCCTATCTTAAATTTAGTTACTGGAAAAGGTGAAATTACTTCTCAGAATCATGGGTTTGCAATTAATAGAGAAGAAACCGAGAGTCATTCAGAAATAGAAATTACCCATACACATCTTAACGATAATACAGTTGCGGGTATAAAAATGAAAAACAAACCTGTGTTTTCTGTACAATATCATCCAGAAGCAAGTCCAGGCCCTCATGACGCAACATATTTATTTGATGATTTTATAAAAAACATTAAAGAAAGCAGTTTAAAGAAAGTCCATTAATGGACTTTTTTTAATCGTACATAACGAAAACGATATAGTGTTAAAACCACCATCATTATTGAGGGTGCCTATAAAATTATAATCGTAACTTTTGTATATTCACACTTCAAATTTAAATAACCCATGAGTATTATTATAGACATACACGCAAGACAAATTTTTGATTCAAGAGGAAACCCAACTATAGAAGTAGATGTAGTTACTGAAAATAGCTTTATGGGTAGAGCAGCAGTTCCTTCTGGAGCTTCTACAGGAGAACATGAAGCAGTAGAGCTTAGAGATGGTGGAGATGCTTATATGGGGAAAGGTGTTTTTAAAGCCGTTGAGAATGTAAATGGAAAAATTGCTGGGACTTTACTAGGTGTTTCAGTTTTTGAGCAGGCTCAGATAGATAAAATTATGTGTGATTTAGATGGCAGCTCTAATAAATCAAACCTTGGGGCTAATGCTATTCTAGGTGTTTCACTAGCAGTAGCAAAAGCAGCAGCAGCGGAGTTAGGGCTACCATTGTATAGATACGTAGGGGGTGTAAGTGCAAAAACACTTCCTGTGCCAATGATGAATATTATTAATGGTGGCTCACATAGTGATGCACCTATTGCTTTTCAAGAATTTATGGTAATGCCTGTAAAAGCAAAAAGCTTCACTCATGCAATGCAAATGGGTTCTGAAATTTTTCATAACCTGAAAAAAGTTCTTCACGATAGAGATTTAAGTACTGCTGTTGGTGATGAGGGAGGTTTTGCTCCCACACTTGAAGGAACTGAAGATGCTCTTGATACTATAAAGCTTGCAGTAGAAAAAGCTGGATATAGTTTTGGAGATGAAATTATGATTGCTTTAGATTGTGCTGCGGCAGAGTTTTATGAAAACTCATCTTACGACTACACTATTTTTGAGGGTGAAAGTGGGAAGATTAGAACATCAAAAGAACAAGCAGAATATCTTGCAGAGCTTACAAAAAATTATCCAATAATTTCTATTGAAGATGGTATGGATGAAAATGATTGGGAAGGATGGAAGTACTTAACAGAATTAGTTGGTGATAAAGTTCAGTTAGTGGGAGACGATTTATTTGTTACTAACGTTGAGAGATTATCTAAAGGCATTTCAGAAAGCATTGCAAATTCAATTCTAATTAAAGTAAACCAAATAGGAACTCTAACTGAAACTATTGCAGCTGTTAATATGGCTCATAATGCTGGATATACATCTGTTATGTCGCATAGAAGTGGAGAGACTGAAGATAATACTATTGCTGACCTTGCTGTTGCATTAAACTGCGGGCAAATTAAAACTGGATCTGCATCAAGAAGTGATAGAATGGCAAAGTATAATCAATTATTAAGAATTGAAGAACAACTTGCTGAGATTGGTTACTATCCAG
Source organism: Patiriisocius hiemis (assembly GCF_031846325.1). Classification (NCBI taxonomy): domain Bacteria; kingdom Pseudomonadati; phylum Bacteroidota; class Flavobacteriia; order Flavobacteriales; family Flavobacteriaceae; genus Patiriisocius; species Patiriisocius hiemis. Next base: position 23,532 of record NZ_JAVRHZ010000009.1, on the reverse strand, counting down.
GGGTACATGCTTTTAAAGTTAAATAAACTAGAATAGACTATTTGTATATAATTTTTTAATGAAACTTTAACCTAACGAACGTTAGCAACTGTTAAAAAATCGTCTGTTATTTTGTATCTTTACATTCCTTGAAAAGATATTAAAATTTCAAAACAACTATGTCGAAAATTGCTACACTAGAAATAGAAGGAAAAAGCTACGAATTTCCAATTATAGAAGGAACAGAAAACGAATTAGCCATTGATATAAAGACGCTTCGTGGAGTTACAGGAGGTGTCACTACTATTGATCCTGGATACAAAAATACAGGGTCTTGTGAAAGTGCTATTACTTTTCTTGATGGTGAAAAAGGGATTTTGCGGTACCGAGGGTATGCAATAGAAGACCTTGCAGACAAAGCAGATTTTCTTGAAGTTGCTTATTTATTAATTTTTGGTGAGTTACCTACCAAAGAACAATTAGAGAAATTTCATGATGATATAAATGCACAATCTCATGTAGATGAAGATGTGAAAAAGATTTTGGATGGTTTTCCTAAGTCTGCTCATCCAATGGGAGTTCTATCTTCTTTAACTTCAGCATTAATTGCATTTAATCCTTCTTCAGTAAATGTAGATAGTGATGAAGAAATGTACAATGCTATCGTGCGTATTATGGGTAAATTTCCAGTACTTACTGCTTGGGCATATAGAAAAAGAGCAGGTTTACCATTGGACTACGGAGATGATTCATTAGGTTATGTAGATAACTTTTTAAAGATGATGTTTAAGAAACCTAATGGTGAGTATACATCTAACAAGATTCTCGTAAATGCTTTAGATAAGTTATTAATCTTACATGCAGACCATGAACAAAACTGTTCTACTTCTACGGTGCGTATTGTAGGTTCTTCTCATGCAGGATTATTTGCCTCTTTATCAGCAGGAATTAATGCTTTATGGGGTCCATTACATGGAGGTGCTAATCAAGCAGTACTTGAAATGCTTGAAGCAATTAAAGAAGATGGTGGCGACACTAAAAAATACATGGCAAAAGCCAAAGACAAAAGTGATCCATTTAGATTAATGGGATTTGGACATCGTGTATATAAAAACTTTGATCCTCGAGCAAAGATTATTAAAGTAGCAGCAGATGATGTTTTAAATGATTTAGGTGTTGAAGACCCTATTCTAGATATTGCAAAAGGACTAGAAAGAGAGGCACTTGAAGATTCATACTTTGTAGATAGAAAGTTATACCCTAACGTGGACTTTTACTCTGGTATTATTTATCGTGCTATGGGTATTCCTGTAGAAATGTTTACTGCTATGTTTGCGCTTGGTAGATTGCCAGGTTGGATTGCACAATGGAAGGAGATGCGTCAACGTAAAGAACCAATAGGAAGACCAAGACAAGTTTATATTGGAGAAAACCTAAGAGATTTTAAAGACATAACTAAGAGGTAATTTTGCCACACACTATAAAAAATAAGAGCCGCTTTTAAAGCGGCTCTTATTTTTTATGCTGTTTTTTTCTCTCGTAAAGGTCTATTAAGAACCAAATCTAAATAGAGGTTTACATTACGTTTAAGATCTTTTCTATGTGATATAAAATCTAAGAAGCCATGGTCTAATACAAACTCTGCAGTTTGAAAACCTTCTGGTAATTCTTTACCCGTTGTGTCACGTACAACACGAGGTCCTGCAAAACCAATTAAGGCTCCTGGTTCACTTATATTAATGTCACCTAGCATTGCAAAAGAGGCAGTCGTACCTCCTGTAGTTGGATCTGTACACAACGAAATGTAAGGAATGCCGGCTTCAGCAAGTTGTGCCAATTTTGAGCTTGTTTTTGCAAGTTGCATTAATGATAGTGCAGCTTCCATCATACGGGCACCACCACTCTTACTAATCATTAAAAAAGGAATATTATTTTTTAAAGCGTGATCTGCAGCTCTTGCAATTTTTTCTCCAACGACACTTCCCATAGATCCACCAATAAAACTAAAATCCATACAAGCGACAACTAAGTCTGCCCCCATAGATTTTCCTACTGCTGTTCTAACAGCATCTTTAAGTCCTGTTTTTTCTTGAGCAGCTTTTAGCCTATCGGTATATTTTTTACTATCCTCAAACTTTAAGGGGTCTTTTGAAGTTAGATTTTTGTCAAGCTCTTTAAACTTATTATCATCAAATAAGATTTCAAAATACTCTTTACTCCCTATTCTTACATGATAGCCATCTTCTGGACTTACATAAAAGTTATTTTCAAGTTCTTCACTTCCTACAATTTTTCCCGTAGGAGATTTATACCAAAGTCCTTTTGGGACATCTTTTTTCTCTTCGGTTGGGGTTTGTATACCCTTTTTTGTTCTTTTAAACCAAGCCATACTATATTAGTTGAGGTTATTTATAGTTTTATAAGGTATTAATATTATTTAAGTCTTCAAAAGCTTGTTTTAATCTCGCTTTAAAAGTTAATTCTCCTTCACGAAGCCATTTTCTTGGGTCGTAATATTTTTTATTAGGGATATCGCTTCCATCAGGGTTTCCAATTTGAGTTCTAAGGTATTCTATGTTTTTTTCCATATAATCACGGACGCCTTCGTTATAAGCAAATTGAAGATCTGTATCAATATTCATTTTAACAACACCGTAACCAATAGCTTCTCTAATTTCTTCTACTGAAGAACCACTTCCACCATGAAACACAAAGTCGATGGGATTATGTTTTGTATTAAACTTTTTCTGAACATATTCTTGCGAATTTTTAAGAATAACGGGTGTTAATTTTACATTTCCAGGTTTGTAAACTCCATGTACATTTCCAAAGGCGGCAGCTATAGTAAATTGGTCGCTTACTTTTTTTAACTCTTCATATGCATAACTTACCTCTTCTGGTTGAGTGTATAATTTTGAAGAATCTACATCTGTATTATCTACTCCATCTTCCTCACCTCCAGTAATTCCTAATTCTATTTCTAGGGTCATCCCCATTTTGCTCATACGTTCAAGGTAGCGCTTTGAAATTTCTATGTTTTCTTCAATTGGTTCTTCACTTAAATCTATCATATGAGAGCTATAAAGAGGGGTCCCAAATTGCTTGTAATGTTTCTCTCCAGCATCAAGTAACCCATCAATCCAAGGAAGTAGTTTTTTTGCACAATGATCTGTATGAAGTATTACTGTAGCTCCATACGCTTTTGCCATTTCATGAACATGTAAGGCACCAGCAACACCACCGGCAATAGCTGCTTTTTGTGAATCGTTAGACAACCCTTTTCCAGCATTAAAATGCGCTCCACCATTAGAAAATTGAATGATAACTGGAGCATTTGACTCTGCAGCAGTTTCTAATACTCCATTTACACTACTAGAACCAACAACATTAACAGCAGGCATTGCAAAGCCTTTTTCTTTTGCTAGTTGATGTATTTTTTGAACTTGCTCTCCTGTGGCAACTCCAGGTTGTATTGTGTGACTCATAGTTTGTTTTTATTAAGATTACAAAAATAATAAATTTAATCTCAGGGCGATAGCGAAAAAAGTTTTTCTCTAAGGTAAATACGCGAATTTAGAAAGGATAGTTAATACCTATATTATACACAGCATTGCTAAAATTGTAGTCTTTAAACCACCTAGCACCTTCTTTTCTTGCAGGATCGTAAGTTTTAAATCCAACATCAAAACGGAGTACAAAAAAACCAAAATCATACCTAAGTCCTAGACCAGAAGCTATAGCGAGTTCGCTAATATCACTTATACTTGTAAAAGAAGAGGCTTCATCTTCTACATTGTCCAATACATTCCATATGTTTCCAGAATCAATAAAAAAAGCACCTTTAAAAGCACCAAGAATAGTATATCTGTACTCTGCGTTTAAAGCAATTTTTAAATTAGCTTCATTAAACTCATCGATACTTCCGCTACTACCTGGTCCTAGGTCATAAGCGCGCCATCCTCTATTATCATTTGCGCCACCAGCAAAATAACTTTTAATAAATGGAATACTATTACTATTGCCAAATGGGACAGCAATACCTCCAAAAGCTCTAATTGCAAAAATTGCATCATTACCCACTTCCCAATGTTTAATAAACTCTGTTTCGCCTTTTACGTATTGCGAATACTCTACTCCTAAGGCTTCAAAGTTACCATCATCATTTCTTTCAAATCCTGCTACATTAGATATGGCCGAAAGCAAGTTTCCAGCTGTTTCAAGTCTCCATCTCAATCTCGAAAAATTATTATCAAAAATATTGGCTCGCGTATCTCTAGTCCAAGTAAATGCGCTGGAAAAAATCAAGTTATTTTCAGTAAGCCTTTCTCTTCGCTCATTTATTACATTTATAGTTTCAATATTCTCCTGTAAGTTGGTAAAATTACTAATGTTTGTTATAAAATTATTAGCGCCATCGGGAATTGTTAGTACAATTTCATTGTCTGCATTAAGGCTATAATCGTTTGGATCTAAAGCTCCAGGGTTTTGATTTTCGATAGTGTTTGCAATATCATTGAGTTGGTTAAAAGAGTTTTTGTAAACATCAAAATAATTTTCGGCATTAAGATTTCTTACAAACTGAAGGTTTACTAAATCAAATTGATAGGTTTTAAATTTACTAGGCTTCCAGCTGTAATTAAAAATAGTATTAAAATTTTGCCTGTCTAATCCAATATTATTTTGAGCATTAATACCTGCACTAATGCTAGTGTTAGGAGACATATATTTAGGAATAATTTTGTCTGTATTAAACGGAAACAAAAACCTAGGGATAGTTAACTTTACATTAGCTCCAACATCAGAAATATTAAAAAATGAACTTTCATTATCCCCAGCATCTTTTGAAGACCCTATACTTCCCCCGCCCGAAACCTCAAAAATTTCGGCACCTCTGAATACATTTCTAATTTGAAACCTTGAATTAAAACCTATACCAAACTGTTGGATAGGGGAAGGAATAGGAATAACGTCAAAATCAACTCCTGCCGAATATTTTTTCTTTGGACTTAAAAGCACCGTTGCAATTAATCCAGTTCCTGTTGAATCCTGCGGGTCGTTTTGATAACTTATATTGGGGTATTTAAATATTCTAAGATCATTAATTTGATTATACGTTAGTGTTCTGTCTATATCCTTAAAAATAGTATTTGGTGTAATAGAAAGAGCGTCTGTAATAGCTTTGGGTCTGTATTTTAACTCATCATAGCTAAATAGCTGATACCCATTATATACTGCAGAGTCTCCCCATTTTCTATTTCGATTGTTAAAACTATAATCTGTAACAATCCTAACTTGGTTTATTTTATGGACTCTAAAGGGCTCTGTGAAAGTGGTGTCGCCAATAGTTATTTTTCTGTCCGGAATAAGATATTTAATATTTGCTTTGTGACCAGTATTAACAGTATCTGCTTCAAATCTTATATAGCTTTGGTCAAAATAGTATAAACCTGAATTTCTAAATTGAATATTTAACCTTGCGACTTCATTCTCAAAATCTGTGGCAGCATATTGTTTTCCTTTTTTAATAAACGTATTATTTTTTGTGTCTTCAAAAATAGAATCTACTGCTGGAGAAGTAATCTCTTTGGAAATGGAATCTATAAAGTAAGGTTTGTATCTAGTAATGTCATACTTTACAGATGCTCGCTTCTTCTTATTAGAGTCTGGTATAACTTCATAATCGCCTTTTGTGTTAAACCAACCGCGTTTTGAATACCATGCTTTAATACGTTCTAAAGATTTATTTGTTTTTTCTTCTGAAACAATAACTGGTGCATCACCAGATTTTTCTAGCCATTTGTTAAAGCCAATGTAACTATTACCAATTTCATCAACTTGTTTTTTTGAAATAAAACTTTCAAGTCTTTCTTTTCGTTTAGGCTTTTTGTTTAACCATTTAATATAAGTAGAATCTGGCTGTGGATCTGCCATATTGTATATATGTAAACCAAAGGGAATCCCTAAAACTGGAATTTTAGGGTTAGGTCTTTGATACAACTGGCTATATACACCAGCATCTTTAATTTCCTCTCCGTCTACTGTAATCTCATTCTCAGTAAGTAAAAATTTATCATCTGGAACTCTCTTAACAGCATTACAAGAGGATATATATATCGCTAGGATAAATAATAATGATATTTTTGTGAGGATTTTAATCAAAGAGTGCCAATTTGCATTTCAAAAATAGGATAAATTTGATAAGTAAAAGTCAAATAAAGTTAATAACGAGTTTACAGCAAAAAAAGTACCGAGAAAAAGAAGGTTTGTTTTTTGCTGAAGGACCTAAAATTATAAAAGACCTAGTAGCTTCTGGTGCGAAGCTACATACTTTATTTGCTACCGATAATTTTTTAGATACTGAAAATTATGTATCCATTTCAGATTCAGACTTAAGAAAGATTAGTGCCTTGAAGACTCCACATATTGGAGTTGCTTTATTTTTTATTCCTAAACCACAAAAAATTAAATTTGAAGGTTTAATTGTTGTATTAGATTCGGTAAGAGATCCTGGAAATTTGGGTACAATTATTAGACTTTGCGATTGGTTTGGAGTAACACATTTGCTTTGCTCAAAGGATACGGTGGACAGATACAACACAAAAGTAGTCCAAGCATCAATGGGTTCTATTGCTAGGGTGTCAATTTCTTATCTTGATCTGCCTGAAACTCTTAAAACAACAGATTTGTCACAATACGCTGCTGTAATGGATGGAGCTTCTGTTTATGAAACAAAATTACCTACAGACGCTATTCTAGTTATGGGTAATGAAGCAAATGGGATTTCAGATACGCTACAAGCAATGATTTCTAATAAAATTTCGATACCACAATTTGGTATAAATAAAGAAACTGAAAGCTTAAATGTGGCTACAGCAACGGCAGTATTGCTTAGTGAGTTTATGCGAACTACTGGAACGTAAAATTGATAAAAACACCTCTGGATTTTAAACTAGAAATGTTCCCTGTCCAAGGACTGTTAGGATCATCGTCTGCAACAAGCTCATCACTCATTGCAAATACACCTCTTATAGATGGCGTAAACTTAAAGTAGTATAAGTATATATCTATACCAAATCCAACTTCATAATAAGTGGTATTTGTTGTCGTTCTAAACTGGCCTTCGAAATTGTCCTCTGGGTTATCTTCATTACTAGATAAGTTAAAAGAGGCAGAAACCCCACCAACTAAGAAAGGTTTTATGTTGTTTAATCTTTTTGTTGAAACTTTAAGTAAAAGCGGGACATGAATGTAGGTAGATTTTATTTCTCTTAAAAAATCTTTTTCTTCAGTAAAATTTGGGAAATATAAATCTCTTTTCGTGTAATATAAACCTGGCTCTAAACGAAGATTAAGGTGTTTGTTAATGCGCATATCACCAATTAAACCAACGTTAAAACCTGCTTCTTCGGTAATTAAGACATCTGTGTTGAGGTCAGTATTTTGATTTTTGTATTCTATTTTAAAATCATAGCTATTAAAACCTAAAAAATATCCCCACGTTAAAAAACGATTATCAAAAGTTTCTAAATTTGCTAGCCTTTCTTTGCTAAAAAGCTGTGCTGTAGCAGCTTGTGCAAAAACTAATAAACATAAAACAAAAAATAGCTTTCTCATAAATTACTTAGTAGCTTTATATATTGTTGCTACCCCAAATGTTTGCGGTTTATTTTCCACTTCTTTAAACCCAATTTTTCTTAAAATATTGTTGAGTGTTGAACCATATGGAAAAACCGAGGCGCTTTCACTAAGATACTTGTAAGCCACTTTGTCTTTTGAAAAAAGCTTTCCGATAATTGGAAGTATTCCTTTAGAGTAGATTGTGTACCCTTGCTTGAAAGGTATTTTAGTAGGTACTGAAGTTTCAAGTATTACAAATATCCCCTTTGGCTTTAATACTCTTAATATTTCTGAAAGCCCTTTTTCAAGTGTTTCAAAATTCCTAATACCAAATGATACAGTAATAGCATCAAAGCTATTATCTTCAAAAGGCAGATTTTCACTATCTCCTTTTACAAAATCAATTCGGTTTCTAAAATTAGTTTTTGCTATTTTTTTATGCGCAATGTTTAACATCCCTTCACTAAGGTCTAAACCTATAATTTTTTCTGCTTGAGTAGCTTCAGCAAATTGTATTGCTAGATCACCTGTTCCTGTTGCTATATCTAAAATGCTAGTAGGATTAGTGCCTGAAACTAGTTTAATTACCTTTTTCCTCCACTTTACATCAATCCCTAACGAGATAACTCTATTTAGGCCATCATAATTTCCAGAAATGGTATCAAACATCTGCTCAACTTGCTGTTTTTTGTTGAGCGAGGAGTCTTTATAAGGGGTAACTTTCTTTTCCATATATGCGGTTGCAAAGCTACATAATTTTAAGAGGATGCACCACTAGCTATCTATAAAATAGCTACCTTTGCATTCTCATTACAATTGAATTATGAACTGCCCCAAAATAATTAAATTAATAGAGATTAATATAGTGGGCATTGCATTTTCATATTTATCAAATATCATTTACAGATGAAAATTATTATTGCCGGTGCCGGTGAGGTAGGATTTCATTTAGCAAAACTCCTTTCTTTCGAGTCCCAAGATATTACACTAATAGATCCAGACAGAGAATCTCTAGCGAGTGCAGATAGTCATTTGGATATTAGGGTTATTAAAGGTGACGCAACATCTATAGCTGTTTTAAAAGAGGCAAAAGTTGACGATACAGATCTTGTAGTGGCTGTTACTTCTAGTGAGACTACAAATATTACTGTTTGTGTATTAGCAAAACAATTAGGAGCTGCAAAGACTATTGCCAGAATTTCTAATACAGAGTTTATAGAAAACAAAGATGAAGTTGGATTTACAAAGTTTGGAATTGATGAACTTATTTCTCCAGAATCACTTGCCGCTAATGAAATTGAGCTGCTCCTAAACCAAAGTGCATTTAATGACACATATGAGTTTGATGATGGAGCTTTAACAATGATAGGTCTTTCTCTTTCACGCACAACAGCCTTTGTAGGAAAAACAGTTAGTGAGGTTGGAGAAGTTTATCCAGATTTAAAATATATGCCTATTGCCATACAGCGATATGGTACTCAATATACTATAATACCTAGAGGAGATACACTTTTTAAAGAAGGAGATCAAGTATATTTTACAACTACAAGTGATGGAGTTGATCAAATATATGAACTTAGCGGAAAGGTTAGAGAAGAAATTAAAAATGTAATGATTCTCGGTGGAAGTAAAATTGGCTGTAAGACAGCAAAAGATTTATGTAAAAATAAATTTAATGTAAAACTTGTTGAAAGCGATAAAGAGAAAGCCTACGAAATCGCAGATGATAATCCAAGGTGTCTCGTAATAAATGGAGATGGAAGAAATGTAGATTTGTTACAAGAAGAATCTATACAGGATATGGACGCTTTTATATCTGTAACTGGTAATAGTGAAACAAACATAATGTCTTGTTTGGTAGCTAAGTCAAAAGGAGTGAAAAAAGCTATCGCTCTGGTTGAAAACATGGATTATTTTCAATTATCACAATCTATAGGAATAGATACTTTGATTAATAAAAAATTACTAGCTGCAAATAACATCTTTAGATATGTAAGAAAAGGAGAAGTTGTAGCTATGACTAAGCTTAATAATATGAATGTTGAGTTACTAGAGTTTTTGGTTTCTCAGGATTCTATGGTCTGTAATGAAATAATAAGGGAGATTGATTTTCCTAGATCTGCAATTATTGGTGGTGTAATTAGAAACAATGAAGGGATTATTGCTTTAGGAGATTTTAGAATTCAAAGTGGTGATAGGATAGTTGTTTGTTGTCTTCCTCAATCTATTGCCAAAGTAGAAAAACTGTTTGTTTAATGCGATCAGTACTTCATTTAAATTATAAAATCATAGCCCATATCATGGGCTTATTGCTTACAGTTAATGGTGGCTTTATGTTATTGTCAACCTTAGTAAGTTTGATTTATGATGATGGAGTAGTGTTACAAATGCTAAGCTCTGGTCTAGTTGCTTTAGGTGTAGGTGGTGCAATTATGCTTTTAACAAAGAAGCATAAAAAAGAAATTCAGAAACGAGAAGGGTACATTATAGTTGCCTTTGGGTGGCTTGTTATGGCACTTACCGGAACATTACCCTATCTTATTACTCAGACTATCCCTGAGTTTACTAATGCTTTTTTTGAAACTATGAGCGGTTATACTACTACGGGCGCAACTGTAGTTAGTAATATCGAAGCACTTCCTGAGGGAATATTGTTTTGGAGAAGTATTACACATTGGATTGGTGGTATGGGAATTATTGTACTGGCAGTTGCTATTCTTCCATTATTAGGAATAGGAGGGATGCAATTATTTGCTGCCGAAGCTCCAGGCCCTGGAGGAGATAAATTACATCCAAGAATTACAGATACTGCTAAACGTCTTTGGCTCATTTATGTTGGGTACACAGTTATTGAAACTGTTTTGCTAAAGGTTGCTGGAATGTCCTTTTTTGATGCTGTAAATCACTCGTTAAGTACGTTAAGTACTGGAGGGTTCTCAACAAAGAACGATAGCATTGCTCATTGGAATGACACCCCAATTATTCAGTACATCATTATAGTGTTTATGTTCTTAGCAGGGACTAATTTTGTCTTGAGTTATTTTGCTTTTAAGGGACGTTTTAAAAAGATTATAAAAGATGAAGAGTTTAAATTATACGCTGGTTTTATTATTGGGCTTTCAATAATAGCTGCTTTAATTATATACTTTCAGGCTGATGTTTCGAAGTCTACAATAGCGCATCCTTTGGTTTGGGGAGAATTTGAAAGCGCGGTAAGGCATGGCTTATTTCAAGTATTGGCAATTGCTACCACTACAGGATTTGTCTCTGCAGACTATACACTTTGGACACCATTTTTAACAATTTTCTTTTTTGGATTAATGTTTCTGGGCGGCTCATCTGGCTCTACTTCTGGTGGGGTTAAAGTGGTGCGTCATTTAATTATGATAAAAAACGGAATTTTAGAATTTAAACGTACCCTTCACCCTCATGCAATCTTACCTGTTCGTTATAACCGTAAAGCGGTGCAACAACCAATAGTGTATAATATATTAGGCTTTTTTATTTTGTATATGCTCTCTTTTATTATGGGTGTATTAGTGTTTTCTTGGTTAGGACTAGATTATAAAACTTCCTTAGGAGGAGCGGCGGCAACTTTAGGTAATGTTGGTCCTGCGTTAGGAGATTTAGGGCCTGTAGATAATTTTGGAAACTTACCCGGCTTGGCAAAGTGGTGGGCCTCTTTTTTAATGCTAATAGGGCGTCTAGAACTCTTTACGGTACTAATATTATTTACGCCTTTCTTTTGGAGGAATAGGTAATTAAATTAAGATAAAACTTTTACTTTACATGCCAAGTTTTTTGCCCTTTCAGTAATTTCAGAAATATCTTTATCAAGATTTCCATAGGTAACAACAACACCCATTCTTCGGTAAGGACGGGAGGTTGGTTTACCAAATAACCTAAAATCGCTTTTAGGGGCAGCAGCTACCTTTTCAATACCATAAAAGTTAGGGTTTTCTGAAAAATCATTTGCTAATATTACCGCAGAAGCTCCTTTGCGTTCTAATGTAATTTCTGGTATTGGAAGTCCAATAACAGCTCGAAGGTGTAACTCAAACTCATTAAAATTTTGAGTATTGGCAAGTGTTACCATTCCTGTATCGTGAGGCCTAGGTGATAATTCTGAGAAATAAACCCCTTCATTACCTACAAAAAATTCTATACCCCAAATACCTGCACCGCCTAAGGCTTCGGTAACTTTTGCAGCCATATCTTTTGCGGCTTCTAAGTGGTTAGTTTTCATCGTTGCAGGTTGCCAACTTTCTTGGTAGTCGCCTCGTTCTTGCCTATGTCCTATTGGGGGGCAAAATAATGTCTCACCTTCTCTTTGGGTGACGGTAAGTAGCGTGATTTCATAGTTAAAATTTACAAAGCTTTCTACAATTACTTCGGCTACATCTCCTCGTGAACCTTCTTGACTATAGTTCCAGGCTTTTTCTATATCTGCTTGAGACTTAATGGTGCTTTGCCCTTTTCCGCTTGAAGACATCAAGGGTTTTACAACACAGGGCATTCCAATTTCTTCAACCGCTTTTTTTAGTTCGGTTGCTGAGGTGGCATAGCGATAGTGTGCTGTTTTTAACCCTAATTCTTTTGAAGCTAAGTCACGTATAGCTTTACGATTCATAGTGTAGTTAGCTGCTTTTGCAGAGGGTACCACAGTATAGCCTTGTTTTTCGTACTCATAAAAACGTTCGGTTCTTATAGCTTCAATCTCTGGTACAATGTAATCTGGATTGTATTTTTTTACTACAGCATCAAGTGCATCTCCATCTAGCATATTAATCACTTCCCATTCGTGTGCTACTTGCATCGCTGGAGCATTTTCATAGCTGTCAATTGCAATTACTTTTTGACTAAGTCGCTGCGCAGCGATTACAAATTCTTTTCCTAATTCACCTGCTCCAAGAAGTAGTATAGTTGCCATTGTATTTCTTAATTTGAAACAGCTTTTTTAATACGTTGTATAGCTTCTTTGATATTATCTTCGGAAGCTGCATAGGAGATACGTATGCAATTAGGGTCCCCAAAAGCTTCTCCTGTTACAGTTGCGACATTGGCTTCTTCTAATAAGTATAATGAAAAATCTGAAGCTGTATTAATATGTTTTCCGCGTAATGTCTTTCCGAAGAAAAAAGAAATATCTGGAAAAACATAAAAGGCGCCTTCTGGTTCATTAGTTTTAAAACCTTCAATATCGCTTAGTAGCCCTAAAATAAGTTTCCTTCTATTTTTAAAGGCATCTATCATGTATTGTATTTTACTAGGCGGATTAGATAATGCAGTAATAGTTGCTTGTTGCGCAATACAGTTAGCTCCACTTGTTACTTGTCCTTGCATTTTATTACACGCTCTTGCAATCCACTCTGGTGCTCCAATGTAACCAATTCGCCAGCCTGTCATGGAGTAGGCTTTAGAGACACCATTAACCACAACAGTACGGTCATACATATCCTCAAAACTTGCCATTGAAACATGCTTTCCAGTAAAATTAATGTGCTCGTAAATTTCATCACTTACCACTATAATATCAGGGTAATTAACAAGTACATCTGCAAGTGATCTCAATTCTTTTTTACTATAAACAGACCCGCTTGGGTTACAAGGGGAACTGTAAATAATCATTTTTGTCTTAGGAGTAATAGCGGCTTTTAGTTCTTCTGCGGTAATTTTAAAATCGTTTTCTATGGACGTTCTAATTTCTTTTGGAACTCCTCCAGCGACCTTACTAATGTCACTATAACTCACCCAATATGGTGCTGGTAGCAAGACTTCGTCTCCTTCATTAAGAAGTACTTGTGCTAGATTGTAAAGTGATTGTTTGGCACCTGTAGAAACTACAATTTGAGAAGGTTTATATGTTAGCCCGTTGTCACGATTAAATTTTGTTATAATAGCTTGCTTTAAGTCTCCATAACCATCTACAGGGGTGTAGGAGTGAAAATCATTATTTACTGCTTCTATTGCTGCCTTTTTAACAAATTCTGGAATTGTGAAATCTGGTTCTCCTAAGCTGAGCCCTATTATGTCTTTACCTTCTTCTCTTAATTCTCTAGCCTTTGCTGCCATAGCTAGGGTAGCTGAGGTAGCCATTTTGTTAATACGGTTGGAAAGTTTTGGATTCATTCTAAGCAGTTAATTGAGGTTGCATCCCCATTTGTTTTAAATATTTAAAATGCGCTATAATAGCTTTTCTAGTTGTTTTGTATTCGTGATATGGTAAATTGAATTCACTTGCAGTTTCTCTTACAATCTTAGAAATACGCGTGTAATGAACGTGACTTATGTTAGGAAAAATATGATGCTCTACTTGATGGTTTAGCCCACCTGTAAACCAGTTCATAATTCTGTTTTTTGTTGAAAAATTTACGGTTGTAAATAATTGATGTATTGCCCAAGTATTTTTCATTGTTCCTGTTTCATCTGGAAGTGGCATGTCTGTATCTTCAACAACATGAGCCAATTGAAACACGATACTTAAAATTAAGCCAGCTACATAATGCATAATAAAGAAACCAATTAATATTTTCCACCAAGCGATTTCAAAAAATAAAATTGGAATTACAATCCATATACTAACATAAATTATTTTAGTTATAATTAGTGTACTCCATTGATTAATTGGCTTAGGCAGTTTGCCGTATGACAACTTCTTTTTTAAATACCGTCTAGTTTGCTTGAAGTCTGCTGTAAGCATCCAATTAAACGTTAGTAACCCATAGAGAAAAACACTATAGTAGTGTTGAAACTTATGAAAACGATACCATTTTGCGTGTTTTGAAAAACGAATAATCCTACCGGCATCTAAATCTTCGTCATGACCATGAATATTTGTGTAGGTGTGGTGTAGTACATTATGTTGTACTTGCCAGTTGTATACATTTCCGGCTAGAATGTAAATACTACTTCCAAGAATTTTATTAATCCATTTTTTTGAAGAATAGGAGCCATGATTTGCATCGTGCATTACGTTCATCCCAACACCAGCCATTCCAATTCCCATAATTATTGTGCACAATACTTGTAGCCAAGTAGGTACATTAAGTGTAAGAAGTAAAAAATAAGGAGCTAAATACAAAGAAAACATTACAATAGTCTTGAGATGCAATTTCCAGTTTCCAGTACGTTGTATTTTATTTTCTTTGAAGTAACTATTAACACGTTTGTTTAATGTTCTAAAGAACTTAGCTGAGTCTACTCTAGAGAATTTTATTTGTTTTGAATCCACAGTATTTGGGTTTATAGGGATATTCCAAAATAGGAATTTGTAAAAATAAACATCTCCTTTTTAAAAGTGCTAAGAAGACTCATAAATTTATTATCAAATTGATACTTTTGCTGTTTATAAACTACTATGGAAATACTTTTAAAATACTTCCCTGATCTTACAGAAGTACAAATAACTCAGTTTAAAAAGCTTCAAGAGCTTTATAAGGATTGGAATTTAAAAATAAACGTAGTTTCAAGAAAGGATATTGATGAACTATATGTAAGACATGTTCTACATTCATTAGCAATTGCAAAAGTTTTGACTTTCATGCCTAACTCAAAAGTTCTTGATGTAGGTACCGGAGGTGGTTTTCCAGGTATTCCTCTAGCTATTTTGTTTCCTGAAGTAAAGTTTCATTTAGTAGATAGTATAGGAAAAAAAATTAAAGTAGTAAATGAAGTTGTAGATGGTTTAGAAATCACAAATGTTACAGCAATTAATGCTAGAGTAGAAACTGTAGATGAACAATATGACTTTATTGTAAGTAGAGCAGTAGCACAAATGGATACTTTTTTACATTGGGTAAAAAACAAGGTTGCCAAAAAAAGTAAACACGAATTAAAAAACGGAATCTTATACTTAAAAGGGGGAGATTTAAGAGAGGAATTAAAACAATTTCCTAAAGCAACTATTTATCCATTACCAGACATTTTTGAAGAAGATTTTTTTGAAACAAAAACAGTAGTACATCTTCCCTTAAAGTATAAGCCCTAGTTACGGTACTAAACTACTATAGTCACCATTATTTCTTGCAATATCTCTTACTATTGAGGAGGAAATATAACTAAACTCTGGGCTAGATATAATAAAAATACTATCTACACCATTTACTTTTTGATTGGCTTGTGCTATGGTTTGTTCGTAGGTAAAATCTTGTGAGTTTCTAAGGCCTCTTAATATAAATTGTGCATTCTCTTTTTTGCAAAAACGTGCAGTAAGTCCCGTATATGTTTTTACTAGAACAGCATCATGGTTGCTAAAGGTTTTTTCGATACGTTCTTTACGTTCCTCTAATGACCACATATATTTTTTAGCAGCATTAGATCCTATGGCAATAATAATTTCATCAAAAAGCGGTAATGCTCTTTCAATAATATCTTTATGCCCTAGTGTAAAGGGGTCAAAGCTACCGGGAAAAATGGCTCGTTTCATATATTTCTGCCTTTAGATTCTACTTAAGATAAACTTTAGTAGCGTTCTCTCTTTAATTTAAAGTACAATTAATAATGATACTAAGTTACTAATAAAAGTTTAGTTGTTTGTTTATTACGATAGTGTATTATTAATAAGAATTTCAAAAAAAGAGGAAAGTGTCATCCCTGCATGACGCACTTGTTTAGGTATAATACTTTCAGAAGAAAGTCCGGGCGCAGTATTTATTTCTATAAAGTAAGGAATACCATTTTGTAATATAAACTCACTTCTGGCAACTCCTTTTAAGTTGAGTAAAGCATGAATTTTCTTTGCTTCTGTTTGCACTCTTTTTGTTTCTTCATCTGAAATTCTAGCTGGTGTGATTTCTTGTGATTGCCCTAAATATTTTGCCTCGTAGTCAAAAAACTCGTTTTCAGAAACTATTTCAGTAGGTGCAAATACAAAAATAGTGTCGTTTTTAGTATAGGTTCCAATGGAAACTTCGGTTCCAATAAGTGCAGTCTCAATAAGTACTTCATGGTCTTCCTTAAAGGCTTTTTCTATGGCAGGTGCAAGCTCTTCAATAATATTCACCTTTGAGATTCCAAAACTAGAACCAGACCTATTGGGCTTTACAAAGCAGGGAAGTCCAACAATTTTTATAATTTCTTCAGTTTTTATTGTGATTCCTTTATTTATATAATAAGAGTTTGCACATTTAATTCCGAAGTTTTTTAAAACCGAAAGACAATCTCTTTTATTAAAGCTCAAAGCAGCTTCATATAAATTAGCACTTGTTTGCGGTATTTTAAGAAGTGTGAGGTAAGCGGCTAAATAGCCATCTTCTCCTGGAGTACCATGAATTGTGTTAAAAACAACATCTGGTCTAATGGTTTCAGTAGGAGTAGTGAAACTAAAATCTGCTTTGTTTATGGGATATTTTTCGGTATTGTTAATAACTGCATCCCATCCAGTTTCAAGAATATGGATAGGGTAAATAGTGTAGTTTGAATTTTGTAATGCTTCGCAGACTATGCTGCCGCTCTCAAGCGATATTTTATATTCGCTTCCGTAGCCCCCCATGACTACAAACACATTTTTTTTGCTCATAACAAAACCTGTTTATCAACGTTAACAAAAATATCACTAATGTTGTGAAAGATACTAACTTTAGGTTTTATATTTTTGCATCGTAACTATCAACAAATGACTTTTTTTAAATTCCTCACAACAAAAACTTTTTTAAAGCAGCTTTTATATGCTGTTGTCGTTTTAATTATCTTAAGTTTTATAGTATTGTGGTGGTTAAAAAGTACCACAAACCATGGGCAGCAAATAGAAGTACCTAATCTTTCTAAACTTTCACTAGACAAAGTTGAAGAAGTATTAGATGAAAGAGATTTGAAGTATGAGATCTTAGACTCTGCAAATTATAACCCTGAATACCCGAAATACTCAGTTATCGAACAAGTCCCTAAGGCAGGTAATTTTGTCAAAGAGGACAGAAAAATATATATTGCTCTTAACCCTTCTGGCTATGCAAAAATTAAAGTCCCTAGTGTTTTAGGTAAAACACTTAGGCAAGCAGAGCCAACTCTTTTAGCTACAGGTTTTAAAATTGGTAAAGTAAGTAAGCGACCTCACATTAGTGACCAAGTCCTAGAAATGCGCTACAAAGGAGAAAGACTAGAAGTTGGGACAGAATTGCAAAAAACTTCGGTTATAGACTTAATAGTGGGTGATGGATCATTAAATAGGGTACAAGAAGTGAGTAATGATGGTGAAGGAAATTCTGAAAATGATGCTGATGAGTCAAACTAATTCTTCTGAAAATTTGGATAACACCAGCGATGACCTCTATGAGCATTATAAATTTGTAGCAGATAAAGGGCAACAGCCACTTCGTGTAGACAAATATCTAATGAACAAGGTTGAAAACGCAACTCGAAATAAAATCCAAAAAGCAGCTAAAGACGGTAATATATTTGTAAATGATATTGCTGTAAAATCAAGCTACAAAGTAAAGGGGAACGATATTGTTACTGTGCTTTTTGAGCATCCTCCCTACGAACATTTATTGGTTCCGGAAGATATCCCAATTAATATAGTTTATGAAGATGATGATGTTCTAGTAGTAAACAAACCAGCTGGAATGGTTGTGCATCCTGGGCATGGAAATTATAGTGGGACTTTAATTAATGCCCTTACTTTTCATTTTAAAAATTTACCAAATAATAGTAGTAATCGTCCTGGATTAGTACATCGTATAGACAAGGATACAAGTGGTCTTTTGGTGATAGCAAAGACTGAAGAAGCTATGACCCATTTGTCGAGACAGTTTTTTAATAAAACAACTCAACGAGAATATATAGCGCTTGTTTGGGGAAATGTTGAAGCTGATGAAGGTACTGTTGAAGGTCATATTGGTAGACATCCTAAAAATAGACTACAAAACACCGTTTTTCTCGGAGACGAAGCAGAGCTTAAGGGAAAGCCAGCTGTTACTCATTATAAAGTAATTGAAAGATTAGGATATGTTACTTTAGTTTCATGCAAATTAGAGACTGGACGCACACATCAAATACGTGTACATATGAAACACATAGGACACACACTTTTTAATGACGAACGATACGGAGGAGAAAAAATATTAAAAGGAACCACTTTTAGTAAGTATAAACAATTTGTTGAGAATTGTTTTAAGGTACTTCCAAGACAGGCTTTACATGCACGAACATTAGGATTTGTACAACCCAAAACAGGAGAGTTTTTAAAATTTGAAGCCCCTATACCAAAAGATATAGAGGCTTGTTTGATGAAATGGCGAAACTATTCAAAACACGCTATGTGATTTTAGCGTTTTAGCCATTTTAAAACTGTTTTGTTTTTACTTTCTGTGTCTTCTATACTTATGAAGTATATTCCAGATGAAATTGAATTAAAGTTATAACTCTTAGTTCCAGTTTCTAGTAAACTAGTTTTTTCAGAAAAGAGAATTTTTCCATCCATTGTAAGAACGCTAAGAGTTGCATTTTCTAATGAAATTTCTGAATTAATTTTTAATATTCCTGATGATGGGTTAGGTGAAATTGAAATATTATTTGTTAGAATATTTTCTGAAACTTCTAAAATTTCTTCATCTCCTAAAAGGCCATCTCTACTATTATCTCCTTTATACCCGTTTCTTAATATCTTAGCGGTATTATATGGTACGTTAAGATTATAAGTGCTTACGTAACTAGAATCTATACCAGCTCCAAAGGTTTGAGTATATGAGTTGGCAGTAAGATCCATAAGTCCGTCGTTATCTACATCACCAAGGACTGCTCCGTTTAGAAATGTAAAACCTCTAGGGCGTAATGGGAAACCATCGATTTCTCCACTTCCGTCTAGAGAATACGCGTGGATATAGCCAAAACCATCCATATCTGTAAGTGTGCTTGAAAATATAATATCATATACATTATCGTTATTTACATCTGCAATGGTTAAAACTCCTTCATTTCCTCCATATTTTTCAATAGGAAAATTAGGTAAATTGTTGGCGTCTGGATCAAGCCCATAGATTGTAGGTAATGGTGTTCCATCATTGCTTGTGTTTCTATCTGCCATAAAAATCTCATATGTTCCATCTTCTTCAATATCTACAACAGTAGGAGGAGAGTATGTCCATCCAGAAGTGGCAACTGGCCAACCTGGATAATAAGTAGCATCATTTTTTAGGACATAAAAGCCAGGAGCATCGCCATGATTACTTCCTATTATTTCAAGGTTTTCATCATTGTCTAAATCTGCTAATATGGGAGATTGATATGAGTATTTTACATTAGGATCTGCTAAGGGAAATCCTGTGTGTAAGTTTCCATTAGCATCATATACATAAAGGCCTGTAGATGAGGTTGCAATAACTACATCCTTTACTCCGTCATTATCGATATCTCCTATAGAAGGTGTAAATGCAGGAGTTGCGTTAAATTGAATTGGCCAGTTACTGTTTATTGGAGTAGCGTCCATTTTTAAAGCATGAACAAACCCAATAGTACTACTTTCTCTTTGGCAAGTAATAACATCCAAAAAATTATCTCCATCTAAATCTGCTAAAACAGGAGCGTTAATCATCCACTTATCGTTAAAGTTTAAAGGCCATCCAGGTAGGTCTGTTCCTTGGTTGTCCATAAGATACACTCTCCCTACCGTTGTAGGGTATCCAGTATTTAATGCAATTTCTACTTCGCCATCACCATCCATATCCATTACAGTTGGAGGTAGTAGTATAGGTCCTAAAACAGTTTTTTGCCATAAAATATCTCCGTTGCCATCTATTACATATAGCTCTGTGTCGATACCATATAAAATTTCTTCAATACCATCATTATTCACATCTGCAATAGTAACGCCTCTTGAGTTTTTAATTGCTGGATTAGCGGGTTCTCCAAAGCTAAATAGTAAGTCTGTTGATGATTTGTTTTGATTAGAAGATTCAGAAGGTAATAAAACTGTTTCTACTCTTATTGTACCGTCTTCTAGTAAAGTTGCTTTTTTCCCTATTTCATTTTGAGCGTTTGTTAAAATTGCGAAAAAGATTAGGGCTAAGGTTAAATTGTTTTTCATATTAGTTGGTTTTCCGTAAATGTATTGATCAGGTATTCTTTATTTTGTTAAACAAATATTAAAAATATAATACCATAGATATTTAACACTTTTCAATAAATTTTTTTAATGTAAATGTTAATGACAAATTGTATTTCTTAATTAGCTTTGTAGAAAATCATGTTATGAAAATAGTAGTATCTCCCGCCAAATCACTAGATTTTGAAAGTTCTTTGCCAACTAATAGAGGCACACAACCTATATTTATTGAGCAAGCAAAAAAGATTAATAACAAGCTTGAAAAAAAATCTAAAAAAGCAATTGGAGAATTAATGTCTATAAGTGACAAACTTGCACAGTTAAATTACCAACGGTATAAAGATTTTTCTACCCCATTTACAAAACAAAATGCAAGACCAGCTGTTTATGCTTTTTCTGGTGACGTATATCAAGGTTTAGATGCTTATAACATTTCTTCTGAAAAAATTGATGACTTAAATAACACCTTGCGCATTTTATCTGGAATGTATGGAGTTTTAAAACCTTTAGACTTAATCCAGCCGTATCGATTAGAGATGGGAACAAGTCTTAAAGTAGGTAGAAAAAATAATTTGTATGAATTTTGGGGCGATACTGTAACAGAAGCTATTAATAAAGAATTAGAAGAGGGTGAGCTTTTTGTTAACCTTGCAAGTCAAGAGTACTTTAAAGTAATTAATACTAAAAAACTTAAAACCGAAGTAATTGCTCCTGTTTTTAAAGATTTTAAGAATGGTAAGCTTAAAATTATTTCATTTTTTGCAAAAAAGGCAAGAGGAAGCATGTCGAGGTATTGTATAGATACAGGCGCTACAACATTAGATGATATTATGGGCTTTGATTATGATGGGTATCGTTTTTCAGAAAAATACACCGAAAAAGAAAACGAGCCGGTTTTTGTAAGGTAATGTTTTTACACACCCACCCGTATCCACCTTATATTCCTAAAAATGCTACAAAGCTTATTGTGGGTACTTTACCACCCCCAAGGTTTACTACAGGCGAGTTAAACTCTAAGGACGTTGATTTTTGTTATGGAAGTAGTAATGGGTTGCTCTGGCCTATTTTAAATAAAATTTTTGAGCTTGACTTATTGTACGAAGATTCTAAAATAGCAATCAAACAACGTAAAGATTTTTTAAATCAGCATGGTATCGGGGTTTGCGACATTGTTTCGGTAGCAAAACGTAAAAAAATAGATGCTTCAGACTTGGGAATGCAGAATGTAGTATTGCGAGATATGATTGCAATATTAAAAGAAAACCCAAAAATTGATACTTTATTATTTATGGGAGGAAATAGTAAAAATGGTCCTGAGTATTTTTTTAGGAGACACCTTAAAATCTATAACTTAAAGTTAGAAATTGTTTCGGACATAGTTCCTAGAATTCATAGAGTAAAACTCCCATCTTCAAAAAGAATTATTACTACAGTTTCATTAACCGCCCCAAGTGGTGCAGCAAATAGAGCTATTGGGAGTATGGACGAATATAAACTTCAAAAACAGAAAAACTTAAATTACACAACCTTAGATTTTAGAATTGCCCAATACGCTCCATTTTTAGGGAAGGATAACAATTAAAGTTTCTTTAACATTTTAATGTGCTACAGTTTATTTAACAAGATTTCAGTTTTTGTCTTATTAAATTATACGTGTAAACACTTATATGGCTTTGCTAGTCTAAGTTTGTTCAAATTTTCATCTTTTATTTTTTTAAGTTTATTGAACTTGTTTTGTAAGAATTATTACTTATATTCGTTTTTTATTAACTAAAATTTAATATTAAATTATGAAAAAAATTACTTTTATTTTAATGGCATTAATGGTCACCTCTTTTACGTGGCAGCTTAATGCACAAAGTGGTACGATATCCGCCAGTTCTATAGATCCTGCTGCAAGTTGGGCAGACGGAACCACCGGTGCAGCTGTTGCTTCTCTAACGGCTGATGTTTCTGGAATTCCAGCTAATGCAATTGTAGAGGATGTAAACTTATTATTAGAAGTTGACCATAGTTGGACTGGAGATATGGATGTTACTCTAGTAAGCCCTGATGGAAATACAGTTCTAGTTGTAGATAATGTATGTGCAAATGATTCAAACTTTAACGTTACCTTAGATGATGAAAGTGCAAATCCTTTAACATGTGGTGGTTACGATACGGCAGTTTCAAATTCTGAAACATGCCCTTCTGATTATTTAATCGATGCTACATTATCAGGAGATATGCAAGCATCAAATCTTTTAAGTGCACTAGATGGTGATCTTGCATCTGGTACATGGACTGTAAATATTGATGATAATGTTGGTGGCGACGGGGGTTGTTTTCATGGGTTTACCGTAACAGTAGATTGGGCAGTACCACCTCCATGTGCTCCAGACAATCCACAACCTATTAACGACTTTACTCCAGTAAGTTCTGTAATAAATGTTGCAGGTATGGGTGTAGTTGGCGCAATGACAGACCAAAACACATTTACCTCATTACTAGTAGAAGCACAACATGACAGAGTTGGTGATTTAGTGATGACATTAACCTCTCCTGCTGGAACAGTATTAGAGTTATCTTCTAATAACGGTGATGCAGATGGTCTTGACATTCAAGATACTATCTCATTTGTAGATGGGCAACCTAATATTACTACTTGGGTAGGTGGTGCTCCAGATGCTGCTGGATATGAAGCTGAAGGTGGTAGCCTAATGGCTACGTTTGCTGGTGAGCCTATTGCTGGTGACTGGACACTTACAATTGAAGATGGTGGTTTAGGAGATGAAGGTACTCTAGAAAACTTCTGTTTAGAATTTACAAACAATGGAGTAGTTGGAACACCTCCTACTATTTCTTGTCCTGCAGATGTTACAATCACTACCGATGATGATGGAGCTGGAGATTGTACAGCG
>NZ_JAVRHZ010000008.1:0-172564 GCF_031846325.1 Patiriisocius hiemis | reverse complement strand
GCAATAAATGCAATAACGATGGTAACGATATCCTTTTTATACAATAGCTTTGTATAAAAAGATACAAGTGTACAGCGTGACTTTTTTGTAGAACAAAAAAGATTGCCCAAATGGTATGAGTGAACAAACAGAAAGAGAAGAAAAATTAAATGTAGTTACACATTCTATTGGTTTTGTGTTATCTGTTATTGGTTTTGTATTATTATTTGTCTACATGAAGCTGAATACTTTTGAAAGTATTCTTGCCATTGTATTATATGGTAGTTCATTAACAACCTTGTACTTATCTTCTTCTTTATATCATTATCAAAAAGATCCTATAAAGAAATTACTGTTTAGAAAGTTAGACCATATTAGTATTTATCTTTTAATAGCGGGCACTTATTCTCCAGTTTTGTTGTTAGCGTTGCAAGATTCTTTAGGCTGGACTCTATTTTATGTAGTGTGGGGTATTGCCATAGTTGGCAGTATTTTAAAAATATTTTTTACTGGGAGGTTTGAAATACTATCCCTTCTGTTTTACCTTGTTATGGGATGGTTAATTGTATTTGACTTTTCAGCGTTAAAGGCTACTGTTCCCATTGAAGCAATCTATCTTTTAATTGCTGGGGGATTGGCTTATACTGTAGGAATTGTATTTTATGCTATTGAAAAAATTCCTTTTAATCATGTGATTTGGCATCTCTTTGTATTAGCGGGAAGTATATTTCACTACTTATTTATACTACTTTATATTATCTAAATAAAGTATGCAATAACAGCGGCTATTATAACAGCTGTCATTTTTGAAAAATTAAAGCTATGATTTTTTGAACTTTCAAATAGAATTGTGGTGGATACATGTAAAAAGATCCCTATCACAATAGCATTAATTTCTTGTTGATATCTTGAAAGTGATGATGTTTCTGAAGTAATCCAACTCCCAAGGGGTGTCATTAAAGCAAAAAGAAATAAAAATAATATTGTAGTTGTACTACTAAAAGCAGCTCTTTTAAAAAATAATGAGAGAATAATAGCAATTGGGATTTTATGAACTATTACCCCCCAAAGCATTGCGTCATGACCCGTTATAGGGTGTCCCTCTAGAAGCGCGTGAATAGAAAGACTAATAAAAAGTAACCATGGAAATGCTTTTTTTTCTGAATGAATATGAACATGCCCATGTTCTGCTCCTTTTGAAAAGAAATCTAAGATAATTTGTAATAGAATTCCTCCCATAATAAACAAGCCAATCTTTTTCGATGGAGTTGTAAATACCTCAGGAAGTAATTCGAACAAAGTGGTAGAAAGTAAAAATGAACCACTAAATGCTAAGAGTATAGGTAAAAAAGCCGGTTCTTTTGTTTTTATAGATACGGCTATTATATACCCTATTAAAACGCTTGCTATTAATAATATATAAACCATTACTTAAAAATAAGGATTAATCTTTGAGAAGTATCTTCGTTATAATTTGACAAATCATAACTACCCAAAATATATTTTAAATCTATTGAAGCCTTTTTAAAATACTCTTTAAAATCACTTAAAGTAAGTGCTTTTACTTTTTCTTGAAAAGTATAGTGCTTTCCATGATCTTCAAACTGTATAGTTTTAACTATGTAGCCATTTTGTAATTTTTTTGTGATATTAAATGTAATTCCCTCTACTACTTTTTTTTCTTCAGGAATTAATGTCTTCTTTACATACTCAGTATTTAAAAAATCAATAACTCCATAACCATGCGGCTTTAATTGTTGTTTAATTGCTTTTATAGTTCTGTAGTTGTCTTCTTCACTTTCAAAATAACCAAAACTAGTAAACAAGTTAAATACAGCATCAAAAGTTTTGTTCATGGGAATACACATATCGTGTACTTTAAAATGAAGTGTTTTATTTTCAAATTGTTTTGCAAATAAAATGTTAGAAGGTGATAAATCTGCACCTAAAACATTGTAGCCTATTTCATTAAGGTACTTTGAGTGCCTTCCTCGACCGCAAGCAAGGTCTAAAATTTCTGCATTGGGCTCAAGTTTAAGAAAAGCCGTCAATTTTTTCATAAAAGTAGCGGCTTCATTATAGTCCCTATCCTTATAAAGGATGTGATAATACGGAGTGTCAAACCAAGAAGTAAACCAATGTTGGTTATCTTTTTGCATAGAGGTTCTTTTAAGGTGCTAAAATACTTTATTTTTGTTCCATCTAAAGAAAGATACCTTTAAAAAAACCTTCATATTTACAGAGATTCTAATGGGAAAAAACTTTAAAATGCTTGCTAAAACCCTTTATGGGCTTGAAGAACTCTTAGCACAAGAACTTAGACAATTAGGAGCTTCTAATATTGAAATAGGAACAAGAAATGTTTCTTTTGAAGGGGATACTGGGTTTATGTATAAGGTAAACCTGTGTAGCAGGACAGCTATTAAAGTTTTAAAACCAATTACCGGTTTTAATATTTTTACTGAAGAAGATTTATATAAAAAAATATATCAAATTCCGTGGGAGGAGTATATGGATGCTAACGGATCTCTTGCTGTAGATGCAACTGTATATTCTAAATACTTTACCCATTCTCAATACATTGCTTTAAAGACTAAGGATGCTATTGTCGACCGATTTAGAGATAAAGAGGGAGAGCGCCCTAATGTAGATTTAGACCATCCTACCCTTCGAATTAATATTCATATTGACAGAAATATTTGCACAGTTTCTCTAGATAGTTCTGGGCAATCTTTACATAAGCGTGGATATAAAATAGAAAATACAATTGCTCCCATTAATGAAGTCTTAGCAGCTGGAATTATTATGCTTTCTGGATGGTCTGGACAATGCGACTTTATGGATCCTATGTGTGGAGGAGGAACAATATTAACTGAAGCTGCTATGATAGCCTGTAATATCCCGCCTAATTTAAACAGAGATGAGTTTGGTTTTGAAACTTGGCCAGATTTTGATGTTGATTTATATGAGGTTATTGAGGATGCAGCCTTAAAAAAGGTTAAAGATTTTCATTTTAAAATCTACGGAAGTGATACAGATGGGTTTGCGGTTAGAAAAGCAAAGGAAAATATTAAAAATGCTAACCTTTCTGAATTCATAGAAATTAAGGAACAAGACTTCTTCTCTTCTGAAAAAGAAACGGGGCGTCAATTGCATATGGTGTTTAACCCACCGTACGATGAACGAATTTCAGTTGAAGATATTGAAGCTTTTTACAGTAATATAGGAAACACTTTAAAAAGAGGTTATGCTGGAACAAATGCTTGGATGATTACCAGTAATATGGAAGCGCTAAAACATGTTGGACTAAGGCCCTCAAGAAAAATTAAACTCTACAATGGTAAGCTTGAAAGTAAGCTAGTACGCTATGAAATGTATGAAGGAAGTAGAAAGTTTAGTAAACAATAAATAGATTAGCGTTACTTTTTAAAAATAGGTATTAAATACGAAATTGTATATCCGTATCCAGCGCCAAACTCAGAGAAGTCATTAGTACTGTTAAATCCTGGAATAAAAAGGTTACCAAAATTATTAGGCACATCTTCACTAATTTTTCGTTTTAACTGCAAATTGATGGATAGGTATAAATTATTTAATACTTCGGTTTTAATACCTACTTGGAGCTCAGCCCAACTACCAGTTAAGCCGCTAAATTCTTGATTAATTTCTCTTTCGGTAGGAAAGAAAACTTGATTGTTAGTGTAAACCGTGTACGATTCTAATTCTTGCGTGAATGTTGAAAATCCATAACGGAGTCCAATAAAAATGGCGTTGTTTAATCCAAACCAGTTATTGTAAGCATTATAGTCAGCTCCTAATTTTATATAACTTCCAGTAGTATTAGCTTTGAGATTTTCTTCATCAAAGTCTTTATCTTCAGTACCTATTTCCCCAGCGATATAAAAGGCATCACTAATCCTAAAATCACCTAGAATTTCGAAACCAGTATATCCTTCTTCAGCAAAGGTTCTAACAGGTTTTGCTAGGTCAACCCCAAGCCTTAATCCATACTTTGTTTTTTGGTCAATAGTATCGGTTGCTTGTTCTTGTTGTGCCATTGTTGAAATTGACACACCAATTATACTAATGAAAAATAGTAAAATGTGCTTCAATTTCATTTTCAACAGTTGTTTTTTCTTCATTAAAATCTATAATCCAATCATCGGTATCTTCATCACTTCTAGTTGCTTCTAGATTGCTGTAAATGCTTTTAAAAGCACAGGCTCTGTTTACGTAAATATCTTCGGTATTATATGTAAAGGTAAGTGCATCAATAATTTCTTCGGTCTCACTTCCTGTGTTAATAGTAAAGAGGTAGCGAGTGTTTACATTCCCAGCACGTAACGGAATTGCAATTGAATCTGTACTTACCGAATTAATAACAAGAGTCTCATCGTCGTCTGAAGTTTGAACAGTAAGATTAGGCACCTGTTTTGCAAGGGTAGGGCTAGCAAAGTCTTTAAAAACAATAATCAAGAGCGGTGTAGTAGCAGTATTTGGGTCACAAATATCATCTCTGGTACAACCATTAAGGACTATAAGAAGACTAGCTAATAAAAGAAATTTTCTGGTCATGAACCCTGTTATTTTTCTAGTAATACTACGGTTTCTATGTGAGCCGTATGTGGAAATTGATCTACTAAACTAAACTTTTTAATCTTATATCCAGCAAGGTATAATTGCTCTACATCTCTGGCTTGTGTCGCTGGATTGCAAGATACATAAACTAAACGTTCTGCTTCTAGGCTTATTATTTTTTTTAGTGTTTTTGGTGCTATTCCAGCACGTGCAGGATCTAGGATAATGGTTTTAATATTGTTTTGATATTGTGGATAATCTGATAAAAATTTACCTACATCTGCTGCATAAAATTCAAGCCCTTCAATAGTATTTAGTGAAGCATTCTTTTTTGCATCTTCTATAGCCGAAGCTACAATATCAACCCCAATAATTTTTACATTTTCAGCTTTACTAGCTACAATTTGACCTATAGTTCCTGTGCCACAAAATAAATCTAATACTACAGAATTATCTATAGTTTCTTTTTTCTCTAAGGCATAGTCTGCAACTTTTGAGTAGAGCTTTTCTGCACATTTAGGATTTGTTTGAAAAAAGCTCTTCATGCTTATTTCAAACTGTAGTCCTAAAAGGTGTTCTACAATTTTGTCTTCTCCATAAACCAAATTAATACTTCCAGAGGTTGCAATAGTTCTATCACCTATTTCATCATTAATAGTATGCAGTAACCCTGCTACTCGTTCTCCAAAAAGTTGTACTAGATATTGAGCAAATTTATTTAAATCGAATTCTGGTAAGTCATACGATGTAGTTACTAGGTTGAACAATAACTTGTTAGAGTGATATGACTTCCTAACTACTAAGTACCTAAAAAAACCTTCTTTTTTGGGTGCATGCCAAGGAGCTAATCCGGTTTCTTCGCAATATTTTCGGATATTTTTTAAGTTGTTTTCAACTTCGGCATCAAATAGACCAGAGTCTTTTTCTAAGTTATCTCCCATCCACCAAGTACCTCTTCTTTTAAAACCTAGGGTAAACTCATCTACATCGGTTTTTTGCTTTCTGTCATATCCAATAGCGGAGAAACCATATTCCATTTTATTTCGGTAATAGAATGTATTGGGAGATTTTACAAAAGCATCAAATTTTGAAGCAATATCTTCCACTTTCCCTATCCTTTTAAAAAGCTCTAAGGTGCTCTCTTTTTTGTAGTGGTGTTGTTTTTCAATAGGTAATGCAATATAAGGGGCACCAGGAATATCTTGATAATCGACAGCGATTTCATCTTCAGAAGGCTGTAAGACATCAATAAGTTTGCATTCGGCATATTTTTTACTCGACTTTTTTACTTGCGCTTTTACCAATTGACCGGGTAGCGTATTAGGAACAAAAATGACAAACTCGCCTTCTTCATTTCTAATACGACCTATGCCTTTTCCTCCATAAGCATAATCTTCAATTAAGATTTCTATAATTTGACCTCGTTTTACAAAACGATTGCGTTCTCTTCTAGGCATAAAAATTTTTAAGATGTAAAGATACTTTGCTTATAAACAATTGCCAAGATTTTTGTAATTTGCAGACTTCTAGGGATGATTTCTCTCCCACGCTGCTTTTTCAGGGCTTCACCATAACTTCAAAATGGGTACGCAGAGTCTAAGAAAAAATAAAGGTAATGAAGGAATGGACATTTTATTCACATTAAAATTATTTTAAAATGGCTGTTTTAGACCAATTAACTTCGCAACAAGCGATAGATTTAGAAAACAAGTATGGTGCACATAATTACCATCCACTACCTGTAGTATTAAGTAGGGGAGAAGGTGTGCATGTTTGGGATGTAGAAGGAAAACAATATTACGATTTCCTCTCTGCATATTCTGCAGTAAATCAAGGACATTGTCATCCTAAAATTGTTAATGCGATGACCAAGCAAGCACAAACCTTATCTCTTACCTCAAGAGCGTTTTATAACGATATGCTTGGTAAGTATGAGAAGTATGCAAGTGAGTATTTTAATTTTGATAAGCTGCTGCCTATGAATACAGGTGCCGAAGCTGTTGAAACGGCACTTAAAATTTGTAGAAGATGGGCGTATGAGGAAAAAGGAATAGAAGAAAATGACGCACAAATTATTGTTTGTGAAAATAACTTTCATGGAAGAACAACTACCATTATTTCTTTCTCAAATGATGCTGTTGCTAGAAAGAATTTTGGTCCTTACACACAAGGTTTTATTAAAATTGAGTACGACAATCTTGCTGCGTTGCAAAACACTCTAGAAAAGAACGATAATATAGCTGGGTTTTTAGTAGAACCTATACAAGGGGAGGCTGGGGTTTATGTTCCTTCTGAAGGATATTTAAAAGCTGCAAAAGCCTTATGTGAAAAACATAATGTGCTTTTTATTGCAGACGAAGTACAAACTGGAATTGCTAGAACTGGACGTTTATTGGCTACCTGCGGAAACTGTAGCTGTGCTGATAAAAGTTGTAGCGGAACACCAGATGTAAAACCAGATATTTTAATTTTAGGAAAAGCGATGAGCGGTGGTGCTTATCCTGTAAGTGCTGTATTGGCAAACGACCCGATTATGAATGTTATCACACCAGGTTCACATGGTTCTACCTTTGGCGGTAACCCTATTGCAGCAGCCGTTGCAATGGCAGCGTTAGATGTGGTAAAAGAAGAAGAGTTAGCAGAAAATGCATACCAACTTGGAGAGTTGTTTAGAGAAGAGATGAATAAATACATAGAAAACTCTAATATAGTAAATCTTGTACGTGGTAAAGGGTTGCTTAATGCCATTGTGATAAATGATGATGAAGAAAGTGAAACGGCTTGGAACATTTGTATGCGATTACGTGATAATGGTCTATTGGCAAAACCAACGCATGGAAACATTATCCGTTTTGCACCACCTTTGGTTATGACTAAAGAGCAATTACTAGACTGTGTGTCTATTATTATAAAGACATTGCAGGAGTTTGAGAATTAACTGTCATTACGAGGAGTTTACGACGAAGTAATCTCTCTAAGATACTAAGAACAAAAAAGCGACCCATGGGTCGCTTTTTTAGATTTATGATTAAATTAATTACTTTTATTAAGACTACTTTTTGTGCTAAAATATTTTAATGAACAGAATATAAGAAATGATATTTGACATTTTAAAGCTTAAGTTTAAAGATTATCCTTTTTTTGCTGAGTTGGCTTTGAATTTTTTCACCTGCTTACCTCCTGACGAAAAAATTTATCTTGATATTGAAGAAGTTCTAAGGGGTAGGAAAGATAGATACTCTGCAATTTACTCCTTAAACGATTTTATGTATTACTGTTTTGAGAAAAACTATTGCAAAGGTGGGTTTCCAGGCGGTGTTGCAGATAAGATTGTTAATAGACTTGTTGAAGTTTCTGTCTTAACAAAATATAACGATTTAATTAAAGAAAATAGAGAAGAAAAATACATTGCAACTAATTATGAATACCTTCAATTTTTAAAACAAAATAAACTTTTAAAAAATTTATTTTTTGGATTTAACTATATAATAGATGAATATAAATATGCAGTTCCTATAATTGAGATTAAGTTGCCAGATAAATCAATTTCTTCTGGAACTGGATTTATTATTTCTTACAATAATGATTTTTTTGTTATTACTAATCGACACGTTGTAAGTAGTGCAATAGAGATTAAAGTATTAATTGAAGATGTTGAAATTAATTTTGACACTTTTATTTTAAGTGATGACGCTGATATTGCTATCTCTAAGATTAAAAATTATTCAGGAATATCTTTTTATTTAAATACGAATATCCAAATTTTGGATAGTATAATTACAATAGGATACCCTTCAATACCAATGACAAAATCTGCTTATCAAGTATTTCATCGAGGGGAAATAAACTCATTTGTTGATGACTATTTTGGAAATAATTTGTTTTTATTTTCTGCAAAAACATCTTCTGGAAATAGTGGAAGCCCTGTAATAGATAAGCATGGGTCTGTAATTGGGATTGTTTGTCAAGAGTTATTTGAGAAAGATCAATTAGTTGAAAGAGGTATATTGCCTTACTATGCTGCAATACCAAGTTCAATTATTATGTCTGAGCTTATGAAGCTAAAATAATATCCCCTAAATATGGTTCAGAACTATATTTTTTATAATAAACTTTAATAGTATTTCATATTAAAAAGCCAATGTTAAACCATATCTTCTGGTTTTACCCAAGCATCAAATTCTTCAGCAGTAAGGTAGCCTAAATTAACAGCTTCTTCTTTTAAGGTTGTTCCATTTTTATGTGCCGTATTAGCAATCTCTGCTGCTTTGTAATACCCTATTTTAGTATTTAGTGCCGTAACTAACATTAAGGAGTTATTAAGTTGTTTCTCTATCACTTCTTTATTAGGCTTAATACCTTTAGCACAATGTTCATCAAAAGAAACACAAGCATCTCCTAACAATTGCGCCGATTCTAAAAAGTTAGCTGCCATCACAGGTTTAAATACGTTTAACTCATAATGTCCTTGCATACCACCCACAGCGATTGCCATATCGTTTCCAATAACTTGTGCGCACACCATTGTTAAGGCCTCACATTGTGTTGGGTTAACTTTTCCAGGCATAATAGAAGAGCCAGGCTCGTTTGCAGGGATGGTTATTTCACCAATTCCACTACGTGGACCACTTGCTAATAAACGTATATCGTTTGCGATTTTATTTAAAGAAACAGCCAATTGTTTTAATGCGCCATGCGATTCTACTATGGCATCATGTGCTGCAAGTGCTTCAAACTTATTGTGGGCTGTTATAAATGGTAGCTCTGTAAATTGAGCAATATATTTTGCTACAGTTGAAGCATAGCCTTTTGGAGTGTTAATCCCTGTACCTACAGCAGTACCTCCAAGTGCAAGTTCAGATAAATGTGCTAGCGTATTTTTTAATGCAATAAGTCCATGCTCTAACTGCGATGCATAGCCACTAAACTCTTGCCCCAAGGTTAAAGGTGTTGCATCCATAAGATGGGTTCTTCCTATTTTAACACAGGTGCTAAACTCTTTAGATTTTTTTTCTAAAGTAGCATGAAGTTGCTCAACTCCAGGAATGGTAACTTCTAGCAATTTTTTATATGCCGCAATGTGCATACCAGTAGGAAAAGTGTCATTAGACGATTGCGATTTGTTTACATCGTCATTAGGTTGTAGGGTTTTTTCTCCTTCGCCAATCGTTTTACCTGCCAATTGGTGTGCTCTATTGGCAATTACTTCGTTTACATTCATGTTACTTTGTGTACCACTTCCCGTTTGCCATATTACCAATGGAAATTGGTCATCATGTTTACCATCTAAGATTTCGTCACAAACTGCAGCTATAAGGTCTCTTTTTTCTTCAGTAAGTATTCCAGCATCACAATTGGTATAGGCAGCAGCTTTTTTTAAATAAGCAAAACCATACACAATTTCTAGCGGCATAGATGCAGGGCGGCCTATTTTAAAGTTATTTCTAGAGCGTTCTGTCTGTGCACCCCAAAGTTTGTCTTGAGGTACTTTAACCTCACCCATTGTGTCTTTTTCTATTCGGTATTGCATGATTATGTTTTGTTTGTGGCAAAGGTACAAAATGGTAGTTGGGTGTTCAAAGTAGTACGCTTTATTTATTTAAATACTTTTTTGGTAAGTGTTTAAATAAGAGTTTTTATGAACTATATAAAACGTGGATAAACTGTAAATAATTTAAAACTAATCTTTGTTTTTTCTTAAAAAAACCTTTTATCTTTGTAGCAAGTTTATTAAACAAAGTATCATGTTTGAATTTGACCAGTATTTAGGATTTTTAGCGTTCTTAACCATCTTAACCATAGGTTTTTGGTTAATGATTTTTTTAATATCTTTTATTCCTTACTGGATAGGAGGAGCATTAATTGAAAACATGAAATTAAAAAGAGAAGCAAAGAAAAAAGAAAAAGAAGGTAAATAACTTCATTTTTATAAATAAATAATTTTAAGAGAGGAGCTTTATGGTTTCTCTCTTTTTTTTGGATCTAATCGGTTTTCATTAAACGATGAAGGTAATAATTGAGGGATTAATTTTACAAGTAAAGGTAATAATACAGCCCCTCCAGGTAACAGGAAGATAGTAAGAGACGGTACAGATTTGCAGATGTCTAATAACTGTTCTTTAACCTTATTTTTTTCTTCAGTATTTAGTTCTCTTATCGTAGACTGTGTTAATAAAACTAAGAGCTCGCCACTTTCTTCAATTTCTTTGATAAGTCTTTTTTGGTTTCGTAAAATAAGTAGCTTAACGGTTGCTGTAGAATGTTTGTAAAATTGTTTTACAGGATTGGAGTATTCAAATAACTTTAACCCTTCTGAATAGTTATCTGAAAACTGTGCTAAGGACTGAAGACTTTTTCCTAATTCGTCATTAGTAAAGCCTAATTTTTCGGTTAATTGATGTAAAAATGTAAATTCGCTTTCGTCCATTTTATAATCATCCCATACAGCAATAGAGCAAATGTCTAGAATGTATTTCTTTTCAGAATAATGATGTTCTTTTATAGAATCTATAACATCGAGCGATACTATTTTGGCATTTTTGGAAGCGCTAAGTAAATATTCCGAAGACCCTTCAAACAACTCAATTAATAAGGTATCATATTTGCTTTTTTTCTTTTTAGACTTTAAAGCTAAAAAACAACATGTGATAACAACACTCTCTAATGCTTCTAGGTAGTTTTTGGTATTAGTGGGTTTACTAATCCACATTCGGTAAGCTAATACGTCTATATAAAGTAAAGCGTATGTTAATACAGAGGTAGTATTCTTTTTTAAAACAGTATTTGTTTCTTGTAAACGTGCCGAAAGTATGTCTTCAAGATTATTAACATCAGAATTAACAAGAGAAAGCTTTTTTATAAAACTCTTTTTGCCTTTTTCAATATGAGTATAAAATGCAATACAATCTTGTATTATTTTTTCAAAAGAATGATTTGGAAATATTGAAAGATGTGTCCTTACTAATGCATGAAATAAATTAATTTTAGTAATCTCATCTTTTGTAAGCTGTAATGTACTAATGGGTTCTCTTATTATAGGTGTGACTGAAACCCCATATATAAAACCAACGTCAAGTAATCTAGTGTAAAACACCTCTTCACTAACAGTCTTTTCGGCTATTAAAGGGCCGAAACGGTTCAGGTATTTTGGGATCCAATCTGACGCAGAGGGATTCATAGGCACATTTATAACAAATTTCAAAGCTAAGAAATAACTAAATAGTAGCGCCTTTTTTTTCGTTAACAAAATATTAACGCAACTCTTAAAACCATACAGTACCTTTGAACGTATCTATTGTGTAAATAATAATCGAAAAAAAATCTAATTATGAAAAAAACAAAAATTTTTGCAGCTATTGGTGGTATTGCAGTTGCAGTACTAGCAGTATTTTTAGTGTCTGCAGACCACATTGACGCTCCGGCAGTTGCAGGAACCAGCTCTGATATAGCTGACCTTTACGCATTTGAGGGAGACAATCCTAACAACACAGTATTTGTAGCAACGTTACAAGGGCCATTAACGCCTGGTACAGCTACCAATAATGCAACTTTTGACGAAGACGTTGTAATTGAGTTTAATATTGATAACACAGGTGATTTTGTAGAGGATTTAGTAATCCAAGCAATCCCAAGAGGTGACCAGATGTTCTTTTTTGGACCAAATGAGCCAACTCAAACAGGTTTAAACTCTCAAATTAACACAACAGGTTTATCTAATAGTGTTTTAATTTCTACTTCTACAGATGTACAAACATCTAATGGAGATGGAATGACATTTTTTGCAGGACCAAGAAGAGACGCTTTTTTCTTCGACTTTAATAGATTTAATGAAGTAGTAAGCGGAAATGCAGCTCCAGAAGGATTTTTACCTCCAGGACAAGCATCAGACTTATTTGCAAACTTAAATGTATTAGCTGTAGTAGTAGAAGTACCTAACTCTTTACTAGGAACAGCACCGCCACACGTAGCTGGCGCTGTTGGAATTAATGGTCTACCAGATGCATATAATGTTTGGGTTACTACAAAAAGAAAACAATAATTAGATATAAACTATAAAAACTTACACAATGATTACACATAGATTAAAAATAGCTTTTATTGCAGTTTGTACTACCTTATTGTTCGTACAATGTAGCAATGACGATGATACAATTGATGATGGACCTCAGATAGATTTCTCCGGTACTTTTACACAAGAAGACCATATGGGACGTCCTGGAGTTAATACCGTATTTAGTGGTATGGATGATGTTAAAAACAACTTTAATACTACTATAACTAGTGATAGAGCGGCTTTTCAGCCAACTTTTGAGGGTACCTTAGAAGCATATCATGATGTTTATGGTGCAGCTCTAGGAGTAGATTTAGATTACGAAACAAATATTCTAGGTCTTGATGCTCCAACTTTTACAACAGTTTTAGCACAATTTGATGCCTTACAAGTAGCGCCTAATGCAGATGCTACAACGTATTTTGATGGGGTTAATGCTTTAACTGGAAGAAACCTTGGAGATGACGTGATTGACATTTCACTTACACTTATGTTTGGTGGAATGAGCGGAACTCGTTTTGATGGTAACAATGGGACACCACAGCTTACAAGTGATGGTGTAGATGCAGGTGATAGAGATTTCACACTTGGATTCCCTTACCTAGAGAACCCAAATCAATAATTTAAAATTAACTTTTATAGAAAAGAGCAATTTATTGCTCTTTTCTTGTTTATATACACGAATTATGAAGAAGATACTTTTACTACTAATAACTATAGCATTCTTTAGTTGTAAAAATGAAGAAGCTAAGAAGGTAGAGATTACTTCAGTTACAGATTATAATGAGTATTTAAGTGCTCCATTGGCTTCATTAAAAGAAGCAGAACAGACTAAAGATTTTTGGTCAAAACGACTCAATAATGATACTACTGGAGTTGGTGATATAGGGCCACTTGCAGGAGTATATGGTGTTCTATTTTCAGAGTCTGGTAATGTAGAAAACTTAAAACATGCCGAGACTTTATATAAAAAGGGAATGCAATATTCTGCAAACAATAAAGATGCATTTGCGAGAGGCTTAGCACGTAATTATATTTCACAGCACAAATTCAAAGAAGCAAAAACAGTACTTGAAGAAAGTTACGCAGGTGTTTCAAAAAAACATGAAACAGAGTTAATGCTTTTTGACGTGTATATGGAACTAGGAGAATATGAAAAAGCAAATAAGTTTCTTGAAAAAGTAAAAAACCCTAGTGATTATAATTATTTGATAAGACTTTCTAAGTGGAGTGATTATCGAGGTGATTTAGACGCTGCAATAAAATATATGGAGCAAGCAAAGAGCATAGCCGAATCTAGAAATAGTAAAGAATTAAAAATTTGGACTTATAGCAACCTTGGTGATTATTATGGACATGCCGGTAGAATTAAAGATGCTTATCAACACTACCTAATGACATTAAAATTACAACCAGATAATGCCTATGTTAAAAAGGGAATCGCTTGGATTACTTATGCTGCTGAAAAGAACACAAAGGAAGCTAACAGAATTCTTGACACTCTTGCAAAAAAACATCCAGTACCAGACTACTACCTTTTTAAAGCTGAGTTAGCTGAATATGATGGAGATGCTTCAAAAAGCAATGCATTAACTGAAGCATTTTTAAATGCTGTTTCTTCAAACAAAACATACGGTGATATGTACAATGCGTACTTAATTGAGATTTACGCAGACTCAGATCCAGAAAAAGCATTAGCACTAGCAAATAAAGAAGTTACTAATCGAGCTACCCCAGAAACGTATCACTTACTAGCATTAGCACAATTATCTAACGGAGATAAACAAAATGCTTTAGAGACTATTGAAAAATATGTTGAAGGAAAAACATATGAACCTATGGCTCAGTACCATAGCGCCTTAGTTTATAAAGCAAATGGATTAGACGATAAAGTAAAACCAATTAAAGACGAACTACTTGACGCTTCATTTGAGCTAGGGCCAGTACTTATGAAAGATATAGAAAAGCTCTAATTTTAATAAAAATTTAAGATATATCCCCAAAAAATGAACTGTAAAAATTAGGCAACGCTAGTTTTTCAGTTTATTTTTGTTTATTACAGAAAATAAAATTTATGACAACTACAAAATTTTCAATAATAGCTTTTGCTTTTTCAATGGCATTGCTGTTTGTACAATGTGATGATGATGAAAATGGAAATGTAATTGTACAAGAAACATGTGATGATGGAATTCAAAATGGAGAAGAAGAGGGTATAGATTGTGGAGGACCCGCCTGCGAACCTTGTACAATGATGTTAGACTTCTCAGGAACATATGTACAAGAAGATCATATGGGCCGTCCAGGAATAAATACTGTGTTTAGTGGTAGTGACCCAGTAAAAAATGATTTCAATATTTCTTTAACCTCAGATAGAGCAGCTTTTCAGCCTACCTTTGAGGCTACATTAGAAGCCTATCATGACGTTTATGGTGATGCGTTAGGAGTAGATTTGGACTATGAAACAAACATTCTTGGTTTAGATGCGCCTACATTCACAACAGTTTTGGCACAATTTGATGCACTACAAGTTGCTCCAGATGGGACAACTACCTATTTTGATGGAACTAGTGCGTTAACGGGTAGAAGACTTAGTGACGATGTTATTGATATATCTCTTACACTTATGTTTGGGGGTATGAGTGGTACTCGTTTTGACGGTAACAATGGAACGCCACAGTTAACTAGTGATGGAGTAGACGCTGGAGACAGAGACTTCAGCTTAGGGTTTCCTTATCTAGAAGCTCCTAATCAAGAATAAAGTTCTTAAAAAATAAACATAAAAAAATCCAGTAGTTTTTAACTACTGGATTTTTTTATGTTATAAATCAGTCTAGGACTGGGTGATTTATTTTTCTTCTTCTTTCTTAGTTTCCTTGCTAAACTTCTTATACTTATTTTTAAACTTGTCAATACGTCCTGCTGTATCAATAAGTTTAGACTTACCAGTATAGAAAGGGTGTGAAGTTCTAGAGATTTCCATTTTAACTACAGGATACTCTACTCCATCTACTTCAATAGTTTCTTTTGAATGTGCAGTTGACTTAGTAATAAAAACATCGTCATTAGACATGTCTTTAAATGCTACTAGTCTATAATTCTCTGGGTGAATTCCTTTTTTCATCTTCTTGTAATTTTAAAACACATTACTACCTGCTAGAAATGCGAGTGCAAATTTAGAAATAAATTCTAAATCCACAATGCTATTTTTCAAATTATTTATTTAAAAAATTGTTTAATTTTCATATAAATAGTGAACTAAAAAAAATGCTTTGTATATTTACTTTAACAAAGTTGTAACATTTTAATTCTTGTTGTAACTAATACACCGAACCAAAAAAACAAAACAAAATGGAAACTCAAAAAGCTTCAGTAAAAAAAGTAGCATTAAGTTATGGTCTATATTTAGCATTAGGTACAATAGCGGTATCTGTTATAGTATATGCTATGGGAATGACCTATGAACAGCCTTGGTGGCAAAGCGTTTTAAATTTCGCTATTATGTTAGCCTGTATTGTATATGGACTTAAGGCATTTAAAAAGGACAATGAGGGATACTTGTCTTTAGGTGAATCTCTAAAGACCGGATTAGCAATTTCTCTAATTGCTGGACTAATAGGCTCTTTATTTACATTGCTATTTATTACTGTTATAGAACCAGACTTTACTGCAAATATGCTTGATGCAACTGCAGATAAGATAATAGAACAAAACCCTAACATGACAGAGGAACAATTAGATATGGCACTTGGTATGAGTGAGACATTTATGAGTCCTGGAATTATGTTTGCTATGGGACTTATCGTTTCCTTATTTTTTGGATTTATTATCTCTCTTATAACAGGATTAATAATGAAAAACCCAAGACCAGAACATATTTAGTATTTTTGCTATATGCAACTATCTATTGTTATTCCACTTCTTAACGAAGAAGAATCTTTACAAGAATTATATCATTGGATTGCAACTGTTATGCAATCCAATGATTTTTTATATGAAATCCTCTTTATAGACGATGGTAGTACCGATAATTCGTGGAAAATTATTGAGCAACTATCTCAAAAACACCACGAGGTAAAGGGAATTCGATTTTTAAAAAACTTCGGAAAATCTCAGGCACTACATGCTGGTTTTGCAATTGCAAAAGGAGATGTGGTGATTACTATGGATGCAGATTTGCAAGATAATCCTGAAGAAATACCAGAGCTTTATAAAATGATTATACAAGATGAGTATGATTTAATTTCTGGCTGGAAAAAGAAACGCTACGATCCAGTTCTCGGTAAAAACTTACCTTCTAAGTTATTTAACTTTGCAGCTAGAAAAACTTCTGGAGTAAAGCTACACGATTTTAATTGTGGACTTAAGGCCTACAAAAATGAAGTAATTAAAAATATTGAAGTAACTGGAGAGATGCATCGTTATATTCCTGTGTTAGCAAAAAATGCAGGTTATGATAAAATTTCAGAAAAAATAGTACAACATCAAGCGCGCAAATATGGTACAACCAAGTTTGGTATGGAACGCTTTATACGAGGGTTTCTAGATTTAATAACCATATCTTTTTTATCTCGATTTGGAAAAAGACCTATGCACCTTTTTGGGGCTTGGGGAGCCTTTGTTTTGTTAGTTGGTTTTTGTTTTGCTATTTACTTGGGAATTGATAAGCTATTTATAAATCCAACAGGAAGGTTAATAACAGATAGGCCTCAATTTTTTATTGCACTAACGGCTATGATTTTAGGGACACAGTTATTTTTGGCTGGTTTTTTAGGTGAATTATTGCTTAAAACCAAAAAGAACTCTAAGAACTATACTATTAAAGAAGTCCTAAACTTAGAAGCGTAACGGACAAACTTTCACTATTTTTGCATCATAATTACAGACTATGATTTATGTAGACCCTGCTATCTTAGAGCGTGTTAACAAGTGGTTGACGCCTTTTTTTGATTCTGAAACCCAGCACACAATTAAAGAGATGATTGCTCATGACCCAGAAGGTCTGGAGGATAGTTTTTATAAAAACCTTGCCTTTGGTACTGGTGGTATGCGTGGTGTGATGGGGGTTGGAGATAACCGCATAAATAAGTATACCCTTGGCAAAAACACCCAAGGACTTTCTAATTATCTCAAGAAACAATTTGCAAACCAAGAAATTAAAGTTGCCATTGCATACGATTGTAGGCATAACAGTAAAAGCCTTGCTAGAGTGGTTGCAAATGTGTTTTCGGCTAATGGGATTAAGGTATATTTATTTAGTGATCTTCGTCCAACTCCAGAACTTTCGTTTGCAGTAAAACATCTTAATTGCCAATGCGGAATTGTACTAACTGCTTCGCATAACCCACCAGAGTATAATGGCTATAAAGTATATTGGGAAGATGGTGGTCAATTAGTGCCCCCTCAAGATGGAGAAATAATTTCTGAAATTAATGGGCTTGAATATACAGATGTAAATTTTGAAGAAAATTCAGATTTAATAGAATATATAGATGAAGAGGTTGATACTGCTTTTGCTGAAGCTTCTCTTAAAAATGGTAGTTTTAATACCTCTCAAAAAGCAAAAGATAATCTCAAAATAGTATTTACTTCATTGCATGGTACTTCTATTACTATGATACCAAGAGTGCTTGAGGATGCTGGGTATAAAAATGTAACAGTCGTAAATGCACAGGCAACTCCAGATGGTGATTTTCCTACGGTTGTTTCTCCTAACCCAGAAGAACCTGAAGCTCTAGAAATGGCTCTAGAAATTGCAAAAAACCAAGATGCAGATATAGTAATTGGTACCGATCCTGATTGTGATCGACTTGGGATTGCTGTTAAGAATAACGAGGGCAATCTTGAAATTTTGAATGGTAATCAAGCCATGATAATAAAAACACATTTTTTGCTTGAACAACATAAAAAACAAGGAAGTCTAACAAATACAGATTTTATAGCTACAACAATTGTGTCTACACCTATGATGCAACAAATTGCTAGTGATTATAATATTGACTGTAAAATTGGACTTACAGGCTTTAAGTGGATAGCTAAAATGGTAAAAGACAACCCAAGCCAATATTTTGTAGGTGGAGGTGAAGAAAGTTTTGGTTTTATGGTTGGTGATTTTGTACGAGATAAAGATGCTGTTACTGCCACTTTATTAGCATGCGAAATTGCTGCACAAAAAAAAGAAATTGGTTCAAGTGTATATCAATACCTTTATGAGTTGTATGATAAGTATGGCTACTATCAAGAAAAGTTAGTATCACTAGTAAAAAAAGGGAAAAAAGGGGCCGAAGAAATTTCAAAAATTATGAAAAAAATGCGTGAAGCGCCATTTTTTGAAATTGCTGGAAGTAAAGTAACCATTATAGAAGATTACTTAAATGGCACTTCGTTACATACAGAAACTAAAGAAGTATCTTCATTAGATATTCCACGATCAAATGTGCTTATTTATTACACAGAAGATGGAAGTAAAATAGCAGCACGACCTAGTGGAACTGAGCCAAAAATTAAGTTTTATTTAAGTGTTTGTGCAAGCAACCCAACTCAAAAAAAACATCTTGAAAGTAGAATACAAGAAATACTTTCTCATTTAAACATTTCGTAATTGAATTATTTTAAAAAAATTATTAGATACGCATTGCCTTATAAAGGGTATGGTATCGCAAATATAATATCTAATATTTTTTACGCACTCTTTGGTAGTTTGGCATTTGTGTCCCTAATACCTATGCTTAAAGTACTTTTTGATGATAAAAAAGAAGTTACAGCGGCTCCAGAATATACAGGGATTATTGAGCTTGGTGATTATCTTGAGGGGCAACTTAATTACTTTATTAATGAAAAAATAGCAAGGGATGGTGAAATGGATACCTTGATGTTTATGATTATTTTGGTGATAAGTACTTTTTTGCTCAAAAATTTATTTGGGTACCTAGCGATGTATTTTATTACCTTTTTACGTAATGGAGTTTTAAAAGATCTTAGAAACGATTTGTATAAAAAAACAGTAGCACTTCCAGTTTCTTTTTATTCTGAGAAGCGAAAAGGTGATACAATTTCTAGGATTACAAGTGACGTTTTAGAGATTCAACATTCCTTTTTGTCTATTTTAGAATTGATAGTAAGAGAACCTTTAATGATACTTTTTACTATTATTTTCATGCTAACTATAAGTGCGAAGCTTACTTTGTTTGTTTTTATTTTTATTCCTGTTTCTGGATTTATTATTTCAAGGATTGGAAAAAACCTTAAAAAGAAGTCGGATAGAGTACAGAGAGAGCAAGGGTATTTTTTGTCAATTTTAGAAGAAACACTAGGTGGATTAAAAATTATTAAGGGGTTTAATGCTGAAACTATTTTCAATACTAAGTTTAAAAACTCTACTTCACGATTTTATAAATTTTCAAATAGTTTATTAAATAGGCAAAACTTGGCATCCCCAACAAGTGAGTTTTTAGGAATTGTAGTCATAGCTATTTTACTTTGGTTTGGAGGTAGAATGGTTCTTGTAGAAGGCACATTAGAACCTGCTGCATTTATAGCGTATATGGGATTGGCATATAATATTTTAACACCAGCTAAAGCAATAAGTAAAGCTAGTTATGCTGTAAAAAAAGGTAATGCAGCAGCAGCTAGAGTGCTGGAAATTTTAGAAACTAAATCTACCATTGTTGACAGTCCAGATGCAATCTCAAAATCAGATTTTAATGATGAGCTATCCATAAACAACATAAACTTTAAATACGAAGACGAATGGGTCTTACAGGATTTTTCTTTAAAAGTTCCTAAAGGCCATACCGTTGCACTAGTAGGTCAAAGCGGTAGTGGGAAAAGTACCATTGCAAATCTTATTACTCGTTTTTATGATGTTAATAAAGGAGACATTAGTATAGACGGGAATAATATTAAAGATATCACACAACATTCATTACGTGGGTTATTAGGATTGGTAACACAAGACTCCATTCTTTTTAATGATACTGTAGCTG
Source organism: Patiriisocius hiemis (assembly GCF_031846325.1). NCBI lineage: Bacteria > Pseudomonadati > Bacteroidota > Flavobacteriia > Flavobacteriales > Flavobacteriaceae > Patiriisocius > Patiriisocius hiemis. Next base: position 151,972 of record NZ_JAVRHZ010000008.1, on the reverse strand, counting down.
GTAATTTAAAAGTTGCAAACGAAAACGCTACAGAAGAAGAGATTATTGAAGCCCTTAAAATTGCAAACGCTTGGGAGTTTGTTTCTCAACTTCCAGAGGGTATCAACACTAATGTAGGTGATAGTGGTAATAAATTAAGTGGAGGACAAAAACAACGCTTAAGTATTGCTAGGGCAGTTTTAAAAAACCCTCCTATCATGATTTTAGATGAGGCTACCTCAGCATTAGATACAGAAAGTGAGCGTTTAGTACAAGAAGCATTAGAAAATATGATGAAGAATAGGACTTCCGTTGTAATTGCACATAGGCTTTCTACCATACAAAATGCCAATACTATTGTAGTATTATCTAAAGGTAAGATTGTTGAACAAGGAAAGCACCAAGAACTACTTGATAAAAAAGGGGTATATCATAGCCTTGTAGAAATGCAATCACTTAGTTAATGAACTCCTGCGAAGTCATGTCTGCTGCTAAATTAATTTCTACGAACCTTACGTAGATATAAAATATGCTTACAAAGTAACTTCAAATAAAACTGCCTTGAACAATCCATGCCAAGGTACGTTATTTAAATTTTAGTATAAAAAAAGAGCGATTTGGGGCTTCGCTCTTTAACTTTTCATCGTAAGAATTGGGGCTCTTAATGATGTTTAATACATAAGTATATATCAAAGATACATTATATTTTCAATTACACAAATAAACTATGCTTTTTATCTGGTTTAAAATGCTTTTAATCGATAAAATTTTATTCTTGTTAGTAATGTGTTAATGTAATTCCTACAAATTTTTTGTTTTCACAAATGCTTATTTTTAGATATTAAAAAAACGGGTCAGCCCCCGCTTAGACCCGTTTTAAAGTGTTCTATGTCTAGTGTAATAGAACAAATACATAAGAAGTATGGTGCTAAGATATAAAAAAATTCCTACAAAAATAACAAAACTTGCATTTAATCGAATATTTATGTTTTTTATCTATATTTTAACATTTATTCCATTTAATTAAACCTTTGTAACTTTAAAATGTCAAATATTCAAACAATATCTAATTGGTAGTAGAAGAACAAGACTTAGTTATTGCATTGCAGTCAGCTCAAGAAAGAGAAGAAGCTTTTAGAATCTTAGTTTCTCAATACAAAGAGCGTTTGTATTGGCATGTGCGTAAAATGGTTTTGAGTCACGATGATGCCGATGATGTTCTGCAAAATACCTTTATCAAGGTTTATAAAAATATTGATAAATTTAAAGGTGATAGTAAGTTATATACATGGATGTATCGCATTGCAACTAATGAGTCTATTAATTTTTTAAAGAAAAAAAGCAAGCGATTAAATAGCTCAATGGAGGAGGTAAAAGAAAAAGCTATTAATAATTTAACTAGCGATGTTTATTTTGAAGGTGATGTGATACAGTTAAAATTGCAAAAAGCAATAGCAACTTTACCAGAAAAGCAACAACTAGTATTTAACATGAAATATTTTGAGGAGTATACTTACGAAGAACTTTCAGATATTTTAGAAACATCTGTTGGGGGGTTAAAAAGTAGTTATCACATTGCAGTAAAAAAAATTACCGAAATTTTAAAAACAGATGAAACCTTTTAGTAATTAGATAGTCAAACATATGACCCTTAGTTAAATCCAAGATGAAAAGCAATAAATATAAACATGGTTTTAAAGTTCCTTCAAACTATTTTGATGAGTTTGAAGAAAAGCTTTTTAATACATTAGAGTCTCAAACTTTACCCAAAGAAACTGGATTTAAAGTGCCAGAAGGTTATTTTGATAGTTTTGATGTTTCTATTCCTTCTAAGACAATAGAAGTTATAGAAACCAAAGTAGTGCCTTTGTACAAAAAGCCTTCGTTTATAGTTGCTGCTTCAATTGCTGCTTGTATTGCTATCATTTTTTCAGTTATAAATTTTGGGAATACAACATCTTCTATAGATACTATAGATTTTGCTTCATTAGAAAGTTACATTGAGACCGGTAATTTAGATATAGAAACTTATGAGTTAGAAGCTATGCTAGATCAAGAAATTATAGAAGACTTATCAAATACTATGGTTACTTTTTCTGATGAAAACCTTGAAGACTATTTACTTAATAATATTGATGACACAACACTTTTAATTGAATAAAATGAAAAATTTCATACTACTCTTACTGCTTATTTGTTCAGCTTCTATTGTAGCGCAGGGCGGCGATAGAGATGAAAAAATAAAAGCTTTTAAAACTGCTTACTTTACAGAAGCTTTAAGCTTAACGACTGCTGAGGCAGAAAAATTTTGGCCAATTTATAATAAATATGATGACAGTATGGATGCTCTTCGAAGTAAAGAAAGGGCTGAGGTGTGGAGTTATTTTAAGAGAGGGTTAGATGAGGTTTCTGAGGAAAAAGCGAATACGCTTATAGATAAAATTGTGTTTTATGATTCTGAAGAGTTAAAATACAAACAGCAACTTTACCAAGACCTTAAAAAAGTAATTTCTTCTAGAAAGATTCTTAAACTTAGAAAAGCAGAGCATGACTTCAAGCGTAGATTACTAGAGGAGTATAAGAAACGAAGACGGGATTAAAGTTTTGCCTCTCTGGCTAGCTTTATTTAAAACTTAGTTTCGCAATTTTATTTCTTCCGCTTGCAAAAGCAACACTATCGTTTACAAATTCTAAGGCGTAAAAACCTTCATTAGAGAGTTCTTTCCATGTTTTACCCTGGTCAGCACTATAGGATATTCCGGGAGATCCTAAAGCTACAATACCATTTCCATTTGTATTAGGTACAAAACGTACAGAAGAACGATACCCAGGTCCTTTTCCATTACTTAAGAGCTTCCATGTTTTACCACCATCATAAGTAATGGCTTTATTACCTTCATTAAAGTCCTTTTGTTCCCAATCACCACCAAAAATGACACCTATATTTTCGTCAAAAAAATCAACAGTATAGATACCGGTCATAGTTTTTCCTTGAATAATAGGCGTATTATAAACCTCCCAAGTTTCACCCTTATCTGCCGAATGAAATACTCTAGCTTTTTTTCCACCAGAGACAATCCAAACCTTGTCTTTTACAATTGCAATATTAGAATTACTAGCCGCAAATGCAGCTTCTCCATTTTCAGTTTTAGGAAGTTCATCACAAGGTATTTTATTCCATGAACTTCCTCCATCTTTTGTTATAATGATAGACAAGCAATCTTCAGTAGGATCACCCATTGCAATACCTTCTTTGTTATTAAAAAATGCTATGGCGTCATAAAAAACTTTCTCGCCCTTTTCAGAATATACTTCCTCAATGTTGGTAGCTTCAGTACCATTATATCCTATTTTGTATAATACTGCTGGATTGGCAATGCTTAATACAAAAGCAGCATTTTTTCTGGCTGCTATTGCTCTAAAGTTGAGCAGTGAATCTTCATACTTAATTGTTGCTAGTTTAGGAGTGGTTTCATCAATAATTCCAACAATACCATTATTTGCAGCAAACCAAACTTTATTGTTATCAATTGGAGCGATAGCACGAATGCTAAGGCTATCTTCAAAAATAGGCTCAATAGTTACGCTTTTAAATTCTTTTTTTGAAATAGAGGTACATGAGACTAATATAATGGTCAACAAAAAAGTAGTAAAATATCGCATATATTTTTTTTGTAAAAGTAACTAAAACAAATCGCATGTAATATGATACCTTTGCCACAAATTTACAACTCACCATGAGGCTACATCGTAACTTAGTTTTTGCAACTATAGATTCTTTACACTTGATTTTCAATGAAGAAAAACAGGCAGATAAGGTACTTAAAAATACTCTTAAAAGAGATAAGCGTTGGGGATCTCGCGATAGAAGTTTTATTGCCGAAACAACCTATGATATTGTGCGTTGGAAGCGTCTTTATGCCGAAATTGCTGAAGTTAAAGAACCATTTAGTCGTCCAAACCTTTTTAGACTGTTTACAGTTTGGGCAACTCTTAATGGAATTAAAATACCAGATTGGCCTCAATTTGAAGATACTCCTACAAGAAGAATTAAAGGTAAGTTCGATGAGTTTTCTAAAATTAGAAAGTTAAGAGAATCTATTCCAGATTGGTTAGATGAACTAGGTGTAAAAGAACTAGGAAAAAAATGGGATGGAGAAATATCAGCATTAAATCAATTGGCAGATGTAGTACTTCGAGTTAACCCGTTAAAGGCTACTGTAAAACAAGTCCAAAATGAGCTATTGGATAATGATATTAGAACAGAAGCTATTAAAAACGTACCACATGCTTTAAAGTTAAAAGAGCGCGCTAATGTTTTTACAACAGATGCCTTTAAAAATGGTTGGTTTGAAGTTCAAGATGCTTCTTCACAAAAAGTAGCTCAATTTTTAAAGCCAGAACCTGGAATGCGAATTATTGATGCATGTGCAGGTGCGGGTGGTAAAACACTTCATATTGCAGCTTTAATGGAAAACAAAGGGCAAGTAGTTGCAATGGATTTATATGAAAACAAATTAACAGAACTTAAAAGAAGAGCAAGGCGTAATGGTGCACATAATATTGAAACACGTGTTATAGACTCTTCAAAGGCCATAAAAAAATTAATTGGAAAAGCAGATAAAGTATTGCTCGATGCACCGTGTTCAGGTCTTGGGGTGCTTAAAAGAAATCCAGATAGTAAATGGAAATTGCAGCCAGAGTTTTTAGAACGAATTAAAAATACACAACAGGAAATTTTAACTTCTTATTCAAGAATGGTAAAACCTGGTGGACAGTTAGTATATGCAACCTGCTCTATTTTGCCTTCAGAAAATAAAGAACAAGTTAATTTATTTTTAACATCTGAAGCGGGAAAAGACTTTACCTTTGTAAAAGATGAAAACATCATGCCTAGTACTTCTGGATTTGATGGTTTTTATATGGCATTATTAGAAAAAACAAAATAATTAAAATGAATAAATTTTTACTTTCCTTATTAACATTCGCTATCACTTTTATTGCTGTAGCACAGCAACCATATTATGATGATGTAGATATAACACTAACAGGGCAAGATTTGTACTTTGAGCTGCAAAATAAAATTGACATAAGTAATAATACATTTACCTATGGTGATGTAAGAGATAGTTTTTTGGTAACAGATGAAGATACAGCTAACTCTAATAATGTGCTACTTATATATGGCCACACTAATGATAGTAACTGTACAACAGATCGCTCTAGGGATAAAGATGATTTTGGTGGCGGAAACTGTGAGTATAATAGAGAGCATGTTTTTGCCAGAGGTAATGCAGATCCAGATATGGGAAGCGCAAGTAATGGTAGTACTGGAATTGTTGCAGACCCACATAATTTAAGACCTAGTGATCAGCAAATGAATAATAATAAAGGAAACAAGAAGTTCGCTGCAGGATCAGGAAACGCAGGAGATGTGGGTAGTGGTAACTGGTACCCTGGAGATGAATGGAAAGGAGATGTTGCCCGAATGATGATGTACATGTACACTCGTTATGGTGATAGATGTTTACCTTCTTTAAATGGTGTGGGTTCTACACAAGGAAGCACAGATATGTTGCAAGTATTTTTGCAATGGAATGCAGAAGATATGGTAACTCCTTTTGAAGACCAACGTAATGAATTTCTTGAAACAGAATATGGAAATAGAAATCCCTTTATAGATAACCCAGCGTTAGCAACAATTATCTGGGGAGGACCGCAAGCAGAAGATAGATGGAATACACTTGGTGTCGAAAATTTTGAGGAAACAATTGTTGAGGTTTTTCCTAATCCAGCTACAGATACAGTATGGGTAACAAGTAAGTACTCTTTAGAGTCTATAATGCTTTATGATGTAAATGGAAAAGAAGTGTTTACCACAAGTAGCATAGACTCTGTTTTAAAAGTAGATGTAAGTAGCATCACTCCTGGATTGTATTTGTTAAAGACTATTTCTAATGGGGTTTCAAGTACTAATAAAGTTATTATTAAATAATTGCTTTATTAACAAATCACTTGAATAACTAGCTTCTTTTAATGTAAAAGTAAAACTTAAATTTTAGAAAATTGAGTATCTTTGTCACTTAGAAATCCACTCAAATTTCCGTAAGAATGATTCACTTTTTTGGAGACGTAAAAAACAAAGTTTTTGCTGTCCAAACGCAAGCCGAACTATCAAAAGATGATATAAAAAAACTTACTTGGCTTTTTGGAAATCAAAATAAAATAGAAAAATCCGTACTTACGGATTTTTTTGTTGGCCCTAGAGCGGCAATGATAACGCCATGGAGTACTAATGCTGTAGAGATTACACAAAATATGTGCATTAGTGGGATTCTAAGAATCGAAGAGTTTTTAACGGCTTCAAAAGATTTTACAGACTTTGATCCTATGTTGTCCCAAAAGTATAGTGAATTAAATCAGGAGATTTTCGCAATAGATATTGAGCCAGAAGCTGTAAAAGAGATCAATGATATTAGTGCTTATAATATTGAAGAAGGATTGGCATTGAGTGGAGAAGAAGTGGAGTATCTTGAAAAACTTTCAGTAAAATTAAATAGAAAACTTACGGATAGTGAGGTTTTTGGTTTTAGTCAAGTAAATAGTGAACATTGTAGACATAAAATATTTAATGGGACTTTTATTATTGATGGAGAAGAAATGCCTTCTTCATTATTTAAATTAATTAAAAAAACCTCTGCAGTAAACCCAAATAGTATTGTATCTGCATACAAGGACAATGTAGCTTTTATTGAAGGTCCAACTGTTTCACAATTTGCGCCAAAAACACCAGATAAGCCAGATTATTACCAGACAAAAGATTTTAATAGCGTAATTTCTTTAAAAGCCGAAACTCATAATTTTCCAACTACTGTTGAGCCTTTTAACGGGGCTGCAACAGGAAGCGGAGGAGAAATAAGAGATCGTCTTGCTGGTGGAAAAGGTTCATTGCCTCTAGCAGGAACAGCGGTCTATATGACTTCTTATTCTAGGCTAGAAGAAAATAGACCCTGGGAACAAAAAATGGAAGAAAGACCATGGTTGTATCAGACTCCTTTAGATATTTTAATAAAAGCCAGCAATGGAGCATCAGATTTTGGAAACAAATTTGGGCAACCTCTTATTGCGGGTTCTGTTCTAACTTTTGAGCATGAAGAAGAAGCAAGAAAATTAGGCTTTGATAAAGTAATTATGCTTGCAGGTGGTATCGGGTATGGAAAAGCTGAGCAAGCAATTAAAGATGTGCCAAAAGAAGGTGATAAAATTGTAATTCTTGGTGGTGAGAATTATAGAATTGGTATGGGAGGTGCTGCTGTTTCTTCTGCAGATACCGGTGAATTTGAAAGTGGAATTGAATTAAATGCAATACAGCGTTCTAATCCAGAAATGCAGAAAAGAGCTGCAAATGCTGTAAGAGGCATGGTAGAAAGTGAAGAAAATAAAATTGTATCAATACATGATCACGGAGCAGGTGGACACCTTAACTGTTTAAGTGAATTGGTTGAAGAGACCGGAGGTAATATAGACTTAGATAAGTTGCCAGTTGGAGACCCCACACTTTCGGCAAAAGAAATTATTGGTAATGAATCCCAAGAAAGAATGGGACTTGTAATTGGAGAAAAAGATATAAATACACTTCAAAAAATTGCAAATAGAGAACGGTCTCCAATGTATCAAGTAGGAGATGTTACCAATGATAATCGTTTTCTTTTTAAAAGTAAAGCTACTGGTGAACAACCAATGGACTTTATGCTGGAAGATATGTTTGGGAGTTCCCCCAAAACCATAATGACCGACGCTACTATAGTTAGAAATTATGAAAACCCTATGTACGATACTTCAAAAATAAAGGAATATATCTCGCAAGTATTACAATTAGAAGCCGTTGCTTGTAAAGATTGGCTCACTAATAAAGCAGATAGATGTGTAACTGGGCGTGTTGCAAAACAACAATGTGCAGGACCTCTACAATTACCTTTAAATAACTGTGGAGTCATGGCGCTTGACTACCAAGGCAAGGAAGGAGTTGCAACATCAATAGGACATTCTCCTATCTCTGGGTTAATTGATCCAGTTGCAGGCTCTAGAAATAGTATTACTGAAGCACTTACTAATATAATTTGGGCTCCATTAAAAGATGGTTTGCAAAGTATTAGCCTTTCTGCTAATTGGATGTGGCCTTGTAACAACCCAGGTGAAGATGCTAGACTATATAAAGCTGTTGAAGCGGTAAGTGATTTTTCAATAGGATTGGGTATAAATGTTCCTACTGGAAAAGATTCCCTTTCAATGAAGCAAAAGTATAAAGATGAAGAGGTAATAGCGCCTGGTACTGTTATTATATCTGCTGCTGGAAACTGTAATGATATTACTAAAGTTATAGAACCAGTATTACAAAAAGGAAAAGGAAGTATTTATTATATAAATATTTCTGAAGATAATTTTAAACTAGGAGGTTCATCATTTGCACAAATTGTAAATACCATTGGTAACGAGGCCCCAACAGTACGTAATGCAACCTACGTAAAAAATGTGTTTAATACAGTCCAAGAATTAATAAAGCATGATTTAATTGTTGCTGGTCACGATATAGCATCTGGCGGGTTAATTACTACTTTATTCGAAATGTGTTTTGCAGATAGTAAACTTAGTGCAAAACTTGATTTAACAAATCTAAATGAAACTGATACTGTAAAAGTGCTTTTTTCTGAAAATTGTGGAATAATAATTCAAGCCTCAGATGATGCACATCTTGAGGAAATTCTTTCTAACAATAAGATTCATTTCAATAAAATTGGAGTAGTTAGTACTGCTGAAAAACTTCATATTAAAAACCACTCAGACAACCTTACTTTTTCAGTTCCAGAAATGAGGGATGTATGGTATAAAACATCATATCTACTTGATCAAAAACAAAGCGGAGTAGAAAAAGCTAAAGAGCGTTTTGAAAATTATAAACAACAACCACTTCAGTTTAAATTTCCAAAGAATTTTACAGGAGTTTCTCCAAACCATAATTTACCAGAAACAAACAAGCCAAGAATAAAAGCTGCTATTATAAGAGAGAAAGGAAGTAATAGCGAACGAGAAATGGCAAATGCAATGTACTTAGCTGGTTTTGATGTTAAAGATGTGCATATGACAGATTTAATAGAAGGGAGAGAAACGTTAGACGATATTAAGTTTATTGCTGCAGTTGGTGGTTTTTCTAATAGTGATGTATTAGGAAGTGCAAAAGGTTGGGCAGGTGCTTTTTTGTATAATGAAAAAGCTAATAAAGCATTAAAGAATTTCTTTTCAAAAGAAGATACTTTGTCACTAGGGGTTTGTAATGGTTGCCAATTATTTATAGAGTTGGGCTTGTTAACTCCAAATGACGTTGAAAAACCAAAAATGCTTCATAACGATACGGGTAAATTTGAGTGCTCATTCACATCCGTAACAATACAAGATAATAACTCTGTCATGCTATCCTCTCTTGCAGGTAGTACCCTTGGAATTTGGGCTGCACATGGAGAAGGTAAATTTAAATTTCCAAAAGAAGAAAAGCATTATAATATAGTTGGTAAGTACGGTTATGATAAATTACCTGCAAATCCTAACGGGAGTGATTATAATGTTGCTATGATGACAGATATTACTGGAAGACATTTAGTAATGATGCCTCATCTAGAAAGATCTACATTTCCTTGGAATTGGGCACATTACCCCAAAGAAAGAACCGATGAAGTAAGTCCGTGGATTGAAGGTTTTGTAAACGCTAGAAAGTGGTTAGAAAATAAGTAGTAAAAACGCATTAGCCTATAATATTACTAGGTTTTGTAGGGTTTTGTAATTGGTGTTTTGTTTTGAAATGTCAATCTAAACCCCTAGATTTGAGGAAAAATTGCAACCTTTTTTTGATAACCCTTATCAAAATAACAATAATTGTAAGTTTCCTCTACAATTATAGACGTAATAAGATATACCCAAAAAATTGCTATGAAAAAGATATTATTCTTTTGCCTGCTGTTATTTGCAGTTACATTACATTCACAAATAGTCTCAGAAAAATACCAAAGAGCTAAGATTAGTTATAATGGTGTTGAAGATTTCGAAAGACTAAACCAGCTTAATATTTCACTTGAACATGGGGTACATAAGCGAGGATATTTTATAATTTCAGAATTTTCAGCTTCAGAATTAGAAGCAGTTAGAAATGCTGGTTTTAAAGTAGATGTTATAATTGAAGATGCAAAAGCTTATTTTTTAGAACAGAATAGAAATCCAACTCAAGAATATAGAAACCCAACATGTAGTACTCAAAATACTACAGATTATGCTACACCAACAAATTTTAATTTAGGATCTATGGGTGGGTACTTAACGTATCAAGAAGTTTTGGATGAATTTGCTCAAATGGTAAGTTTATATCCTAATATTATTTCTTCAGCTACTAATATAAGTGGGCCTGGAGGAGATTTCTTAACAGAAGGTCAAGTTGATAATTCTGTTACACCTTCAATTGGAAATAACGGAATAAAATGGCTTAGAATTAGTGACAACCCTAACACAGATGAAGCAGAAGCAGAAATACTATATACTTCTATTCATCATGCTAGAGAACCTGCATCACTAATGCAGCTTATATTCTACATGTGGTATTTACTAGAAAACTATGATACAAACCCAGAAATAAAAGCTCTAGTTGATAATACGGAGCTATATTTTGTGCCAGTTGTAAACCCTGATGGATATCTTTATAATGAAGTGACAGATCCTAATGGTGGCGGGTTTTGGAGAAAAAACAGAAAAAATGGTAACGGAACTGATAACAATAGAAACTATAATTACTTTATAAACGGAAATCCTAATAATGGCTCATGGGGAGGTCCTGGGTCATCAAGCAACCCAGGTTCAGAAGTATATCATGGTACAGGTCCTTTTTCTGAAGTTGAAAACCAAGCCATAAAGCAATTTGTAGAAGATCACGAGTTTGTTATGGCATTTAATAATCATACTTCTGGTGAATTACTATACTATCCTTTTTCATACGCAGATGTACCAACACCAGATGAGGCCTTATTTGAAGCAGTATCTGCTGAGTTAACTTCAAGAAATGGGTACTTTCCTTTAAGAGATTTTCCGTTTTCGGGGGATAGTGATGATTTTATGTACGGAACTGTAGGAACCCATGACAAAATCTTTTCCTTCACTCCAGAGATTGGACAATCCTTTTGGCCATCACAAAACTTAATTATTCCAATTGCAAAAGAAATGATGTATCTAAATCTAACTGCTGCTAGGATGACATCAAATTATGCAAACATTGAGGATACAGCTCCAACCTATGTTGGTGACCAGCCTACAGTAAATACTACTTTTGATATTAAAAATCTTGGTATTACTGGAAATGGAAACTTCACTGTTACGTTAAACCCAATTTCTTCAAATATTGTTTCTGTAGGAGCGCCAGTTTCATTTTCTGGACTTCAGTTGCTAGAAGAGGGTGATGGGATTATTCAATATACACTTGCTGGGGGAACCACTTCTGGTGATGATATTGTTTTTGAACTCGTAGTTAATAATGGTATGTATGATGCTGCTACTTTAGTAAACAAAAAGTTTGGAGCATTAGACTCTATTTTTGAAGATCAAGGAAATAGTACAACAGCAAACTTTAACAACAACGGGTGGACTACTACAACTGCAACATTTGTTTCTCCATCAAGCTCTATTACAGACTCAAACGGGAACTATCCAAACAATACTAATGAGACAATAACACTTAGTACCCCTGTAGATTTAACAAATGCTAGTGGTGCTATTGCAGAGTTTTTTGCAAGATGGGAGATTGAAAACAATTTCGATTATGTTCAATTTCAAGTATCCACCAACGGAGGAACTAGTTGGGAAGCACAATGTGGTCGTTTCACAAACCCTGGAAGCACTAATAGCGCACAACCCACTAACGAGCCACTTTATGATGGAGTTCAGAATGATTGGGTTAGAGAAGAAATAGACCTTAGTGATTATCTCGGTTCAAATATTTTAGTACGTTTTCAATTAGTGTCAGATAATGGACAACGCGCAGATGGTTTTTATTTTGATGACTTAAAGATAAGTGTTGTTGAAGATAGCACTTTAAGTATAGAGGATACATTTGCTTCACAATTTTCAATATACCCTAATCCTGTAAAAAACACGCTTAATATAAATACATCATTATCTAATTACGATATTGAGATTTTTACACTACAAGGACAACTTGTTGAAACACTAAGGAATAATCAAGAATCTCAGGTGGTGAACTATAATAGTTTTGCTTCAGGAATTTATTTAATGAAACTTACTTCTGAAAGTAAATCGCAAGTGTTTAAAATAATAAAGGAGTAAATTAAAACACCTCAAAATTTAATTATTTATAAATGAGACTCCTATATAGGAGTCTCATTTTTTATATCCCTAAAAATAACTGAATATTTTTTGCTATTTTGCAAGTTCACAATATTTAAAAACATGACCGATCCTAAAAGACTTTTTGACTTCCCATACTTTCAACTAGAAGCCTATCCACAAGATGCTGCTTTAGTGAGTAAAGTAAATGGAGCGTGGGTAAAAACCTCCACTCAAGAATATATAGATAAAGCCAATGCCATTAGTAGAGGGCTTATAAAACTTGGCGTACAGCCTAATGATAAAATTGCAATCATATCTATGACAAATAGAACTGAATGGAATATTTGCGATATTGGAATTCTTCAAACTGGTGCTCAAGACGTTCCAATTTACCCTACTATTTCTGAAGAAGACTATGAGTATGTTTTAAACCACTCAGAATCTGTGTATTGCTTTGTATCCTGTCAAGAGGTTTTCGATAAGATTAATAAAATTAAAGGAAACGTACCTTCGCTAAAAGAAGTTTATTCTTTTGATGAGCTAAATGGGTGTAAAAATTGGAATGAAGTTTTAAAGTTAGGAGACGACAACAAAGACTTACAAGAAGAAGTAGATAGAAGGAAAGACGCAGTAAAAGAAGATGACTTAGCTACGCTAATTTATACCTCTGGTACAACTGGAAGGCCTAAAGGTGTGATGCTCTCTCACAAAAATATTGCTAGTAATGCGAAGCACAGTAAAGGTCGCTTACCTATTGAAATGGGTAAATCTAAAGCATTAAGTTTTTTACCAGTATGTCATATATACGAAAGGATGTTACTCTACATGTATCAATATTGTGGGGTAAGTATTCATTTTGCTGAAAGTCTTGAAACTATAAGCGATAACCTTAAGGAGGTTAATCCAGAAGTAATGACAGCTGTACCTCGTTTATTAGAAAAGGTATATGATAAAATTATTGCTAAAGGAACTGATTTAACCGGAGTTAAGAAAAATTTGTTTTTCTGGGCAGTAGAACTAGGTTTAAAGTGGGAACCGTATGGACAAAACGGATGGTTGTATGAAACAAAATTGAAACTAGCACGCAAATTAATATTTAGTAAATGGCAAGAAGCACTTGGTGGAAACCTTAAAGCAATAGCTTCTGGAAGTGCCGCTTTACAGCCAAGACTAGCTCGTGTTTTTAATGCTGCTGGTTGTCCTGTAATGGAAGGCTATGGCTTAACAGAAACTTCTCCTGTTGTAAGTGTAAATGATATGCGAGATGGAGGATTTAGAATTGGAACAGTTGGTAAAGCATTACCAGATACAGAGATTAAAATTGCGGAAGATGGAGAAATACTTATTAAAGGACCACAAGTAATGCAAGGGTATTATAAAGATCCTGAAAAAACTGAAGAAGTACTCAAAAATGGATATTTCCATACTGGAGATATTGGAGAGATAGATTCAGATGGTTTTTTAAAAATAACAGATCGTAAAAAAGAAATGTTTAAAACTAGTGGTGGAAAATATATTGCACCACAGTTACTAGAGAATGCAATGAAACAATCTCGTTTTATTGAACAGATAATGGTTATTGGAGATGGTGAAAAAATGCCAGCTGCATTAATACAGCCCAACTACGAATTTATTTCAGACTGGAATGAAAGAAAAGAAAAAGGGTTGTCGAGTGACCCAAAAGAGTTAGCTAATGACCCAGTTTTAATAGCTAGAATTCAGAAAGAGGTGGACAAGTTTAATGAGCGTTTTGGGAAGTGGGAAAAAATTAAAAAGTTTGAACTAACTCCAGATATCTGGAGTATAGAAGATGGACACCTTACTCCAACTATGAAGATGAAGCGAAAAATTATTAAAGAAAAATATATCTCACTTTATAATAAAATTTATGAGCATACTTCATAAAGTAGAATAACACACATATCCATAATTAATTAAAAACGCCCTATCTCCATAGGGCGTTTCAACTAACAAAAAAACTCTGAAAAAACCGGATTAACCGGTTTAGTATCTATCTAGGGAGATAGATAACCAACCTTTCATATATATGTACGAAGAAAAAGTGTATGTGGTTTTTAAGATAAAATAATACATGCTTTACTGTAGATAGTAAAACCATAAAAAAGAGCGAAGGTTCAATGATATCATTGAACCTTCGCTTTATAAAAATTAAATTATGTGATACTATTGTAACTACAATTATTTAATAACTTTTATAGTTTTTGATGCACCGTCAATAGTAACTTTAACCATGTATGCACCTGAGTTAAGACCACTCATGTTAATACTTGGTGAAATTGCATCAGGACGAGATTGTAATACCACTTTTCCTAATACATCATATACTACTACTTCATTAACTGCAGCAGCAGATTTAATGTTTAATACATCTTGTACTGGGTTAGGATATACACTAAATACATCTGCAGAGAAATCATCTATTCCTAAAACTCCTTGCTCTAATCTAACGTCATCAACGTAGTAAGAGTTTGTAGCACTATCTGCAAAATAGTCAACTCCACCAAAACCAGATACTCCTGTGATTGGGGCTGCTGGTGCAGCAACACCGTTTATAGATAGCTCATAAGTAGCAGCATCTAAATCAACTACTGCTTTTAAAAAGAACCATTCATCTTCTGGGTATGTAAGTGTAGCTCCGCCATTTGCATCTGTTAATGTTCCAGAAACTAATGTTATATCACCAGATAAAAACTCTAGATTTGCATTTGCATTAGGAGTTACATCTCCTTGTAAATTAAAGTATCCAGTACTACCACTCTCAATATACATGCTCCATAAAATGGTCCAAGTACCTGAAGTAAGTAACCCTTCAAAATCTAATACAGCATCTTGCCCACCAGAGTCAGGTCCAATAAAAATTGAAAAGATTCCTGAACTAGCCTGAGCTGTAGAAACAATAGCATTTTGTGCACCATCGTTTGTTCCATCCCATGTTGTCCAACGTGGAGTAAATAATGGTCCTGGCGTATAGCTTTCTATATCGTCTGTAAATTGTGCGTTAGCAGAAGCTGCTAAACCAAATGCAAAAATTGCTAATAAGTAAAATTTTTTCATAATGTTTAAATTTTGTTGTTTAATATTGATTAGCAATATACTAAAAAAAATGTTAAAAATTATTTTTTTGCTGACTTTTGTCAAATTAGAAATTGATGATAAAACACTTGTTTTAATGCTAATTTCGTAAATTTGTATGTTTAATTTATACTCTTTTTAGAAATGCAACAAAAACCTCCATATACCCCAAAAAATAAAGTTAGAATAGTTACGGCAGCTTCTCTTTTTGATGGGCATGATGCAGCAATTAATATTATGCGCCGTATTATTCAATCTACAGGTGTTGAGGTGATACATTTGGGTCACGATAGGAGTGTAGAAGAGGTAGTAAATACTGCAATACAGGAGGATGCTAATGCTATTGCAATGACATCTTATCAAGGAGGGCACAATGAGTACTTTAAATATATGTATGATTTGCTTAAGGAAAAGGGAGCTAGTCATATTAAAATTTTTGGCGGCGGCGGCGGTGTAATTCTTCCAAGTGAAATTAAAGAGTTAATGGACTATGGAATTACACGTATTTATTCCCCAGATGATGGACGTGAGATGGGGTTGCAGGGAATGATAAACGATTTGGTAAAACAATCAGATTTTCCACTTGGTGAATCTCTTAATGGAGAAGTAAATAAACTTTCTGAAAAAAACCCTGGCGCTATTGCTAGAGTTATCTCTTCGGCAGAAAACTTCCCAGAAGTTGCCAAAAAAGCTTTAGAAACTATTCACGAGAAAAATAAAACATTAAATACTCCTGTATTAGGTATTACAGGAACTGGTGGAGCGGGAAAATCATCCTTGGTAGATGAGTTAGTAAGACGTTTTTTAATTGATTTTCCTAAAAAAACAATTGGTCTTATTTCAGTAGACCCTTCAAAAAGAAAAACAGGAGGTGCGCTGCTAGGAGATAGAATACGTATGAATGCTATAAACTCACCTAGAGTTTATATGCGTAGTTTGGCTACAAGACAGAGTAATCTAGCATTGTCAAAATATGTTGCAGAAGCTATTGAAGTTATTAAAGCTGCAGAATATGATTTAATTATTTTAGAAACTTCAGGAATAGGACAAAGTGATACCGAAATTCTAGAGCATAGCGATGTTTCTTTATATGTAATGACACCAGAATTTGGTGCTGCCACGCAGCTCGAAAAGATTGATATGCTTGATTTTGCAGATTTAGTAGCTATAAATAAGTTTGATAAAAGAGGTAGTCTAGACGCTTTACGTGATGTGAAAAAGCAGTACATGCGTAATCATCAACTGTGGGATACTCCACAAGATGAACTTCCTATTTTTGGTACAATTGCGTCTCAATTTAATGATCCTGGGATGAACCAACTATACAAATCCATAATGGATGCGTTAGTTGAAAAAACCGAGACAGACCTAAAAAGTACGTTTGAAATAACAGACGAGATGAGTGAGAAGATTTTTGTAATTCCTCCTGCTCGTACTAGATATCTTTCTGAAATTTCTGAAAATAATAGAGCTTATGATAAAAAGGCACTTGAGCAAACTGAAGTTGCTCAAAAATTGTATGGAATATTTAAAACATTAGAAACGGTTTCAGGTAAAGCCCCTTCTTTAGACAAAGCAGGTATCGATTTTGAAACAATTCAATCTTCAGAAGAAAATAAAGAACTATTAAAGTTATTAGTTGCTGAGTTTGACAAAGCAAAAATGGACTTAGATCCTTACAATTGGGAAATTATTACTACTTGGGATGAAAAAGTGGAGCGCTATAAAAATCCAGTTTATACTTTTAAAGTACGTGATAAAGAAATTAAAATAGATACACATACAGAGTCACTTTCACATTCACAAATACCAAAAGTTGCTTTGCCTAAATACCAAGGTTGGGGTGATATTTTAAAATGGTGTTTGCAAGAAAATGTTCCTGGAGAGTTTCCATATACCTCAGGTTTATATCCTTTTAAACGAACTGGGGAAGACCCGGCACGTATGTTTGCTGGAGAAGGAGGACCAGAGAGAACTAACAGGCGTTTTCATTACGTAAGCCAAGGAATGCCAGCAAAACGATTGTCTACTGCTTTTGATAGTGTAACACTATATGGTAATGACCCCGGTTTACGTCCAGATATTTATGGGAAAATAGGAAATGCAGGGGTTTCTATTTGCTGTCTTGATGATGCAAAAAAACTGTACTCAGGATTCGATTTAAGTCACCCAATGACTTCTGTGAGTATGACAATTAATGGACCCGCTCCAATGTTACTTGGCTTCTTTATGAATGCTGCAATTGACCAAAATTGCGAGAAGTACATTAAAGAAAATGGCCTTGAAAAAGAGGTAGAAGCAAAAATTTCAAAAATATATAAAGATAAAGAACGACCAGCATATCAAGGAGAATTACCAGAGGGTAATGACGGACTTGGACTGCTTTTATTGGGCGTAACAGGAGATCAAGTATTGTCCAAGGATGTTTATTTGAAAATTAAAGCAGATACTTTAATGCAAGTACGAGGAACTGTGCAAGCAGATATATTAAAAGAAGATCAGGCACAAAACACGTGTATTTTCTCTACTGAATTTGCCTTGCGTTTAATGGGTGATGTTCAAGAGTATTTTATAGAAAAGCAAGTACGTAACTTCTATTCGGTTTCAATTTCGGGGTACCACATTGCAGAAGCCGGAGCCAACCCTATTACACAACTGGCATTTACATTGGCAAATGGATTTACCTATGTAGAATATTATTTAAGTAGAGGGATGGACATCAATAAATTTGGTCCTAACCTTTCGTTTTTCTTTAGTAATGGTATTGATCCTGAATATTCTGTTATAGGTCGTGTCGCTAGAAAAATATGGGCAAAAGCACTTAAAGAAAAGTATGGTGCAAACCCTAGAGCACAAATGTTGAAGTATCATATCCAGACT
The DNA here is from genome assembly GCF_031846325.1 of Patiriisocius hiemis. Lineage (NCBI taxonomy): Bacteria > Pseudomonadati > Bacteroidota > Flavobacteriia > Flavobacteriales > Flavobacteriaceae > Patiriisocius > Patiriisocius hiemis. The sequence goes on along the minus strand of NZ_JAVRHZ010000008.1, from coordinate 133,642 downwards.
TCAGGTAGATCTCTACATGCTCAAGAAATAGATTTTAATGATATAAGGACAACGCTTCAAGCATTATATGCTATTTACGATAACTGTAATTCTCTACATACAAATGCGTATGACGAAGCAATTACAACTCCTACTGAAGAAAGCGTGCGTCGTGCAATGGCGATTCAGTTAATTATTAACAAAGAACTAGGTCTTGCTAAAAATGAAAACCCAATTCAAGGAAGTTTTATTATTGAAGAACTTACAGATTTAGTAGAAAATGCAGTACTTGAGGAGTTTGATAGAATTACCGAAAGAGGAGGAGTTCTTGGAGCCATGGAAACTATGTATCAACGTAGTAAGATACAAGAAGAGAGTTTGTATTATGAAACCTTAAAGCATACAGGAGAGTTTCCAATTATTGGAGTAAATACTTTTTTAAGTAGCAAAGGTTCACCAACTGTGTTACCTGCTGAAGTAATTAGAGCTACTGAAGAAGAGAAACAATACCAAATTAAAGTTGTAACAAACTTAAATAAATCTCATGAAGAGAAAGTAGCCGACTTGTTGAAAGACTTACAGCATAAATCCATAAATAACGAGAATATATTTGAAGCTTTAATGGAAGTTTGTAAGTATGCTTCGCTAGGGCAAATAACCAATTCGTTGTTTGAAGTGGGAGGACAGTATAGACGTAATATGTAATTTTTTTATATTTTTATAAAGAATTTATAGTGCTCATAGTCTTATTGATTTTGCTTGCGATCCTGCAGCAGTTTCGGAGTGGTATACTAATATAAAATAACTTATAGAAGTATATAACTATATAACTAATAATGACTTTTATAAATAATAAGAAATTTAAAATATCAATTATTATTTTTATTCTATTGTTAATAGCTAAGGTAGAATTACTATGGGCACTTTTATAAAAAAATGGCAAAAGATTTTCTTCAAATATCTACAAAACAAGAACTAGCCATTTATCTTGGAATTAGTAAGAAGAAGTTACTTTATAACGCATATAAGACTGATCTTAGATATAATTCCTTTACAATAAATAAGAAAAATGGGAGACAAAGAGAAATTTCCTCTCCAATTCCTTCCTTAAAAAACATTCAAAAGCAAATTTCTTTAGAATTAAATAAACACTATAGGCCAAAAAAACAAGTACATAGTTTTATAAAGAAAAGAGGTATCAAAACAAACGCAAAGAAGCATATTAAGAAGAAGTTTGTTTTAAATATGGACTTAGCCGATTTTTTTTCAACGATTAACTTTGGAAGAGTCAGAGGTGTTTTTTTAAATTATCCTTTTTTTTTTAATGAAGAAATTGCAACAATTTTAGCTCAATTATGTTGTCACAATAACAAACTACCACAAGGGAGTCCTGTTTCCCCTGTTATTTCTAATATTATTTGCAGAAGTTTAGATAAGGAATTAGTTGTTTTTTCTAAGAAAAACCAATGTTATTATACTAGATATGCCGATGATATTACATTATCTACTAACCTGAAGAAGTTTCCATCTAATGTGGCAGAATTAAGTAATAATGAAGTTTATTTAAGTGATAGTTTAATTAGAATAATTAATAATAATGGGTTTACAGTTAATAAAGAAAAGACTTCTATTCGCTCCCATTATGAACATCAATATGTAACTGGTTTGACAGTTAATAGAAAAGTAAATGTTAAGCGAAAAATTTTGAAAAGGGTAAGAGCGATGTTGTACGCTTGGGAAAAATTTGGCTTAAATAATGCTGCAGAGGAACACTTTACTAAATATTCTAAAAAACATAAATTAAAAAAAGACTATAGTTTATTTATAAGAATTGTTGAAGGATATCTTTTTTTTATAAAAGATATAAGAGGTCATGATGACTTGCTTTTTAGAAGTCTAGTCAAGAAATATAATAAACTTTCTTCAAATTCTGTTTTAAAAAATATATTATTACATCAAGGTGAGAAAATATTAGTATATACAGAAGGAAATACTGATTGGATGCATTTAAAAGCTTCTTTGTTAGAACTTTCGAAAATTGACATAGGTTTAAATAGCCTTAGTAATATGATAAAGTTTGTAGAATACGATCCAAATTATGCTGTTGGTGATCTAAAACTTGTTAATATTTTGGAAGGTATTTTGGTTTCAAAATCAAAAAAGCCAGTTATAGCTATTTTTGACTCAGATAATTTACAAAAAATTGGAGAATTTGGTTCTAAAAGACAAAAAAGATACAACATCTTTAATAACACAGTTTATACATTTTCTTTACCTAAACCATTTCATAGAAGCACAAACCTAAATTGTATTGAGCATTTTTATTATGATAAGGATTTACTTAAAAAGGATGAATTTGGTAGAAGATTGTATTTAAGTGATGAATTTGATAGTCAAAATGGTAAGTTTATACAAGATGATAAAATCAGATGCTTTGCTTCATTAAAAAAATTGCAAAAAAAGGAATTCATTATAGATTCTATGGTGAAAAATGATGACAATGATAGTTTAGCTTTAACAAAGAAAGATTTTGCATTAAATATATATAATACCACAGATGAATTTAAAAATATAAATTATTCAAATTTTAAATTAATATTCAGCTTAATCCAAGATATAATTAAGTATCATCAATTAGTTAATAAATAGATGCTCGCTACCATAGAATATACAGTTACCGCCATAGTTTGTTTAATTACTGCTATTGTAATCCAACGTATATTTGCTAAAGAGATAGCTAGGGGCACGATTGCGAAAAACACCCAAGGTATAAAATGGTTTGGATTGGCAATTTTTGTTTGGGGATTAGGGGCGCTACTTAACCTTTTTTTACGTCTTTTTCTAGATTTTACACCCACAAGTAGACTTATTATTTATATAGGAGTGGTAATCTCCTTAGCAAATTCATTATTTATTTTATTATCGCTTCCTTCAATAGAACATCAAAAAAGAAGAGGAACCGTTGTCCAATTGGTAGAGCGCTTTAGTACTCGCGAGTTTATAAGCTTGTATTCTGGTGTCTTGGGTATGATAGCATTTGTTTTTATAACAACCTCTTACAGTAATCAAGAAATTAGCAATAACTTTATTTGGCTCATCGATATTCCTATTTCGGTACTGGTTGCTATTTCTCTTTTATTAGAACTTAATAAGGCATTTGCTTCAAGAAAGATGAAGTTTATGTACTTACCCACATTTGCACTTTTTGTGCTAATTATTGTTGCAGTAACACATCGTATTATTCCGCAGGATAAACTAATACAAGTAATTGATCAAGAATTTTGGTCTGTGGCTGGAAGTATTACCTCAATATCGTTTAAAGTTCTATTTATCTTATTGTTTTCTATACTTCTTTACAGTTGGAAATTTCTTTCAGAAAAGGAACAACAACAATCTATTGCAACGCAATTGGATTCTGAAAATACCCTGCTTAAACAAAAAATTGAGAAGTTAGAAGTTGCAAACGAAAGTCATTTAGATACCATTAAGACAATGAAAAGCGAATTAACTTCACTAAAAGAAACTTCTAGGATTGAGTTTTCAGAAAGACAAAAAGAAGTTTTAGGAAACTTAGCTTATTTTGGCAAGGCAAAATCATACCCAGAAATTGCCGAAGCAATGCACATAAGTTTAGATGGTTTTCAAACCCATATTCACCAAATTAAACAGATGCTTAATATTAGAGGAGCTAGTGGGAAAGAACAACTAATTGAGTTTGCTACAAAAAATAATTTTATTGCCTACACTACTTTCAAACAATCTAAATAAGCATATGGTTAACCATAACCATATAAATTTTAAGTAGTGCGTAACCTTTCGGTTTTAAGTCTTTTGTAAAATATTGCTATTCAAATCAAATAGCATGTTTTTATCATTACTCAATCAATCATTAGACGAACGTATTAATCAACATTTTAGTAACGCAACCAGCTGGTTTGTAGATGCAGTATTTGCTCAAATACCAATAACAAATGACGTTGGTATCCCATGGGTATTAATAGTACTTATTTTAGGTGCTGCTTATTTTACTATTTATTTTAAGTTTATCAATTTTACAGACTTTTTTACTGCTATACGTGTAGTTAGGGGTACATATGATGAATTTGAAGAGGAGCATCAAGTAACAGTTTCAAATACTGTATCTAAAGTAGACGGTGATAATCCAGATACTATAAGAGTAGAAGGTGAAGGGGAGGTTACACACTTTCAGGCACTAACAGCTGCAATTTCTGCAACTGTTGGACTAGGTAATATTGCAGGTGTAGCTATTGCATTGGGAATTGGAGGACCAGGTGCAACACTTTGGATGGTCTTAATAGGCTTATTAGGTATGTCTTCTAAATTTGTAGAATGTACGCTAGGGGTAAAGTACCGTGAAGTAAATGATACGGGTAAGGTGTTTGGAGGTCCTATGTACTATCTTAAAAAAGGATTAAAAGAGAAAGGCTTTAAACGCCTTGGTAAATTACTAGCAATCATTTTTGCTATCATGTGTATTGGTGGTTCTTTTGGAGGCGGAAACATGTTTCAAATAAACCAAGCCTATAAATTATTTGAACATGTTACTGGGGCAGAGAATAGCTTTATTGCAGGAAATGGTTGGCTTTTTGGTTTAATCATGGCAATTCTAGTAGGGATTGTTATCATTGGTGGAATAAAAAAAATAGCAAATGTAACTGACAAGATTGTCCCTTTTATGGTAGTAATCTATATGTTGGCTGTATTTGTTGTTTTGGGATTAAACTTTGAAGCAATTCCTGGAGCATTTAAGTCTATCTGGGATGGAGCATTTCATCCAGAGGGTGTTATTGGAGGCTTTGTTGGTGTGTTAATTCAAGGTTTTAAAAGAGCAGCTTTTAGTAATGAAGCGGGAGTAGGGAGTGCTTCTATTGCTCATAGTGCTGTTAAAACAAAATACCCAGCAAGTGAAGGGTTGGTTGCATTGTTAGAACCCTTTATTGATACTGTAATAGTTTGTACGCTTACTGCTTTAGTATTAATTATCACAGGGCAAATTGTGCCAGGAACTATTTTAAGTGATGAAGAAGGGGTTTTGTTAACAGCTTCAGCCTTAGAAAGTGGAATCTCTTGGTTTCCTTATGTGCTAACAGTAGCGGTTATTTTATTTGCATTTTCTTCTATGATTTCTTGGTCTTATTATGGCTATCAAGCTTGGAGTTTTCTTTTTGGTAGAAGTCGTAAAACAGAATATATATACAAAATACTATTTTGTTGCTTTACTGTAATTGGTGGTGCTGCGACATTAGGTGCCGTAACCGTGTTTAGTGATGCTATGATATTTGCGATGATGGTTCCTAATATGATAGGACTTGCCATATTAGCACCTAAAGTGCTTGAGGAATTAAAAAGATATAGAAACTTAATTAAAGATTACAAACTACAACGTTAACATCCAGTTACGTTGTAGTTTTCTAAATTTTTTAAGCTCGTGTCTTAAAATTGAAATAAACTCTTTGCCATTACTGTTAGAGGTTTCTAACCGTTCACAGTTTTTATACAAACTATTAGTTAATCTAGAAACCGAAGCTGCATACTTGTATTTTTCTTCAGAAAAGGTCTGGCTTTCAGCTTTTAAAATTTCTGGGACTAAGGATACAGATTGCTGAACGATATCTCCTGTAAAGTAGATATGTGAATTTTCAGCTCCTTCCTCATTTAAAGGTGCTAAATCGTCAATTAAATATGTAGAGATACTTCTAGAAAGATTAAATATCTCCATAGCTTTTTGGTAAATAGGGGATTGCGGTAACTGATGTGGGGTTGTAGGTAACATTACAGTTAAATTTTTCTTTTTCTTTTTCACTCAAATTTAATAAGTAAACATCCTATCATGCAATAAGTATTTAGGTAAAAATGGGTATTTGCTTTAAAATTTATCTTAATTTTGAATAAATCTTATAATTAGTATGTTAGATAACTTAAATAAAAAAATTTTAAAGTGCCTACAAGAAAATGCTCGTATGTCCAACTCAGAGATAGGGCGTAGAATAGGGATGAGTTCTCCTGCTGTTGGGGAACGCATAAAGAAAATGGAGGATGTAGGTTTAATAAACGGGTACAAAACTATTGTTTCTCCTTTTGATGTGGGATATCAACTAAAAGCAATTATAACTTTGCGTGCTTTTATGGGAAAATTGAAACCTTTTTTATCTACAGTAAAAACCTACAATGAAGTTTTAAATTGCTATCGTATTACTGGAAATGAAAACATTGTGATGGAAGTAGTTTTAAAGAACCAAAAACACTTAGAAGAGTTTATAGATCAACTTATAGTTTTTGGAGAAACCAAAACTCAAATTGTATTGTCGCACGTTATTGCAAATAATGAGGTAGTACCGGCTAGTTAGTTTTTTACAATTAAATGAGGAACATCTTCCAGCTTCCAATCTATAACAAGCCCTCCTGCTAAGGATTGTGCAATATCTTTTCCATAAAGGTATTCACATAGGTATAGTGCAGCTTCAAAGCTTTTGGCACCTCCTGCAGAGGTTATATATTTCCCATCATGCACAAAAAGCACTTCTTTTCTAATATCCAATTCTGGAAACATAGTTCGCATAGCGTCAATATCACTTGGAAAGGTAGTAGAAACAGAATTGTATAAGAGTCCAGCCTTTGCAAGTACAAATGCTCCATCGCAATGGGAGGTTATAAACTTTGCCTTTTTATCTACTTTTTTTACAAAATCAAGCATCTTTTGGTCTTCGAGATCTGTGTCTAGATGGTGTTCTGCACTTGGAACTACTAAAATATCTATGGTAGGTAACGCATCTTCTAGATAATTAAAATCTGGAAGTATTCTCATTCCTTCAAAAGAAGTAATAGGTTCATGTGTGTTTGCTACAGTAAATACATTCATAGCTTTAATACCCTCTCTAAATATGGTATGCTGAAAAATATCAAAAGGAGCAGTAAGCTCAGTATTATACACACCATCCATAATTAAAAAAGCAACATTATATCGTGTACTATCTAGTATTGGTTTTTCAATAGGTATGGTGACCGCTCCTGTTTGCCCTTGTTTATAAGGAGTTTCATTAGAGCGTTCTATTGGTTTCTTTTCTGAAGGGTTCCCACAGGAAATTATTCCGAAGGAAATAAATAATAGTATGATACTTTTCATTGTGATTGCTTTAATATTCTACATATTCTGATGACTTTTTTAGAATTCCGTAAAGCCATAACGAAAGTAAACAAACCACTATTAATACAGCAAACATTACATACCAATTAAAAGCATAGCCATAAACGTCTGAAAGATTCATCCCTGCATTATGCCCCACTAAATGTGAGATTGAAAAACTCATACTAAAAAGCCCCATATAACTACCTTTTCTTCCTTTTGGAGCCATTGATAATGCAAGAGCACTAGAAAAGGGAGAAGCAATCATTTCTCCTATGGTCATTAATACCATACCAATTATTAACACTCCAATCCATGATGAAAAGTTTAAAATTAAAAAACTAGCTGCCAAAAATGCATTTCCCCATAGTAATGCCATAGTTTTTGAAATTTTGATACGCTCAAGCCAACCCACAAGTGGCATTTCAAAAATCACAATGATAGCACCATTTATAAATAAGAGCAACCCGATGAGGTCTTCAGAAAGTAGGTAAACATCTTTGTAAAATAAAGGCACTACAGAAAAGTATTGAACAAAGGTTATACTACTTAATACCATGATCAAAAAAAGTAATATATACAATGGGTTTTTGTAGGGTGATTTACCTTCTTTTTTTATAATTATTTTTTCTTTAAGTACTACTTTTTTTGGTTTTAAAACAATAAAGAGTAGTAATGAAGCTAATGCACAGGTAACTCCGTCTATCCAAAACAAAGAAGCATAATTAATACGAGTAATAATAATACCTCCAATTACAGGGCCTATTGAAAAACCCAGATTTATAGCTAGTCTAATTAGTGCAATTGCCCTTGTTACATTACCTGGTTTACTGTATGCTTCTGCGGCTACAAAAACAGCTGGGCGATAGGCGTCTGCAAGTAAAATAAGAAGAAACATACCTACACATATAAGGTAAAATGTATCTAGAAACTGAAGTCCTATAAAGCCAAGCCCACCCAATAATAAACTTAATACTATAGTTTTATGGTAACCAATTCCATCAGTTAACTTTCCGCCAATTATGGTTCCAAAAATAGACCCTACTCCATAACAAGTCATTATTATGCCAACTTCTGGTTTAGTAAATCCTTTCTCACTCACTAGGTAAAGTGACAAAAAGGGAAGTACCATGGCACCCGCTCTATTTATAAAAGTGACAAGGGAGAGCAACCAGATTTCTCTAGAGAGTCCAGAAAAATTGTCTATATAATTTCTGTAAATTTTTCTCATTTTGGTTAGTTGTTAGTATAAAAATAAAACGTCCCGCTCATTGGCGGGGCGTTTTTATATTGATTTAAATTATTATAGTATAGTCAATACATAGATAGCCCGCTCTTGTTTGCACAGGTTATTACTTGCTTTACAATGTATCTGTAGTTTGTCATCTTATTTTTTTGCGTGCTATAAATACTATTTTTTTAAATATTTGTTGTTAAGTAGCTAACTTAAAAAAGTTTAGAAATCCAAAGCCCTAAGAAAACAGCAGAAAGCCCTAAAACAATACTTGCTATTGTATAAGTTGCGAAAACTGTAATTTCTCCATTTTTAAGAAAATTATAATTTTCAAATGCAAAGGAAGAAAATGTAGTAAAACCTCCACAAAAACCTATAATTAGTAATAAAATAAGATCACCAGATTGCGAAGTGTTTTTAAGAGTTAACCCAAAAATAATCCCAATAATAAAACTTCCAATTATGTTTACAATAAAAGTACCGTAAGGGAATGAAGTTGTAAAACTTGCGGTATAAATACCAACAAGATATCGCAACATACTTCCCAAGCCACCTCCTAAAAAAACATAGAGGAGTGCTTTCATGTTATTGGTTGCTTTCTGGGTTTTGAGTCTTTAAAACAGGTATATAAACTTCCGTTACCCAATTGGCAGGGTTAGGCACATTGCCTGGATCTGTAGCGTAAACCTCAAACATACTTTTGGCATTATCTTTCTGTATATTATTTTGTGTTAAGTACTCTTCTCCTTTAGTGTATGCATTAGGTAAGTTTCCGTATTCACCACGCAAAGTAACCTTTAATGCAGTAGTTGGTTCCATAAAACCACAAACCACAGGACTTCCTTCTGGTGTAATTACTCTGTCTCTCACAGGTATTGCTGCAGAGAATATAAGAGTGCCATTTGCCTCGTCAATTTGATTATATATAGTAAAAGGCATCCCAGCAGTTTGTATATTATTTTCCTGCATATACCCCATTACTTGCCCCATCATTGGTGCCATTCTTGAACCAATATCACTTGATTTTGCTGAGGTGCTAGTGTACATGTAATAACCACCACCATACTCTGTAATGCCATCAACATTTACGGTAAATTGTTTCATGTCTTCCATTACAGACTCTTCAAGGTTGTTTAGGCCAGTTTCATACATTGTTTTTAATGTGGTCTCGAAATCTTCATTAGAAAATAAACCCATAAATACTTTTTCCATAAAGGTTTGCTCTCCTTTCATGCCCCAAGTTACTTTGGTCTCACTAGGGTTTTCAGTATCTTCAAAATACCAGTATACATCACTATTACTGTCTCCCATTGGAGTATTAAATGAAATTTTTTGGTCTATTTCTTTATTCGGAATAACCTTTACAGTTTCCATACTACCATCCCCCATTACCTCACTTGTCCAAGAGTAAGAAGCACCTTCACCTTCAGTTTTTTCAGCATAAGTTATTTCCATATTTTCATCTTCTTCCATCCAAGGACCCCATTCTTCCCAGCTTTTAAAATCTTTTACATTATTATATACTACCTCTGCCGGAGCCTTAATAACTTTACTTGCCGCTAAATCAAAACTTCCATCTTTAGTGCCAAAATAGATGGCGCCACCAATAAGAACTAAAAGGATAAGAAAAAAAAGATATTTTAAGATTTTCATATTGAGATGTTGTTGATTATTTCTGCTAAGATAGCAAATTTAACATCTATATTTTGCTACATTTGTTGGAAACTAAATTTTAAAATAATGAAAAATACTTTTTTTATAGTAATGGCTTTGAGCGGTTTACTATTATTTTCTTGTAAAGAAACAGATAAAAAAGAGCCTACTGGACAAGTTGAAGAAGTCACTACAGACAATTTTGATTATAATGTAGATCAATTTGCAGATATACGGATTTTACGCTACCAAGTACCTGGGTGGGAAAATCTAAGTTTACAACAGCAAAAACTGGTTTATTATTTAGTCCAAGCTGGATTAGAGGGACGTGATATTATGTGGGATCAAAATTATCGTCATAATCTTACCATACGTAAAGCACTAGAGAATATTTATACTACTTATGATGGTGACAAGAATAGTGAAAACTGGAAAAGCTTTGAAGTTTACCTAAAAAGAGTGTGGTTTTCTAACGGAATACATCATCACTACTCTAATGATAAGTTAATGCCAGATTTTTCAAAAGAATATTTGCAAGAACTATTAAGCGCTACAAATACAACATTAGAAGGAGCTGCACTTGATGTTATTTTTAATAATGAAGATAGCAAAAAAGTAAACCAAGCAAAAAATGTAGATAATGTTGCTTTAAGTGCTGTGAACTTTTATGGACCGAATGTTACAAACAAAGATGTTGAAACTTTTTATGCTAGTAAAGAATCTCCAAACCCAGAAAAACCACTTTCTTATGGATTAAATTCTCAACTAGTAAAAGAAGATGGAAAATTAAAAGAACGTGTTTATAAATCTGGAGGCTTATATGGAGCTGCTATTGATAAAATTATTACTTGGTTAGAAAAAGCACAAGGTGTTGCAGAAAACCAAGCACAAGGAGATGCAATTGGATTATTAATTGAATATTACAAGACAGGTGATCTACAAACATGGGATGATTATAATGTAGCATGGACATCCGCAACCGAAGGAGATATAGACTATATAAATAGCTTTATTGAAGTATATAATGACCCATTAGGATACAGAGGTTCTTACGAAACAATCGTGCAAATTAAAGATTTTGATATGTCACAAAAAATGGCTGTTCTATCTGAAAATGCACAATGGTTTGAAGATAATTCACCTTTAATGGAAGAACACAAAAAGAAAAATGTTGTTGGTGTAACATATAAGGTTGTTAATGTAGCTGGAGAAGCTGGTGATGCGTCACCAAGTACACCAATTGGTGTTAACTTACCTAATGCAAACTGGATACGCGCTGCTGTAGGAAGTAAGTCAGTTTCTTTAGGAAATATAATTAATGCATATAACAATGCTGGAAGTTCAGGACGTTTAAAAGAGTTTGTCCATGATGACCAAGAATATGAACTTGAAAAAGAATATGGACAATTGGCAGATAAATTACATACTGCATTACATGAGGTAATAGGACATGCATCAGGGCAATTAAACCCAGGAGTAGGAGAGACCAAAGAAACGTTAAAAAATTATGCCTCTACCTTAGAAGAAGGTCGTGCAGACCTAGTGGGACTTTACTATTTATATAGCCCAAAATTACAAGAACTTGGACTTGTAGAAGACTGGAAAAAAGTAGGTATGGCTGCTTTTGACGGATATATTAGAAATGGTTTAATGACACAATTAATTAGACTAAACCTTGGTGATGATGTAGAAGAAGCACATATGCGTAACCGCCAATGGGTTTCGGCTTGGGCTTTTGAAAGAGGAAAGGCAGATAATGTAATTGAAAAAGTAAGTAGAGATGGGAAAACGTATTTTAATATTAATGACTATGATAAATTACATGAAATCTTTGGTGAGCTACTAAGAGAAACACAGCGTATAAAATCTGAAGGTGATTATGAAGCTGTTACAGACTTAGTAGAAGGATACGGAGTAAAAGTAGATCAAGAAATACATGCTGAAGTCTTAGAACGTAACAAACAATTTACATCTCCCCCTTATGGCGGGTTTGTAAATCCTGTTATTGTTCCTAAGATGAGTGATGATGGAGAAATTGAAAGTTTTACAATTGAGCAACCTGCTACTTTTGAAGAACAAATGCTTATGTATGCTGAAAAGTTTAGTAATCTTCCAGCTAAAAATTAATACTTAGTATTATATACTTAAAAAGCGGCTAATTCATCATTAGCCGCTTTTTTTAGATTAAAGTTTATTTGTTATCTACTGAAATAAAAGTTCTCTTTATAAACAAAACCTTCACCCTCTGGAGTTTCTAGCTCTATTCTTAAATTCGAATTTGTAAGTGTTCTTATAAAAGCTCTAGTATCATCAGGGTTAGGGCCGTTAAGTGGAAGTATTTCGTTACCATCTAATCTGTAAGAAGCAGTAGAATCATCATCTATAGCACCATCACAATCATAATCCCATACAGCACGAAGAGTATCTTCTGTAAACTCCCAAAAGTTGTTGCAGCTACTATCATAAGTTTCGTCAAATCCATCATTGTCTGTTTCTCTGTCAAGATTCCAAGTTCCAATTAATAGATCTAGTTCTACAGAACCATCTCCGTCATTATCATCTTTTTTACAACTTGTAGCAATTACTAATACTGCTAAAGCGACAAATATATTTTTAATATTCATAGTATATATTATTATAATTCTTCAGAGAAATCATCTCCATCTGTTAAAACTCTACCTGTATTGTTTTCAATAAAGAAACCGCCTGGGTCACCATTATCATCAATCATTATTAAAGCTACTTGCAAGTTTGCAATTCCATCTGCTTCTTTTGTACCAGAAATAGCAAATGTTACTTCGGCAGTTTCACCATCTCTAGTAACTGTAATAATTAAAAAAACTGAAAATTGATCGTCACTACCCGATACGAACGACCCTGCTCCATCATATGTTTCGGATCCAGAAGCACCATCAAAATCTATAGTTAAAGTACTATTGTCTTGATTTCTGAAGTTTAAAAATAGATCTGGAAATTGACTTCCTATCACATCATTAGGCACCGATGTAGCCTCTAGTATTGATGGGGTACATAAATAAGAACCCTCTATTGTAGGTGGGTTATTCCCTGTATTAATTTCAAACCCTAAATCTATAAGAGCATCTACAACATCACTATTGTAAAAGCTTTCTATATCCTCTATAGAGCCGTCAAATGATTGATCATTGTCCCCATCGTCGTCTTTTTTACAAGCTGAAAAAACTAAGAAAAGACTTAATAAAAATAAAATTTTGTACTGTTTCATGGTGTGTAGTTTTTAGTTAATGTTTTGATCCAAATCTATTTCTATTCTCTAGTAAATAAAATACCCATTGGAGGGTATTTATTCAAAAAAACCTCTCCAGAGGAGAGGTTCTAAACAACCATAATTAAAACAAAACAAGGGTTAGCTAATTCAAATAATTTTGAAAAATCATGCTTATTTAAGACGTGCTTGGAATTCTCCAATTACGTCTGAGTAGCTTCGTAACACACGATCCCACTCTTTATATAGTTCATCACTCTTTACACTTGTCGTAGGTCTTCCAGAGGCTTCACTTACAAGCTTTACTTTAAACACCAATGGATCTGTAGATGATTCTTTAATAATTATTCTTGTACGAATAGTATTTTGCTTAAAAGTTTTTAAAGACCATGCTGTACGTAAGTAACCAGTTTCTTTATCTGTCATTTCAATTACATCGATATAAGAAAGTACAATTTGGTTTATAAGCTTCCAAGCTTGATCTTTTTCCATAGTATTACATACCATTTCTATGTCTACATTGGCAATATCTGTTTGTATGGATGCATCATATGCATCATCACGCTTCATTTCTATGTAATAAGTCTTAGGTGGCTTAGTCATATCCTTTTTATTGCAAAATTCTATTTGCTCTGTTAGATAGCCAATTTTCTTGGCAATTACAGTTACACAGTCGTCTTTTGGTACAGTTACAACTGTACTCCCTTTACCTACTTGTTTTCCATTTACATAGATTTCTGCATCATTTTCTGAAGCTCCAACCTCAATTTTCTTTTTACCAAAGTCATCAATAACTGTGATTTTTGGTGTTGCAACCGCTATTGCAGAAATGAATAATGCGAGGAATAATAATTTAGTTTTCATAATTGATAGTATTTTAAAGTTATACGTCAAATCTAAGGGGATGGGTGTCTTAAAAAAATACCCATTAGTGGGTAATTTTTATAGGAAGCTAAATCCAAAACCAAAATTGAGTACTATAAGTCCAGAGTTGCTAATCCCCGGAATTTCTGGAATTTCTTCTTCTGTTGTTTCGTTAGAATCATTACTCTTAATAGTTATATTATCTGGGATAGACCCAAAACCATAACCTGCTTCTATTCTAAAATAAAATGTACGTCCAAGTTTGGCTCCTATTTTTAAATTTAGAGTGTTAAACTTTATAATTCCCTTACCATCTCCAAAAGAGTCTTCATTAAACTCTACATCCGGGTAATCTCCTTCGCCATCAAAAGAAAAGTAACTTATCCCTGCATACAGCCCTTTACCTTTGTTGTTAAGGTATATGTTAGAGCCAATTTCAAAATTGTTATACTTTATAGATACATCATCTACAGTATATGAAAAAGGCATATAATCTAATGTGGCAGCGACTCTATTGTCTAGTAGAGGTGTAACGTATTCTGCATTTACAGTTAATATGTTTGGCGCTCCTATACGTGCACCTATCCTTAAAGGTTTTACACTTTCTTTTCTAGGAATGGTTTCTGTCACTTGAGCACTTGTATTGAAACAAAATAAACAAAGTAGTATAGGTAGAAATATTTGTTTTAAATTCATAATTGTATTAATTGTTGTTAATAATTTCTTGTATTTTTTTGAAAGCTACATATTGCAATTGTCCAGCACCTTTCAGGTTTAATTTCTTAATAATATTTTTACGGTGTGTGCTCACAGTCTCTTTACTAACATTTAATAAGTTTGCTATTTCTTGAGATGTGTATTGAGAACCAATAAGACTAAAAATTTTGGACTCTCTTTTAGTAAGACATTCTGTTTCTAATAAGTTTTTTTCTGTAGAAACGAATAAAAAAATAATTTTTTCTAGGAGTATTTTTGATTCTGAAATTCTCTTAATTTCACTAATTAGTTGAAGTGTTTCTGCCGCAGTAAGAGGTTTATAATCCTTCTTGTATGTATTAATTTGTTGTAGTAGAGGCTCTAATTTTGACATACTCAAAACTAGTTTGCGAAATAGCCAAAAAAAATACCCTTTGCAGGGTATTTATATTTAGGCAACTATAATCTTACTTGGTTAATTTATAAATTATTTTTAAGGAAAAGGTATTAGCATACCTATCAAAAAAGTATCTGTTGTCAGATATATCTAGTGAGTTAACTGGGTTTCCATTTTCGGATATTGAATTACCTTCATTATTGATTAAAAAATCTTTAGGTTTTCTGTATGAGAGTAACTCATAAGTTAGACCAATAGAAACATCTTCAGTAAAATTATAAGCAACACCAAGTCCTCCACTAATTTTTTGATTAAATACTGAGCCACTTTGGGCTCCTTGGAAAGTAGCAATATTTAAAGCGGCAATTAAACTCCATTCTGAAAGTTTATGATATGGACCGTATAACTCACCGTTTTTTCCAGAATACCTATAAAGAATATTTCTCTTAAATATAATTGGAACAGAAAGAACTGTCGATAAAACAAAGCTAGTTCTTTGTTCCTCACTAATAATTATTTTATTGTCAATTGGGGAGATAGATGCTGTACTAATTTCTTCTAGAGCATTATTAAACCCAACACTTATTCCAAATGATATATTTTCTGAAATTGTCCCTAACTCATCATTTTCTGTCATAATATCCTCAACTAAGTTTGCTTCTCCTTTTGTAGGTTTCTTTTTTTGAAAAACCTTTTGTTGAGAATAACTAGTTATAAAAAATAGGAGTATGAGAGTGTTAATGATTGTTTTCATAATAAATGGGTTTGGTTAGTAATCATATTTTTTTTCAAGAGCATACCTTAATAATTCTCCTTTTCCAGAAAGGCCTAATTTGCGAATCATATTTTTTCTATGCTTTTCTACAGTTGAGGTTGCTGTAAAACGCAATGCAGCAATTTCACTTGTGCTTTTACCTTCTCCAATAAGCTGTAATATTTCTCTTTCACTTTTTGATAATAAAGGTTTTTTGTTTGTTTTTTCTGAAGAGTCATCTATTGCTTCAATATCTATAGAGGCATCAAAAAAACGTTGTCCAGTTATAACTGTTCTAATAGCTCTAAGAACTTCTTCTAAGGGAGAGTTTTTTAATAAATACCCCGAAGCTCCCACAGCAATCATTTGTTTAATTGCTTCGTCTTGATCAAACATTGAAAAAGCTATAATTTTTGTATTGGGGAATTCTCTTTTTATTATTCTCGAAGCTGCAACACCATCTATCTTAGGCATTTTAATATCTGTTAAAACTACATCTGGCTGTTTTGCTTTTACTATATCTATTAGTGCTTCACCGTCGTTAGCATTACCAACAATTTTAATATCTTCTTCATATTCTAAAAGTAAATTTATCCCATCAACAAGTGATTGATGGTCTTCTGCGATAGCTACGGTTATCATAATGGTATATCTATTAATGCAGTTGTAGATTTTCCGGGATTAGAATCTACTTCTAGGGTGCCTAGAAGTTGTTCAATTCTTTTTTCAACATTGGAAAGTCCTATACCGCTGGTAAAACTTAAATTTTTGCTAGAAAAACCAACTCCATTATCTTCTACAATAATATTTATAGAGTTGTCGTGTTGTGTTATTGATATTGTTGCCTCTGTTGCCTGAGAGTGTTTTATAATATTTGTAACGAGTTCTTGTATTATTCTAAATATTGAAATTTCTAAACTATTCTCTAATCGTTTTTCGAGCCCAAAGTGGACAACTTCTACAGATAGGTTATTAATACCAGAAACATTTTTTGCTAGATTTTTAATGGCAGGCAATAGGCCTTTTTTTGCAATAACTCCATTGTTTTTTTCATGAGCCATTGTTCTTACTTCTTTATAGGCATCATCTAGTAAAGAAGCAGTTTTTGTATATAACTCATCTATTTCTTTCCCTTTTTCTTTTTGCTTTTGTATGTGCTCAAATTGCAACTTTGCAGCGGCGAGTGTAGCTCCAACGCTATCATGTAATTCACTAGCTAACCGTTGACGCTCTTTTTCTTGTCCAGAAATCATAGCGTCTATTGTATTTAACTCTTGTTCTTTTAAAAGCTTTTCAGTTTTTTGAAGTTCAATTTGCCTTTCTTTCTCTACTAACTGTTGCTTCTTTTTGGTGTTTTTGTAAACCAAGAAAATAATTATAGATAGCACAACAAATAATCCAAAAAAGCCAATAAGTAAATATCTTTTTTCGGCTTGTTTTTGCTCAATTTCTTTGTCAAAGGCTAGTTGTGTTTTATAATCTTTCTCTACTTGTACAATGCTGTCTTTGAGTTTTTGTTTGTCAAACTCAAATTGGAGTAGTCTCTTTTCGGTTTCTAAAATATCTAAACTGTCTAGGTACTGTATCCCAAGTTCATAATGATATAAAGCTTTGTTGTAGTTGTTTTTTGCTTTATAAGCCTCATATAGATAGTAGTTAAAATCTTTTTGAAGCGAAGTTCGCTTTAATTGGTTTGCAAGCTCAAGCCCTTGTTTAGATGTTTCAATAACATTATTATAGTTTTTTATTTGAAAATAGGTACTTGATAAAGCTTCATAAACATGGACTAGGTTATTTTTGTTATTTAATTCTAATGCAATTAATCTGGCATTATCATAACATGCGATGGATTTTTCATAGTCTTCTTTACGTGTGTAAGCTATACCAAGGTTTAAAAGTGCAATTCCTTCTCCTTTTTTAAAGTTAATTTTTTTACAAAGCTGTATTGCTTGTAGATAGTATGGAATTGCTTGATCTACCTTAAAGCGAGTTAGGTTTATGTTGCCTAGATTTGTTAAAGTACCGGCCTCATTTACAGTGTCTAAAGCTTCTTTGCTCTTCTTTAATGCTTGCTTATAGTATTTTTCTGCTTCGTCAAAATTCCAACGTAGTTTATAGATTTTACCTATGTTGTTTAAAACAATGCCCTCACCTTTAAGATCTTTTAATTTTTGATATAAGAGTAAACTTTCTTCGTATTTTGAAAGCGCTTCTGCAACTTCACCTTTGTGAAGTAACGAATTTGCAAAAGTATTAATGGCATCTGCCTTTTGAGGTTCTAATTTTTTTTCTGAAGTAAAGTCAAGTAATTTTTTTACTAAAACTATTGCACTATCTGGCTTACTATCTGTGAAATGTTCAAGTATTACTTGATTTAAAGTATTAGCTCTAAGACTATCTGTAATTGTTGTGTTTTCAAGAATAGAGTTAATTGAATCTTTACTAACTTGACCGTATAACGAAATATTTCCACAAAAAATAACAAATAATAGTAAGTATTTTTTCCTCATAATTAAAGTGGTATATCTATTAAAATAGTAGTTCCTTTTCCTTTTGTAGCGTCAACCTCAAAAGAACCTTCAAGGTGTTCAATTCTTTTTTCAATACTAGATAACCCCATGCCCTCGTTAAAATTTAAGTGTTTTGAGTTAAACCCAACTCCATTATCTTCTACAATTATATTTATAGAATCTTCGTGTTGCGTTATAGAAATACTTGCTTCTGTTGCTTTAGAATGCTTAATGATATTAGTTACTAATTCTTGTATTATTCTAAAAATTGAAATTTCAAGACTGTTTTCAATACGATTCTCTAACCCAAAGTGTTGAACTTCTATTGAAAGGTTATTTACCCCTGATGCATTTTTTGCTAATTTTTCTACAGCAGGTAATAGTCCATTTTTTGCAATAACTCCACTATTTTTAATATGTGCCATAGAGCGAACTTCGGTATAGGCATCATCTAATAATTTTCCGGTTTTGGCAAATACTTCATCAAGTTGAGCGGCTTTTGCCTTGTTTTGCGCAAGGTGGTCAAATTGCATTTTAGCAGCAGCCAGGGTAGCCCCTACGCTATCGTGTAAATCACTAGCCAGTCGTTGTCGTTCTTTTTCTTGACCAGCAATCATAGCATCTATAGTAGTGAGTTCTTGTTCTTTTAGTATTTTTTCGGTTTTTTGTATTTCTATTTCTCGTTCTTGCTCTGCTATAAATTGTTTGCGTCTAGTATTCTTAAAAACTAAAAAAGCTATTATGGATACTGCAGCAAGTGAGCCAGCGAGGCCAATAGCTATATTTCTATTCTGTTTTTTTTCTTGGTTTGAAATAAGCAATTGCTTTTCCTTTTCTGCTGTTTGATATTTAGTATTAATCTCAGAAATTGTCTTGTTCTGCTCTAGTAGGTTAATACTATCCTTAATTTCTATATAATCTAATAAGTAATTGTCTGAGTTTTTAAAATCTCCTAATTCCCTGTAAGAGTCTTGAAGGTGGTAGTATAAAAGACGTTTTTTATTTAATGAGTATTTTTTAATAGGCAAGCTATCTGCTTTTAAATAATACTTGATTGCTGTGTTATAATTTTCTTGAAATTTATAGGTGTTTCCAATATTTAATAAAACATTCCATTGTGTATTGATATTCTGTGTGGTTTGTGAAATGTCTAATGCCTTATTGAGATAAAACCTTGAGGAATCTGGTTTCTTAAAATTGTTCAAAAACAGTAACCCTATATTTGAGTAGGTGCCAGCAATTCGATTTGTGTCTTTTAGGGTTTTAAAATGTTGTAATGCTTTGTTAAAATAGTTATATGGTATTTTGGGGTCATTATTATTAAAATCTTTTATTGCTAATTGATTATTCATTTCCGCTTTCCATTCACTTTTATCACTCTCCTTTGCATACTTTAAAAAATTATCAAAATAATTTGTTGTTGTTGTTAGAAGGTTTTTTTGGCTATCTAGTAAGGAATAGATTTTAAAATAAGTTTCAGCTAAGTATTCGGTTTCGTCTGTTTTTTTAAAATACTGTAATGCTTTTTCATAAAAGAAAAGTGCTTTATCCTCATTATTTATATTTTCATAGGAAGTGCCAACTGTAAGTAAAAGTGAGCCACTAGGATTGTTAATTTCATTTTTTTCCCAAAGGGAGACAGCTTGAGTAAATAACTCTTTATTATTTAGCTTTTTAAGCTGTATTAATAAAGAGTCCTCTTGAGCATATACACTTATACTCAAGAGAACAAATAAATAAATAAAAAGTTTTTTAGCGACCTGTAATAACACCACCATCAATTTCTTTTGGTTTATCTAAAACAGGCTTTATACTATCACACGATGCTCTAATTTGCTCTATATTAGTCCGGGTGGCAGGATCAATAGATTTAGGGTAATTGCCAGCAGGAAGTTTATTCATTTCTGCTTTTAAGAATGTATTTACTTGAGTTGAGTCTTTATCATAACACTCATCATGTATTACATAAACCTTAATTGCATCATGGTTTTTTAGCATACTTTCATTAAAATTTAAGTCCTTAATTGTAAGGTCTCCTTTTAGTAATGCAAGTAAAGTATTACTAGTTGTATTTTCGTCTCCTCGGGTAAGAACAACTAGTAGTATATTATGATTGCTAGTACTAATGTTATATTTTTCAATGTTGTTTAAATCAAAATCTTTTTCAGAGACTGGGATGTCTATAGAAATCAAATTATCATCTACACTAAACTCTCCTAAAGCTTGATATTTGGACATTTCTGTGCCAGGATTTGGAAATCTTCCAGAATTCAAAGTGTCAAACCAAAAGGTGTCCTTTACAATAGTACTTTGCATTTCTTTTGATTCTTTCTTTTCAACTTCGGCATTATTTTCAACTAAGCTTTCAGTTTCAGTTTTGCTCTCATTTTTGCATGAGAAAACACCAAATAAAAGACAAAGGGTTAATAAGAGGGGGGTAACAGCTACTTTTTTCATAATGGTTAGTATTTAAAGGTTTAGTTTTAACTAATTTAAAGAAAACTATAAAACCAATGTTCCTATGATTGTCTATGGGATTAGTCCCAAATTAGATAACGTAAATTTCAGTAAATCAGTTAGTGTAAAACATACCCACTACAGGGTATTTTTGTCTAATATAAAAGGAAGAAATATAAACTACAATTTGTATCTAATGCAATTTTTGCTTACGTGGATGATTGAAAATTATCCTTTTAGTAAATATTTTGCGGCTAATAAAAGCCCCACAAATAAAAGAAATCCAACAAGAATCCAGATAGTACCTTTGTATTGTTTTTTATGAAGTTTTTTGTCTTTTTTGTAACTAATTACTACAATAGATATAAATACAATAGCAAAACAAATAGCAAAAATCAATTGACCGGTAGTAAACATAAAGTTGTAGTTTTACAGTTGTAAAAATACTATAAATTTCAGGTTTTGGTTTCACTCAACCTGACAAATTAAATTAATATGAAAAACAAAATTTCTGCTGTTCACGAATTTCATTCAGCTTTTGGACTTGGAATAAAAAATGAACCTACTGCTAACTTAGGTGAGGCAAAAAACACATTACGTTTTAATTTAATGAAAGAGGAAAACGAAGAGTACTTTGAAGCAGCAAATAATAACGATTTGGTTGAAGTAGCAGATGCTTTAGGTGATATGTTATATATTCTATGCGGAACTATTATTGAGCATGGTATGCAAGATAAAATAGAGGAAGTTTTTAATGAAATACAGCGTAGTAACATGAGTAAGTTAGGAGCAGATGGAAAACCAATCTACAGAGAAGATGGAAAAGTTTTAAAAGGGCCTAATTACTTTAAACCTAATATCTCAGATATTCTAAAAAAATAACTTTGAATACGTTTATAACAGTCTAATTAACAGGATATCTCCACCCAAAAGAATCCTCTGCTATGTTATATTGAATTTCCATTAGATCCTTTTTAAATTTTGTGGCATACTTTGTTTCTTTTGTCATTTCTGGAAGTGTATATGTTTTTTCTTTATAACTAAAAGCACTTACAGGACTAATTACAGCGGCTGTACCAGCACCAAAAATTTCTTTTAAATCGCCGCTATTAGCAGCATCAACAATTTCAGAAACCAAAATAGGGCGAACTTCCACGGGTATTCCAGCTTTTTTAGCAAGTGCAATCACACTTTTTCTTGTTACACCGTCAAGTATTCTATCACTCGTGGGAGCAGTAAATAAAGAGTCTTTTATTCTAAAAAACACATTCATAGTTCCAGCTTCTTCCAAGTATTTATGCTCATTAGCATCTGTCCAAATAACTTGCTGAAATCCTTTTTCTTTAGCTAAATTGGTTGGGTAAAATTGAGCTCCATAATTACCTGCAGCTTTTGCGTATCCCACACCACCATCCGCAGATCTGCTATACTGCTCTGCGATAACAACTTTTACATCTCCTGTATAGTAAGCTTGTGCAGGAGATAGTATAATCATAAATTTATATTGGTTTGCTGGAGAAGCAGAAACGCCTACTTGTGTTGCAATAACAAATGGTCTTATATAAAGAGAATTTCCTATGCCTGGCTTAATCCAGTCTTTATCTAACTTTAAAAGTGTTGTTAATCCCTCAAAAAAGATATCTTCTGGAAACTCTGGGATAGCCATTCTTTTGGATGAACTGTTTATTCTATTAAAATTCTCCTTTGGTCTAAACAAAAATGTATCACCATTACTATCCTTAAAAGCTTTCATGCCTTCAAAAACAGCTTGTCCGTAATGAAATACTTTAGCAGCAGGAGAAATAGATAAGTTCCCGTAAGGACGAATAGTAGGGTTTACCCATGCACCATCAATATAATCACATTCAAACATATGATCTGTAAAGACATTCCCAAAAACCAAATTGTCAAAATCTATTTGATTAATTTTTGAAGCCTCAGATTTATTTATAGTAATATTATTGGTCGTTATATTCATAGGTAAGTTGTTAGGCCACAAAATAACTAAAAAATAGGGTATAAAAAACGTAAAAAATTCATAAAATTGCAGTATATTAATAGGATGTAGAATTATTAAATAATAAATATGAAAAAGTTAGTTTTAGTATTATTTTCAGTAGTACTTTTTACAGGTTGTAAAAACGAAAAAAAAGTAGATGAGGTAGCAGTTGTTGAGGAAGCAGTTCAAGAAAAATACACTATCTATGGTGATGAAATATCAGATACAGAAGTGCTTACAAAATCTCAAATAATTGAAAAATATAATTTACTTACACCAGGCGATACTGTTGCTGTAAAATTTAAGACTAAAGTAAACGAAGTGTGTCAAAACAAAGGATGCTGGATGAAAATGGATATGGGTGACATCGAAGCAATGGTTAAGTTTAAAGACTACGCTTTCTTTATGCCAAAAGATCTAGCCGGAGAAGAAGTGATTGTTGGAGGAAAAGCTTTTGTTAGTGAAATGAGTGTAGAAGAACAGCAGCACTATGCAGAAGATGCAGGAAAAACAAAAGAAGAAATTGCAGCTATTACAGAACCAAAGAGAACGCTTTCTTTTCTTTCTAATGGAGTTTTAATTCCTGTAAAAGAAGAGCAATAATAATGAAACGTGAATTCCTTAAGACAGGTGATGGTTCTATAACTATTCACCTGCCTGATTGGAATGAACAATACCACTCTAAACATGGTGCTATTGCAGAAGCAAATCATGTTTTTATTCAAACCGGATTACATCACTTTATTTCAACAGAAAGACCAAATAAAGTCTCAATCTTAGAGATTGGCTTTGGTACTGGACTCAATGCTTTTTTAACCTATTTGTTTTCTGAAAAGAAATCATTAAAAATAGATTATACTGGTGTTGAAGCTTATCCAGTAGATACTTCTGAAGTTACTAAATTGAATTATGCTGAAAATCTTTCAGAAGAGAAGGATGCCTTCCATAAATTACACGAGATTACTTGGGAAGAAGCCCATAAAATTTCAAAAAACTTTATTATCACAAAGCAAAAAAAGTTTTTTGATAAAATTGAAGATATCTCATTATACAATCTAATTTACTTTGATGCTTTTGGGGCAAGAGTACAGCCGGAGCTTTGGACCGAGAGTATTTTTGCTAAAATGTTTAAGGCACTTAAACCTAATGGCGTTCTAGTTACCTATTCTGCTAAGGGAAGCGTACGTAGAGCAATGCAAGAAGTAGGATTTGATGTAGAAAGGCTTCCTGGTCCTCCTGGCAAACGCGAAATGTTAAGAGCTTCGAAGAAGTAGCAGTATTTGAGTTTTTTAAAAACAATCTATCTATAACTTTCAAACTGCTAATCTTCCGTTAAAGGCTTTGTTGTTTTCATAATAATCTGTAGCTTTTAAAATAAAAAATAAAAAATAAAAAATAAAAAATAAAAAAGAAAAAAGAAAAAAGGATGATTGTATTAATTACTGGCGCAACGGGCTTAATTGGGAGTGAGCTTTCTAAGCTATGCATAGAAAATGGAAATACAGTCCATTATCTAACAACTAGTAAATCTAAACTTAAAAATGAACCTAATTTTAAAGGTTTTTATTGGAATCCATCCCAAAATGAAATTGATCATAAAGCTTTTCAAGGTGTCTCAGCCATAATAAATCTGGTTGGTGCTTCAATTTCAAAGCGATGGACAAAAAGTTATAAAGAAGAAATAGTAGATAGTAGAGTTGATACTGCAAATTTAATTTGTGCAACCTTAGAGAAAATAAATCATACTGTATCTTACTTTATTTCTGCAAGTGGTATTAGTGTCTATCCAGCTTCAGAGACAGTTCTCTATACCGAAGAAAACCTAAAAGTTGATACTTCTTTTTTAGCTAATGTTGTTGTTGCTTGGGAAGCCGCCGCCAATCAGTTTAAAAAACTAGGAATAGAAGTTTCTATAGTCCGTACTGGAGTTGTATTCGATAAAGATGAAGGTGCATTTCCTAAGTTGGTAAAGCCTATTAAAAATAATGTGGGAGCTACTTTAGGTAATGGTGAGCAATGGCTTTCTTGGATACATATAGATGATATTGTTGGTATTTATTATCATATTCTTAAAAATAATCTAGAAGGTATTTTTAATGCGGTAGCGCCAAATCCAGTAAAAAATAAAAAAATAACAAAACTTATTGCAAGAGAATTGAATAAACCTTTATGGTTGCCTAATGTTCCTAGTTTTGTTTTAAAACTAATATTAGGAGAAATGGCTAGCTTAGTTTTAGAAGGTCAATTGGTAAGTAGCACAAAAATTGAAGAGCTAGGATACCCCTTTAAACATTATAATATAGAGTCTGCTTTAGATGAGCTATTATAAAAAAAGGGAAACATATGTTTCCCTTTTTTTAAATGTGATTTATTTAAAACTAAGACTTAGTTGCATATAACTCAATCTGGATTTCCATATCATCATTAATAAACTTATCTCCTAAGTTATCAAAAACTGACTTAGAACCGTAATTAACATCCCACTTTGTTCTATCTATTGCAAACTCTTCACTTAGTAAGCTCATTTCATTGCCAGTAAACGAAACTGCAGCAGGGAATTCAATATTGTTAGTTTTATCTTTAATTGTTAAGTTTCCGCTTACCATTGTTTTTCCTTCCTTTTCAGAAATACCAGTTAACTCAAAAGTTGCTGTTGGATATTTGTTTACATTAAAGAAATCACCTTCTTTTCCTTCAACAGTCCCCATTAAGTGTGATTCAAGGCTCTCTTTTCCTTTTCCTTCAAGGTCAAGACTAACAATACTAGTCATATCTATAGTGAACTTACCACCTTCAACAGCTCCATTGTTTACGGCTACAATACCTTCAGATAAATCAATCGTTCCATAGTGAGTTCCTGTTGGTTTTTCTCCTTTCCACATGATGGTAGATTTTTCAGTATTTACTTTATAATCTACAGCAGTTGCGTCCACTTCTGCAACTTCTTTTTCCTCAGTAGTAGTAGCTTCTTTTTTATTGTCTTTACAACTTGTCATTACTATTGCTACACATAAAATTGCTGCAATACTTAAAATTTGTTTTTTCATTTTTTTTGAATGTATTTAGTTTATGTTTCACAAAAGTATCTAAGTTAAAAAAATTTTTCTCTTAAATTAATATTAAATAAACCAATGACATTTTGACATTTTTAACCAAATGGCAGTACTTTTGCAACCTCAATTGAAAATTGAATTTTTGGAACATGAGTAAGAAAAATAAAAATACAGACACAGTTATTGAAGAAGAAGTAAAAGACACTAATATTTCTTCTGAAGAGAGTAAAAAAGATAAAAAAGAAAACAAAAAGGAGTCTAAAAAAGATCCACTAGAAGAAGCAAAAGCTGAGGTTGAAAAGGAAAAAGAGCGCTATTTACGTCTTTTTGCTGAATTTGAAAATTACAAAAAGCGTACTACAAAAGAGCGAATAGAGCTTTTTAAAACTGCAGGACAAGAAGTAATAACTGCATTACTTCCAATAATGGATGACTTTGACAGAGCACTTAAAGAGTTAGAGAAAAACAAAGAAGATGAGCACTATAAAGGCATGTCTTTAATTAACAGCAAGCTCAAAGAAACACTCCGTTTAAAGGGACTTCAACTCATTGAAACAAAGCAAGGAGATACCTTTGATGCAGAAATTCATGAAGCTATAACACAAATACCTTCACCAAGTGATGATTTAAAAGGAAAAATTATTGATGTTGTAGAGAAAGGGTATTCACTTGGAGATAAAATAATTCGCTATCCTAAAGTAGTGATAGGACAATAAAAGACACCTAATTTTAGGGCAATATTATGAAGGAAGATTATTATGACATATTAGGCATTTCTAAAAATGCTTCGGCAGCTGAAATTAAGAAGGCGTACCGTAAAAAGGCAATTGAATTTCACCCAGATAAAAACCCTGGAGATGCCAAGGCTGAAGAAATGTTTAAAAAAGCAGCAGAAGCCTACGAAGTATTAAGCGACCCAAATAAAAAATCTCGTTATGACCAATTTGGTCACCAAGCTTTTGAAGGTGGCGGCGGCTTTGGTGGCGGTGGTATGAATATGGATGATATATTCAGCCAATTTGGAGATATTTTTGGAGGCGCTTTTGGTGGTGGAGGCGGTTTTTCTGGCTTTAGTGGTTTTGGTGGTGGACAGCGTACTGTAAAAGGAAGTAACCTAAGAATACGCGTAAAACTATCCCTAGAAGAAATAGCCAATGGTGTTGAGAAAAAAATTAAAGTAAAAAGAAAAAAAGTAGCACAAGGAACTACCTATTCTACATGTGGTACCTGTAATGGATCTGGGCAAGTAACTCGCATTCAAAATACTATATTAGGTAGAATGCAAACCTCTACTACTTGTAGTACTTGTGGTGGAAGTGGCCAAAGTATAGATAAAAAACCAGCTAATGCAGATGCTAATGGTATGATAAGTACCGAAGAAACTGTTTCTATTAAGATTCCTGCAGGTGTTGTAGATGGTATGCAGCTTAAAGTATCTGGAAAAGGAAATGACGCGCCAGGTAAAGGAATTCCTGGAGATTTACTAGTTGCTATAGAAGAGCTGCCACACCAAACATTACAGAGAGAAGGAGACAATCTACATTATGATTTGTACATTAATTTTTCTGAAGCTGCTTTAGGAACTTCAAAAGAAATTGATACCGTTACGGGTAAAGTTCGAATTAAAATTGAATCTGGAGTACAAAGTGGTAAAATTTTACGTCTTCGAAATAAAGGTATCCCAAGTATTAACGGATATGGTTCTGGAGATTTATTAGTACATATTAATGTTTGGACTCCAAAACAACTTAATAAAGAACAGAAAGAGTTTTTTGAAAAAATGATGAAGGATACTAATTTTGAGCCTAGTCCTGAGAAAGGTGACAAGTCATTTTTTGAAAAAGTAAAAGATATGTTTTCTTAAAACAAAGTTAATATTTAATATAATTTACATATATTTGAATATCACTTAAACTTTTAGGTGATAATTTTTCTTTTTCATAGCAATTTTTTTCCCACCCTTTTTTTGTTAAAAAAGGGTGGGTTTTTTTATGCCATTTTGTAACGAAAATGAAATATTCTATACTTACATACAAAGTTTCTAGCTTTTACAATTTATAACCAAAAGATTTAAAATACCTTTACTTCTCTATAACAAAAACTATGAATAAACTCTTACAAGTCAATAACGTTTCAAAAAACTTTGGAGACTATAAAGCACTAAATAATGTAAGTATAGAAGTGCCAAAAGGAAGCATTTTTGGACTCTTAGGTCCTAACGGGGCTGGAAAAACTACTTTAATACGTATTATTAATCAAATAACTATGCCAGATACTGGTGAGGTGCATCTTGACGGTGAAAAATTACAACCCCACCATATACAACACATTGGTTACCTTCCAGAAGAAAGAGGTTTGTATAAATCTATGAAAGTAGGAGAACAGGCACTTTATCTAGCACAACTTAAAGGCTTATCTAAAACCGATGCGAAACAACGGTTAAAATCTTGGTTTGAGCGTTTAGAAATTGGAGATTGGTGGGACAAAAAAATTCAGGAATTGTCTAAAGGTATGGCGCAAAAAATACAATTTGTTGTTACTGTCTTGCATACCCCAAAATTGTTGATTTTTGATGAACCTTTTAGTGGTTTTGACCCTATTAACGCAAACCTAATTAAGGACGAAATATTAAAGCTTCGCGATGATGGTGCTACAGTAATATTTTCAACCCACCGTATGGAATCTGTAGAAGAGTTATGTGACCATATTGCATTAATACATAAATCTAATAAAATTCTTGATGGAAATTTGCTAGATATAAAAAAAGCATACCAAAACAATACATTTGAGGTTGGCCTATTGAGTCCTACACCAGAGGAAACAGCTACTCTTCTAAAAGAGAAATTTGATGTACAACCTACGGTTTTTAAAAGTATAAACAATGAATTACAGTACCGTATAAAGATTGATGAAAATGCCTCTGCAAATGATTTAGTTTCTTTTTTAGTTTCAAAAGGGCAACTTACTCATTTCAAAGAGGTAATACCTAGTGCAAATGATATTTTTATAGAAACTGTAGCAAAAAACTAAACTAACTCTTATGAATCATCTTTCGTTAATTATAAAAAGAGAATACCTCAATAAAGTACGTAATAAGTCTTTTATTATCATGACTTTTTTGACGCCACTAATTATGGTGGGTATATTTACGCTTGTTGCTTATTTATCTAACTTGAATAGCAATGATGTTCGTGAAATATCAATTTTAGATGAGAGTGGACTTTTCACAAATTCTTTTGAAGATACATCCTCATTAAAATATACTTTTGTTTCTGGTCAGTCTTTAAATGAAGCAAAGAAGGATTCAGAAGAATCAAATAATTATGGGTTGTTATACATTCCTAAAGTAGACGATATTCAAGAACTTGCTGAAGCTACTGTTTTTTTCTCTGAAGATTCTCCCTCCCTTGGTGTTATGGATGATATAGAAGATATTATTAGAGACGAGGCAAATAAAATAAGACTTTCTCAAGCTAATATAGATATTAATAAAATTGAAGAACTTCGAATTAGAGTAGATACTAAATTAGAAACTTTTGAAGGAGAAAAAACTTCAAAGCTTGGGTCTGGTTTAAAATTAGCATTTGGAGGATTAGCAGGTTATATACTATTTATGTTTATCATTATTTATGGTAATATGATTATGCGTAGCGTAATCGAAGAAAAAACAAGTAGAATTATAGAGGTTATTGTTTCTTCAGTAAAACCTGTAAAATTGTTGCTTGGTAAAATTTTTGGGACCTCCTTAGCTGGAATTACACAGTTCTTAGTTTGGGTTATATTAATTGGAGTACTTATGACAGTTGTTCCGTTAATTCTTGGCATTGATGTGTCCTCAGTACAAACTCCGCAACAAGAAGCACTTACCCAAGCAGGTGGCGGAGATATTAATAACATTATGAGAGATGTTCTAATAGAGTTTAATAACCTACCTATACTTAATTTGGTTATTATGTTCATTTTCTTTTTCATTGGAGGCTATCTATTATACGCTTCATTATATGCTGCTATTGGAGCGGCTGTAGATAGTGAGACAGATACACAACAGTTTATGCTCCCTATTTTAATGCCCTTAATTTTAGCTGTATATGTAGGCTTCTTTACGGTAATAGACAATCCACATGGTACAGTTTCTCAAATATTCTCATACATTCCATTTACATCACCAGTTGTAATGTTGATGAGAATTCCATTTGGTGTTCCAATTTGGCAACAAATTTTATCAGTTGTCATTTTATTTGCTACATTTATGGGGACGGTTTGGTTTGCCGCAAAAATATATCGTGTAGGTATATTAATGTATGGCAAAAAACCAACTTATAAAGAACTATTTAAGTGGCTTAAATACTAATATGCTTCAAGAGGAAAAAGTAACTGAAAAAATTGAAGAAGTTGTAAAAACAGACATTTGGGGAGCAATAAAAGAGTTTCTCAATTGGGGCTTTCATTTTGGAGAAGGAGATAAACAAGTTCATATTACAGTTGGGCTTATTCTTCTAGTTCTATTTTCTTTTTTTCTTGCAAGTTTTATTTTAAAGTGGGTACGTCTTTTATTCACTAGAAAAATGAATGAGACGGATAAGCTTAAATTTATTAGTGTTTTTAAGTTTATTAAATATGTAACTTATATTATAGTTGTCTTTGTAGTATTAAGCTTAGCAGGATTTAATATTACACCTGTATTAGCTGCTTCTGCAGCTTTGTTGGTTGGTCTTGGTCTTGCGTTACAAGAGCTTTTTCAAGATGTTATTGGAGGCATTTTTATTATAGTAGATAAGTCACTCCTCGTTGGAGATATCATTGAAGTAGAGGGCAAAGTAGGTCGTGTTATTGATATAAAATTAAGAACTACTAGGGCACTTACTAGAGATGACAAAATAATAATTATACCCAATCACAAGTTTATAAGTGATACTATTTATAACTATACGCAAAACCATAAAACTACACGTGAGTCTGTAAGAGTGGGTGTGGCTTATGGAAGCGACACTCAGAAAGTTAAAGAATTGTTATTGCAAAGTGTAAATGAGCAGTCAGGAGTGTTAAAAAACCCTAAACCTTTCGTTCTTTTTGAAGATTTTGGGGACTCTGCACTTATATTTGGAGTGTTCTTCTTTATAAGTGACAGTTTTGTAGATCCAAGAATAAAGAGTGAAATACGCTTTAGGATTGATAACTTGTTTAGAGTACATAATATTACTATTCCATTCCCACAACGAGATGTACACCTGTTTAATAATGCAGGAACATCAAAAATAAACATGGGAGAAGATTGATTAATGCTATTTTATGATTAAAAAACTTTTTTGTTTACTATTCTTTGTTTCAAGAATAACTTGTTCATTAGGGCAAACTACAGATTTAGCAAGAATAGAATATACTTACGCACCACAATCAAGCTCAGATAATTCTTTTAGAAGATTTAGAACATTCCTAAACTTTCCAATTCCAATTGCAGAAGACGATTATCTAGTTGCTGGTATAGAATACAGGAATATTAATATACTACTTAAAGATGACCTCCCTTTTAATAATGAAGGGTTTGAGAGGTATCAGTCCTTTAAGTTTACAGTAGGGTATACTGCAAAAATGAAGAATGACTGGCGTTATGCTATTAAAGCTGAAACAATAATAGCTTCAGATTTTAGTAGAAGAATTAATGGAGACGATTTTATTTATGGTGGCTCTTTATTTTTTATCAAAGATAGAACTGGAGGTGACGAGGTAAAGAATGTTAAAAAGCCGTGGAGAATTATTCTAGGAGCAACTTATGGAACTAATGCAGGAAGACCTTTTCCATTACCAATAATTAATTATTTTAGAAAAATGCATCCCAATTGGTCTTATACCCTTGGGGTTCCAAAAACAAATCTTAAATACTACATAACAGATAAACATATATTACAAGGATTTGTAACTTTAGATGGTTTCTTTGCAAATATTCAAGAAGACATAAATTTACCAAATAATAAGGCAGGAAGTACCATTTCTATGACTACAGTTCTTTCTGGCATGGGTTATGAGTACTTATTCACTAAAAACTTATTGTTTTATTTTTATGGTGGTCATACACTTATTAATGATATTAGGCTTAGAAATGATAACGCAGATGATGTATTAACTCTAAACGATGCAAACACCTTTTACTTACGTTCAGGTATAAAATTTAAAATATAAGATGTCAAAAATATTAATTATAGAAGACGAAGCTGCAATACGAAGAGTACTTGTAAAAATTTTAACTGAAGAGAATGATTCTTATCAGGTAATTGAGGCAGAGGATGGTCTTTCGGGAGTTGAGCTTATTAAAAAGGAGGATTATGATCTAGTTCTTTGTGATATTAAAATGCCAAAGATGGACGGCGTAGAAGTTTTAGAAGCTGTTAAAAAGATAAAACCAGAGGTGCCTATTGTCATGATTTCTGGTCATGGTGACCTAGATACTGCTGTAAATACAATGCGTCTAGGCGCTTTTGATTACATCTCAAAACCACCAGACTTAAATAGGCTTCTTAATACTGTTCGTATTGCACTTGATAGAAAAGAGCTAGTAGTAGAAAATACACGCTTAAAAAAGAAAGTGAGTAAAAACTACGAAATGATTGGTGAGTCTCCTGCTATCTCACAAATAAAGGAGATGATAGAAAAAGTAGCTCCTACCGAGGCTAGAGTACTTATTACAGGACCCAACGGAACAGGAAAAGAATTAGTGGCACATTGGTTACACCAAAAAAGTGATAGGTCTAAAGGGCCTATGATTGAAGTAAATTGTGCTGCCATCCCTGCAGAGTTAATTGAAAGTGAACTTTTTGGGCACGTTAAAGGTGCCTTTACTTCAGCAAATAAAGACAGAGCAGGAAAGTTTGAAGCTGCTAATGGCGGAACTATATTTTTAGATGAAGTTGGAGATATGAGTCTCTCTGCACAAGCAAAAGTGTTACGTGCCCTTCAAGAAAATAAAGTACAACGTGTGGGTAGTGATAAGGACATAAAGGTAAATGTTAGAATCGTTGCTGCTACTAATAAAGACTTAAAGAAAGAGATTTCCGAAGGTAATTTTAGAGAAGATTTATATCATCGCTTAGCAGTTATTTTAATAAAAGTCCCACCTTTAAATGATAGAAGAGAGGATATCCCTTTACTAGTAGATTATTTTACAAATAGAATAGCATCAGAACACGGTACTTCACAAAAAAAGTTCTCGGATAAAGCATTAAAGCTTTTACAAGAATACGACTGGACTGGAAACATCAGAGAGTTGCGTAACGTTGTAGAAAGATTAATTATCTTAGGTGCTGCAGAGGTAAGTGAAAACGATGTAAAACTATTTGCTTCAAAATAGAGATTTATGAAGAAAGTTACCATTTCAGATTATAAAATTGAAGGTAAAATAGAACTCAATAATTTACCTTCTTTTATTGACTTCAATGCTTCTAAAGATGATATTGAAGATACATTAGAAGATACTAGAGAAGAGTTAGGTGAGCTGCAAGATACGCTATATGCACATGGAAAATATGCTGTTTTAGTTTGTTTACAAGGTATGGATACAGCTGGAAAAGATAGCCTTATAAGAGAAGTCTTTAAAGACTTTAATGCTCGTGGGGTAGTAGTCCATAGTTTTAAAGTACCAACAGACTTAGAAAGAAAGCATGATTATTTATGGCGTCATTATATAGCGCTTCCTGCGCGAGGTAAATTTGGAGTTTTCAATAGAACGCATTACGAAAATCTATTAGTTACAAGAGTACATCCAGAATATATTCTTGGTGAAAATTTACCAGATGTTAACTCAATTTCAGATATAGACAAAACCTTTTGGGATAAACGTTTTGAACAAATAAACAACTTTGAAAAAACCATTGCCGATAATGGCACTATTATTTTCAAATTTTTTCTCAATTTATCAAAAGAAGAACAAAAGCATAGACAACTTAGAAGGTTAAGAAAGCCAAATAAAAATTGGAAATTCTCAGCTGGAGATTTAGACGAAAGAGATTTGTGGGATGATTATATGAAGTGTTATCAAGATATTTTAAACAGAACTTCAAAACCACATGCACCTTGGTATAACATACCGTCTGATGATAAACCAACAGCAAGACTTATAGTTGCAAGTATTATGTTGCAAGAGCTTCAAAAATATAAAGATATTAAAGAGCCTGAACTAGACGCTAAAACAAAGGCACGTATTGATGAGTTTATTGATAGACTTGAAAAAGAATGAAAACTGTTACGTTGAACACAGTCAAAACGTGTTAAAAAGACGCTTATGAAAAAATTAACTGTATTGCTTATTACAATAACTTTTGGACTTCAACTACAAGCCCAAAAAGTAAATCAAGAAGACTCCTTAATGCTTCGCAATATTTACGATATGTCATTACTTAATGGGAAGAGTTATGATTGGTTAGATTATTTATCAAATGAAATTGGAGGGCGACTTTCGGGTTCTATACAAGCAGAACAAGCAGTAAACTATACCGAGAGTGAGTTAAAAGAATTGGGTCTTGACAAAGTTTGGTTACAACCCGTAATGGTTCCAAAATGGACTCGTGGTTTACCAGAGTATGCCTACATAGAGACAGGCCCAGGAAAGACAACCATAACAAATATTTGTGCGTTAGGTGGCTCTGTACCAACACCAGATGGTGGTATAAAAGCCCAAGTTATTGAAGTACAAGGGCTAGAAGACTTAGCAAATTACGGTAGAGATCAAATAGAAGGTAAAATAGTATTCTATAATAGACCTATGCAAGCAGATTTAATAAACACCTTTGAAGCGTATGGAGGTTGTGTAGATCAACGATATGCGGGAGCAATGGAAGCTGCTAAATATGGTGCGGTTGGGATTATTGTACGTTCTATGAATTTAAGAAATGACGATTTGCCGCATACCGGAGCTATGAGTTATGGAGATACACCTCCTGATCAGAGAATACCAGCTGCAGCAATTAGTACTAACGGTGCAGACTTCTTAAGTAGTACGCTAAAAATCTTACCTACCTTAAAGTTTTATTTTAAACAGAATTGTAGAACGTTTGATGATGTGCAAAGCTATAACGTAATTGGAGAGATAACAGGTAGTACCTACCCTGACAAATATATGGTAGTTGGGGGACATTTAGACTCTTGGGATTTAGGAGATGGTTCTCATGACGATGGAGCAGGCTGTGTTCAATCTATGGAAGTACTTCGTATTTTTAAAGAACTTAACTATAAACCAAAGCACAGTATTAGAGTAGTTTTGTTTATGAATGAAGAAAATGGTTTACGTGGAGGTAGAAAGTATGCCTCAGAAGCAAAGCTTAAAAATGAAGAACATATTTTCGCTCTAGAAAGTGATGCTGGCGGATTTACTCCTCGTGGTTTCTCTTTTGATACTGATGCCGAAAATTTTGCGCAAATTGAAAGTTGGAAGCCACTCTTTGAGCCTTATTATATACATAGTTTTACAAAAGGCGGAAGCGGTGCAGATATTGGTCCGCTTAAAGATGGAAAAGTGGTTTTAGCTGGATTACGTCCAGACTCTCAACGTTACTTTGACCATCATCATGCTGCTAGCGACACTTTTGATGCCGTAAATAAAAGGGAATTAGAATTGGGTGCTGCCACTATGACAAGCCTTATTTATTTGGTAGATAAATATGGAACTACAAATGAAGTGACTAAGGTTAAGAACTAAATTTGTGTATTAGTTTATATTTTAACTAATCACCACCATACTACAAAAAACTGCTCCACATTTTGAGCAGTTTTTTTGTACACTAAAGGGGACCTTTTTTCTGAAATTGATTGAGAGATTGTTTTTTGAGCATTTTTAGCATCAAGCCAATGCTTAATTGAAGCAATAGGTTGCAACCATTCTCTTTTTGAAGGTATGTAATAGCTTGCATTACTCTCTAGTTGAAGCACATTATAATTAACCCAATATCCAACTATACACTTTTGGAATGCTGATGTAAAACCGTCTTTTTTTAATTCTTCAGGGATAAATAAAAAGGCTTTTAAACATAACTGTTGCTCTATACCTGAAGAGTTTAATCCATACTTATCTAATACAGGTTTTGTTTCGTCTTTATAAAGTATTGGAAACTGTTTTGTAGTGAGTTTGTCTACCTTTTCCTGTAAACTATCTTTCCTATTAGGACCAATCCATTTTGCAAAGCGGTCTTTTTGAGAGCCATCAAACAAATAAAATTTACAGGCTAGTTCTATATGTAAGGTTTTATGTAAGAGTGTATCTTTAACTAAGTAATCTATTTCTCCAAGTGTTTCAGTTGCTCCTTGTATTTGTATGTTAGATGCAATTATGTTGTATCTTTTTGAAACGTTGAGGTAACTCTCAAACAAAAATTCTGCTTGTTTTCCAAGCATAAAATTTTCGGGGATATTAATTGTACTTTGCCTTATGTTTTCTTCAGAAAAAATAAAAGAAGAAAATAATGAGTTTTCAAATTTTGAAAGGTCTAAACTTGGATTAAGAATAAAGTGTTGGAGTTGAAACATTACATTAATATAAAAACCTTTCTACGATAAAAAAAAGTAATATAATTGTGATTATTAGTATCGCAATTAGTAAACAGATTTTAATAAATTTTCTAGTGTCCCTAAAGTCATTATAATTACCATCATTAGTGTTTGCAACTATATGATTTTCAATTAATATTTTATCAATAATTTCAAAATCAGTTTTTAAAATAAAATAACTAATACTAGAAGTTATTTGCGTTTCCTTAATCTTTTTGTATTGTAATCCTCTTTGATTTACCTCAGATTCAAAAACTATATGATTCTTTAGAGGTATATCAATTTTAAAATATTTCTGAAGGTTTATTTCAGTCTTAATCAATTTTTTATAACACTTTCATATGTTGAAATCCATTCATCAACGGTCATTTTAGTAACCAATTCTCCCATTAATTCAAAAGGAATTTTTTTAGGGTTTTTAAAACGAATACAGCTTTTTCCCATGTCCAATTTTGTAGATACATGTTTAGGCCATTCATTAGTAAACCAATCTAATAGTTTTGGGTCACTATAAATACCAGAATGGTAAAAACCAATATGGTTTTTTTGGGAAGCAAGATTAATAAAGGGCAGAGGTAGCTTAGGGTCACAATGATACCCGTCTGGATATTTAGAGTGTGGAACTACATATCCTAGCATTCCATAATTCATTGTCTCTTGAAACCCTTCAGGAATATTGTCAAGTATAGTCTTCCTTAGTTTTGAAATAACTTCTTTGCGTTCTTCAGGAAGTTCTGCAATGTATTGTTCTGGAGTTTTAGCTTTAGATTGCATATTATTTTGTTTTTAATAAAAATAAGTAAAATTTCAAGATAAAAATGGTGTTAGCAAGTTTACCATAAATGGTTAGAATAGCATCCTTCACTTTTCTAACTTTGTTTAAAATATGTCTCCGTGTTTTTATCTCAATACACAAAAGAATTTAAATATAATATATCCTTAGCAACTCCAGTTATTTTGGGAATGCTGGGGCACACCGTTGTAGCATTGGTAGATAATATAATGGTAGGGCAGTTAGGGACAGCAGAACTTGCAGCAGTTTCTCTAGGAAATAGTTTTATGTTTATTGCAATGTCTTTGGGGATAGGTTTTTCTACTGCAATTACACCCTTAGTGGCAGAAGCAGATGGAGAAGGTAATTTTGAAAAAGGGAAATCATCTTTTAAGCACGGCCTTTTTTTGTGTATGGTACTAGGGATTGCTCTTTTCTTACTAGTTTTTGTTGCAAAACCATTAATGTATGTGATGAATCAACCACAAGAAGTGGTGGATTTAGCTATGCCTTATCTTACGCTAGTTGCGGTCTCACTTATTCCCCTAATAATTTTCCAGGCATTTAAACAGTTTAGCGATGGTCTTTCTATGACCCGTTACCCTATGTATGCAACTGTAGTGGCAAATATTGTAAACATTGTTCTAAACTACATTTTTATTTTTGGAAAGTTTGGAGCACCAGAGCTTGGAGTAGTGGGAGCAGCTATAGGTACCTTAGCTTCACGTGTTATAATGGTGGCTTACTTATGGTATATTTTATCACAGAAAACAAAATCTAGGGCATTTGTACTTAATATTAAACTGTTTACTTTACGCAAAACAATGCTTAAAAAACTAATGGGTTTAGGTTTCCCTTCGGCTTTACAAATGTTTTTTGAAGTTGCCATTTTTACGGCAGCTATTTGGCTTTCCGGAATTTTAGGAAAAAACCCGCAAGCCGCGAATCAGATTGCTCTTAATCTCTCTTCAATGACCTTTATGGTTGCCATGGGGTTTGGTGTTGCAGCAATGATTCGAGTAGGAAACCAAAAAGGACTTGTTCGATTTAGAGAGCTACGTCGTATAGCCTTTTCTATCTTTTTGTTATCAACTTTACTAGCCATTGTTTTTGCAATTTTCTTTTTACTGTTTAATGATATTCTTCCAAAATTATATTTGGATTATGATAACATGGAAGAGTTTCAAGATAATTTTCAAGTGGCAGCTATTGCTGCTAAGCTGTTATTAATTGCTGCTATTTTTCAAATTTCAGATACGTTACAGGTAGTTGTTTTGGGAGCACTACGAGGGATGCAAGACGTGAAAATACCAACGGTAATTACATTTGTAGCGTATTGGTTAGTTGGTTTTCCTATCTCTTTTTATTTAAGTATGTATACAGAATATAAGAGTTCTGGAATTTGGATAGGGTTACTGGCAGGATTAACAGTTTCTGCAGTCTTACTTTTTATCAGATTTAACTATCTTTCCAAAAAAATGATAGAAAACTCATAATCTATGGAATTTCCAAAATACTTACTAGGCGACAATACAGATTATCCCGATGCTATTTTTGTAATTCATACTGAATTTCCTCGCTTTATAATCAATTTAGAAAATGACGAAGTAGAATGGTTAGAAGAGTTTGACAATCATGATCAAAAAGAGCTAGAAACTGAAACTGAAAACTACATAAGAGAAGCTAGTGAGTTTTATGATAGAGAAATGAAACGCTACGAAGATGATTGAAGAATTATTACGTTATGATACCGAGTTGTTTTTATTCTTAAATAGTTTTGGGAGTGAATCTTGGGATGAGTTTTGGCGTATTGTAACCCTAAAATGGACTTGGATTCCGTTTTATGCTTTCTTACTTTTTTTAATTTTTAAAAAATACGGACTCAAAAGTACTTTAGTAGTAATGGTATGTGCAGCACTAATGATTACTGCTACAGACCAGCTATCTAATTTATTTAAAAATGGTTTTGAGCGTTTGCGTCCTTGTCAGTTAGATGAGCTTAGAGAAACAATGCGATTTGCCGCAGTACGTTGTGGAAAATACGGTTATTTTTCTGCCCATGCTGCTAGTTCTATGGCAGCTGCTGTTTTTATAGGATTACTTTTAAAACCCTTTTATAAATATGCTCCTTTTTTGCTACTATTCTGGGCAGTATTTGTAGCATATAGCAGAATATATTTAGGAGTTCATTACCCTTTAGATATTATTACTGGGATGTTTTTTGGAGCTAGTATAGGTTTGGGTGCTTATAAACTGCAAGGGGTTCTTCGGAAAAAAAATCTTACTGCCTCTTAACTAAAAACACATTACGGTACAATCTAACTTTATGAGAGCTACTCTCTTTTGGGTGTGGATTCATGTCAATATAATCTACTTTTTCTAGGCTATATCCTAAATTGTAAAAAGTATTAATTACTCTTTTGGTGTCATCTGTAGTTACTAAAAGAACAAAAGATTTTTCAGTTGGAATCGTAATACCTTCTTCGGTATTTAAAACTGGAATAGGCTTACCATAATTCCAAATTAGTTCTGGGGTAAAACCAGCAAAATCGTATGCCTTCAAGTCCTTCCCATTAGTTAACTTGAGTATGCTTTTCATGTTTTTAAACTCCGGATTTACAGTTAGGGTTTTAGCAAGCGGCATCCCAAAGCAAAGTATTACTGTAATAAAAACAATAGTTAAATAGAATACTTTCTTTATGTTTTTTTTCAGAAGAAAACGGAACATTAAAAACCCTGTTACACTTAATCCAACTGCTAATAATATAAACCAAAACCAGTTGTTGCTTAGTTGGTCTTTCAGAAAAAAGTATCCTCCAATTGGAAACACCAATCCAATAATTGCTATTAACCCAAAATTAAAATATACAGGGATTGTCTCCCTTTTATCTTTCAATTCTGAAAATTTGTTAATTAAATATTCTATATAAAAAGCTGCATTAAGTGCAAGAGGTATTAATACAGGTAGTAAATATCTAGATTTTTTTTCAGGAATAATAGATAGTAACACCAATGACCCAAGCGTCCATAGCAATGTAAAGGTGTATGCTTTTTTATCACTTACACGATTTTTAAGGTAGGGGTAGAGTAAACTTATAAAAGTGACTATAGTCCAAACACCGCTTTGTGTGAAAAAACTCCAGTAATAATAGAATGGTCTAACGTTATAACCTGTCCAGTTTGCAGCTTCTTTTTGCGTTATTTTGGAAATGGTTGCCGCATCAAACGTATAGACATACCAATACCAACTCCCAGAAACTAGTATTGCTAGTAGTAAAAAAAGTAAGATGGGTGTTCGCTTTACTTTAAGTTTTTTAAACTTGTATGTTACACCATATGCAATTAAGAAAGGTAAAAACAGAGCATATAAGGATACTGGGCCTTTACTTAAAAAAGAAGCTCCAATACACAGTCCAGCAAGTAAGGCATATCCATATTTTTTACTCTCTTTTGTTAATAACCTAAAAACAGAGTAAATACCCAACATCATAAAAGCATGTGTGTAAATATCCCAATTTGAATCTCTACTAGCAGAAACAACATAAAAGGAAGTAGCCAAGATTAATCCTCCAATAAAACCAAGTTGCTTATTTCTAAAAATTTTTAAAGAAAATTTATAGGTGACAAGTACCAAAAGTATTCCCATTAAAGCAGCAGGGAGTCGTAAAAAAATGATGTTTTTTAGGCTAAAAACAAATCCAAAAGCAGCAGTAATCCAAGTAGGTAATGGGGGCTTTTGGTAGCGAGGTTCACCATTTAATGTTGTAAAAATCCAGTTGCCATCTTGCAACATTTCTCTAGCTGTAATAAAATTTCTAGCCTCCATGATGTTCACAAATAGTGCGTCTAAATTCACAACAAAAAGTGTGATACTTAAGAGAGCTAAAACGAGCAATTTGTTATTCCACAGGGTTTTCATCTACTTGTTTTTTCCAGATAAAGATATTTCTAAGATAGA
This sequence comes from Patiriisocius hiemis, assembly GCF_031846325.1. Taxonomy (NCBI): domain Bacteria; kingdom Pseudomonadati; phylum Bacteroidota; class Flavobacteriia; order Flavobacteriales; family Flavobacteriaceae; genus Patiriisocius; species Patiriisocius hiemis. Next base: position 92,398 of record NZ_JAVRHZ010000008.1, on the reverse strand, counting down.
CAAATAGTCCAACACCGTGGGCTACCATTAAAACAATGTCTACACGTAAAATTGCATAGGTTAAAATAAGGAGTGATCCGGCAAGGCTTATTCTCCAAAAGCCGATAGGTAAATGGGATGTTTTCTTTTTTTCTGAAGTAATCCATTGATAGATAAATCGAAAAATAAAAACTAGCTGTGCTACAATACCTAGGGCTAGCAACCAAGGCGCGATATTCTCTTTATTGAGTAATTTGTCAAGGTCATAAATACCATTATTGAAGGCATAAATAATAATAAAGCCTGGAAAAGCATATAATAATAGCTGAAATGATTTGTGAAGCTTTTTCCATTCGTCTTGCAACTGAAGGTTTCTTATGTATATAAAATAAGTAAATGTTTGCCCTAACATGATTGAAAAATCTTCTCTTAAATAACCATAGACAAAGAAAATAACCGAAGCTAGTAAACTTAGTTTCCAGAAAACAGAAGGTGTAATAACACGTTTATGTTTTTCAGATAGAAAAAGCTGTACTGCGAACCTAGAAAAGAATAAGCCCTGTCCTATAAAACCAATGAGTGTAATATAATTTAGATATTCACTCATCCTTTTTCGGCAACATTATAATTAATATACTTTCTCTTCATCCATAGATATGCAAAACAATCCATAAGCGGTCCTAATAACCTATTCCATAGTCCAAATTTTGCAGTTCCTGCAATTCTTGGAAAATGTTGAACAGGTACTTGTAATACGTTCCCGTTTTGTAATAAAATCATTGCTGGTAAAAAGCGGTGTAGGCCCTTAAACATTGGTATTCTTTGGGCAAATTCGGTCTTTATTACTTTTAGAGGGCATCCAGTATCATCCATGCCGTCATGAGTAAAAGCACGTCTAATTCCATTAGCAATTTTAGAAGACATATTTTTTACAAAACTATCTTTTCTGTTGGCTCTAACGCCTGTAACTAAGTCGTATTTTTCTATATGCTCTAATAGAAGATTAAAGTCCTTTGGAGTGGTTTGTAAATCGCTATCAATATATCCCAGAAGTGGGGTTTCAACATAATCAAAACCTGCTTTTATAGCTGCACTTAATCCTCTATTTTTATCAAAACTTATATAACTAAAAGCATCATTATCAATGCAAATAGACTTAATGGAAGTTAAACTTTTATCTGTAGAGCCATCATTTACAAATAGCACTTTTGTTTTTTTAATTGCAATTTTAAAATATGCTAAAAACTCGTCTTTAACTCGTTGTAAGTTATCCTCTTCGTTATATACAGGTACAATAACTGTAAATTGATACATGGCATTAATTATGGTTTAGTAGCTGCAAAAGTATTTCTTTTTTAAGAATGAGACACTTTTAAAAAAATAAAGCGAAAAAGATGTTATTTTGCAAGCTCTAAGAAACCTTATGAAGATATTAATTACAGGTGCTGCAGGATTTATTGGGTCGCATATAGCAGAGCGATTAGCTACTACAAGGCATAATGTCTTTGGAGTAGATAATTTTTCTCCTTATTATAATGCTACCCTAAAAAAATCTAATGCATTATCCATCCAAAACAAAGGTGTCACCTTTCAAGAACTTGATTTAAGAACAGCTAGTTTAGAAAATCTTCTTTCTGAAAAATTTGATGTTATATTTCACTTTGCAGCTCATCCTGGGATTTCAAGTAGTAGTACTTTTGATGATTACTTATCTAATAATGTTATAGCAACCCAGCGTCTTTTAGACCTAATTGCTTTACAAAATAAAAAGCCATTTTTTGTAAATATTTCTACATCATCAGTTTATGGATTAGAGGCTACTTTTCCAGAAACACACCCTGCAAAACCTGCTTCTTGGTATGGTGTTACTAAATTAGCAGCAGAGCAACTGGTGTTATCATATCAAAGAAGAGGTGTTATTAATGCAACTTCATTACGTTTATTCTCAGTATATGGACCAAGAGAAAGACCCGATAAGTTATATACGCGTCTTATAGATTCTGCTATTAATAATAAACCTTTCCCCTTGTTTAATGGCAGCGAAAAACATTTACGAAGTTATACTTACGTACAAGATATTGTAGATGGAATTTGTAGTGTATTAGATAAACAAGAAATATGCAATGGAGAAATATTTAATTTAGGTACTGAAGTAGAGAATAGTACTTTAATGGGTATTAAAACTGTTGAAAAACTATTAAACCTTTCTATTACAATACAAAATATGCCAGCTAGAATTGGTGATCAATCTAGGACACATGCCAATATCGAAAAAGCTAGAAAGTTACTCAACTATAATCCTACTACTACTTTAGAAGAAGGCGTTGCTGCACAAATAGAATGGTTTAAAGGGTTATCTAAGTTCTAGAATTTTTTGCGCTGCTTCAAAAGGAGTGGTTTCCTGCCTTTGTAATTTATTAAGTTGGAGCTCTAACTCTTTTTTTACTGAAGGTTTCTCAAAAAAATCACGTTGTAACGTTTCTTTAATAGTTTGTAAAAACCAATATTTGTTTTGCTGATTTCTCTTCTCTTGGAAATATTTATTTTCTTTTACTTCGGTAAAATAAAGTTGAAGCATTTTAAAAATACTATCTACGCCTTCTGAAGTAATTGCACTACAGGTTAGTGTTTTGGGCACCCAACCACTTTCTTTAGGTGGATAAAGGTGTAAAGCTCTATTAAACTCAGTTTTTGCTAATTTGGCAGCTTTTACATTATCACCATCCGCTTTATTAATTACTATGGCGTCTGCCATTTCCATAATACCTCTTTTAATTCCTTGTAATTCGTCACCTGCACCTGCCAATTTAAGTAACAAGAAAAAGTCTGTCATACTGTGTACCGCAGTTTCACTTTGCCCCACGCCTACAGTTTCAATTAAAATACAATTAAAACCGGCTGCTTCACATAAAATAATGGCCTCTCTTGTTTTTCTAGCAACGCCACCTAGAGAGCTTCCAGAAGCTGACGGTCTAATAAAAGCATGGTCTTCTTTTACTAGTTCTTCCATTCTAGTTTTATCACCAAGAATACTTCCTTTGCTTACAGAACTACTAGGGTCTACTGCTAACACTGCAACTTTATAGTTTTCTGTAATTAGGAGTTTTCCAAAACTTTCAATAAAAGTACTTTTTCCAACTCCAGGAACTCCAGTAATACCAATTCTTATAGCATTATTAGAATAAGGTAAGCATTGCTCTATAATGGCTTTTGCAATAGCTTGATGCTTTATTGCAGTACTTTCTATTAATGTAATTGCTTGGCTTAGTGCAGTTTTGTCGCCTTCAATAAGTTTTTTTGTAATTGTAGAAGCTTCTTTTACCTGTTTGCGCTTTTCTTTAATTTTTGCAGCAGCGTCTTGACTCAAAGAGGGAAGTTTTTCTACTCCTTGTTTTTCAGATAACGCTTTAGACTTCTTTTTTGCTGCCATTGGTTTAATTTATGACAAATTTATGAGAATTGGTTTTAATAGAATAACGAGTCATAGTATATTAGAGAAACTAATTATAATATAATATACAATGAAAACTTTATATGAAGGAGTTTCTGTAGCCGAAGGCGGTAGAGCAGGACACGTAGCCTCAAAAGATGGACCTTTAGATTTGCCATTATCTGTTCCTAAAGGAATGGGCGGTGATGGCGGTGAAGGAACCAATCCGGAGCAATTGTTTGGAGCGGCTTATGCAGCTTGCTTTGGTGGTGCTATGCAAGCAGTAATGGACCAAGAAGAAATAAAAGCAGATGCTAGTGCTATTAGTGTAACAGCAACGATTGGTTTTTGTAAAGATGAAGATGGATTTTTCTTAGAAGCCACATTAGACTGCTATGTTCCTGAGGTAGACCTAGAAACGGGAGAGGATATCATAAAAAAAGCACATGAAATGTGCCCTTTTAGTAAGGCAACAAGAGATAATATTACTGTTACTCTTAACTTGCTATTAGACGAGTAATAGAAGTCATATTTATAAAAAAAAAGCCTCAATATTGAGGCTTTTTTTAATTTAATAGAGTAGACTATGTTCTTTCTTTAAGTTCAATTAGTAAACCTAAAAATAAACATAATAGTATTGTTCCAATTACGATTCCACCAACGCCCATGATATTATTTTTTAGTGTTAAAGATGTTTCAAAGATATAAAAGTTTATGATAATAAATGATAGTAATCGTTAATTATACCAATGCATTATCAATAATATTTTGTACTACTTCAGGATTAAGCAACGTACTAGTATCACCAAGGTTATTTGTGTCTTTTTCAGCTATTTTACGTAAGATACGCCTCATAATTTTCCCGCTTCGAGTTTTTGGAAGTCCAAGTGTAAACTGAATTTTCTCAAGCTTGGCAATAGGGCCAATTCTTTCAGTAATTAATTGATTTATTTCTTTTCTAAGATTGTCATGATTTCTACTCTCTCCAGTTTCTTTTAAGGTAATATAACCATAAAGAGCATTTCCTTTTATATCATGTGGGAAACCTACAATAGCACTTTCGGCAACTGCTGGGTGTTCGTTAATAGCATCTTCAATAGGCGCAGTCCCTAGGTTATGACCACTTACAATTATTACATCGTCCACACGCCCAGTAATCCTGTAATAGCCAACAGCATCTCTACGAGCGCCATCACCAGTAAAGTACATGTTTTTAAAAGCACTAAAATAGGTTTCTTTATAGCGTTGATGATTTCCGTAGATAGTTCGAGCCATAGAAGGCCATGGAAATTTAATGGCCAATTTCCCTTCTACTTGATTGCCTTTTAACTCCTCTCCATTTTCATTAAGAAGTGCAGGCTGAATGCCAGGTAGTGGGAATGTTGCAAATGTAGGTATAGTTGGGGTTGTATAGGGGATAGGGCTTATCATAATTCCACCTGTTTCGGTTTGCCACCAGGTATCTACAATAGGACTATTTTTCTTACCTATGTTATCATTATACCAATGCCAGGCTTCTTCGTTTATGGGTTCTCCAACCGTACCTAACACTTTTAGACTAGAAAGGTCATATTTCTCAACAAAAGATAGGTTTTCTTTTGCTAAAGCGCGTATCGCTGTTGGAGCGGTGTAAAACTGATTCACTTTATGTTTTTCTACAATTTCCCAGAAACGACCAAAATCTGGATAGGAGGGAACACCTTCAAACATGACTGTTGTAGCACCATTTACAAGAGGGCCATAAACTATATAGCTATGTCCGGTAATCCAACCAATGTCTGCAGTACACCAATATATATCTTGTTCTGTATACTGAAAAACATTTTTAAAACTATAGGCTGCATACACCATATAACCACCCGTAGTATGCACCATTCCTTTTGGTTTTCCAGTAGACCCAGAAGTGTATAATACAAAAAGAGGATCTTCGGCATCCATAATAGTAGCTGGACAAGAAGTATCTGCTACATCTAGCAATGGTTGTAGCCAGATATCTCTACCTTCTTTCATGGTTACGTTTCCGTTAGTTCTTTTTATTACTAGTGATTTAGAAACACTTTGACAGTCTTCTAAAGCCTCGTCTACAATGCTTTTTAAATCGATAGTTTTTGCACCTCTATAAGAACCATCACTACAAATTATAAGTTTACAATCACAATCATTTATACGAGTAGCTAATGCAGATGCACTAAAACCAGCAAACACAACTGAATGGACTGCGCCAATTCTAGCACACGCTAAAACCGCTATGGCTAGTTCTGGTATCATAGGTAAATAGAGACATACCCTATCGCCTTTTGTAACTCCTTGTGCTTTTAATACATTGGCAAATTGACAAACTCGCGCGTGTAGTTGTTTATAAGTAATGTGTTGTGCTTCTTCTTTTGGATTATTGGGCTCAAAAAGGATGGCTGTTTTATCTCCTCTAGTTGCTAGATGCCTGTCTATACAATTTTCGGTAATATTAAGTTTTGCACCTTTAAACCAGCTTACCTCTGGCTTACTAAAATCCCACTCCAACACACTATCCCATTTCTTTCTCCATAAAAAATGCTCTTCTGCTATCTCTTCCCAGAACTGTTCAGGATTTTGAATCGATTTGCGATACACCTGCCAGTATTCTTCAAGGTTTTTTATATGGTAGTTACTCATGATAAGGTTTTAAAAGTGTTTTTAAAAATAGTTGAAAGCGATAAAGAATGCAAGGATATTTATTAAAGTGGATTTCAAAGTTTTATATAGCTAAAAGTAATTTAACTCCTGTATGATACTTTTAAATCTATAGTAACCTATTATTTATGCATGGGTGTTAAGAACAACGAAGTGGCCTACCTCCACCGTATCCCTATTCTAAATTTTTAAATAGTCTATAAATTATAAAGCCCTCCTAAGCTTCTTAATATTCTCGAAGCTTAGGAGGGCATAGGTGGAGCCGGAGGGATTCGAACCCTCGTCCAAACGTGCAATTATAGAGCTTTCTACATGTTTAGTTCTTGTTTAGGTTTTCGAGAAATTGCCGGTCAAAAACTACCAACGCATTCCTTATCCTCGCTTAAGTGTCTTAGCCATATCAAGGCACTATGGCTAATAGGTTTACTTTTACGAAGTCACTATATCAACAACCGTAAACCAAGGTGGTTGAGTGACTTCCTGCTTGTCCGCCTTGCGGACCGAGGCGTAATCTTACTATAATTCAGATTATGCAGCTAGGGCGTAGTTATTCTCGCCGTTTAAAAAAGTTTGAATATGATATTTACGAGCTATATCCCAGCGCTCGACATGCTTACCATACAATTAGACCCGCTGTCAAAACCAGTCGGCCCCTATTTGAAAGTAATTTCCAAAATTTCAAATAACATTTCCCAAAACTAATCTTAGTATTTTGTTTTGGTGGGCGTGTCCTCGCATTTGCTCGGTCGGGCTATTCACTTTATCACCCAATCAAGTTGGGTGGATGCCGCTACTATCCCTCACGCATTTAATAATTATACTTCCTTAAAAAGGAGAGCAAATATATAGCAAACAATGCTAAATGTTGCTACTTTATAATATAATACATTCAAAAGTCATTCCATAAGGTTTTATAACTCTTTTAAGACAAAATGTCGTTAAACAGCACTAATTTTAAATAAAAAATTTATGATTAAAGAAGGAACTACCGTAACATGGAAATGGGGAAACGGAACAGCAAAAGGAAATGTAATAGAAACTTACATAAAGAAGGTTTCTAAGACTATTAAAGGGAACTCTGTTACACGTAATGGAGAACAAGGAAACAAAGCCTTATATATAAAACAAGAAGATGGTGATTACGTGCTTAAATTAGAAAGCGAAGTTTCAAGAGAATAAATACTTATACTTCTTGGTATAGATAATAAATCCGCATATTTTCGTAAAAAAAGTTTACCATGAAGTTCGCTATTATAAAAGAACGTAAAAATCCACCAGATAGACGTGTTGTTTTCTCACCAGAAAAGTGTTTAGAAGTAATAAACACCTTTCCTGAAGCTTCAGTAATAGTAGAATCTTCGGTTATACGAGTATTTAATGACGCTTCGTATTCAGAAAAAGGAATTGAAGTTTCAAATGATATAACGAGTGCAGATGTGCTCTTTGGGGTAAAAGAAGTGCCTATAGATGCTTTAATTCCAAATAAAAAATATTTCTTTTTTAGCCATACTATAAAAAAGCAACCTTATAACAGAAAGCTGTTAAAAGCTATTTTAGATAAAAAAATAGAGCTTTACGACCATGAAACTATTGTTAAGGAGAATGGCGCAAGGCTTATTGGTTTTGGTCGGTATGCTGGCTTAGTTGGTGCCTATAATGGATTTAGAGCTTTGGGACTGCGTGATGAATTATTTGAGTTACCAAAAGTAGAGCACTTAAAAGACCTTGAGGAAGTAAAAGCAGAACTGGATAAAATTACAATACCTACTATTAAGATTACACTTTCTGGTACTGGTAAAGTGGCTATGGGAGCCAAAGAGATTCTGGATCATTTAGGTATTAAAGAAGTAAGCGATACGGTTTATTTAACTTCTAAATTTACAGAGCCCGTTTATTGTATGATAGATGTTATGGAATACAATAAAAGAAAAGATGGAAAAGCTGGTGATAAGTACGAGTTTTATGAGGATCCGTCAGGATATGAAAGCAATTTTATGCCGTATGCAAGGGTAACAGACTTTTTTATAACAGGACATTTTTATGGAGATGGAGCACCCTACTTTTTTACAAGAGAAGATGCTAAGCGCCCTGATTTTAATATTAATCTTATAGCAGATATTTCATGTGATATAGATGGACCTATTGCAAGTACAATTCGCCCTTCTACTATTGCAAACCCCTTTTATGGGTATGACCCAAATACAGAAACTGAAGTTGCTTTTAACGCTCACAATGTCATTACAGTAATGGCAGTAGACAACCTTCCTTGTGAACTCCCTAAAGATGCTAGTGAAGGTTTTGGTGATATGTTTATGGAACACGTAATTCCAGCCTTTTTTAATGGAGATAAAGACGGAATATTAGAACGAGCAAGAATGACAACCCAAGAAGGAACATTAACAGAACGCTTTTCTTATTTGCAGGATTATGTAGATGGTAAATAAATACTAGAGGTAATTTTTATAAGAAAAAAGAGTGCTACTGGTTATAGTAGCACTCTTTTGGTTTTTAAAGGAATAATATTAAACCTTAAAGGTCAAAATACATTTGTAACGATTGATAGTTTGTTACATCTACTCCATTAGCAAGAAGTTCTTGTTCAAGTTCTTGTGCGGACCTTCCTCCGGTTGCCTCTACAATTACAACTCGTAATAACTGCAATGTACCAGCAGGCATATCGTATGCAGTCTCATCGGAAGCTAGATTAAATCGCATGTTAAACACACCAGTTTGCATAAAAGTTCTAATCCTGAAAATAGTTCCATCTGGGTTTACTGTATTAGGAATAGGATACACTAAGGAACCTGCATGCACAAAAGCATATACCAAGTCGTTAGCAAGTACATCTTCGGTTAATTCTGGTATAGATTCACTATATGAAGTACCAGTAGCAGTAGAGATATCAAATGTGAGGTTTTGCACATTAGCATTTCCATCCTGTCCATCTTGTCCGTCCTGCCCATCTTGACCATCAGTTCCAGATGGTCCTTGAGGACCTACTTCTCCTTGTGGTCCTTGAGCACCATCTTGTCCATCTTCTGGACTACACGATACAAGTGCTATAACCATAACCATTGTCGCATACTTAAAAATTGTTTTTAGAGTTTTCATCTTATTGTTTTTTTAAAGATTAATATGGGACAAATATATTTTTAGTATTGAAGTCTGTAAAAGATAAACAACTGATTATCAGAAGTTTTTCACTCCTTTTTTTTTGAGTAAATAACGGGTAAGGATTATTAAAAAGACTTTAAAGAAAAGGGGATTTTTAAGTGTGCTTTTTATAAATAGTAGTATGTGTACTAAATTAGATTTACTTTTTTTCAATAACAATAACCTCTTGCTTTTGAATTTTAACTACATTATCAAAAAAGTCTTTAAGGTTTTTATAGTCTGTTTGTTGAAAATTATACCTAGGTAGTCTTAGATTAAAACGCACATTTATTGTAGACCCACTTTGAGAATATAAAATACTACATTCTCCTTGGTTGCCATTTAGCTTAACAGCTTTTGATTCTGGTAAATTAGTTACATTATAATCCTCACCAATATCTATTGAAATTAGATAGGTATTAACAATTGGATACCCAAAATCTAATGGAAATTGTCTTTTTTCTTGTGTAAATGGGTTTTTCTTGAAGTAGGTTTCAAAGCAAATAGGATTAAAATAAATTTTATTACTTACTTCTTCAGTTTCAATAAGTACATCATAAGTTTCTTTTAATGGTTTTGAAAGTTCGTACTCATTTTCGATAGCTAAATTTGTAACTTCAGAAACGTATTGATTACTTTCTTTTCTTTTTAAGAAATTGCTTTTAGAAGTTTTTGATAAGTCTTCTCTAATGCCACTTGCAATGTATCCTGTGTAGACACCATTAACAGAACCTTCAAACTCATTAATTTCATTAAGTTTCAGCTTTGTATTTATATAGTATACATTTTTTTCTATAGGAACTATTGGTAACCAAAAGCTTCCTTTTTTAAAATCCATTACTCTTACTTTTCGATTTAAATCCTTAAAGGGAACTTCTCCAAAAGGAGTAAACTTATTTGTGGCATCAAGTAAATATGTGCTAGTTCCTATGGTAGCGTAAGCGATAGAGTGGTTAAAGTCTGTCATTACAGGGTTTAGCTCTGTTGGTAAACCATTATTTCTAGTAGATAGAAGCGCAATTTTAGCATCTATATTTCCTGCTTCAAGCGCGTTAATAAGTGATAAGTTTATTTCGGTATTATTTCCAGAGCCCTTTTCGAAGGCTTCTTTAACCCGTACGTCACTAAAAATTCTATAATATCCATCCCACGTATAATGATTTTGAATAAAAGTATAAATAGCTTTTGCTCTTTCCAGGTCCTCTTTTATTGAAAGGATATTTCCAGGCAATTTGTCTTCAAAGAAATTAGAATACTTTAATTGACGTCCCATATCCTTATCTAACTTAAACTCTTTATCTACATCTTTCCAAGTTTTTGCATAGCGTTCTTTACTTCCGTCAAAATTTAAAACCTCTCGCAATTCATACTTAATTTTTGAAAGGAAGTTTTTTTCTGAGAGCATATAAGGCTCTTCTTTAAATGATGGAATATGGTTTATTGCATAAATAGATTTTTCACAATCTGCGGCAGTTTGAGCTCCAGGAACATCTAGACAATATTTTTCTATTGTTGCCTCATCAACATCAAGTTTTAAGAAACCAACTATTATCTTATTATAAACATAATTTCCTGGAATTGTTGTGCTAAATTCACTATAGACTTTTGGAAGATCCTCTTGAAATGTCCACCCATCTAAACTCCCTAAGTATGGCGATTCTATTGTATAGGTGTATTCTAAAATACTTCCGTCCTTGACATTTGGGAACGTAAACTTTGTAATTGTCCAATTTTCATCTTCTTTTGATTCAAAATAAGCATCATTTGAAACATATGTTGGAGTATCACCATTATGTGTAATTGCTTTAATTTCAGTTATTTTTTCTTTACTGTTTTTTGAGTTGTAAAGCGGAATGAAGACTTCTGTTTTATTAAATTCATCTGCATTAAAGACTTTAATTTTTTTATGTACTTTTTTTACTAATCGGATATAATCATTAATAAGTTTTATTTGATAATCCCCTTTTTCAAATAATACAACTCCTGAGGAATCAGGTTCTTTATCATATGTTTTCATTTCTTTCTCACTATCAGTAGGGGCTCCAAACTCTGCAATTTGCCGTATTTGTGCAGAGATTAAAGAAGAAAAAGTAAAAGCAATAATAAAGACAGCGTATTTAATTATGGTCATGTTAACTTATTTTATTCAAAAGTAAAGAGATGATTTCTTTTCTTAAAATTTAGTATTATTTCTTCAATAATTAATAATCCAATACCAAAACCAAATGTTACAAACCATGCAAGTCTATGCTCACTTGGGTATAGAATGATATTTAGAATTTCGATGCCTAACGACAATGGATCTTTAATAATATCCCAAGAGTTAAAACGTAAAAAACGGCCTAGGTAAATACCAAAGCCAACTAAAAAGTGGATGCCAATTATGAGCAGAGAGATTACTTTTTTTGATAGTTTTACTGAAATAATGTTTTTAAAATCTTTAAGCGAATTAAAATAAAAGCATAAACCAGCTATTGCAAAACTTCCTACAAGTAGTGTATCTAGGATGCCACTTTTACTGTGTTGTAAATGAATAATGTCTGTAATAATATACGGTGCGTTAGGCAAAAACAATAACCACATTAGTAACATTAACCATAACCTTATTCCTTTTATTTTCTTCTTAGTTTGTATGTAAGTGGTAATTGCAAAAGGGATCATTGCTAAAAATAAATTCCATACAAGAAATAGGAAGAAGTAAGAAGATGTTAACTTCATTCTAACCATTAGTAGTATAATTGAAATAGTACTTATTGCACCCAATATAAAAAGGGTTTCAAATTTTGATATAAATAATTTTTTTATGTGTTCCATAGTTTTGAGCTTAGTAGGAGTAACCCAAAACCAATGGCATACGCTAGAATATCCCACCAATCAAAAGTACTACCCAGAATAATTTTTATGATTTTTGAATCTATATTTAGCTTCTCTGTGATGGAGAATAGTTGTAAAATTTCAACAATAATTGCAAAAACAAATGTTGTTACTGCTAATTTAAAAGAGGCTGCTTTAGAGAATATCTTCAAAAAGAAGTAAGCTAAAGGTACTACAAGGACATCACCCACAAAACCTCGTATAAATTTGTTAAAATGAAATAGGGCAATAACTACTTCGGTTACTAAAAGAAGCGTGAAAATTGTTAGGTGTTTTTTCATTTTAAAATCCTTTTAATCTATTTTAAAGAAACTTCAAGTAAGATTTTTTCTTGAAGTTTCTTGTCTTTGTTTAGTTTGTTCCCCAATCTATTTTTCTTGAAGTAAACATTACTATTCCTAGAATAATAAAGAGTCCTATACTGCCCACCAGTAATGCATAGTTTTCTAGTTGAATAATTACATATATAAACCCATATAGAGATGCTAATGAAGCCCCTACAAGTATTGGAAATTTAAACCCAGATAAAATGGCTCTAGAGTATAAAACTATTAAAGCCAGTACTGAAATAGCTGCAATTATATATGCTTTTAAAAATGAACTATGTTCTGAGATTGAAATTAGGAGTGTATAAAACATTACCAATGCCAAACCAATCATAACATATTGAAAGGGATGTATATGAATTTTACTTACCAATTGTATTAATAAAAACACCAAGAGTGTTAGCCCTATAACCATGAAACCATACTTGGCAGTTCGTTCACTTTTTTGATATTCATCTACAGGAATAATAAGCTTAGTGCCAAATTTAAACTCAGTTAAATTTGGAATATTTTTAAGAAAAACTTGTTCAAACTGTCTGTTTATTTGCAAGACTTTCCAAGAAGCACTAAATCCATCACTAGTAATTTCTCTTGAGCCATCTTCAGGAAGATATTTGCCGTCAAAACTTGGTGAATGCCAATTTGAAGACATAGAGGCTGTAGTTTCTTTACCAATAGGGATAAACTCCAAAAGTTCACTACCATTAATTTTTAGATCAATTGAAAAGGGTATTACTTTGTTTTTCTCTAAGGAGAACTCTTTAATGAACTCACTTTCTATAGTATTTAGATATTCTCTATCATATCTGGGTGTCATAGCTAGTGATTGGTTGCCCATATTTATTTTAGGAGTGTTTCTTATTCCTTTAAGATTTGATGTTTTTACTAATACTGAAACCTTATCCCAAATAATATCTTCATTTTTTATGTCAAGTTCCTTTAGATTTATTTCCGGAAAGTTTCCTTTTACTTTTATATCTGCTGTGTAAACAACAGATTTATAAATGCTTCTATTTAATGGTTTTGTGTCTACATTTGAATCAATATCTAATACATCTGGAAATACAAAAGCATATTTTGTATTTGTGATAGTCTTTGTAGTATACTTTTTTGTTTCTTCATTAAAATTACGCTCTTCAGTATATGTTTTATAAGGTACTTTTAAGATTGGGCCAGAGAGAATTATATTATTTCCCCATTTACTATTTATCTCTTGTACTACTTCTTTTTGTCTATAGGACCTTTCAGAAATTAGAGACTTTACATATTGTAATGGGATTAGTAAAATGACTAATAAAAACCCCACTATCAGCATTCTTGCTGTAATTGAATTTCTAATCCAGTTTCGTACTCTACTCTTTGCTTGTTCCATAATTGAATGTGTTACTTGTTTGTAAATTATTTTCTTTTTGTAAGCAGCTTAATTCTTGCTGTGTTTTTTTAGAAAAAATGGTGTCTTTAAAATTTTGATAGTGCAGAAGCAACAGTAACTTAAAATCAAAGTGATGAAAAGTATTGCTCTGTTTCCCTAGTGTATATGCCTTTTTGTAATATTGAAAGTATTCTGGAAGTAAAACAGTACCTAAAAACAAAACCCCAAATAAATATTTACTGCGTTTTCCATTCCCATAGCATAGATATTGTAAAGCGATTTCATCTTCTACTTTGGTGCCAAACCCTGTGAGTACATGATAGGCGTCATGACGTTCTACCTTAGGTAATAACTCAAAACCATTTTGTTTTAAAAAGAGCCCTAACTTATAACCAAATGTAGTCTTGGGATAGCCGCAAAGTTGCTTTACAGTAAGATTCCAAGGCGTTTTATTTTTTTTAAAATTCTTGGTGTAAAACACTTGTGATTTTTCAAATAGCCAATTGATAATTTTTTTTCTTGTTTTCATATTTAAAGTACTTTGTATTTCAAAGTAAAAGAATAAATTTTTTTTATGGTTTCTTTTTTATTAAGCTTTCTAATGCATTAATATGTTTTTTAAATTCTGCTTTACCCAGCTTTGTAGCACTATATTTTGTATTTGGTTTTCGGCCAATAAATTGTTTTTCAACTAAAATATACTCTGCTTTTTCTAGGGCTTTTATGTGGCTTGCTAAATTACCATCTGTAACATCTAGTAATTCTTTAAGCCTATTAAAGTCTGCATCATCATTTACCATAAGAATAGACATAATGCCAAGTCTTATTCGGTGATCAAAAAGCTTATTTATGTTATCTATAATTCCCAAGTTGGTTATTTTTTTTCTTGAATATACATCAAGCTACCATATATAATATGCATTACTCCAAAGCCAAGTACCCAAAGCCAAAAACCATAGCCAGGGAAGAGTGCACAGATAAGTCCTAAGATAATTTCAGTAATTCCAAGATATCGTACATGCCCAATACTATATTTTGAAGCATTAAGTAAAGCTAATCCATAAAATATAAGCATTAAAGCTCCAGTTTGCCCGTACTTTTGTTGCTGTAAAATTATGAGAATATATAAACCTCCGGCAACTAAAGGGATTAAAAAATTAATTAGTAATCTTCTTGAGGAAGCGTCCCACACTTTTTCTCCATTTTTTTTGGCTTTGCGAGTCGTGAGAATAATGGCTGTAATAATACTTAAAGCTGCTATTAAAAATAAGTCTAATAGAATTAACCTAAAAACATATCCATCTAGTATTAGATATTCTCTACCAGAGTTTGCAACTAGCCAGTACGCAACAGCCGCACCTATTATGGCATATACTCCAGCCATAATTCCTGCCATTCCGCTTAGTGATATAAAACGGGAAGACCGGTTCATTAAATTTTTAATCTCGCTTATATCTTTTAGATAATCTTGTTCGCTCATAATAAAGTACTTTGAAAAACAAAGTAATGATATTTTAAGTATCAAAGCAAGTTAATATTTGTTAATTTTTATAAATAGGGGAAAAACCCCCTACTAAAAAGGGGAAAAACCCTGCCTGTTTTTTTTTAATAAATAGTCACCTTTGAATTGTCTTATTGGAGAGTTCGGTTTTAGCCATAAGATAAATTAATCTAACCAAATTTATATTAATTGGGGAGTTAATAGGTAAGGTTATTATGAAAAAGAGTCGTTAATTAACGACTCTTTTTTTATTTTAGACGTATGAATCCTGCAGAAGAATATATATTAAGACAAGTAGATCCTTTTAAGTCTATGTTACTGGAGGTTCAAGTAATTATTGAGCAAACCTTGCCAAACCATCAACTATTATACAAGTGGCGACTACCTATATACTATAGTCATGATTGTCCTATATGCTATCTTAATGTAACTAATGGTTATCTAGATGTATGCTTTTGGGCTAGAAAAGAATTTAATGTACACCTAGACAAACTAGTTTCTGAAAAGCGAAAATTTGTAAAATCACTACGATATTATACTCCAGAAGAAATAGATTTTAAAGTTTTGATTGAGTGTCTTGAAGAAGCATACCGTACCCGCAAAAAGAAGTTTACAGCGTAGTAATTACTTTTCGTATTGCAACTAAATCTGATAGTAGTTTCTCAAGTTTGTTGAGGTCTAACATATTGGCTCCATCACTTTTTGCATTAGCAGGGTCAAAGTGTGTTTCTATAAATAATCCATCTACTCCGGCAGCAATACCAGCTTTTGCTATTGTTCCTATCATTTCTGGTCTTCCTCCTGTAACACCTACGCTTTGGTTGGGTTGCTGTAAGCTATGGGTAACATCAAGCACAGTTGGTGCATATTGTTGCATCGTTGGGATACCTCTAAAATCAACAACCATATCTTGGTAACCAAACATAGTTCCTCTATCTGTTATCATTACTTGAGTATTACCACTATCCAGTACTTTTTGAGCAGCATGTTGCATACTTTCAGGACTCATAAATTGTCCCTTTTTAAGATTAACAACTTTACCAGTTTTAGCAGCTGCAACTACAAGGTCTGTTTGTCTTACTAAAAAAGCAGGAATTTGTAATACATCCACATATTTTGCAGCCATAGCCGCATCACTAACCTCATGGATATCTGTAACCGTTGGTACGTTAAAAGTATCAGACACTTTTTTTAGAATTGCAAGTGCTTTTTCGTCTCCAATTCCTGTAAAACTATCTATGCGACTTCTATTTGCTTTTTTAAAACTCCCTTTAAAGATGTATGGAATTTCAAGTTTGTTAGTAATCTTAACAATTTGTTCAGCAATTTGTAGCGCCATTTCTTCTCCTTCAATCGCACAAGGGCCAGCAAGGAGAAAAAAGTTTTTGGAGTTTAAGTGATTTAAGTTAGGTATATCTTCAAGTCTCATCTTTCATTTTTAATGATTCCAAAGATACTTAATTTACTATAGTAAAATATAATACTATAAATCCTTATATATCCACTAAATAGCAGTACTTTTGCACCGCTTTTAACAAAGGCAGGTTAGTTACCTTATATTAAATTTCTTAGTTAACCTTAAAAAAACCGTTTAAGACGGCTATATACTATGGATATTAAAAACATTGCAATCATTGCTCACGTAGATCACGGTAAGACTACTTTGGTAGATAAAATTATGCACCATTGTAGCCTATTTAGAGAAAATGAAAAGACAGGAGAGCTTATTTTAGATAATAATGATTTAGAACGTGAACGAGGTATTACAATTACTTCAAAAAACGTATCTGTAGTTTATAAAGACACAAAGATTAATATTATAGATACTCCTGGTCACGCCGATTTTGGAGGTGAAGTTGAGCGAGTGCTTAACATGGCAGATGGTGTACTATTATTAGTAGATGCTTTTGAAGGCCCTATGCCGCAAACACGTTTTGTACTCCAAAAAGCTATTGATTTAGGTCTTAAACCTTGCGTTGTAGTAAATAAAGTAGATAAAGAAAATTGTACTCCAGATGAGGTTCACGAAGCTGTTTTTGATTTAATGTTTGAGCTTGGAGCAGAGGAGTGGCAGTTAGATTTTCCAACTGTATATGGTTCTGCAAAGAATAACTGGATGAGTGATGACTGGAAACAAGAAACAAATAACATAGAACCATTATTAGATATGGTTCTAGAACACATACCTTCTCCTAAAGTTGAAGAAGGAAGTGTACAAATGTTAATTACCTCTTTAGATTACTCTTCCTTTACAGGTAGAATTGCTATTGGACGTCTACAAAGAGGAGTCCTAAAAGAAAATATGCAGATATCTCTTGTTAAAAGAGATGGAAAGGTTGTAAAATCAAAAATTAAAGAGCTTCACACTTTTGAAGGATTGGGAAGACGTAAAGTAACCGAAGTTCATGCTGGAGATATTTGTGCTATCGTTGGGTTAGAGGGCTTTGAAATTGGAGATACTGTTGCAGATATAGAAAACCCAGAAGCATTACAAACTATCGCAATAGATGAACCTACGATGAGTATGTTATTTACTATCAATGATTCTCCATTTTTTGGTAAAGACGGAAAGTTTGTAACCTCTAGGCATATTAAAGAAAGACTAGAAAGAGAACTTGAAAAAAATCTTGCACTTAGAGTTGAAGAAACAGATAGTGCTGATAAGTTTATGGTTTTTGGACGTGGTGTACTGCACTTATCTGTTTTAATTGAAACTATGCGCCGCGAAGGATATGAGTTGCAAATAGGGCAACCGCAGGTAATTATTAAAGAGATTGGTGGTGTAAAATGTGAACCAGTTGAAGAGCTTACCATAGACCTTCCAGAAGAGGTGAGTGGTCGTGCTATAGATATGGTAACATTGCGTAAAGGAGAAATGCTAAGTATGGAGGCAAAAGGAGAACGAATGATTTGTCGTTTTAATATACCCTCTAGAGGTATCATTGGACTCCGTAATCAATTACTCACAGCAACTGCCGGTGAAGCAATTATGACGCATCGTTTTCTAGAATATCAACCGTTAAAAGGTGGGATTCCTGAACGTTTAAATGGTAGTTTAGTTTCCATGGAAAATGGAACAGCAATTCCTTATTCAATAGATAAACTACAAGACAGGGGACGTTTCTTTGTAAACCCTAATGAAGATATCTACGAAGGTCAAGTGATAGGTGAAAATACACGTCAAGATGATATGGTAGTTAATATTACCAAAACAAAAAAACTATCTAATGTACGTTCTGCTGGAGCAGATGACAAAGCAAGAATAGTTCCTGCTATTAAATTTTCTTTGGAAGAGGCTTTAGAATATATTCAAAAAGATGAGTATGTTGAAGTGACCCCTAACCACTTACGACTTAGAAAAATCTACTTAAAAGAAGTAGATAGAAAGCGTAATAAGCTATAACTAGTTTTAAATTAAATAGTAAAAAAGCCTGTGTTTTACAGGTTTTTTTATTTATTTGTTACCTAATTGTAAATTAGAGTTTAATTTATAGTAAAATTATTATGACTATACATTTTTTATATTTTGATCCAGGCCTTGGGGCTATGATTGCTCAAGCTGTAGTTGCCGCCGCCGCTGGTATGTTGTTATTCTCAAAAAATGCGTGGTATAAGTTTAAATTATTTTTCGGTCTTCAAAAAGATGAAGATGATACTTACGATTCAATAGATATTGATGAACAAGAAACCGAAAATGATGAAACAGCAAAATAAAACACACGAAGCTTCATTTAGAGATCCGTCAGGTTATATCTTTTATGACAAAGATGGGGTTTTAAAAAGAGTTATTAATCCAATATACTTCCCTCAATATAAAAAACTTACCGAATCAGGTTTTTTTAAAACTCTAATAGATAAAAAGCTATTAATTGCTCATGAAGAAACATTTTCTTCAGAAGAGAAAATAGAGATTACTCCAGAAGTAATCCCCTTTATTACAAATCCTTACGAGTGGAGTTTTGAGCAATACAAGCATGCAGCATTACATACACTTAAGATTCATAAATATGCTTTGTCTAAGGGGTTTGTGCTTAAAGATGCTTCAGCATATAATGTAACTTTTTATAGTGGTAAGCCAATCTTTATAGATACACTTTCTTTTGACTTTTATGAGGAAGGAACTCCTTGGAGAGCTTATAAACAATTTATTACTCACTTTTTTGGACCACTTGTTTTAGCAAAATATCATGGTACAGATATTTTTAAAATGATGCAAACTCATATTGATGGTATTCCTGTAAAGCTAATTTCAAGTTTACTCCCTGGAAAATCTAAATTGAGCTCAACTCTTTATACAAATATTCACTTACTTGCAAAAATGGAGGCAAAGCATAGTGAAGATTATAAAGTAGAAACTAAAATTGCTAGTCTTTCTAAAAGGGCGCAAAATAATATCATTGAGAACCTCTTTAATTACATTAAAAATTTAAAAGTTTCTGAAACTACAGAGTGGGGTAATTATTACACAAAAACTAACTACGATGAAGAAGCATTTAATTCAAAAAAACAACTTATAAAATCTTGGATAACTCCATTGCAACCCAAGCACCTTATTGATGTGGGGGGTAACGATGGTACATTTGCGAGAACGGTATTGGCAGAAGTGCCGCATGTTATTGTGACAGATATTGATGCAGAAGCTGTAAATCATAACTATAAACAAAGTATTAAAAATAGTGAGAATAACATGCTTCCTTTTGTTTTTGATGTATTACAACCTGCTCCCGGAATAGGATTTAATAATACTGAGAGACACTCTGTTATAGAGCGCTTAAAAAAATATAGTCCAGATGTAACTATGGCATTGGCATTAATACATCATATTACACTCTCTGGTAATGTTCCTTTTGAAAAATCTGCAGCTTTCTTTTCATCTTTCTCAAAACTTTTACTAATAGAATTTCCTACGAGGGAAGATACTTGGGTAGCTTCATTATTGGCTAGAAAAAGAGAGTTTATAAATCATTTTGACTTTTACAACAAAGAAAATTTTGAAGAAGCATTCTCAAAGTATTTTATAATTGATAAAAAAGAATCAATTAAAGGTTCCAAGAGAGTTTTATATCTTTTAAAACGAAAAGATGAAAACGCCGGTACGTAATACATCTAGAACAAAAATTAAAGAGCTTCCTTTTTATATTTTGGGAATAGCTACTGGGTTATACCCTATTTTATTCTATTATTCTAATAACTATTCTTTAATTAACTCTTGGAAACACCTTGGGTTCTTTATTGCACTTTTTATTGTAGTGCCAATAGTTGCTTTTTTTTTCTTACAATATATTTTTAAAAAATACAGCAAGCTTGAAAAATACAAAACTAGCGTATTTGCATTTTGTAATGCTTTAGGTTTTTTACTATTTATACAATTGTGCTTATATGCTAGCCTTAGACTTCTCTTTACTGTAGCTTGCTTTATTATCGCTTTTTTAATTGCAAAATTTTTAAATAAGCATTTGTTAAAGATTGTTGTATTTCAGTTTTTAATAGCATTTGCCTCTCTATTTACTTTAATACCTACCATTATTAACCAACTTTCTTATAATGAAGAATGGTTAAAACAGCCTGATAATATTGAAGAAGCTGTATTTACAAAAAGACCCAATGTATACTATATACAGCCTGATGGCTACGTTAATTTTTCTGAAATTAATAAAGGATACTATGATATAGATAATAGTAAGTTTAAAGATTTTTTGACAACAAACAATTTTAAATTATATCCAGATATCCGTAGCAATTATACTTCTACTTTAGTGTCTAATAGTGCTACATTTTCTATGAAGCATCATTATTATAACAGGGGGTTTAATTTTTCTGAAACTGCTAATGCACGAGAAATAATTATTAGTAAAAATCCAGTATTAGATATTTTTAAGAATAACAATTACAAAACTCACTATTTAGCTGAAGTTAGTTACATTTTAAATAATTTCCCTAAAATGGGATACGATGCTTGTAACTTTAGTTATGAAGATATTTCTTTTATAACCGATGGGTTTCAATCTGAAGAAGATATTACTGTACCTTTAATAAAATACCTTAATGAAGATGAAGAAAAATCTAAATTCTTTTTTATTGAAATTTTTAAGCCAGGTCATGTAGAGTCTGATAAAAATAAAACCTTAGGTAAAGAAGCTGAATATGAGAAGTATAAAACCAATTTAAAAATGTCTAATGAGCGATTGGTTAAAGTTATAAACTTGATTAATGAAAAAGACCCTAATGGTTTAATAATAATAATGGCAGATCATGGAGGCTATGCAGGAATGGAATATATGCTAGAGGTTTTTAAAAAAACAAACGATAGAGATAAGCTGTATTCTGCATTTAGTACAATACTAGCCATTAAATGGCCAGATAATACTGCTCCAGCAATTGACAAAAACTTTAAAACAGGTGTAAATTTATATCGTATTCTGTTTTCTTATTTAACAGATAATACTAACTACTTAAAACATTTGCAAGAAGATGCAAGCTATAGTATTATTGATGGAGGAGCACCTAAAGGAGTTTATAAACGTATTGATAGTCTTGGAAATATTGTTTTTGAAAGAGTAGAGCAATAATTATGAATGATTATTTCACTTTTTTTAAAAGAAACTTATCTGTCAACTCATTTTTGATATTTATTGGTTTTATACCATTAGTTTTTTGGGTATGTAATTACATTAATTATGATTTATGGTTTGATGAAATATTTTCATTAAAAGATTATGCTTTAGTAGATTATAAAACAACTTTCTTTTATTACCCAGGGCCAAATAATCATATTTTTTTTAATTTTTTAAACCAAATAGTATCTAGAATATTTCAGCTTAGAGATATTAACCTAGCCACAGATTATATTTATGTTTTTAGAGTATTTCAGCTTTTAATTTCCATTTTAACAGTTCTATACGGAACACTAATTTTAAAGAAACACTTCAATGTAAAATACTATGGTTTGTTCGCTATTGTTTTGCTAACTACAATACCTTTTTTAAACTTTTCTTTACAATTAAGAGGTTATAACTTAAGCACACTTTTGCTTGTGATGTTATTGTTTTATGTTTTTAATTACCTAAAAAGAAAAACATACGTATCTGGCTTTATGGTATTTTTATCAAGCCTTTTACTATTATATACTATTCCATCCAATGTATATGTTCTTGCATCATTATGGATTTTTGTATTAATCTATGCTGTTTATAATTTTAAAAAGAATAAAAATTGTTTTGGTATAGATAACTTCAGAAACGTCTTATTGCTTATTGCGATAGGTGTTATTACAGCGTTTATTTTTTACCTTCCCATTATTGAAGATTTAATATTTAATAAATACTCTAGTAGATCATATCCAGGTACTTTTTATATTGTATCTATAGTTGTAGAGACAATCCCTGCTTTTTTATCTTCTAGATACTTACTAGTTCCCTTAATTTTTGTTGGGGCTTATTATTTTTGGAAAAGACAAGTGCATGAGCAAAGGTTTTTCTTGCTTTTATTACTAGCTGTTTTAATACTACCATTTGGTTTAGCATTTTTACACCAAAAAGCACCATTTCCTAGAGTGTTTTCTCCATTGGCACCAATCTCTATTTTGTTAATTTTAATAGTACTGGATACTCTATTACAAAGAGTGAGGAATACCAAGATAGCAAGCATTTTTGGGTATCTTATCTCTCTCTACTGCTTATTTACATTTTATACTCAATATAAATCCAATCAATCTCTAGTTATAAAAGAGAATCAACTTGAAAAAGAATTCCCGCCACAGGGATTATATAGAAATTACTATTTAGCAAACAATTTTAATCCTAAAAGTACTTTGTCAAGTTTTTCAAAACTTTATGAAGGCAATACTGTTTTTATATTTGAACAATACGACAAGCCAGCAGTTAGGTTATATTTAGATAAATATAATGTGCCGTTTATAGAAACGGATGATATTAATGACATTATTAAAACTGTTAAACAAGAAAAAGAAGTATATATTCTTACTTCAAAAAAAGAAATAGTATTTAAACAACTTAACTTAACTGCCGAAGTTTCTGTAACTAAGGTTTCTGGTGTTGAAAACTTCCCAATAATATTCAAATTAGAATTGAACAAGTAAAATGAAAAGGAAAAGTAGTAATTATATTCTATATGGTGTGGCAGCTGGATTATACCCGGCTCTATACTTTTTTTCAAGAAAGCCTGATATACTTACATCACTAGAGCACTATCTTTTTATTTTTTCATTTTTTCTCTTATTACCTACAGTTTCGTTTTTAATTATAGAGAAAACATCAAATTATAGTAAAAAATATGATAAAGAAAGGTTGTTAACTTTTTATGGAGTATTTAGTTTTTTGGTACTTGTACAACAAATTACGTTTGTACAGCACCATAAAAAACTGATTATACTATCAGGAGTAGTTGCATTAATTATTTCTTACTTTTTTTATAGACATTTTTTAAAAATTGTAGTGTTACAATTACTGCTTTCTATTTTAACTATACCATTACTATATGATACAATTAAGCTTAAAAATTCATATAGCAAAAATTGGATTAAGACTAGTGACACTATAGAAGAGGCTGTTTTTAAAAAGAAACCAAACGTCTATTTTATAGAAGCAGATGGCTATGCTAATTTTTCAGAACTAGAAAAGCCATTGTATAATGTAAAAGTAGATAGCTTTAAAGAATTTGTATTTAGTAAAGGTTTTAAGCATTATCCAAATTTTAGGAGTAATTACCCAACTACAATCTCTTCAAACGCCTCTCTTTTTGCAATGAAGCATCATTATTATAATTTGGATTTAAAAAGTGATGAGGTTCAACATGGAAGAGATATTATAATGCATGATAACGCCACAATAAAAGCTTTTGTGAATAATGGTTACAATACTACTTTAATTACAGATACACCTTACTTACTTGCAAATAGGCCCAAAACATTATTTAAACAGTCTAATTATGGTTTTTGGAATGTTTCTTTTTTAGACAACGGAATTAGAAAACACAGAAATAATATTTTAGAATATTTTGATGAAGTTTTGTCAGAAGATTTTAATAAAGAGCAATTCTTTTTCATTCAATTTTTAAACCCTTGGCATATTAGAACAAAATCTAAAAACTCTAAAGGGGGAGATATTGAAAAAGAAAAATGGTTAGAGGGACTTGAAGAATCTAATGAAATTCAAATAAAATTAATCAATAAAATAAAAGAAAAAGACCCTAATGCTTTAATTGTTATTACTGCAGACCATGGAGGCTATGTGGGATATGATTACACCAATCAAACAAAAGTTAAAACTACAAATAGAGACTCTATAATGACAATCTTTAGCAGTAACCTATTAATACATTGGCCTAATGGAAATAACCCCGAGTATGATACAGAATTGAAATCATCTGTAAATCTATTTAGAGTCTTAATAAGCTATCTTTCTAATGAAAAAAGTTACCTTTCTAATTTACAAGACAATAGTAGTTACATAATACTTGATGAAAACACCCATAAGGGAATATATAAATATATTAATGATAGTGGTGAGGTGACATTTGAGCCCTATTATATTCCAGATTAGTATTACTTCTTAAGACCTAGAATGCTAAAAAATAAACTAAATAATATAACCTGCACTCCAAGTAAAATAGTCGTTACGGCCACTATTACAATCCTAAAAGTATTATGATTATTAATATCTCCAAAGTTTAAGCTTTGCCAATTTGTATATGCCCAAATACTTAATAAGAGACCTATAAGCAATAAAATAAGACCGCAAACAAGGCCTTTTTCAAGGTTAAAAATCTTAAAAAGAGAGTTGTAATTTTTTGGTTTTGGCAAAAGCTCATTTTCTATAGTATAGACTTTTGTTAAGCCATAAAATAGAAGAAACTGAAACCCTACTAGAAAAAGTGCCGTGCTAAATAGTAACGTATGTACATCAAAGGTTAGATTACCTACTTCAACAGGACCGCTAATTAATAAAGCGGAAGTAATAAACCCTACTAAACAAAAGAGTATACTTGGGTATAAAAATAACCAATTAGGGCTAAAGAGAACTAAAAAGCGCAAATGTCTCCAACCATCTCGCCACGTATTTAGGTGTGGAGGTCTTGACCTACCATCTTTAGATAGGGTAGTAGGTACTTCGGCAATTTTCATTTTTTTAAGACTTGCACTAACAATCATTTCACTTGCAAACTCCATTCCTGTAGTTTTTAGCTTCATTTTGTTATATGCTTCTTTACTAAAACCTCTCAAGCCACAATGAAAATCACCAATTTTGGATTTAAAAAAAAGTCTTCCAAGAAAAGATAGAACAGGATTTCCTAAGTATTTATGTAAAAAAGGCATAGCTCCTTTTTCAATACCTCCTTTAAAGCGGTTACCCATTACCAGATCATACCCTTCTCTTAACTTTTTTAAATAAGGCATCATATTGCTAAAGTCATAACTATCATCTGCATCTCCCATCATCACATATTTACCTTTTGCAGCACTAATGCCACCTCTTAAAGCACTACCATACCCTTTCTCTTGGACTGAAATTACTCTGGCATTTAATGAATTGGCAATTTCTTGTGAACCATCTGTACTACCATTATCTGCAATAACAACTTCTCCAATGATATTATTCTGATCTAAAAACCCCTTTGCTTTTTTAATACAAGTAGCAAGTGTTTCTGCTTCATTAAGACATGGCATTACAACAGATAATTCTATACTCATCTTGTAAATTTTAGTTTCCTCAAAAGTAGAACTATTACTATGAACCCTAAAAAATAATTATAAAATAAATACCTCATTATAGAATGAGATGCAAATGCTACAATAAATGAATTACTTAAAAGCAGAAGTGTAGTAGTTAAGATAAAACTATTTTCTAAAGTAGCATTTTTAATACACCTAATAAAGTAAATAATAGCAAGTAAGACTATAAAAAGAAATATAAATACTGAATAGTACCCATGGAACAATCCAGTAAAATAGAGTGATAAATAATTCTTTAGATTATTTTTTATAAGTATTCCAGTTAGGTTTTTACAACTCTTTTCTGTGTTAATAACATGAAAACTTCTTTCTTGATTTTGTTGAAAATGAATTGCCTTTCCCTTAACAAATATATTTTGGTTACAAATAAGAGGGAAATTGTTATGAAAGGTTTTATACTTTTCTCTATAGTTTCCAGTTACTTTTGAACTCAGTAAATTCATACTATCTATATGTTTAATAGATTGTATAAAAATTTCTCGATCAGTTAGGTTTTTTATATGAACACTATCCTCAATCTTTGATGTATATAATGGTAAAGTGACAGCGTTAACAAATGTGTAAGGAGGCGAAACAAAGTGACTGTGCACTAATTTTCGATATGTTTTTTCACTTACGTTTGTTATTAATGGAATTAAAAGAAATAAGAATAGTATTAAAACATTTCTCTTTCTTGTTATTTTTTTTCCATGCTTCAAAAAAAATATGAAGCCAAAAATTATTGGCACAATTATAAACTGGCCTCTCGTTAAAATTAGAGCTACAATAGAAATGAAAAATAGAAGTAAGTTCTTTTTACTCTCCTTAGTTATAAATAAAATCCCATTAGTTACTCCAATTAAAAAGAAAGCATATGACAATGACTCAGAGGTAACATTATTTGCAATCTCTAAGGGAGGAAATAGAGGGAATATTAAAACTAAAAATAAGAGGATTCTTGGAAGAAGTCTTAACTTAAATAGTCTAGAAAACGTTTTAAGTGTGGTGTAGATAGCGATCAAACAAAAAAGTGTCTGAAGACATACTGCAATAACATCAAACCCTTCTTTGAACACAAATTGCAATCCTCTCAAAAAAAGGACATAACCTGGAGATCGTACAATATCTGCTCTAAGATAACTATATGAGTCTGGATAAAATAGCGGCGGTTGTAATACAAACCAGAAGAAAACTACACCCAAAATAGTAAGTAGAATATAATCTTCTAAGACTAATTTTTTTAAATGCAATTTTATCAAAGAGTTTTATTTAAAGTACCTAGCTCGCAAGATAAAACAAAAAATAGTTTTAGTTTTACAGTTATCGTTAACACATTAAAAACGAAAACTAATTTATACAGTAAAAAAATATCAACCTAAAGACAAAGACACTTGGGATACTTTTGTAGAGGTAAGTAATATAAACTCTTTTCTTTTTAAAAGAGATTTTATAGAATATCATGGAGAAAGATTTAAAGATTACTCCCTTTTATTTTATAAAAAAAATAAGCTTATAGCTTTACTTCCTGCACATAGGGATAACAACATTTTGATTAGTCATGCAGGACTTACATATGGCGGAATAATACATAAGCCAAATGAGTATCTGGAGGTAGTTGAGTCAGTATTTCATTGTTTACTTGAGTTTTTAAAAAGTAATGATTTTTTAGAGCTTAGGGTTAAGCTGCCACCTTATTTCTACCATACTAAGTATACAACAGCACAAGATTTTCTTTTTTTTATAAATGGAGTCAACAGCTATAAAAGAGATATAAACTTCGTTGTTCCTCTTAATAATATTAATTTACATAAGTCCAAAAGTAAAGCTCAAAAAAACGGGACTTTTTCTTCTTTAGAGTTAAAGGAAGAAGACTCTCTCGATGCATTCTGGAATTCTGTATTAATTCCTGTTTTAAAGACAAATTATAATTCAACTCCAGTTCACAGTCTAGAAGAAATAAAGCTTCTAAAACAAAAATTTCCCACAAACATAGTTCAATTTAACGCTTATCAAGGTGAAAATATAGTAGCAGGAATGACGTTATTTATTTCTGGAAAAGTAGTTAAATCACAATATGGAGTAGTGACTACTGTCGGGAAAAAATATAAAGCACTAGACTATATATACCTAGAATTATATAAAAAATATAAAGAACTTGGATATTTATATTTTGATCTAGGGACCACTACTACAAAAGATGGTTACAATAGTGGATTAACTAGGTATAAAGAAGAATTAGGCGGAAATCCAGTAAACCTAGACTACTATAGCTTAAAAATATGATTCCATTTTTAGACTTACATAAAATAAATGCAAGGTTTGAACAGAAATTTAATGAATCGTTCAAGGATTTTTTAGATTCTGGATATTACATTTTGGGCAATCAAGTTTCACTTTTTGAATCGTCATTCGCCGCATATTGTGGTACAAAACATTGTATAGGAGTTGGAAATGGATTAGATGCCTTACGACTAATTCTTGAAGGGTACAAAGAGTTAGGTAAATTAGCTATAGGTGATGAAGTTTTAGTAGCATCTAATACGTACATTGCCACAATTTTGGCAATAAAACAAGCTGGTCTTACACCAGTTCTTGTAGAGGCAGAAAATACCTTATACAATTTTGATTTAGAAAAGTTAGAACAAGCAATTTCTTCAAAAACAAAAGTCATAATGCCTGTGCACTTATATGGCCAATTGGCTCCCATGAAAGAAATCAAAAAAATAGCAAACAAAAAGAGTTTAATTATTATTGAAGATGCAGCCCAAGCTCATGGCGCTAGAGATGCAGATGGAAAGTTAGCTGGTAACTTAGGAGATGCAGCTGGATTTAGCTTTTACCCATCCAAAAACTTAGGCGCATTAGGAGATGGTGGAGCTGTAACCACAAACAATACTGAGTTGGCATCAATAATTAGAAAGTTGAGAAACTACGGTACATCTTCAAAATATATAAATAAATACGTTGGTATTAATTCAAGATTGGATGAAATACAAGCAGCTTTCTTGAGTTGTAAACTTCCTGAACTTGATGTTGATAATAGAAAACGGAGAAAGGTAGCAGCTCGTTATCTTAAAGAAATTAAAAATGAAAAAATAAGATTGCCCTTTTTTAGCAAAACAGAAGACCATAATTTCCATTTGTTTGTAGTAGAAGTGGAGGATAGAGAGCATTTTATGTTGTATTTAAAAGAAAACTCTATAGGTTTTTTAATTCATTATCCTCTTGCCCCACATAATCAAGAAGCATTAAAAGAACACAACCATTTGTGTTTTCCTGTATCTGAAGAAATACATAGACGCATTATAAGTATCCCTATAAGTCCGGTGATGGAAGCCAATGAAGTGACTACTGTAATTGAAGTTTTAAATAACTATTAATTGAAAGTACCAGAATTTATTAGCAAAAATTTATTATTAAAAATGACTTC
Organism: Patiriisocius hiemis; assembly: GCF_031846325.1. Taxonomy (NCBI): domain Bacteria; kingdom Pseudomonadati; phylum Bacteroidota; class Flavobacteriia; order Flavobacteriales; family Flavobacteriaceae; genus Patiriisocius; species Patiriisocius hiemis. The sequence continues at coordinate 62,934 of NZ_JAVRHZ010000008.1, read as the reverse complement.
GGTAAATGGAGTTGTTATTAGTATAAGGCTCATAATTTCTGTTTTTGTTCAAAGGTTATTAGCAGAAATAGTTGGAGAAGCGGGAATATATAAAATTGGCCAACTACGTAGTTTAAGCCAGATTTTAAGCTCAATAACTTCACTTGGTGTTTTTAATGGGGTTGTAAAATATGTAGCAGAGTATAAGGACGAAAAGCCTCAACTACAAAAGTTATTTTCTACTACATTAGTATTTACCATTTTTGGTACTGTTGTAACTGGAGCGTTATTGTTTTTTGGAGCCGATTTTTTAAGTACCTACCTTTTTGGGAGTAGTGATTTTACATTTGTTGTTAAACTAGTTGCGGTAGTAGTTCCTTTTATAAGTATACAACGTGTTTTTAATGGAGTTATAAACGGCTTGTCTAACTATAAAAAGTTTGCAACCGTAGAGCTAATAAGTTATATACTTAGTGCTTGCTTGCTTGTATACCTATTATATCAAAATAATATTACTGGAGCATTAATGGCAATTGCATTAACTCCAGTTATACAAGTTGTAGTTATGCTCTTTTTAATTTTTAAAATTTTAAAAGAGTATGTTCAGTTTAAAAAACTAACTTTTTCTACCCCATTAGGAAAAAGCTTATTGGCATTCACACTTATGTCTTTTGTTTCTACAGTTTTACTGAATTATATAGAAATAGATATCCGAAATATGTTAGCCAATTCTTTAAGTGAAGATGATGCTGGAATCTGGACTGGGATGACTTTCATATCAAAAAATTATATGGTTTTTTCTGGAGCAATGTTTACGCTTTATGTAATTCCGAAGTTCGCAAGCATAAACTCTAAATCTGGTTTTTTAAAAGAATTATTGTCTATTTATAAAACCTTATTACCTCTCTTTGGTATCGGGATGATATTAATATTTATTTTTAGAGATTTTGTCATTGAGTTAATTTATCCAGGATTTACTGAAATGGCACCTTTGTTTAAATGGCAATTATTAGGTGATTTTGTAAGATTAGGCGCTTTGGTTTTAATTCATCAGTTTTTAGCTAAAAAACTCGTGCGTAATTTTATTTTTACTGAAATTGTTTCACTAGCTTTATTTTATGGCTTTGCAAACTACCTTGTGATTGATTATGGAGTAGAAGGTGTTGTTATGGCACATTTTATAAGATACATTCTTCTATTTTTTATTGTTCTGTTTTTAGTTTTTAGATATTATAATAATTTAAAAAAGTCATAAATGCTGAAAGAGAAAAATGCATTTAAGGGCGTAATTGTAGCTACTTCAATCTTTGGAGGGGTTCAATTTGTAAAAATAATTATCTCCCTTCTCCGTTCTAAAGCAATTGCATTTTTAATTGGTCCTGCAGGTATTGGTATTTCTGGATTATTTGTAACTGCTTTAAACTTAATAACTGAATTAACAAGTATAGGTCTCAATAAAAGTGTAGTTCAGGAGATTGCAATTGCAAAAGAAAAAAAAGATCAAGAAAAGGTCTCTAAAACTATTGGAGTATTAAAGAAGCTAGTTTGGCTTTCAATTTTTGTTGGTTGCTTATTAATGATAATTTTTTCACCTCTTTTAAGTGAGATTTCATTTGATTCTTCTGAGTTTACTTACTCTTTTATTTTCCTTTCTATAGCCTTATTGTTTAATCAGCTCACACGATCTAACTTAGCAATTTTGCAGGGTTTAAGAAACTTAAAAGGCCTTTCTAAGGCTACGGTTTATGGAAACTTATTAGGCTTATTTATAACCTTGCCACTTTACTATTTTTTTAGAATTGAAGCCATAGTGCCAGCGATAATAATTGCACATGCAATAGGTTTTTTTATAGCACTTTATTTTACAAGAAAGGTACAATACCTTCCTATAAAAGTCTCACTTAAACAAGCTGTATATTCTGGAGGGAATATGATGAAGCTTGGTGCAGCTTTAAGTTTAGGTGGTATTATTTCTATCTTAGGTATGTATCTATTACAAGTATATATTTCAAACTATGGGGGTATTGATGAAGTAGGTTTTTATATTGCTGGTATTGTAATACTAAACACTTATGTTGGGGCGGTTTTTACAGCTATGGCAACAGACTATTACCCTCAACTAGCAGCCATTTCTAGTAATATTTCTAAAATTAAAGATAAAGTGTTTGAGCAAGCCTATATAGGTGTGTTATTGTTAGTACCCATTGTTGTAATTTTTATAGCTTTTGCACCCTTTTTTATAGAACTACTTTATTCTGAAGAGTTTCTTTCAACTACTAAGCTAGTTAGTTGGGGAATTTTAGGCATGATATTTAAAATGGGATCTTTTTCAATGGGGTATATTATTATTGCAAAGGCAGATACAAAGTTATTTGTAAAAACTATTATTGTTTTTAATGTTCTACTATTTAGTTTAAATATAGTAGGATATAACCTATACGGGATAGAAGGTTTAGGTATTAGTTTTTTAATACATTTTATAATTCACTTTATTTCATTATTAATAATAACCAAGTGGCGTTATAACTTTACTTTTAAGTCTGAGTTTTACCCTATTTTCATAGTTGCTAATGTAATTTGTATTTTAACATTAGTCTTTTCTAATATAGATGATAGCACCCTTAATTTATTAGTTATGATTGCTATGACCATTATATCCGTTACTTTTTCGTTTATTTACATTAATAAAAAAGTGGATATTATAAGTTTTTTAAAAGATAAGCTGAGAAAATAATAATGAGTTTTTTAAAAGAAAAGTATAGAAAATTTAAAAGGGTTTTTAAAATAATTCGTTCAGTAAATTGGATTAAAACGCTTTATTTCAACTTTAAAAAACTACCTTTTTCTGAAGCAAAAAAACTACCTTTTTTCTTTTATGGGAGTGTAAAATTTACCAATATTTCTGGCGATTTTATTCTTGAAGGCCCCTTGAAAATGGGAATGATTGGTTTTGGGTTGCTTTTTGAAAAGATGACACGTCAACGCGGGATAGCCGAAATTAACATGCAAGGCAAAATGTTATTTAAAAACCACGCCCACTTTGGAAAGGATGTTATTATTTATGTTTCAAAAAATGGGTATTGTGAATTTGGGGACATGGGCTGCCTTGGGTCAAATGTAAAGCTTATTTGTACCAATAGAGTTGTTATTGGAAATTGGACAGGTATTGGTTATGAGTCTCAATTAATTGATACAAATTCGCATCCTATGATGGATACAAATACCAAAACTCACTTTCCAATTGAGGGAGAAATAAAAATAGGAGACTATAACGCTATTTCAAATAGAGTAACCATTATGTTAAATACAAAAACTCCAAACAATTGCGTTATTGCTTCAAATTCATTGTGCAATAAGGACTATTCAAGTTTAGGAGAGAATATTTTGCTAGGAGGAATTCCGGCAAAACTCATAAGAAATAACTTTGCTAGAGACTGGGAGTCTGAAAAAGAAATGCTTAAGAAGTATAAGATACTTCAATGGTAATTTTTTAAAGTTTTTTATAGCATTTTGCAGGGTTCCCAAACCAAACTTCATTTTCAGGGATACTTTTATTTAAAAAAGAAAGCGAGCCCAATACGCTATTATCGCCTATTGTAATACCATGCTGTATAACACTACTAGTTCCTATAAATACATTTTTGCCAATTTTTGGACCACCTATTTGATCTTTTTCTGTGTTAAGGTTGTTAGTCATAACTTTAGGACATATATAAGTGTTATCACCAATTTTACAACCTCTAGCAATTATACTATCGTATCTTAAAGTTACATTATTACCAATCTCACAACTTCCAGAAGATGTTACTCTTGAGTCTATGTAACAATCATTTCCAACAATTGTATTTTCACGGAGTTCTACATAGTTTTTTATTACTGTATTATCACCAATAACTACATTGTCCCCTATTATACAAAAGTTGCCAATGGTAACATTCTTGCCTATTACTGCCGAATTAGAAATTATACTAGTATTCATTAGTTTAAATTATTACGTTGCTAAAGTACGTATTATGGCTTGAGTATTGAAGTGTTATTTTTAAAGATTTTAATTACTTACCAGAGACATTCGTTATTTCCTTTTATCGGAATTTTTCTGAAATGTAAATATTTATGCCACCAGTTTGTAGTACTAAAAGTGCTGTTCTTTAAATTATCTATTTGTAATGTATCCTTTTTGTAAACAACTGTTGCCGGTATTGGGTTGTTATATTTTTGCTTCCAGAATCCTACTTGCGTCTTAAACTCTATATAGGGTAAGTCATACCCTTCTAATTTTTCAATACCATTCCATTTACAATAATCTGGCAATTCTAGTATCGTTACATAATCATCTTCAAAAAAAAATAATTTTGTTTTTTTAGTATTAATTAAAAAATGATTACTTCTACTACTTTCAGTAATAAGATTACTAAACATAGTGAGATTACCTGTATTTGATAACCCTATATAAGCTTGACTTGACCACAGAAAAACAAAGAAAACAGGAATTGCAAGCTGCCACGAGAGCTGTAAGTTTTTAGTGTTAAATTTTATGCCTTTTACCAAATTATAAAAGAAATAAACCCAACCTATATTATAAATAAGCCCATTAATAAAAGCTATTTTATAAAAAGACAGGGTTGTGTAGTTTCTTAATACAAAACCCGTAATAACAGCTATTACAGCACTTACTGTGTAGATAATTAGATGCTTTTGTTTTATTTTTTTAAGACTTAGTAAAGAACCTAAGAGTAAGAAACCTGCTAACGAGCTAAAGTTAGAAAACCCAACAAAAGATAGATATATGTGAAAAGCAAGTAAAATTAAAACAGCAATTTTTCTGGTTTTCCTAAAAAGTAAGCCAAAAGGGATAAGCATTTCTATAAGGATTGTTCCTACTTGAAATACTAATGCAATAGTTGTATTGGTTAAAATTTCAGTAGAAAAAAAACCTTGATTTATTAAAAAAGTACAGCTCTCATTGATACTGAAAAAACCACTATTTAATTTATGAAACCCTGCAAAAAAATAGATGCTTAGTAGTGAAAACCTAAAGAACCATGTAATATTTTTTACAGATAATGTATTGTTTTTTATGTCTTTATACTTTAGTAGTAGAAAGCATATAATAAAGAGACCAATAAAAAATTCTAGATTACCATGGTTTGCCATTCTAGGAAATGAGAAACCGTAAAGTAAAACTGCAATAGAAGCTATAAAAAAAGAAATCAACCAAAATTTTTGCTTAAAAATCAATAGCAATAAGGAAATGATAAGTGCTACGACTAATGCCGGATAAATCCAACTATTGGAGCCATACCCCATGAGTAAGGCAACTACAAAAAATGTAAATAAGTAGTAGTATACTTTAGGTAATGTAACATTTGCACCCATTTTAAGTAGTGTATATGTCAATATATTTTTGAGCAATTGTAATATAGTGGTGCTCCTTTTCAATAAAATTTATAGCGTTTTTACTTATTTCAGTAATTTTTTCAGGATTTTTTATAAGTAATTCTAGATTGGCTACAATCTCTTGAGTATCAGGTCTGGTATGTATTGCAACTTGATTTTTAAGATTATGAAAAGCTTCAAATTGTGGAGAAGCTCCGGTAAATACTACTTTCCCTTTTGCCATAGCTTCCAAGGCATTGTATCCTTGGTCATACGCTAATGCTTGGTCAAGTAAGATATGGGCTTTGTCAAACTTGGTTATGTACTCTTTGTATGGTAAATTTTCAACTACAACAACTTCTACTTTATCTGCATACTTTTTCTGAATAATCTCTAAAGCTTCTTCAAAATAGACAATTCCTTTTGTATGGTAATTACTTCGATTAATCCCTAAGAAAATTTTTATTTTGTGAGTAGGTTCTTGAGTTTTAGGGGTCTTTATTTTGTCTATATTTACAGGGTTTGGTATAAGTCCCAAGTATTTAGGGTGGTTTTCTAGTGGGAGGTGATAATCCATATCTGTAGCAATCACACCTTCTATTTTTGAGTAGACATAATTGTGAAGCTCTTTGTATGCGGGAGCTAAATATTTTAAAGATGAAAAGTAAGTTTCTTTTGATACGGTATTATCTAAATATCCTTTAAAAATACTATACTCAAGTTTATTACTTAGACCAAATGCGACACTTACATAATCCGTTCCGCAAGACAATAAAAATAGTTTTTTGTTATTTAAATGTAAGAAGTCTATAAATTCTTTTTCATATTTTGGGGTTGCAGCAAAAGAACTTTCGTTTATTAATTGTACTATATCAAAACCTGTTAAACGTTCTGTATGTTTAAAAAACTGATTTTTAAGAGATAGTGAGGTTATATTAACACCGGTAAACTTATACAAGAGAGTTTTCAGTTTCTTTTGAATACCACTATCAAATTTTCTTTTTAGTTTAATATCTGATGGGTAATCTTTAAAAAAATCCCCAGATGAAATAAGCAACACCTCATGTCCTAAAGCAGTTAGTCCCTCTTTTAATGAATTGTGTAATCTACTATATTCGCCTACTAAAAGTATCTTCATATCTTTGTGACGCTTCTAAATGGATAAGCTCTTGAGCGAAGGTACGCATATTAAAATTTGTATAGTAACAATTTCTCTTGCTAATGGTGGTGCAGAGAGAGCTGCTGCTATGCAATCTCAAATGTTTACATCACTTGGCCACGAGGTTCACATTGTAACTTTAAACAATGCTATTTCTTACAATTACTCAGGTACACTTTTTAATTTAGGAAAATTTAAAAAAGGTAAAGACACAGTCTTTAAACGTTTTATTAGATTTAAAAAACTTAGACGGTACATAAAGAAGCAAAAGTTTGATGTTATTGTAGATAACAGGTCGAAGACTAATTATAAGAGAGAGTTATTTTATAGTAATTATATATACAAGAACCAATCATGTATTTATGTGGTTCATAGCTCAAATAAAGAATTATACTTTAGCAATAACCCAAAGGAAACTGCAAAAATATACAGGAGAAATACTAAAACAGTTTGTGTTTCAAAATATATAGAGGATACCTTACTAGAAGATTTGAGCATTACCAATGGTGTCACTATATATAATTCTTTTAACCCAGATTGGAGTAGTCAAAATAGCACACTTCCTAAGCAATTAAATAATAGGAATTATATTTTGTCTTACGGAAGAATTGTCGATTCCGTAAAGGATTTTAGTTTTTTAATTAATTCCTTTTCAAAATCTGCTGTATGGAAAGATAACATATACCTAGTGATTATGGGTGATGGGCAAGATGCCAAAATGCTTCAAAATAAGGCTTCAAAATTAGAGTGTTCTCCATTCATTATTTTTATGCCATTTCAAGAAAATCCTTTTCCAATAATTAAGCAAGCAAAGTTTGTGACATTAACTAGTAAGTTTGAAGGGTTTCCTATGGTGCTTTTAGAATCTTTTTCTGTTGGAACCCCTGTAGCAGCATTAGATATAATTTCTGGTCCTAATGAAATTATTAAACACAAAGAAAATGGTTTATTAGTTTCTGAAAGAAATGTACCTTTATTTTCTAATGCAATTAGGCAGTTAGTATATGATAAAGAACTTTATATAAAATGTAAAGGCAATACTAATACATCTATAAAAGAGTTCTCTATGGAGGTAGTTGCAAATAAATGGAATGGAATATTATTAGAAAATTATGCTTGATAACTGTAAAATTATAGATATACCTAAAATTGCTGATCCAAGAGGTAATCTAGGTGTAATTGAAAAAGAATTACTACCCTATAAAATAAAAAGGGTTTATTATTTATATGATGTACCTAGCGATGCATATAGAGGGGGGCATGCACATAAAGAACAGTTAGAGTTTTTAATTGCATTAAGCGGCAGTTTTGAAGTAGTAATTGATAATGGAACAAACAAAGAAACAATTACCCTTAATAAACCAGATAAAGGTCTTTTATTAGATACAGGAATATGGCGTGAGCTGCAAAATTTCTCTTCTGGTGCAATATGCCTTGTAGTTTCATCTGGTGAATATCTTGAAGAAGATTATATTAGAAATTATAATGACTTTAAATCATTTGTAGGAGCTTAATCTATACCCCTTTTTTCCAAGAAATTTTTGAGTCTTTATCAATAATACAAGTATAGACCTAGGTAGCTTGAGTAGGTTTCTTTGTGTAAAAGAAAGATTTTTAGAATTTATTTTTTTTGAAATTTTATTGGACGTTTTAAAATTTCCTGAGAGCTTATATTGTAGTGCTATAGAATACCTGTTTAAATCTAAAAACTTTTGAAGAAACATATCTTCTTTTGCAAAGTCTTCATAGTTATCTAGATTTAGAAATACACGATCATTTGTAGGGGTATTAGAGATTCTATTTGTACCTTCTAGGTTATGTGTTGCACTAACTATTTTACAAAATCCAATTTCAGAGGCTAATGCGGCTCTAATCCATAAATCTGTATCTTCTCCTGCTCCCATTGTAATGGATGTGTCAAAGCCATTTAAACTGTTAAAAAAAATCTTTTTCATGCAAACAGCAGAGGTCCAAGCAAGATTATCTTTTAGAGAATTTTTAAAATAATTATTTATCAAAAACATAGACTCCTCTTTTTCCATAACTGGTGATTGTATGGGAACAATGAGATTTTTATTATGCTTTTTTTCATAGGCAGTTGCATACCAACCTTGTTCTGGGAACTTTTTAATTAAATCTTTCAGGTTTTTCAAGTGGTTTGGGTACCAATAATCGTCTGCGTCTAGAAAAACAATATGGTCTGCTATAGCTTTAGAAACTCCAAAATTTCTAGTTTTTGATACACCTTCATTTTTTTTTGAGAACAGCTTTATTCTATCGTCTTTTATTTGAGAAACTACACTTTCACTTTTATCTGTAGAACCATCATTAACTACTACAACCTCAAAATCACTATAAGACTGAAGTAACACACTTTTTAATGTGTTTTCAATATCTTTTTCTTTATTGTAAAGAGGTATAATTATAGATAACTCAGGCATTTTCTGCTCTTTTTAGCTTAATGTAATAGTGTAGTCTATATAAATCAAACCAAAATAAATTAGGCTTACTTGATCTAAAATTAGCTTCCATCATATTTTTAAACAATCCAATAAACCAATTAAATAACTTAGTAAGTCGCCACTTTTTCAACTTTAAATAGGACTGTTGCATTGGTCTAAGGTTGTAGTCTAATAAACCATCTTTTTCGAGAGTAAAAGTTGATTTAACAGACTGTAACGATTTTTCTAAAAACACCTCGGTATTTTCTAAACCATGATGTATTACAGGGTTTTTAACATGAAGTACAGCAGCATTCATGTTTTTTAATCTATTGGAAAAAAAATTGTCTAAGCCATAATGATTTTCAACAAGAGTATTAGCTTTTGTAAATGTCTCTTTCTTAATTAATAGATTTTGAGAAATTATAAAATGAGGTTTCTTTTTTCTATGTGATACAGACTTTGCTTCTCTTTGTTTGCCATAATGCCAACGTAAAAGTTTTTCTTTATCTAAAGGTTTTTTTTCTGAATAGGCAATGCCCCCAAAAATAACATCAAACTTATTATCAATTTGTTCAATATAGTTTTTTATAAAATTTTTTGAAGCGGGCATAACATCAGCATCCAGAAATAATAACCAGGAGTAGTTAGAATTTTCAACTAATTTATTTCTATTAGCTGTTCTACCTACATTTACTGTATTAGAAATAAGGGATACATTTTTTAAAAATGTAATACTATCATTTTTAGTAATAAAACTTTTCTTACTTGAAGCATCATCACTAACTATTATTTCAAAAGATATAGCAGTTTCGTTACATTGCTTATGTATCTCAGTAACTAGGTTAGTTACATCATAGTTATATGTAGGTATAAGTATTGAAAGCATATTTACTATTGGTAAAAATACATTTTTTGTTGCTTTAAAATTGATTTCAGTATTTATATTGTAATTTTAACCCAATAGTTATCCTCTTCAAATTATACATGGAAACAAAACAAATTGCAACATTAATTTTTGATAAAATCTCTTCAGAAAAAGAAACTCTAAAAAAGAAATATTCTGAAACAAAGAATGGTATAGGTCATTTTTACATTGACAATGTTTTACCAGAAGATCTAGCGATGAAAATTAGTAGTGTTTTTCCTAGTAAAGAAGAGATGGTACTAAAAAAAAGTTTACGAGAGTATAAGTACATCGCAGCACAAATGGATCAATATGATTCATTACTTGAGAAGGTGATTTATGCATTTCAAGATCAAAGAATAGTCGATTTAATTGGTGAAATTTGTAATACCAAATCACTAGAGCCTGACGAAAACCTGTATGCTGGAGGTATTTCCCTAATGGCTTATGAGAATTTTTTAAATCCGCACTTGGATAATTCGCATGATAAAAATAGAGATAAGTGGAGAGTCTTTAATCTATTGTATTATGTTACTCCAGATTGGGATGATGATAATGGTGGGCATCTAGAATTATGGCCTGATGGAGTAGAAGGTGAGCAAATAACTATCCATAGCAGGTTTAATAGGCTAGCAATTATGGCTACACATCAAGGTTCATGGCATAGTGTGAGTCCTGTCACGTACCAAGGAGAACGTTGTTGTGTTTCTAATTACTATTTTTCTGAAACACCTTTAAAAGAGAATGACCAATTTCACGTGACATCTTTTAGAGCTAGACCTGGACAAAAAGCAAAGGATTTTATCTTAAAAATGGATGCTTCCTTACGAATGGGGATACGTAAAGTATTTAAAAAAGGAATTGTAGAGAATCCTCATGTTTATAAAAAGGATAAAGAGTAATACTTATGAAGCCTATTCTACTTTACTTTCTACTATTATTTTCTTGCTGTAGTATAGCTTCTGCTCAATTTCAAGATAAATCCTGGATGTACCTTAGAGCTAAAGATACATTAGTGTCACCAAAATTTGAAGAAACAAATGGAGTTTTGAGATATGTGGGAGATGATACAAAGCTTAAAAAGATATTTGAAGAACATATAATCTATAAGTTTAAAAAAACATACAAAAACGCAACAAGACAGAACTTAAAAAAGACCTTTTTTGTTATTTCTGATAAACAATCTTTTCTAGATGATATTTTAAGAGAAGGGTCACATCTTTTTGTTTTTGGCGAACTTATAGCTAATGAAGACAAAAAGATTTTTGAGCCCAATGATTATGGGCTAACCAGTACCATTGGTGACTATGGAGAACATAAACTTAATCTAGATTACTTGGATTTTCTTGATTTACCTAAGGCGTGGTATTATACTACTGGAAGTAAAGATGTAATAGTAGGAATTTCAGATGCCCAATTAGATACTATAAATATTGATTTTAAAGGGAAAACAAAAAATCTTAAAAATGGATATCCAAGCGGTGGACATGGATATGGGGTTTCTGGAATTGCTGCTGCTCAAGGTAATAACGGTTACGGCATGCCAGGTGTTTGTTATGACTGTAGTATCTATGGCACTAAATATGGAGAGTTTAAAGACTTTAAATCCTTAATGGAGCTATCTAAGATGGGTGTACGTGTAATTAATTGTAGTTGGTCTGGTAGCAAATATTATGAAACTGCGCAAGAAGCTATAAACGAGATGTATCAAAATGGAACAATTATAGTTGCTTCAGCTGGAAATAAGAATTGGAATACATCAAAGCAAGGGGAAATTGTTTATTACCCAGCTTCTTATGACAAAGTGATTTCTGTTTCAACGGTAATGTATAAAAATCCTACCTATAAAGATGCCATGGATAGAGATTCAAAAGGTAATTTTTTCGCTCAAAACGTTAGAAATTATGTAGGTAGATCCTTAGGCTTTAAAGATAATGATACTTTAAATGAGCCTCATATCTGGAATGTATCTGTGACTACCTTAAACAAAGATGTAGATATACTTGCACCAAGTGCTGGGGTTTTTAGTTATGGGAAATGGCTTACTAAAAACAAAAAGGAGTTTATAGATATTGAGGCTACTTCACCAGCCGCTCCATTTGTTACTGGAACTATAGGCCTTATGTTATCGCTAAACCCTTGTTTGCCTACTAATGAAATTGAAAGTATCCTTAAAATGGGTTCAGTTAACATAGACTATATACCAGCAAACAGGAAGTTTTATGGCAACTATGGTTCAGGAGCACTTAACGCAGGAAATACGATAGAATTACTATATCAATTATACACTCCAACTCAAACTGCTTATATTCAAAATCAAGATTTCTCAAGATGGGGTTTTAACTTACGTTCTTTTGCTAAAAAAACTGTTTTTAAAAATCAGACGTTTAGAGAAGATGCTACTTTAGAATTAACTTCAAAAAATCAAGTAGTTCTCTCAGAGAATACAATTTTACGACCCGGAAATAAGGGAAGTATTAAAATAAAAATAGATTCGACGTTAGAAAAAGAATGTGAGCTCCAGCTAAGAGACCCTAGTATTGAAGAATAATACTATACTGTAGTTTGCACGACTTCAAAAATTTGGTTTTCGTCGCACTTTAATGTTTTTGAAGGGTATTTAAGTAGCAAGGCATAATCATGCGTAGCCATTAAAATAGTATTTCCGTTTTTATTTATTTCTTGAAGCACCTCCATAACTTCAACACTTGTTTGTGGGTCTAAATTACCAGTAGGTTCATCAGCAAGGATTAACTCAGGATCGTTTAGTAACGCCCTTGCAATAGCAATACGTTGTTGCTCTCCTCCACTTAATTGGTAAGGAAATTTAAAGGCTTTTGTTTTCATCCCCACTTTATCAAGCACTTCATTTATTTTATTCTCCATTCTACCTTTGTCTGTCCAACCAGTTGCTGTAAGAACAAAGAGTAGATTGTTATGAACGGTACGGTCGTTTAATAATTTAAAATCTTGAAAAACAACCCCTAATTTTCTTCGTAAAAAAGGGATATCATTCTCTTTTAAACTAGGTAAATCATAACCAACAATGCTTCCCTCTCCTTTTTGTAATGGCAAATCACCATATAGGGTTTTCATAAAACTACTTTTACCTGTTCCAGTTTTACCAATTAAATAAACAAACTCTCCCTTATCTACAGTTACTGAAACATCCGAAAGGATTAAGTTCTCTCTTTGAAAAATAGATGCATCTTTTAAAAATAAGACAGGTTGTTGTGACATAATATTGTTGTAGTTAATAAAACAAAAGTAGCTAAATCACTATTCATTTTCTAGTTTACTAATCTTTTCTTTCAATACTTCTAACTCCTTTTGTTGCTCAATAGTATATAATGTAAGTTCTTCTATTTTCTCTAGTAATAAAAGGTTCATTTCTTTTAATGAAAGTCCATTTTTATCTAACTCTTTTGCTGAAGGTATCTTAGGTAAGTGATTGTGTTTTTTTACATATGCCTCAAGTTTCAATAGTGATAACCTTGAATAATCAGGATTAAGAGTTGAACTCCCTTTAGTATATTCTTCAAAAACATAATCTGGTGCAACAGCACCTTTAAGGTCTACTATTACTTCTTGAGTGTGTATTTTTCCTTTAACTGTTAATGTTTCATCTGGGTTTGTAGTACCAATCCCAACTTTGCCATTTTTTTGAGTAATTAAATTCCCATAACTAGATTGTGCAGCACAGCTGCCAAGTAAAAAAAGAAGAGTAAAGAGTATTAATAAATTTTTCATAAGTGAAAGTTAAAGTCTATATATCAAGTCTAAAAGTAAGTAATTTTACATTCAAATATTCTATTAAGAAGACAAAACATAATTAACAGGCTTTTGCTCCGTTATAGAATAGATAGTGAAATAAAAAGCTACAAAAAACCTCAAACAACATGCTTAAAAATCTCATTGCACTTGGTATTGCTTTACTAGTAATAATTACATCAAGTGCTCAACAAACACAAGCTTTTACAAACGATTTAGTAGATTATAACAAGGCAATAGAGTTATATAAAAACAATCAGTTTTTGGCAGCTCAAAACCTTTTTACTCGTGTTAAAAATGAAGCTAAAGACCAAACTGTAAAAGGAGACTGTGCTTATTATATTGCTAATTGTGCAGTACGTCTTAACCAACAAAACGCAGACCAGCTTATGGAATCTTTTGTTGAAGAATACCCTACCAGCATTAAAAAAAATGAAGCCTATATTAATGTAGCAAATTACTATTTTGAAAATGGTAGATATTCCTATGCTAGGAAGTGGTTTGATAAAGTAGATGAAGCCAGCATCCCCAGAGGCGAACGCGAAAAATTTTATTTTAATAATGGGTATGCTTATTTTAAAGCAAAACGATATAATGAGGCTAAAAAATACTTTAATAGAGTCTCTACCTCCCAAAAATATGGTTCGCAAGCTAAATATTACCTAGGCTTTATTGCTTATGAGGGCGATGAGTATGAAGAAGCAACAGAGCTTTTTGATGAAGTAAAAGACGAAGAGCGCTACTCAAAAGATTTATCCTACTACCAAGCAGATTTAAATTTCAAATTAGGAAAGTTTCAAAAAGCTATCGATTTAGGTAAAGAACAATTTGATGCTTCTACTCCCAAAGAGAAAAGTGAACTTTCTAAAATTATTGGAGAAAGTTATTTTAACCTAGAGCAGTATGCAGAGGCAATTCCTTATTTACAAGGTTATAACGGACGAAGAGGAAAATGGAACAATACAGATTACTATCAGTTAGGGTACGCATATTACAAGCAAAGAGACTATAAAAATGCTATTAATGAGTTTAATAAAATTATAGATGGACGCAATGAGGTTGCTCAAAACGCTTACTATCACTTAGCCAAAAGTTACCTCGAACTAGATCAAAAGCAACAAGCACTTAATGCTTTTAAGAATGCTTCAGAAATGGACTTTTCTTTACAAATTCAAGAGGATGCGTACCTTAATTATGCAAAGTTGAGTTATGAGATTGGTAATAGCTACCAAAGTGTTCCGCAAGTTATTTCAGGGTTTATAGAAACATACCCTGACAACCAAAATAATGACATACTTAAAGATTTATTAATAGATAGCTACATCACTTCAAAAAACTATAAAGCAGCTTTAGAGCTATTAGAAAGTAACAAGTCTTTTGAAAATAAACTAGCTTATCAAAAAGTAGCTTTCTTTAGAGGGATTGAACTGTATAATGAAGGCGACTACAGAGAAGCTATTTCTTTTTTTAATAAATCATTAAAAGAGCCCAGAGATGCCACTTATACAGCAAGAGCAACCTATTGGAAAGCAGAGAGTGATTACAACCTTTCTAATTTTGAAGCTTCATTAATAGGCTACAAGCAGTACTTACAATTACCAGAGGCGAGTACAACACCAGAGTATAAGACTATAAAGTATAACCTGGCATACAATCAGTTTAAGCTTAAAAATTATAGCGAAGCTATTACAAACTTTAAAAGCTATGCTTCTTCTACCAATGCAGAAGCGGCCAGAAAACAAGATACTTATTTACGTCTTGGCGATAGTTATTTTGTAACAAGCCAGTATTGGCCTGCCATGGAAAATTATAACAAGGCTATTGAATCGGGTACAGCAGATAAGGATTATGCATCTTTTCAGAAGGCTATTAGTTACGGTTTTGTAGATAGGATACAGAAAAAAATTGAAGAGCTAAATGCTTTTGTAGGAGCGTATCAAAATTCAGTTTATAAAGATGATGCATTGTATGAACTAGGTAACACTTATGTTTCTCAAGATAATACAGCAAATGCCTTAAAGACTTACGATAGGCTTTTACGAGAGCAACCTAAAAGCTCGTTTGCCTCCCGTACATTACTTAAAAAAGCATTAATTTTTGATAACACTGGAAAAAGCAACGATGCACTATCTATCTTTAAAAAGGTAGCAAAAGATTATCCTTCAACACCTGAAGCATTGCAAGCTGTTGCTTCTGCAAAAATTATATATATAGACCAAGGAAACGTAGATGAATATGCAAGTTGGGTAAATACGCTTGACTTTGTTCAAGTCGAAGATGCAGAGTTAGATGATGCGACCTATCAAGCTGCGGAGCAACCCTATCTCGAGAATAAACCAAAACAAGCTATTACCAGGTTTTCAGAATACTTAAGTAAATTTCCTAATGGACAGCATACTTTACAAGCACATTTTTATTTAGCACAGCTTTATTTTGCAGATGATAAAAAGGAAGAAGCTATCCCATATTATGAGTTTGTAGTAAGCAAAGAACGTAGCGAGTTTTCTGAACAAGCTTTAGCAAGAGTTTCTGAAATTTACCTTTCTAAAAAGGACTATCAAAAAGCAATTACATTTTTAAAACGATTAGAAACTGAAGCAGATTTTCCTCAGAATATCATTTTTGCACAAACCAATAGTATGAAGGCGAGTTACGAGTTAAAAAAATACTCACAAGCAGTTAGTTATGCTGAAAAGGTGCTTCAGAACATAAAAATTGATAACAACATTAAAAGTGACGCACAAATAATTATAGCAAGGTCTGCTATTAAAACTAATGATGAAGAAAAGGCTAAAAGCGCCTATGCCGAAGTTTCCAAAATTGCAACAGGACAGCTTGCCGCGGAGGCACTTTACTATGATGCTTATTTTAAAAATAAAGATGCAGCCTACGAAGCCTCTAATGCATCTGTTCAAAAATTAGCCAAAGATTATAGTGGTTATAAATATTATGGAGCTAAGGGGTTAGTGCTTATGGCAAAAAACTTTTATGCGCTTAAAGACGCTTATCAAGCTACTTACATTTTAGAAAGTGTAATCACCAACTTTGAAGATTATCCAGATGTTGTGAATGAAGCAAAAGTGGAATTGGACAAAATTAAAAATGCGGAGGCAAAGACCAATGCTTCTGTAGAAACTGACGAAAATTAAAACCTCATTATTTGTCATGCTGATGACCAACAGCATCCCAAAAACTCAAATAAAATTTATGTTATACAGCCCTTTTTATACTAAACTAAAGCCTATACTATTTTTCTTTGTTCTTGCTATTTCAACAACTAGTATGGCACAAGAAGAAAAAGAAGATTTAGGTACCGAAGTGGTTAATATTGTAAAACCCTACACACCTACCATTTCTGATGCTTTTAAGGTAAAGCAAACGCCTATTTTAAACGATTCGGCAACAATAAAAAAACGACCAGTTCAATACAGTATATTTTCGGTACCCGTTGCTTCTACCTTTACACCTGCAAAGGGAACAGCAGCTACCTTAGAAAAGCCAAAACGTATAAAGTTATATGATAATTATGCTTCATTAGGCTTCGGGAACTTCACTAGTATTCTTGGAGAGTTATACAGTAATTTTGAAATAAGTAGGACGGATAATGCTGGTATCTTTTTTAGACATAATTCCTCTCAAGGTGGGATAGATGATATAAGGCTAGAAAATAAATATTATGATACTCAGTTAGATGGGAACTATACAAGTAGACAACGTGATGCAACATATATTTTAAATGCAGGACTACAACATCAATTATTTAACTGGTACGGGTTACCTAGTTTTTATGACAATGCTCCTGCTGAAACTATCAATGCCATAAACCCACAACAAACCTATTTTAGTGGCTATGTTGGTGGAAGTATTTCTTTAGATGATTCAGTTTTTGAAAAAGCTTCGGCAGAAGTACGCTACTTGGGAGATGCTTTTTCTTCTTCAGAATTTAATATCACAGCCCAGCCAGAATTTAGATTTCCACTAACAGATTTCAATTTAAAACTAACAGGAGACATCGATTATCTGAGTGGAAGTTTTGATAGAACTTATAATAGTAATCAAGGGATTAATTACAGCTTTCTTAACGCAGGAATTATCCCTTCATTAGAGTATGTAGATAATGACTTGTCGTTATTGTTAGGTGTAGCCGTGTTTTTGAGTTTAGATTCAGAAAATTCAGATTCTAATACATTTATCTATCCTCGTATTGATGCTTCGTACAGGTTAGTAGATGAGGTACTAATAGTCTATGGAGGTGCTAAAGGAGATTTAGAACAAAACAGTTTTTTTAACTTTAAAGAGCAGAACCCTTTTGTGTCACCAACTTTATTTGTTGCACCCACTAGTCAACTATACAATGGATTTGCTGGTCTTAAGGGAAAGTTGTCCAATGCTATTGGATACAATGTACGTGGAAGTTATGGCAAAGCAGAAAACCAACCATTATTTATAAACAACCCTGTAATAGACCAGCCTACTACTGAAATACAGCCTTATGAACTCGGAAACTCTTTTGGAGTTACTTATGATGATATTACAACTTTTAGACTCTTTGGAGAATTACAAATAGATATAAATGAGGCTTTTTCTTTAGGTGTAAACGGAACATTTAGTAGTTATGATACTACTAATCAAGCACAAGCTTGGAACTTGCCAGAAATTGAAGCAACGTTGTTTTCTAATTTTAATATTACTGATGAATTATATGGAGGTGCCTCAATATTTTTTGTTGGAGAACGTATGGACCTCTCTTTTGTAGATGGACCTCTCGAAGACACAACAGCAATGGAAGAAACACTAGATAGTTATATAGATGCTAATATACATCTGGGCTACAGAGTAAACGATAGGCTTTCTATTTTTGCAAAAGGGAGTAATCTTTTAAGTGACAATTACGAAAAATGGCTTAATTATCCAGTGCAAGGGATACAAGGGTTATTGGGTGCGACCTATAAGTTTGATTGGTAGATCCTCTTTATTTAATATTGCTTATTGATACAATTTTAAAAGTTATAGATTTTGATATGTCAAAATCCTATCGAGAAAGCTAAACATATCTACAAACAGTTCAGGTTTCATACAAAGTCTTTTTTTATCTTTACTCAAAATCAACTTAAAGATGAAAAACTTCGCATTCCTTTTAATTTCAATGCTATTTGTTAGTGCTTGTACAGATACAAAAGAAACTACAGATTTACTAGTAACTAATGCCAAAGTATATACTGTAAACGAAAATTTTGATATAACTGAAGCCTTTGTAATTACAGATGGAAAAATAGTAGCTGTAGGTACTGAAGAAGTATTACTAAAAAAATATAATCCTTCTAAAACCTTAGATGCTAAAGGAAAAACTATACTGCCCGGTTTAATAGATGCACATGCACATTTATTTAATTTAGGTGTGACCTTGCAACAGGTAGATTTGGTTGGTAGTGCCAGTTATCAAGAAGTATTGGATAGAGTAGTGGCATTTCAAGAAAAAAAAAACACCAATTACATCATTGGTAGAGGTTGGGATCAAAACGATTGGGAAGTTAAAGAGTTCCCAACCAAAGAAGAACTTGACAAATTGTTTCCAGACACTCCAGTTGCTTTAACAAGAATTGACGGGCATGCAATGATAGTAAACAGTAAAGCACTAGCGTTAGCTAACATATCGCCACAAACCCAAGTACCTGGTGGAGAAGTAGAGGTGGCCAATGGAGAATTAACAGGTATTTTAATTGATGCTCCTATGGGATTGGTACGAGCTACTATTCCAGAAATGAATCAAACAACACGAGTACAGGCATTGCAAGATGCCGAAGCGATTTGCGTTTCTTTAGGACTTACCACTATTAATGATGCTGGACTTTCACAAAATGTAATTGAAGCAATAGATAGTTTACAACAAAAGGGAGTGATGGACATTAGGGTCTATGCGATGATAAGTAATACCCCTAAAAACCTTGACTATTATCTTGACAAAGGAATTATTAAAACCGATAGGTTAAATGTGCGTTCTGTAAAAGTCTACGCAGATGGTGCGCTGGGTTCTCGAGGTGCCGCTATGAAGGCTCCTTATAGCGATAAAGAAAATCATTTTGGAGCTATGATTACTCCTCAAAGTGAATTACAATCCCTTGCGTCTCGTATTTCAAAAGCGGGCTACCAGATGAATACACATGCTATTGGAGACTCTGCAAATGTAGCTGTGCTAAGAGCATATAAAGAAGCACTAAAAGATAGAGAAGACTCACGCTGGAAGGTGGAACATGCACAAATTATAGATACTAAAGACTTTAATTATTTTTCTAAAAACATTATTCCATCTGTACAGCCTACACATGCTACAAGCGATATGTATTGGGCAGAAGATAGAGTTGGGGAAGACCGTATTAAAGGAGCCTATTCTTATAAAACTCTTTTAGACCAAGCAGGAATTATCGCCTTGGGAACCGATTTCCCTGTCGAAAAAGTGAATCCAATGCATACGTTTTATGCTGCAGTTGCTAGAAAAGATTTAGAGAATTATCCTGAAGGTGGTTTTAGAAAAGAAGAAGGATTATCTAGAGAAGAAACCTTGCGCGGTATGACTATTTGGGCAGCCTATTCTAACTTTGAAGAAAACGAAAAAGGAAGTATCGAAGTAGGTAAATTTGCAGACTTTATCATCTTAGATAAAAACATCATGGAAGTAGACGAGGACAGTATTCCAAACATAAAAGTCTTATCAACGTATATTAATGGAGAAGAAGTTTTTTCTGCTATTGAATAGCATTTATTAAAGTTTGATTTAGAAGTACGATCTACGAAATAAATCTTTTACTTTCCGATATTATTTTGCTTCATACTTGAAGCTTTTTAATTTCAGTTAATCTAAATTCAAAAAGCGAAGCGAGTCTATACTTTATTTTCTGAAAAATCTATAATCTACCTTCCTCCCTTAGCTTGTAGGTCTTGAAGACATAAATCGGCATCAAACTCTGGTACATTTTGTCTTCCTCTAAGGTTATTAAGAATAGCTTCCATATTACTACGTCCAAGATTGCTTTCAAAATACATTAAACAGTCCTCAACAATACA
Organism: Patiriisocius hiemis; assembly: GCF_031846325.1. Lineage (NCBI taxonomy): Bacteria > Pseudomonadati > Bacteroidota > Flavobacteriia > Flavobacteriales > Flavobacteriaceae > Patiriisocius > Patiriisocius hiemis. The sequence continues at coordinate 42,239 of NZ_JAVRHZ010000008.1, read as the reverse complement.
ATGTCTGTTGTTATCTGTATCCTCATGGTTCGAATGGATATCATCATCAAGAATATTTACTAAGCCAAAAAGGTGACCAAACTCATGCTGTAAGGTAGTAGATTCTAGTAATCCTAATTCAATATTTTGTGAAGTACTTAAATTTCTTAGTGTTCTTTCATAAACAACAATAGATGTATTCTGGTATGCAGTACCAAGTGTTACGGCAGTATTGGTATCGTTAGAATTACTTCCGTTAGAGAAAAATACATATACTGCAATATCATCTCCTTCGGTATAGCGAGTTCTATTTTCGTCTTCAATATCTCTTATTTCTTGCGTAGTAAATGGAGCACCATCAGGAGCTTCAATTTGAGTTTCTATAACATTTATTCCGCTAGGTTTATTTATTCGAGCTGCAAGAAAATTTTCAAAATCTGTAATTGTGGACTGTTCTGGTCTAAATCCAGCAGAATAAACCAACTCTAAAGTAATACTTTGGTAGATATCGCTAGATAGTATATCTGCTCCGGAGGACCCTAAAGCTTTTCTGTTTTCAGCTTTAAAGTCTTCAACTCCATCACTATCATCATCCTTACATCCAGCAAGAACTATTAAGGCAACAAAAAATACTATATATTTGAATTGAAAAATTTTCATATTATTCTTTTTTTAACAAACATAAAGGTATCCCAATAAAATGAAACTAAGACACCTCACTTTAACGCTTTTTTTAACGATTTGTTTTTCAGTTACAATAAATGCGCAGTCCTTTCAAGAAGATATCATCAAATACCTTTCCATTAATGGGACGGCTCAGCAGTATGAAAAAGCTTATGATGAAATGTTTTTGGTATTACGACAGCAATATCAAAATGTTTCAATACCAGAAGAAGTTTGGACAGACTTACAATCTTCAAAAGAAAACCAAGTAAAATATATCATTGCGTTATTAGCATCTACCTATAGAAGTTACTTTACCAAAGACGATATTAAAACCATGCTTGCCTTTTATGAAAGTGAAGCAGGAAAACAACTAGTTGATGATTACACAAAGCTGTCACCTGAACAAAATGCTGCTTTTAGTGCTTTTAATACAAGTGAAACTGGGCAAAAACTAGAACAAGTTCGTCCAGAATTAGCAAAGGACATTTCTGAAACATCTGAGTTTTGGAGTAGAGATTTGTTCAAAAATACAATGGAGGCACTAAAAGAAAAAGGGTACTATCCTATAAAGCAGTAAGCCTTGCTAGGTAATCAAAATTAGTTCCTTCTGCTATTACTTCAAAACTAAGATTTGAAGCATCACAGGCTTCCTTAAAGATTTTTTGGTCCAAGTATAACCAATTAAATGGTTCTGTGGTTTCCCCTTTATAAGACATAGTAAATTCTAATTCTCCGTAGTAGTGGTCTTGAGGAACCCAGATACCTCCATTTTGTCCTTCAGGATATAAATATTGAAGATCACTAGAATCAATTAATATTTGCCCTTTAGGACTTAATAATTTTTTTAAGTGGTTAAGGTAGGTGTCAATTTGTTCTAATTTCTGAAAAACTCCAGTACCATTCATAAGTAGCAGAATAGTATCAAACTGCTCATTGTTAAGCTCTAACAAGTCAATTTTTCTCGCATCTATTACACCTCTTTTTTTAGAAACCTCAATAGCACCTTTTGAAATATCAATGGCTGTAATAGGGTGTTTTTTTTGTTGAAGATATAATGCATGACTACCTGCACCACACCCTACATCTAGTACTTTTCCTTTTGCTAGTTGTAATGCCTTTTGCTCCAGAGGAGGCATTTCCTTAAAACTTCGGAATAGATACGGAAGCGGTAGTTCATCTTCTTCAGTCACCGAAGTTTCGGTAATAATATCTTCGGTATAGTTTCCATTATAAAAATCTAGTAAAGCATTTCCAAGCACATCGCTCATAAAAGGGTAGTATTTAGTATTTTTGAAGTATGGATGAAACGCTAAAGCAGCTCCCACAACGTGCCAAAGATACACATAACGAAACCAAAAAGTTTTTTACAAAACTTAAAAAAAAGCCACCAAAACATCTTGATGTATTAATGCAAGAGTTGCATGATGCTGAGTTTTCAAAAACCGATTGTCTTACCTGTGCTAATTGCTGTAAAACTACAGGTCCTTTATTTACAGATAAAGATGTTTCTAGAATTGCAAAACATTTTAAAATGAAAGAGCAACAGTTTATAGAAACCTATTTGCGTGTGGACGAAGACAATGATTATGTATTGCAAAGTGTTCCATGTACATTTTTAGGAACCGATAATTATTGTAGTATTTATGATGTGCGTCCTAAAGCGTGTAGGGAGTTCCCACATACAGATAGGAAAAAGTTTCAACAAATTAGTAACCTTACTTTAAAAAATGTGGCTATTTGTCCTGCTGCTTTTAATATTGTAGAGGAAATGAAAAAGCGTTTAGGATAGTCTAATCATACAACAAATAGGGCTGTCGCATAGAATCATACGCTTCTAAATCTCGTAGCCAAGTTGCTCTAATTTCCTTATAGGTATATCCCTTTTCAATTTGCTCTTGTAGTTTAGTTGTACCCGCTAATTTTGTAAAAAACGAATTAAAAAAAGTTGATTTTTTTCCATACCCAACGTAGGCTTCAATAAGCCATTCTAAGTTTAATTTGTCTAATTTTTCAGTATCTCTTAAATCTAAACCATTACAAACTTCTCCTTTAAACTTAGGGTACTTAGCACCTTCATTAGCTTGCGGTGTAAATTGATACGGGAAAAATTCACTTGGTAAGGAAGGTGCTCCAAAAATTTGAAATTGTGTATCAGTACCACGACCAGCACTTGCAATAGTACCTTCAAAAAAGCATAGGCTAGGATAAAGGTTAATAGCGGTATCATTAGGTAAATTGGGAGAAGGTTTTATAGGTAAACTATAAGGTGTGTCATGGGTGTAATTTTCCATTGTAATAATGGTAAGTTCACATTTTACTTTGTTAGTAAGCCAACCTTCTCCATTGATCATTTGAGCGTATTCTGCAATGGTCATCCCATGTACCACAGGGACAGGATGCATCCCTACAAAACTACTATGCTGAGGTTCTAAAATAGGGCCGTCTATATAATGTCCATTTGGGTTGGGTCTATCAAGAATTAATAATGGAATTTCAGCTTCGGCACAGGCTTCCATAACATAATGTAAGGTAGAAATATAAGTGTAAAAACGAGCACCCACATCTTGGATATCAAACACCATAATGTCAATATCTTCTAGTTGTTGCTGTGTTGGTTTTTTGTTTTTTCCGTAGAGAGATACAATAGGAACTCCTGTTTTGGTATCTATACCATCTTTTACTACTTCACCGGCATCTGCCGTACCACGAAACCCATGTTCTGGAGCAAAGACTTTTTTTACATTAATCTTTTTTGCAACTAGGTTATCTACCAAGTGCTCTTTAATCCTAATCCAACTTTCTGTTTTGGTTGCACTATCATATTCCATTGTCTTAACATCTAGCCTAGATGTTTGGTTAGCAACAACTCCCACTTTTTTATTTTTAAGTACAGGAAGATATTTTTCAATTTGAGAAGCTCCAACAACAATCTCTTTAGTTTCAGTAATTATAGAAATACTATCGTGTATTACTTCACTTTCAGCAAAATCACTAGTGTTTTTTGTTTGTAGATTACTTCCGCAGGAAAAAGGAAGGGTGAGCATTCCTAAAACGGTTAAAATAAGTGTATTTTTGTGAAGTAACAGAGTCATAAATAGGTACGTGAATTTAGAGTTTTTTCTTGCCCGGCGCATCATCTCCTCCAAGGATTATAAAAGTAGTGTTTCGGCACCAATAATAAAAATTGCCATTACTGCTATTATCTTAGGTATGGTGGTTATGTTGGTTTCTATTGCTACGGGAGTTGGACTTCAGAAAAAGATAAAAGAAAAAGTTTCGGCATTCAACGGAGATATTATTATCACCAATTTTGACACTAACTTTTCTAACGATTCTCAAATTCCAATTTCAAAAGAACAGGATTTTTATCCTGAATTTACTAGTGTAGAAGGGATTAAACACATCCAGGTTTCGGCTTTAAAAGGAGGTGTTATTAGAACTGCAACAGATTTTGAAGGAGTAGTGGTAAAGGGAGTGGGAGACGATTACAATTGGGAATTTTTTGAAGACTTTTTAGTTGAAGGGAAATTGCCTAATTTTTCTGGAAGTATTAACGATGAACTTTTAATTTCAGAATATCTAGCTAACAGATTACAACTTACCATAGGTGATAAAGCTCCTACCTTTTTTTTAAATGCCGAAGAAGGAAAAAGGCCTCGAAATATTGGATTTACCATTGTGGGTATTTACAATAGTGGTTTTTTAGAGTTTGATGAGCAATTTATAATTGCAGACATTAAACAAATTCAACGCTTAAATAAATGGGACGAAAACCAAATTGGTAGTTTTGAAGTTTTTGTCGAAGATTTTAATACTATTAGAGAAACAGGAAATAAAGTGTATGACGAAGTAGGAAGTACACTAGACACTCAAACTATAAGAGATAAATACGGGTCTATTTTTGAATGGTTAGATTTATTCGATTTTAATATTGTACTCATTATTGGGATTATGATTTTGGTTGCCAGTATTAATATGATTACTGCATTGTTGGTGTTAATTTTAGAACGTACCCAAATGATTGGAATTTTAAAAGCATTAGGAAGTAGCGATTGGGCTGTGCGAAAAATCTTTTTATACAATGCAATGTATTTAATTGGTAAAGGCTTGTTCTGGGGAAATGTGATAGGCTTAGGTATTTTATTTATACAAAAACAATTTAAATTATTTCCCTTAGACCCAACCACCTATTATGTTACTGAAGCTCCTGTTTATTTTGATGTAGTACATATACTATTACTTAATATAGCCACTTTTTTATTGTGTTTATTTTTCTTGTTAGTTCCTTCTTATCTAATTTCAAAAATTTCTCCTGTAAAGGCGATTAGGTTTGAATAACGCAATTCCTGTAGAGATTGAAATCTTTATAATTTATTTCTAAAATAAATAGCCATTTAAAAGACTTATATAATTTTTTTTGAACTTACTTTTTTACATTTGCAAACTCAAAACAAACTATGGAGTACGCAAAGAATATCTTAGAAACTATTGGGAATACCCCACTTGTAAAAATCAATAAACTTGCTGAAGAATTACCTTGCTTGTTGTTAGCGAAGTATGAGACATTTAATCCAGGAAACTCTGTTAAGGACCGTATGGCACTCAAAATGATTGAGGATGCAGAGGAAGATGGTAGATTACAACCTGGCGGAACAATTATAGAAGGAACTTCTGGTAATACAGGAATGGGATTAGCACTTGCAGCCATTGTAAAAGGGTATAAAATGGTTTGTGTAATAAGTGACAAACAGAGTAAAGAAAAGATGGATATTTTGCGGGCAGTAGGAAGTGAAGTAGTGGTATGCCCTACAGATGTAGAACCAGATGACCCTAGATCGTACTATTCAACTTCAAAACGCCTAGCAGAAGAAACTCCTAATAGCTGGTATGTTAATCAATATGACAACCCAAGTAATGCTAAGGCGCATTACGAAAGTACTGGACCAGAAATATGGAAACAAACTAATGGAAAAATAACACATTTTGTAGTAGGTGTTGGTACTGGAGGAACTATAAGTGGCGTTGGAAAATATTTAAAAGAACAAAATCCAAATGTTAAAGTATGGGGGATTGATACTTATGGAAGTGTTTTTAAAAAATATCATGAAACAGGAATATTTGATGAAAAAGAAATCTACCCTTATGTAACTGAAGGTATTGGTGAAGATATTTTACCAGAGAATGTAGATTTTAGTATCATTGATGGATTTACTAAAGTAACCGATAAAGATGCTGCAGTCTACACACAAAAACTAGCTAAGGAAGAAGGCATGTTTTTAGGGAATTCAGCTGGTGCTGCCATGAAAGGAATTCTTCAATTAAAAGAGCATTTTACAAAGGATGATGTTGTAGTAGTATTATTTCATGACCATGGAAGTCGTTACGTAGGTAAAATGTTTAATGACGATTGGATGCGTGAAATGGGATATATAGATTAACAATTTCTATTTATGCATGAATCTATAGGAGTATCATAGATTATTTTGTCTTATTTATTATATTTATAGCCCTCCCCACATAATTTTAGTCTTTAGATGAAAGAAGATTTCCTTCATTACGTATGGAAGTTTCAGAAGTTTTCGGCAAAGCAATTAAAAACAACTACAGGGGATACTGTAATAATTTCTAAACCTGGTAGCCATAACTTTAATGCCGGGCCAGACTTCTTTAATGCTTCTATACAAATTAATGAACAGTTGTGGGCTGGAAATGTAGAAATACACGTAAAGTCTAGTGATTGGTATGCACATGGTCATGAAAGTGATTCAGCGTACGATTCAATTATTCTTCATGTAGTTTGGGAGCACGATACAGAAGTTTATAGAAAAGACAATACTCCTATTGCCACACTTATGCTTAAAGAAATAGTTTCTAACGAAACACTTTTGCAGTATAAGAAACTCTTTTCTAAAGAAAAGAGATGGATTGCATGCGAAAATAACTTTCCTGAGGTGGACGATTTTATAATCCAAAATTGGCTGGAACGTCTCTACATAGAACGCCTTGAAGAAAAATCTATTTTTATACTTAATGAACTAGAAAGAAATAACAACCATTGGGAGGCAGTTTTATACAAGATTTTATTTAAAAATTTTGGATTAAAAGTTAATGGAGAATCTTTTTTAAGTATTTCAAATTCAATTGATTTTTCAGTAGTACAAAAAGTAAGGCATTCAATGCAAAGTCTAGAAGCACTATTTTTTGGGCAAGCAGGACTGCTTTCAGAAAATTATAGTGATGCATATTTTGAAAGTTTAAAGCTTGAATATGCCTTCTTAAAGCAAAAATTTCAGTTGTCACAAAACACAGTTATTAATCCTAAATTTTTTCGTTTACGACCTCCTAATTTTCCTACATTAAGATTGGCTCAATTAGCTTCTCTTTTCTTTAACAGACCTTCTCTTTTTTCTGAAATAATTTTGGCTAAACATAAGGAAGACTATTATGATATTTTTAAAGTTGCTGCTAGTGAATACTGGGATGTGCACTATAATTTTGAAGTATTATCTGCAACTAGAAAGAAAAAACTTACACGAGGTTTTATTGATTTATTAATAATAAATACGCTTATACCTATCAAATTTACATATGCTAAACATACTGGAGAAGATAACGTAAAGGAGCTTTTTACTTTAATTGAACAAATACCAAAAGAGAATAATACGGTTATTTCTAGATATAATAAACTTAAAAAAGTTGCTAATAATGCATTAGAATCTCAAGCACTTTTGCAATTGAACAGTAAGTATTGTCAAAAACTAAAATGCCTTAATTGTGCTGTAGGTATTTCAATTATAGGATAACTTTTAGAATAAAAATTAAAAAACTACTTTTATTAAACTAGCGGTTAACTCCAAATTAACTATTTTGCAATATGCTACAATTAGTATACAAAATACGGCACTATTTTGAAAAACGCGGCTTTTACGTAAGTTCTCGTTTGGCAGATAGATTGGGGATGCGAGCAAAAAGTGTAAGACTCTTTTTTATATATGTATCCTTTGCTACACTTGGTGCTGGATTTGCAATTTATCTAACGTTAGCCTTTTGGTTAAAACTTAAAGATTTAATTTACAGTAAAAGAACCTCAGTTTTTGATTTATGAAAAAGTTTTTTCTATCAAAAATTGCCTTTGCAATATTACTTGTACTTATTGTCTTTATAATAGGTGTAGTGGGCTTTAAATTTTATTCTGGATACTCTTGGATAGATGCTATATATATGACGGTTATAACAATTTCTACTGTAGGATATGCAGAAGTAGAACCTCTTAACCAAGCAGAAAAAATTTTTACCTCTTTCTTAATTATATGCAGTATTTTCATTTTAGGGTATGCTATAACTGCAATTTCAGAATATATTTTAAGTAGAAATAATATTGGAAATATAAAGTACAAAAAGGTGAAAAAAGAAATAGATAATTTAGAAAACCATGTGATTGTGTGTGGGTATGGGAGAAATGGGAAACAGGCAACTCAAAAGCTCCAAGATTATAAAGAAAACTTTGTCGTAATAGACAATGGAGAGGAAGCTTTAGAGCGCTTATCTGAGCAAGGGTTGTTATACATTAGTGGTAATGCTATAGATGATGATGTGCTTATTGAAGCTGGATTGAAAAGAGCATCTACACTAATTTGTGCACTACCAAGTGATGCAGATAATCTCTTTATAGTTTTATCTGCACGCCAACTTATGCCAAGCTTAAAGATTATAAGTAGAGCAACAGAAGAAACTAGCTATCAAAAATTAAAATTGGCTGGAGCAGATAATGTAATTATGCCAGATAAAATAGGAGGAGACCATATGGCTTCTCTTGTTGTAGTACCAGATTTGGTAGAGTTTTTAGATAACCTTTCTGTGTCTGGAGATGAAGATAGTATTAATGTGGAGCAAATATCTTTTGAAAAAATATGTCCAGATGGAAAAGAACATACAATCGAAGAAATTGACCTACGAAAGTTAACAGGTTGTTCAATAATTGGATATAAAGAACCCAATGGTCACTATATCGTAAATCCAGAACCATCTTTGAGATTACGAGAAGGTTCAAAGCTCATATTAATAGGCCGCCCTAACCAAATTGAAAGCCTAAAACAACAATACAATGTTTAGAAATCGTTAACAATTTAACGGCTAATAATTTGAATTCCCTAAATTTTTTAGCATATTGCCTTGCTTTAAAAATGAAGTCTCACTAATAAACTAACTATGAAGAAATTTCTTCTCTCATTATTTACAATTTTAACCCCATTATTAACTTTTGCACAAGAAGATGCTGGAAGTATAGAAGCTAGCTTTGATGCAAGTTTTCGTAAATATACGGGTTGGTTCGTTGATGCTATTTTTTATGAAATCCCATTTTCTGATACATTTCAAATACCTTGGGTTCTTATAGTTCTTATAGGTGGTGCACTATATTTTACTTTTTATTTTAAATTAATAAATTTTACAGGCTTCTTTACAGCAATTAAGGTTGTAAGAGGTAAGTATGAAGATATTGAAAAACATGGAGTAGATACTCTATATGGAGACCCAACTCCTAATGAAGGGGGAGATATAATTGAAACTATAAGAGATGAAAGTGCAGATGGAGAGGTTTCACACTTTCAGGCACTCACAGCAGCATTATCTGCTACAGTAGGTCTTGGAAACATTGCTGGAGTTGCAGTTGCCTTATCTATTGGTGGTCCTGGAGCTACGTTCTGGATGATTCTTGCCGGTTTATTAGGTATGGCTTCTAAGTTTGCAGAATGTACCTTAGGTGTAAAGTATCGTGATGTTGGAGAAGATGGTACAGTATATGGAGGTCCAATGTATTACTTGAGTAAAGGACTTAAAGAAAAAGGAGCTGGTGTTTTAGGAAAAATATTAGCTGTCTTATTTGCCATTTTTGTCATTGGAGGATCTTTTGGTGGAGGAAACATGTTTCAAGCGAACCAAGCAGCGGCACAGTTCACAAAGTTATTTGAACTTACAGGAGGTAACTCAGGGTTCTTTTTCGGTTTAATCATGGCTGCATTTGTTGCTATTGTTATTATTGGTGGAATTAAAAGAATTGCAAAAGTTACAGAGAAAATTGTTCCTTTTATGGCAGGTATATATGTACTTGCAGCGGTTATAATTTTAGTAGCAAACTTCTCTCTTATTGATGATGCATTTTCATTGATATTTACAGGAGCATTTTCTGGGCTTGGTATAGCAGGAGGACTTATTGGAGTGATGATACAAGGAATAAGAAGAGGAGCATTTTCTAACGAAGCAGGTGTAGGATCTGCAGCAATCGCACACTCAGCTGTTCGTACTAAATATCCAGCAAGTGAAGGTATTGTAGCTTTACTAGAGCCTTTTGTAGATACAGTTGTAATTTGTACTATGACTGCTCTTGTAATTATTATTACAAACTTTGATGGAAGTTTTATGGAATATGGAACTCCAATTTCAGAAGGTGTAGAACTTACAGCAACAGCTTTTGATTCTGTAATACCTCATTTCTCTATAATATTAACGATAGCAGTAATCTTATTTGCTTTTTCAACAATGATTTCATGGTCTTATTATGGAATGCAAGGGTGGAAATACCTTTTTGGAAAAGGAAAAATAACAGATTTAATATATAAAATACTTTTCTTAGCATTTGTAGTATTAGGAGCTTCAATAAGTCTTGGAGCTGTAATCGACTTTTCAGATGCGATGATATTTGCAATGGTTGTGCCTAATATTATTGGAGTAGTATTGCTTACTCCAGTTGTTAGAAAAGAACTTACAAAGTATATGAAAGCAATCAAAACAAAAAAAGAAGCGATTGAAGAAGGGGCAGAAGATCTTACAAACGAACTCTAAAAATATGCTCTAAATACCCTTTAGAATGAAAAATTATAAATCCCACTTAACATTTTCAAAAAATGAACGAAGTGGGATTTTTTTATTGGTTGCAATTATTTTTGGCTTTTTAAGTGTTTACTTTTTTGTTGATTTTTCTACTGAAAAAATACTGGATACAGGTTCTACTGAAATTGTAAAAATTCAGAACGAGATAGACTCTTTAAAACTAGCTAAAACTAAAAATTCTAAACCAAAAGTTTATCCTTTTAATCCCAACTTTATTACAGAATATAAAGCTTATACACTAGGGCTTTCTGTTAAAGAATATGATAATTTAAAAGCCTACAGAGCAAAAGATAAGTGGGTTAATTCAGTATCAGATTTTAAAAAAGTTACAGGAGTTTCAGATTCTTTATTAGCTACAATTTCACCTTACTTTAAATTTCCAGATTGGGTTACAAATCCAAAACCTAAAAAGTCTAAGCCTAACTATGTAAATAGTATTGTTGAAAAAGCCTATTCAGAAAAAATAGACCTAAACAAAGCAACTAAAGAGCAACTACAGCAGGTAAGTGGTATTGGCGAAGCTTTAAGCACTAGAATAATAAATTATAGAAATAAACTAGGTGGTTTTAGTGATGAAATTCAGTTACACAATGTATACGGTTTAGAGCCTATAGTAATCAAGAAGACTACCAATCTATTTACTGTAAAAACACCAAAAGAAATTAATAAGATAAATATTAATACTGCTTCTGCTTCAGATATTGCAACTATTCCGGGTGTTTCATTTCAACTTGCAAAAGAAATTTGGGAGTTTAGAAGACTTAGAGAACGTATAGAATCACTTTCAGAATTAGAGAAAATTGACAAACTTTCTGCTGTAAAGTTACAGTTAATTCAGTTATATTTGTTTGCTAAATAACATGTAGATCTTTCGCTACAAATCCTAAATTAAAAACCATTTATGGACCAATTATATTTTACAGAAGAGCACGATTTTTTCAGAAAAAGTTTTCAAGATTTTCTCCAAAAAGAAGTAGTTCCTCATATAGAAAAGTGGGAAGAAACAGGTCATATTGAGCGATTTATTTGGGAAAAGATGGGGGAGATGGGATATTTTGGCATTAATTATCCTGAGGAGTATGGAGGGATGGATTTAGATCTTTTTTATACTGTAATTTTTCTTGAAGAATTACAAAAAATTAGTAGTGGTGGTTTTGCTGCAGCCATGTGGGCGCATGCCTATCTTGCAATGACTCATCTTAATAAAGAAGGAAATCATGAGCAAAAGCAAAAATACCTAACGCCAAGCATTACAGGTGAAATGATAGGTTGTTTGTGTATTACTGAGCCTTTTGGGGGAAGTGATGTAGGAGGTATGAGAACTACTGCTGTTAAAAAAGGAGAATCATACATCATAAATGGATCTAAAACATTTATTACTAATGGCGTGTATAGCGATTATTTAATTGTTGCAGCCAAAACAAATCAAGAATTAGGAAATAAAGGCATAAGCATTTTTATAGTAGATAGAGAAGCAAAAGGTGTTTCGGCTACTAAATTAGATAAACTAGGATGGAGAGCAAGTGATACGGGTGAAATTGCTTTTGATAATGTTGAAATCCCTGCCGAAAATCTAATGGGAGAGGAAAACATGGGTTTCCCATACATCATGCAACATTTTGCTTTAGAGCGTTTAATTATGGGTATTAATGCTCATGCTAGAAGTGAGTGGGCGTTAGAGTACACCATACAGTACATGAAGGATCGTACCGCGTTTGGGAAATCTATTTCAAAATTTCAAGCACTACGTCATAGAGTAGCGCAACTTGTAAGTGAAGTTGAGGTTGCAAAAACATTTAACTATGTTACTACTAAACGATTGAATGATGGTGAATATGTTGTGAAAGAAGCAACTATGTCTAAGCTTATTTCAACAAAAGTAGCTGATGAAGTAGCTTATGAATGTTTACAATTACTAGGAGGTTATGGTTATATGGAAGAGTATCCATTAGCACGAAACCTTAGAGATAGTAGGCTAGGACCAATTGGTGGAGGAACTAGTGAAATACTTCGAGAAATTATTGCTAAAATGGTGATGGACGGTAAATCCTACAAGCCAGCGACATAGTAGGCCTCTTTTTTGTTTTTATCTTGGTATATTTACTAACAATTTCAAATCCCAAGTATGAACTTTTCTTTTAAAAAGCAACTTATAGCCCTAATGGCTATTTGTCTAGTTTCGTTAAGCTTTGCTCAAACCGAACTCAAAAATAAAGTGGTAGATTTTGCTACTTATGCTCCTATTGAAAATGCAAGTGTATATGTTCAAAATACTACTATAGGTACAGTAAGTAATGTAGATGGTAAGTTTGTGTTACTGGTGCCAAACAAGCATAAAAACGACACCTTAGTTATTTCATCAATTGGGTATAAAAGTTTTAAGACCACAGTAGCAGAGTTCGACAATACAATGGATATTTTTCTTGAAGAAGATATTGCTTCATTAGATGAAATTTTATTAATCGCAGAAACTCGGCCTAAAACTGGTAATGATGTTGTACTTAAAGCAATTGAGCGATTAGAAAAAACACTTCCAGATAGTTCATATATCCAAAAAGGATTTTTACGTCATAGAGAACGAAATATAAAACAATATAAATGGCTTATAGAAAGCGCCATTACCCTATATGATTCTAGTTACGCTGCTGGTTCTCGAAAAAATTTAAAAATTAATGTTGACGAAACTAGGAAGAGTTTTGACCTAAGAGATATTGATAGTTTATTTGTTTACACTTCTTATTTAAAAAGTATTGACCCAGATATAGACATAACCTCAAACACACTTAATAGAAACAACCTACAAACTAGCGCTCTTGAAAAAGCTATAAAGTGGAATGACCAAAGAATTAATGGCTTAGACAATCTTTTTAAAGGAAAACTTAATATAGTAAGAAATGCTAATAACACAAGAGCATTATTCGGAAAGGACGTTTTGCAAGATCACCAATTTACTATAGATACTATTCTTGTTGAAAATGATAAGAAAGTTTATAAAATTAAAATTTTTGAAGGTGAAGAATACGTAAACCTTGAAACTCCCGGTATATATAATGATGGTTATCATCCAAGAGGTTGGTTGTACATAGATTGGGATTCCTATGCTATAAAGAAAATCGAGTATGAATTAGTACCAGCTTCTACTATTCAGAAAAGGAGAAGCAAGAGTTTGTTTAATTCGAAAGTGAACCATAAACTAGTAATTACTTATCGCGAATTTGAAGACAATATGTACCCTAGTTACCTGTACTATGAAACACCCAAGTTGGTAAACATTGGGAACAGATCTTCGGATAGGCCAGAAAATGAAAGTGCAGAAACAAGAGAAGAACAGTACTACTTTACTATACAAGAAATTGTTTTTACTGAAATTATTCAAGATGACCAAGTAATAGCAAAAGCACTTACTGATGAATGGTCTTCAGACATCTTTTTACCACGTCCATACAACAAAGACTTCTGGGAAAGTTACAATACCTTGCTAGAAAGTGAAGAAGAAGAAAAACTTATTAGAGATTTAACTAGGAGAGCAACCTTATTTAAGGAATAACATCTTTAAAAAAGAGATGTTAAAAAGGTTAAATAGGTTTAATTTCTGTTTGAGTGTATTGTCACTAGCGCCAAGCATTACAATTCTAGTTTTTTATTATCATTCTGCTTATGTGTTAGGATATTTTCCCGAACCGTATTATCCAGATCCAAAAAGTCTTGAAGCCTATACTTTTTTTGATACCGTTCTTGAAGTAGCATTTTATATATGGCTATACTCATCAACAGCTTGGATTTTTCTCTCAATTTGTTTATTAATAAATAAGAGAAGAAAGGATACTTATAAGCTGCTTTTAATAGGTTTACTTTTTCAAAGTCTTTTATTTGTATTGTTGTTTTTAACTGATTTAGTAACGTGGTATTTTGATTAAAAAAATCTAACATCTAACATCTAATATCTAAAATCTTTTTTATATTTGCAGCCGCAAAAGAGAGGAGGTTAAGATACTATGTTAATAATACCAGTAAAAGACGGAGAAAATATCGACAGAGCTTTAAAGCGTTTTAAGCGTAAGTTTGATCGTACAGGAACAATGCGTCAATTAAGAGCAAGACAGGCATTTACAAAGCCTTCTGTTGCACGTAGAGCGCAAATCCAAAAAGCACAATACATCCAACACTTAAGAGATCAAGAAGAAATCTAATGATTGGAACTATAATATTTTAAAAAATCCGTTAGCGTGTGCTAACGGATTTTTTGCTTTAAATACTATTTATTCTGTATCTTAGAACTACTTATTAAAACGTGTACCGAAAACCAAAGCTTTGTCTATTCAATCATTTGTAGCATATCTAGAATTAGAGAAAAAATACTCTTCTCACACCATACTAGCTTACAAAAAAGACCTAGAGGAATTTTTAGACTTTATTACAACAGAATATTCAATTACTAAAATTAAAACTGTTAACTACAGTATTATTAGAAGTTGGATTGTTTCACTAGTAGAAAAAGGTATCGCTAATAGGAGTATTAATAGAAAAATATCTTCATTAAACTCTTACTTTAAATTTCTACTAAAATCAAAACAAGTTTCAGAAAATCCTTTACTAAAACACAGAGCATTAAAGACTTCAAAAAAAGTACAAATTCCTTTTTCAGAAAAAGAGATAAATGATGTTTTAATATTATTGAATAATGTAGATAGTTTTGAGGGGGTTAGAAATAAACTAATTGTAGAGTTGTTTTACACTACAGGTATGAGAAGAGCAGAGTTGGTTAACCTTCAATTAAAAGGTGTAGATTCAAACAATAAAACAATTAAGATTTTAGGTAAAAGAAATAAAGAACGTCTTATCCCTTTGTTACCTTCCGTTGTAAAAACACTAGAGCTATATCAAAAAGAAAGAATACAGTTAGAAAAAATTGTAGATTCTTCATTTTTATTGCTCACTAAAAGAGGTGAAAAAGTGTATGATAATCTTGTTTATAGGGTAATAAATTCTTACTTTAGTAAAGCTTCTGTAAAAGTAAAAAAGAGTCCACACATTTTGCGTCACTCTTTCGCAACCCATTTACTTAATCAAGGAGCAGATATTAATGCGGTAAAAGAACTTTTAGGACATTCTAGTTTAGCTTCTACCCAAGTATATACTCATAATAGTATTACAGAGTTAAAAGAAGCCTATAAAGGTTCACATCCAAGAAATAAGTAAAGTGCTAACCTAAAACCTACAATTATGAAGTTAAATGTACAAACACCCAATTTCTCACCCAAGTCTGAATTATTATCATATATTGATAAGAGGTTTGTAAAACTGCAACAATTCCATGATAAGATTGTAGCCACAGATGTTTTCATGAAAGTTCAAAAAACAGCATCTAAGGAAAATAAACTAGTCGAGCTTTTGGTAAGAATCCCAAAGAAAGATATTGTAATAAAAAAAGCAGCAAAATCTTTCGAAGAAGCAGTTTATGAATGTATGCAATCTGCTGAAAGACAACTAAAAAAAATGAAGCAAAAAGAAAGAGCTATTTTATTGCAATAATTTTTTTAAAATTTGTTTTGTAAAAACATAAATTTACATACATTTGCAGTCCGTTAGAAACAGCGGACTTTTTTATGCTAAAAAATTAGTGTAAAAAAGGGTTTAAAAGCCGATGTAGCTCAGCTGGCTAGAGCAGCTGATTTGTAATCAGCAGGTCGTGGGTTCGAGTCCCTCCATCGGCTCTTGAAATTTTGATGATTCGTAATTCATTTTTTGGATTTCCGAATTGGCTTAGGGGGAGATACTCAAGCGGCCAACGAGGGCAGACTGTAAATCTGCTGACTACGTCTTCGCAGGTTCGAATCCTGCTCTCCCCACAAAGAGTTTTAAAAGTGGGAGCGTCAAAAGCTTGCTTTTGTAAGCTGCCAGAATAAAATTCTTGGTTCGGGTTCACCCGAATTGGATCACCGAGAAAGTGTAGGTAATCCAAATTGAAATATTGAAATAAATTAACTGTAAAAGGCAGTTATAAATGCGGGAGTAGCTCAGTTGGTAGAGCGTCAGCCTTCCAAGCTGAATGTCGCCGGTTCGAACCCGGTCTCCCGCTCTAAGCGAAATGTCGTCATAAGAAAATGTGACCTTCGCTCATTAAACTTGCGAGTTACGATGTATGATTTAATGAATCGTAAATCTTGAATCGGCAATCGTAATCAGATTTGCCGGTGTAGCTCAGGGGTAGAGCGTTTCCTTGGTAAGGAAGAGGTCACGAGTTCAAATCTCGTCATTGGCTCAAAACATGAGAGACTACTTTATGTGGTTTTCTCAATTATTTATTGAACACTATTATATAACTAAGATTAAATTAATACAAAATGGCAAAAGGAACATATGATCGTTCGAAACCACACTTAAACGTTGGTACAATTGGACACGTAGATCACGGTAAAACAACCCTTACAGCTGCTATTACTAAGGTGTTAGCAGATAAAGGATTTTCAGAAGCTTCTGCTTTTGATCAAATTGATAACGCGCCAGAAGAAAAAGAGCGTGGTATTACAATTAACTCTTCACACGTAGAGTACCAAACTGCTAATCGTCACTATGCGCACGTTGACTGTCCAGGTCACGCCGATTACGTAAAGAACATGGTAACGGGTGCTGCACAGATGGATGGTGCTATTCTTGTTGTTGCTGCAACAGATGGTCCTATGCCTCAAACACGTGAGCACATCTTATTAGGACGTCAGGTAGGTATTCCTCGTATTGTTGTATTCATGAACAAAGTGGATATGGTAGACGATGAGGAATTACTTGAATTAGTAGAAATGGAGATTAGAGATTTACTTTCTTTCTACGAGTATGATGGTGATAATGGTCCTGTTATTGCTGGTTCTGCTCTTGGAGCATTAAACGGTGAAGGTAAATGGGTGGATACAGTTTTAGAGTTAATGGAAGCTGTAGATACTTGGATTGAAGAGCCAGTTCGTGATATGGACAAGCCTTTCTTAATGCCTATTGAAGATGTATTCTCTATTACAGGTCGTGGTACAGTTGCAACTGGTCGTATTGAGACTGGTGTAGCAAACACAGGTGATCCTGTAGAGATTATTGGTATGGGTGCAGAGAAACTAAACTCTACAATTACTGGTATTGAAATGTTCCGTCAAATCCTTGATAGAGGAGAGGCAGGAGATAACGCTGGTATCTTATTAAGAGGTATTGAGAAAACTCAAATCTCTAGAGGTATGGTAATTACTAAGCCAGGTTCAGTAACACCACACTCTAAGTTTAAAGCTGAGGTGTATGTACTTAAGAAAGAAGAAGGTGGGCGTCACACTCCATTCCACAACAACTACCGTCCACAGTTCTACGTACGTACAACTGATGTTACAGGAAACATTAACCTTCCTGATGGAGTTGAAATGGTAATGCCAGGTGATAACTTAACTATTACAGTTGATCTTATCCAACCTATCGCAATGAATGTTGGTCTTCGTTTTGCAATCCGTGAAGGTGGTAGAACAGTAGGTGCCGGTCAGGTAACTGAAATTTTAGACTAACTATTAATATATTTTATAAAGTTAAAGGTGTTCCGTTTTTCGGAACGCCTTGACTTTTATAACGGGTTTACCTGTCTGCTTAAGGCAGGGCTTAGTAAAATAAGTGTCATTTTCTGGGTAATCCCAATACAAGAATACGGGTTTAGCTCAGTTGGTAGAGCACTGGTCTCCAAAACCAGGTGTCGGGAGTTCGAGTCTCTCAACCCGTGCTACTGAAGATTAAAGCTTCAAAACAAAATAACACAATTATAATGTTGAATTATATTAAAGAATCTTATAACGAGCTAAAAAACCATGTAACATGGACTCCTTGGCCAGAAGCACAAAGATTAACAGTTATTGTAGCTGTTTTTTCAGTAGTACTTGCACTAGCTGTTTGGGGTGTTGATACTGTTTTTAGTGGAGCTGTAGAAGCTTATTTTAAATGGATTAAGTCGTAGTTATGACTGAAACAAAGAGTACAAAAAAATGGTATGTTGTCCGTTCAGTAAGTGGACAAGAGAATAAGATTAAGTCTTATATAGAGAGTGAGATTAATAGACTCAACCTTCAAGACTATATTGATCAAGTTCTTGTTCCTACTGAAAAGGTTATCCAAATTCGTAATGGAAAGAAAATAAATAAAGAACGCGTTTATTTTCCTGGATACATTATGATACAGGCGAGCCTCGCAGGAGAAATACCTCATATTATAAAATCAATTAATGGAGTAATTGGTTTTCTTGGTGAAGTAAAAGGGGGAGATCCTGTTCCATTACGTCAAGCAGAGGTTAATAGAATGCTTGGTAAAGTAGATGAGCTTGCTGTTCAAGATGATAACGTAAATATACCTTACGTAATAGGAGAGACAGTAAAAGTTATAGATGGTCCATTTAATGGATTTAATGGAACGGTTGAAAAGATAAATGAAGAAAAGCGTAAACTTGAAGTAATGGTAAAGATTTTTGGTAGAAAAACACCATTAGAGTTAAGTTACATGCAAGTAGAAAAAATTTAATTTGTTACACACTATATAAACGTTGTTTCTTAGGCTTCCACTCAAGAAATAACACATTTTAAAATTTAGAAAATGGCAAAAGAAGTAGGTAAAGTAGTAAAGTTGCAAGTTCGTGGAGGAGCCGCTAACCCGTCTCCACCAGTTGGGCCAGCTTTAGGTGCTGCCGGTGTTAACATTATGGAGTTCTGTAAGCAATTTAATGCGAGAACTCAAGATAAGCAAGGTAAAGTATTACCAGTTGCGATTACAGTTTATAAAGACAAGTCTTTTGACTTTGTTATTAAAACTCCTCCAGCTGCAGTACAAATCTTGGAAGCTGCTAAGACCAAAAAAGGGTCTGGTGAGCCGCACGTTAAAAAGGTAGCAACTATCTCTTGGGATCAAGTAAGAGCTATTGCAGAAGACAAAATGCCTGATTTAAATGCGTTTACAGTAGAGTCTGCTATGAAAATGGTAGCTGGTACAGCGCGTTCAATGGGTGTTAAAATCAAAGGTGCTGCACCTTTTTAATAAAGAAAAAGAATCTATATAATGGCACGATTAACTAAAAAGCAAAAAGAAGCTGTACTTAAGGTAGAGGATAAAACATATTCTGTAGCTGAAGCTTCTGCTTTAATAAAAGAAATCACCAACGTAAATTTTGATGCCTCTGTTGACCTTGCGGTTCGTCTTAACGTGGATCCACGTAAAGCAAACCAAATGGTAAGAGGTGTTGTTACCTTACCTCATGGTACTGGTAAAGATGTAAAGGTGTTAGCATTAGTGACTCCAGATAAGGAAGCTGAAGCTAAAGAAGCCGGTGCAGACTATGTTGGACTAGATGAGTACCTCGATAAAATTAAAGGAGGTTGGACAGACGTTGACGTTATTGTAACTATGCCAAGTGTAATGGGAAAATTAGGACCATTAGGACGTGTTTTAGGTCCTCGTGGATTAATGCCTAACCCAAAGACAGGTACAGTAACAATGGACGTTGCTAAAGCTGTTTCTGATGTCAAATCTGGTAAAATTGACTTTAAAGTTGAAAAGACTGGAATTGTACATGCTGCAATTGGAAAAGCATCTTTTGATGCAGATAAAATTGCCGGAAACGCAAGAGAATTATTAACAACACTTGTAAAACTTAAGCCTCAAGCGGCAAAAGGTGTTTATATTAAAAGTATCTACATGTCGAGTACGATGAGTCCTTCAGTAGAAATAGACACTAAAAGATTTACTGAGCAGTAAAATACATAATTATGACAAGAGAAGAAAAATCACAAGTAATCTCAGATTTAACTGCACAGTTAGGGGATAATGCTAACATTTACTTAGCAGATATTTCTGGGCTTGATGCAGGAGCAACATCAAACTTACGTCGTGCTTGTTTTAAAGCAGGTGTAAAACTTGCGGTTGTTAAAAATACATTGCTTGCAAAAGCAATGGAAAGTTCTGATAAAGATTTCGGTGAATTAACTGAGGTGTTAAAAGGTAACACTTCTATTATGATAGCCGAAGCAGGAAATGCACCAGCAAAAGTAATTAAGGAATTTAGAAAAAAATCTGAAAAACCTTTACTTAAAGGAGCATATATTGAAGAAGCAGTTTATGTTGGAGACGATCAACTTGACAAATTAGTTGAGATTAAGTCTAAAGACGAATTGCTTGGAGAAATCATTGGATTACTTCAATCTCCTGCTAAAAATGTTATTTCTGCACTTAAGAGTGGTGGAAGTACACTTTCAGGACTAGTTAAAACCTTATCTGAAAGAGAAGGTTAATAAAATAAGCACTAATTAAATTATATATTAAAATTACAAAAACGATAGAAAATGGCAGATTTAAAAGATTTCGCAGAGCAATTAGTTAACTTAACTGTAAAAGAAGTTAATGAGTTAGCTACTATATTAAAAGATGAGTATGGTATCGAGCCTGCTGCTGCAGCTGTTGCTGTTGCCGCTGGTGGTGGTGCTGCAGGTGGTGGAGACGCCGCTGATGAAAAGTCAGAATTTGACGTAATCCTAACTGCACCAGGTGGTTCTAAATTAGCAGTTGTAAAACTTGTTAAAGAACTTACAGGTCTTGGTCTTAAAGACGCAAAAGGATTAGTTGATAATGCACCTTCTCCAATTAAAGAAGGAGTTGCAAAAGACGAAGCTGAAGCATTAAAAGCTCAGTTAGAAGAAGCTGGAGCAGAGGTTGAGCTTAAGTAAGCTTACCTAACTTCAAACCTTAAGGTTTAGGTCTTCCGATATGTTCGGAAAGACCTAAACCATTTTGCGTATATAAAGGTTAACCATTTTTACTGTATACGCGCATAGTTTTTTTTAATCAAAATTCCGTCCATAGATGTCAGCAACGCAAACTGAAAGATTGAATTTTTCCTCTGTACAAAATAAGCCGGACTATCCGGACTTTTTGGATATCCAGATTAAATCCTTTCAGGATTTTTTCCAGTTGGAAACCAAGTCAGAAGAAAGAGGTCAAGAGGGGTTATATAAAACCTTCTTAGAGAATTTCCCGATTACAGATACACGTAATCAATTTGTTTTAGAGTTTTTAGATTACTTCGTAGATCCACCTAGATATACACTCCAAGAATGTATAGAGCGTGGACTTACCTATAGTGTTCCTTTAAAAGCTCGTTTAAAATTATATTGTACAGATCCAGAGCATGAGGATTTCGAGACTATTGTTCAGGATGTATACTTAGGTACTATTCCCTACATGACACCTAGTGGTACTTTTTGTATCAATGGAGCAGAACGTGTAGTAGTATCACAATTACACCGTTCGCCTGGAGTATTCTTTGGACAATCCTTCCACGCTAATGGAACTAAATTATATTCAGCCAGAGTAATTCCTTTTAAAGGTTCTTGGATTGAATTTGCTACCGATATTAATAGCGTTATGTACGCTTATATCGATAGAAAGAAAAAATTACCTGTAACCACACTTTTCCGTGCAATTGGTTTTGAGAGAGATAAAGATATTCTTGAAATTTTTGATCTTGCTGAAGAAATTAAAGCAACTAAAACGGGGCTTAAAAAATTCTTAGGTAGAAAACTAGCAGCTCGTGTATTAAAAACGTGGCATGAAGATTTTGTAGATGAGGATACAGGAGAGGTAGTATCTATTGAAAGAAACGAGATTGTATTAGATCGTGATACAGTTCTTGAAAAAGAGCATATTGAAGAGATTTTAGAATCTGGATCTAAAACAATTTTATTACATAAAGAAGATAATCATCTTGCAGATTATGCAATTATACATAACACATTACAAAAGGATCCTACCAACTCAGAAAAAGAAGCGGTAGAACATATCTATAGACAATTACGTAACGCAGAACCACCAGACGAGGAAACAGCTCGTGGTATTATTAATAAGTTATTCTTCTCAGACCAAAGATATAACTTAGGTGAGGTAGGACGTTACCGTATGAATAAAAAGTTAGGTCTTGATATTGAAATGGATAAGCAAGTGCTTACCAAGCAAGATATCATTACTATTGTAAAATACTTAATCGAGTTAATTAACTCTAAAGCAGAGATTGATGATATTGACCACTTATCTAACCGTCGTGTACGTACAGTAGGTGAACAATTATCTTCTCAATTTGGTGTTGGTCTTGCTCGTATGGCACGTACCATCCGTGAGCGTATGAATGTACGTGATAACGAAGTGTTTACGCCTATCGATTTGATTAACGCGAAGACATTATCTTCAGTAATTAACTCATTCTTTGGTACAAACCAGTTATCTCAATTTATGGATCAAACTAATCCATTAGCAGAGATAACTCATAAGCGTCGTCTTTCGGCATTAGGACCTGGAGGTCTTTCGAGAGAGAGAGCAGGTTTTGAGGTGCGTGATGTACACTATACACACTACGGAAGATTATGTCCTATTGAAACACCAGAAGGACCAAACATTGGTCTTATTTCTTCACTTTCAGTTTATGCTAAAGTGAATAACTTAGGATTTATTGAAACACCTTATCGTAAAGTTGATAATGGTAAGATTGACTTGAAAAATGAGCCAACATACCTTTCAGCAGAAGAAGAGGAAGAAAAATTAATTGCACAAGCTAATATTCCATTAAAAAAGGATGGAACTATAGATAGCGACAGAGTTATTGCACGTATGGAAGGTGACTTCCCAGTTGTAGACCCAAAAGAGGTTCACTACACAGACGTTGCACCAAACCAGATTTCGTCTATCTCGGCTTCATTAATTCCTTTCTTAGAGCATGATGATGCAAACCGTGCCTTAATGGGATCAAACATGATGCGTCAGGCAGTACCTTTATTACGTGCAGACTCTCCAATTGTTGGAACAGGTCTTGAGCGTCAGGTTGCTAGTGACTCACGTGTATTAATAAACGCAGAAGGAGACGGTGTAGTAGAGTATGTAGACGCTAATGAAATTATTATAAAATATGACCGTACAGAAGAAGAGCGTATGGTTAGTTTTGATGGTGATAGTAAAACATACAACCTCGTAAAATTTAGAAAAACAAATCAAAGTACTTCTATTAACCTAAAGCCTATTGTAAGCAAAGGTGATAGAGTAAAAAAAGGACAAGTATTATGTCAAGGATATGCTACCGAAAAAGGGGAGCTTGCACTAGGACGTAATATGAAAGTAGCCTTTATGCCTTGGAAAGGGTATAACTTTGAGGATGCAATTGTAATTTCTGAAAAAGTAGTGCGTGACGATATATTTACTTCTATTCATATAGACGAGTATTCTCTTGAAGTTAGAGATACAAAACTTGGAAATGAAGAATTAACTAATGACATTCCTAATGTTTCTGAAGAGGCTACAAAAGACTTGGATGAGCATGGGATGATTAGAGTTGGTGCAGAAGTAAAACCTGGTGATATTTTAATTGGAAAAATTACTCCAAAAGGAGAAAGCGATCCAACACCAGAAGAAAAATTACTTCGTGCTATTTTTGGAGACAAAGCAGGAGATGTTAAAGATGCTTCTTTAAAAGCTTCTCCATCGTTACGTGGTGTTGTAATTGACAAAAAGTTATTTGCAAGAGCAATTAAAGACAAACGTAAGAGAGCAAAAGACAAAGAGGATATTGCAGAACTTGAAATTAAGTATGATGCAAAATTCCAAGCGCTTCAAGATGTATTAGTTGAAAAATTATTTGCAATTATTGGCGGTAAAACTGCACAAGGTGTGATGAATGACTTAGGAGAAGTTGTCTTTCCTAAAGGAAAGAAATACACGCTTAAAATGTTAAATGCTGTAGATGACTATACGCACTTAACAGGCGGTACTTGGACGACTGATGATGAAACCAATGCGATGGTTGCAGATTTAATGCACAATTATAAAATTAAGGAGAATGATTTACAAGGTAATTTACGACGTGAGAAATTTACTATTTCTGTAGGAGATGAGTTACCATCTGGAATCTTAAAACTTGCAAAAGTTTATATCGCTAAAAAGCGTAAACTTAAAGTAGGTGATAAGATGGCAGGACGTCACGGTAACAAAGGTATCGTAGCGAGAATTGTTCGTCAAGAAGATATGCCTTTCTTAGAAGACGGAACACCAGTAGATATAGTATTAAATCCACTTGGGGTACCATCTCGTATGAACATTGGACAGATTTACGAAACTGTTCTTGGATGGGCAGGTCAAAAATTAGGTCGTAAGTATGCGACTCCAATTTTTGATGGTGCAACACTTGATCAAATTAATGAAATTACAGATGAAGCTGGAATTCCAAGATTTGGTCATACATATCTATATGATGGAGGTACAGGACAACGTTTTGATCAACCTGCAACCGTAGGGGTGATTTATATGTTGAAGCTTGGACACATGGTAGATGATAAGATGCACGCACGTTCAATAGGACCTTACTCATTAATTACGCAACAACCATTAGGTGGTAAAGCACAATTTGGTGGACAACGTTTTGGTGAAATGGAGGTATGGGCATTAGAGGCTTATGGAGCTTCTAGTACACTTAGAGAAATATTGACTGTTAAATCTGATGATGTAATAGGTAGAGCCAAAACATACGAAAGTATAGTAAAAGGTGAAGCTATGCCAGAACCAGGATTACCAGAATCGTTCAACGTACTTATGCACGAATTGAAAGGTCTGGGACTTGACATTAGATTAGAAGAATAATATAACCCCCGAGAAATCGGGGATCTATAGCATTCTGAAGAAAACCTATATCGGTTTTCAATTTAACAACAACAATGATTATTATACAGCATTATGGCAAGAAATAATAACGAACAACAACAAAAGAAATTTAATAAAATTTCTATCGGTTTAGCATCACCAGAGTCTATTTTAGCAGAATCTCGTGGTGAAGTATTAAAACCAGAAACAATAAATTACCGTACTCATAAACCAGAACGTGATGGACTTTTTTGTGAGCGTATTTTTGGCCCTGTAAAAGATTACGAGTGTGCCTGTGGAAAATACAAGCGTATCCGTTATAAGGGTATTGTTTGTGATAGATGTGGTGTAGAAGTTACCGAAAAGAAAGTACGTCGCGATAGAGTAGGACACATTAATCTTGTAGTACCTGTAGCACATATTTGGTACTTCCGTAGTTTGCCAAACAAAATAGGATATCTTCTTGGATTACCGTCTAAGAAGTTAGACATGATTATCTATTATGAAAGATATGTTGTAATACAACCAGGTATTGCTAAGAATGAAGAAGGAGAACCCGTTAATAAAATGGATTTCCTTACTGAAGAGGAGTACTTAAATATTTTAGATAGTCTTCCACAAGAAAATTTATACTTAGAAGATAGTGACCCTAACAAGTTTATTGCTAAAATGGGTGCAGAGTGTTTAATTGAATTGCTACAACGTATAGACTTAGATGAATTATCATTTGAGTTACGTCATAAAGCAAATAACGAAACTTCTAAGCAACGTAAAACGGAAGCATTAAAGCGTCTTCAAGTAGTTGAAGCTTTACGTGATGCTAACAAAAATCGTGAGAACAACCCAGAGTGGATGATTATGAAAGTGGTGCCAGTAATTCCACCAGAATTACGCCCATTAGTGCCACTTGATGGAGGTCGTTTTGCAACTTCAGACTTAAATGATTTATACCGTCGTGTAATTATTAGAAACAATCGTTTAAAGCGATTAATGGAAATTAAAGCTCCGGAAGTAATTTTACGTAATGAAAAACGTATGTTACAGGAGTCTGTAGATTCATTATTTGATAACACGCGTAAGTCTTCAGCAGTAAAAACAGATAGTAACAGACCATTAAAATCACTTTCAGATTCTTTAAAAGGAAAGCAAGGTCGTTTCCGTCAAAACTTACTTGGTAAACGTGTAGATTATTCAGCACGTTCTGTAATTGTTGTAGGACCAGAATTAAAATTATATGAGTGCGGGTTGCCAAAAGATATGGCAGCAGAACTTTACAAGCCTTTTGTTATTAGAAAACTAATTGAAAGAGGTATTGTTAAAACTGTAAAATCTGCAAAGAAGATTATAGATAAAAAAGAGCCTGTAGTTTGGGATATTTTGGAGAACGTTCTTAAGGGGCATCCAGTATTGCTAAACCGTGCTCCTACCTTACACCGTTTAGGTATTCAGGCATTTCAGCCTAAATTAATTGAAGGAAAAGCAATCCAATTACACCCATTAGTATGTACGGCATTTAACGCCGATTTTGATGGTGATCAAATGGCTGTTCACCTTCCTTTAGGGCCAGAAGCAATATTAGAGGCACAGTTATTAATGCTTGCTTCTCATAATATCTTAAACCCTGCAAATGGTTCGCCAGTCGCGGTACCGTCTCAGGATATGGTATTAGGTCTTTATTATATGACCAAGCTTCGTAAAACGGATAAGCAGTTTACAGTTAAAGGAGAAGGGCTTACTTTTTACTCTGCAGAGGAGGCAATTATTGCTTACAACGAGAAGAAAGTAGATCTAAATGCCGAAATTAAAATACGTACTAAAGACTTTAATGAAGAAGGAGAACTTGTGTATCAAATTATTACAACTACGCTAGGTAGAGTAATATTTAATGAGCAAGTACCAGAGGAAGCAGGATATATTAATCAAGTATTAACTAAGAAATCATTACGTGATATTATTGGTGACATTCTTGAGGTAACTAGTGTCCCAAGAACAGCAGCCTTCCTTGATGAAATTAAGAGTTTAGGTTTCAAGTTTGCATTTGAGGGTGGATTGTCTTTCAGCTTAGGAGATATTATTATCCCTGCTGAAAAGCAAACAATGATTGATGATGCAAATACTCAGGTAGATGGTATTATCGGAAACTATAATATGGGTCTTATTACCAATAATGAGCGTTACAATCAGGTAATTGATATATGGACAGCTACCAATGCGGAGCTAACAGAACTTTCTATGAAGCGTATTAGAGAGGATCAACAAGGATTTAACTCTGTGTATATGATGCTTGATTCTGGAGCGCGTGGATCTAAAGAACAGATTCGTCAGCTTACAGGAATGCGTGGGTTAATGGCAAAGCCTAAAAAATCTAACTCAGGTGGAGGTGAAATTATTGAAAACCCAATCCTTTCAAACTTTAAAGAAGGTCTTTCAATCTTAGAATACTTTATCTCGACACACGGTGCGCGTAAGGGACTTGCAGATACGGCCTTAAAAACTGCCGATGCAGGTTATTTAACTCGTCGTCTAGTAGATGTTTCTCAAGATGTAATTGTAAATTCTGAAGATTGTGGAACACTTAGAGGTATTGAAGTTTCTCCACTTAAAAAGAACGAAGAAGTTGTTGAGACTCTAGGAGCAAGAATAGTTGGTCGTACTTCATTAAACGATGTAGTAGATCCATTAACTAAAGAAATTCTTGTTGAATCTGGAGGACATATTACTGAAGCTATTGCAAATAAGATTGAAGCTTCTGCATTAGATACTGTAGAGGTAAGATCGGCATTAACATGTGAGGCTAAGAAGGGTATTTGTGCACAATGTTACGGTAGAAACTTAGCTACCAATAAAATGGTGCAGCGAGGAGAAGCGGTTGGTGTTGTAGCAGCACAGTCTATTGGAGAACCTGGAACTCAGTTAACACTTCGTACATTCCACGTAGGTGGTATTGCTGGAAACATTTCAGAAGAAAATAAATTAACTGTTAAGTTTGACGGTAAAGCAGAAATTGAAGAGCTTAAAACCGTAAAAGGAGAAGATGCAGATGGTAAAACAGTTGATATTGTAATTTCTCGTACATCAGAATTAAAATTAATAGACCAGAAAACAGGTATTACGTTGAGTACTAATGTAATTCCTTACGGTTCTACAATCTTTGTGAAAGATGGAGATAAATTAAAAGCTGGAGATGTAGTATGTCAATGGGATCCATATAATGGAGTTATTATTTCTGAATTTGCTGGTAAAATCAAATATGAAAACATTGAACAAGGTGTTACTTATAGCGTAGAGATTGATGAGCAAACAGGATTCCAAGAAAAAGTAATTACAGAATCTAGAGATAAGAAAAAGATACCAACACTTCAAATTTTAGGTAAAAAAGATGAAGTAATTAGATCTTACAACTTACCAGTAGGGGCACACCTTATGGTAGATGATAATGATAAAATTAAGATTGGTAAAATTTTAGTAAAGATACCGCGTAAGTCTGCAAAAGCAGGGGATATTACAGGAGGTCTTCCACGTGTAACAGAGCTATTTGAAGCACGTAACCCTTCTAACCCAGCTGTTGTAAGTGAGATTGATGGAGTAGTAAGCTTCGGAAAAATTAAGCGTGGTAATCGTGAAATTATTGTAGAGTCTAGAATTGGTGAGATTAAAAAGTATCTAGTTAAATTAAGTAACCAGATATTAGTTCAGGAGAACGATTTTGTGAGAGCTGGTATGCCATTAAGTGATGGTTCTACTACTCCAGAAGATATCTTACGAATTAAAGGGCCTTCTGCAGTACAACAATACTTAGTAAATGAAGTGCAGGAAGTATATCGTTTACAAGGTGTAAAGATTAACGATAAGCACTTTGAGGTAGTAGTTCGTCAGATGATGCGTAAAGTACGTATAGAAGATAGTGGTGATACTACATTCTTAGAAAACCAATTAGTTCATAAAGATGACTTTATTGAAGAAAACGATAAAATCTTCGGAATGAAAGTAATTGTAAATGCAGGTGATTCTGAAACACTTAAAGAAGGACAAATAATTTCTCCAAGAGAACTACGAGATGAAAACTCTATCTTAAGACGTAATGATCAAACCCTAGTAGAAGCCCGTGATGCTGTTAATGCAACAGCAACACCAATACTACAAGGTATTACTAGAGCATCGTTACAGACTAAGTCGTTTATTTCTGCGGCTTCTTTCCAAGAGACAACTAAAGTATTAAACGAAGCTGCTGTAAGTGGTAAAGTAGATACATTAGAAGGTCTTAAAGAAAATGTAATTGTAGGTCATAAAATACCTGCAGGAACAGGAATGCGTCGCTATGATACTATTATTGTAGGAAGCAAAGAAGAGCTTGAAGAAATGACAAGAGAAAAGCAAGAAGTTAATTATAACTAAATATGATAATTAAACGCTCCTTTTGGAGCGTTTAATTTTTAAATACATTTTTTAAAATGGCTGAAGAAAATAAAAAACAAAAGCAAGGTCAAATTAATATTGAGCTTGATGAAAATATAGCACAAGGAACTTATAGTAATTTAGCAATTATTAATCATTCTCAATCTGAGTTTGTAGTAGATTTTGTTAGCATTATGCCTGGTGTTCCTAAGAGTAAAGTAAAATCAAGAATTGTATTAACACCACAGCATGCAAAACGATTTTTAAAAGCTATGCATGACAATGTTTCAAGATTTGAAAAACAGCATGGTGAAATAAAGGATTATAAACAACCTCCAATGCCCATTAACTTCGGGCCTACGGGAGAAGCTTAAAAAAAAGCCTTATCAATTTTGATAAGGCTTTTTTTATTAGCTAAAAAATGGTTTAATTTATAGATAACTAATTAACCAAATAACTTTTAAATTGAACAAACTATTTTTTTTAGTTTTTTCCATTCACTTTATTTTTGGATGGGCCCAAGAAGTAGATTCACTTGCCCAATTTTACAATGACAAAACATGGGAATATATCATAAAAGAGAATGATAGTGCCCTCTATTACGCCAATAAAGGTATTTCTATCTCAAAAGCCGAAAGCTATGCTTATGGCGAGATGATTAATCTTGAATATCGTGGCATTTATAAAGAAGCTGTTGAAAACGACTACGAAGGTGCCACCCAAGACTACATCTCAGCAATAGCTATTGCAGAAGTATCACATCCAGAATATTTACCAGATCTTTATATCTCGATGGGAATATTATTTGCAAAAATGGGTGATGATTCTAAAGCCATTTCTTACTTACAGCAAGCAGTTTCCATTAGCAATAAGGAAAACAGAAGCTATATGCTTGCGTTAGTAAATCTTGCTATTATACAGAGTAGGTTAGGTCAGTATGAAAAAGCTAATTCAAACTTTGAAGAATTTCTTGAAGTTGATGGACTTACTTTGAGGGAAAAAGATGCTGCGATCCTTGGTATAGGGAAAAATCTAACTAGACAAAAAAAATATAAAGAGGCAGAGCCTTACTACCTTGAAGCTATACTACCAGACTCATTAAATGGAGGCAAGCGTTACGCACAACATTATTCAGACTTGCTAGATAATTATTTAAAATTAAAAGATGTCAAAGCAGTTTCTAAATACCTTCCCATAATGACTCTTAGTTACGATAGCGTTAAAGCTCTAAGAGAAATACAGGTGTTTTATATTTCTGCAACCAATGCCTACAAATTATTAGACCGACCAGACTTGGCATTGCAGTACCAAGATAGTTTGTTGATGGTCAAAGATTCTCTCTCTCAAAAAAAGTATAGTGAACAGGTTACTGAGCTTGAAACTCAATATCAAACACAACAAAAAGAAGCCCAAATTTTAGTAGCAAAAAAACGACAAAAAACTTGGTACTACATTGCAGGAGGAGTTGCATTTGGATTACTTATTGTTGCGTTTTTGCTTTTCAATAACATAAAAAAACGAAAAGAACTTTTAGAAAATAAGAAGACATTAGAGAAAACTCTTAAACAGCGTAATATGCTACTTAGGGAAACACACCACAGGGTGAAAAACAGTTTTCAAATGGTGAGCGGTCTCTTGCAATTGCAGGCAACAGAGACTACAGCTAAGGATGCAGTACTTGCTTTGGAAGGAGCAACTCAACGAGTTAACTCTATGATTTTATTGCATCAACAACTGTATTCTAAAGACGATTTGTTAGGTGTGGAGCTTAATAAGTATATGGAGGATTTACTTTCTGAAATCAAAAAAACTTCGGATAGAGTAATAGAGTATAAAACAAATATAACTCATAAAATATTAGACGTAGATATTACTACCTCTCTAGGACTTTTGGTAAACGAACTTGCAACCAATTCAATTAAATATGCTCATTCAAACAGCCAAGATTTATTAATTTTACTTAATATTTCTGAAATAGAAGATGGTTTAGAATTTACAATGTATGACAATGGTAGAGAAATGGATGCTACCACAAAAAATGGATATGGGACTGAACTTATTTCACTTTTAATAGATCGCTTAGACGCAAAAAAACAGCCACTTAAGGAACACCCTTTTGGATTGCGCCTAATAATACCTTTAACCTGATTATTTTATTATGCACACCTTGTTAATTGTAGAAGATGATCCTTTTATTTCTAGAAGCATTGCCGCTACTTTTAAGGAAAAGCCTTTTGAAGTTTTAGGCATCGCAAAGTCTGTTTCACAAGCAAGAGAATTATTAGAACTTCAAAAACCCGATGTTTGTTTGGTTGATATTCAATTAAAAGGAGAAGAATCGGGCACAGCTCTCGCGGCAGATTTGGACCTATTGCAAATCCCATATCTATATTTAACAGCACAGACAGACCCTTATACTTTAGCTGAAGTTTCAAGAACCAACCCCTTAGGATATATTGTAAAGCCTTTTACTCTAGCAAGCCTTTGGAGTAGTTTTAGTGTTAGTTGGCAGCAATACATAAGTAAGCAAAAGACCATATTTACAGTTAAAGTTGATGGGTACTTATATAAGATTGATGAAGCAGATATCTTATACCTAGAAGCCTTTGATAACTATTGTTATCTACACACTACAAATAAAAAACTCTTACTTCCTAGGACCTTAAAGTCGGTTAGAGAGTCTTTACACGCTTCGTATTACTTTACACCACATAGGTCGTATCTTATTAATTTGAAAAAGGTAACTAATTTGGGAAAACGAACTGTAGAGGTATCAGGCAGAGAACTTCCCTTAAGCGAAGCACGCCGACCAGAATTACTAAAAATATTGAAGTAGCATTTTCTATTATTTTTTATTTCACTAAAAATTCACACCTATTTCACTCAATATATTTTTTAAGTAATTGTAGTAGAGGTAGTTTCGAGGTTATAAAATAATACCTCCAAGAAATGAAAACTAATACAACTGGCACTACGCTACGGAAGCCCCATTTTCTACTTATTTTTTTTCTGCTATTTACAACTACCTTTTTTGCCCAAGTGGGGATAGGAACCATATACCCAGACTCTTCCTCAATGCTAGATATAGAGAGTACTACTTCTGGAATACTAATCCCTAGAATGATTGCTTCAGAAAGAACTGCTATAAGTAACCCCGCTGAAGGTCTATTAGTTTACCAAACTGATTCCCCCGAAGGGTTTTATTATTTTGATGGAACCGTATGGCAGGAAATTTCAGCAGGAAATACAGGCTGGAAAACAACGGGTAATTCAGGTACAGATGCTTTGGTAAATTTTATTGGGACTACGGATGACGTAAACGTTATTTTTAAAAGAAACGATACTCACTATGGAATTTTTCATGAAGATTTAATAGGAGGAGTGCTTCCTATAAACAACATAGGTTTTGGTAAAAATTCTCTTATGAACATCACCTCGGGAAACTCAAATATAAGTTTTGGTAACGAGTCATTATCATCATTAACTTCTGGTTCAGAAAACACAGCTTTAGGAGGTAGAGCGCTAGCTTCTGTTACAGGTGGTGGAGCAAACACAGCGATTGGTTTTGGTGTTTTGGAAAACAATGTTGGTGTGAGAAATACTGGAGTTGGAAGGAGGGCATTGCAAAACCATACTTCGGGAGACGATAACATTGCAATTGGAAATTTTGCGATGACAAGCAACTCTGGAGAATTCAACCTTGGAATAGGTAACTCTACATTAGTTTATAATGAAGGGAATTATAATACTGCAGTAGGTCATAACTCTTTAAATAATAACTCTTCTGGACAACGTAATGTAGCAATTGGTTTTAGTAGTTTATATGATAATACTTCGGGAAGTTATAATGTTGCCATTGGTGAAGATGCATTATCGTCTAATTCAGTTGGTTCAAATAATGTAGCAATTGGTAAGTCAAGTTTAAGTTCCATTAATACCTCAAGCGCAAATGTAGCTATTGGAAGTAACTCTTTATCCCAGTTAACATTTGGCTTACGAAATACTGCAATAGGACATTATAGTTTGCGATTAGGAGCTTCTGGAAATGATAATACAGGTGTAGGTTCTAATTCCCTTGAGAATAATATAGGTAGTAGTAATACAGCAATAGGAAGTCAAGCACTAAGAAATAATGATTCTGGAAGCAATAATACAGCGATAGGTGAACAAAGTTTGCTGCAGAATACTACTGGAACTTCAAACACAGCACTTGGAGTATCAAGTTTACAAAATAATTTGACGGGGAGTTTTAACGTTGCATTAGGAGGTCGAACCTTAATTGAAAATACTGCAAATTACAATACTGCAGTTGGGTACCAAAGTCTCAAAGAAAACACTACGGGAAGTCAAAATGTAGCTTTAGGGACTTTTGCTTTGGATAATAATATCACAGGAAATGGAAATACTAGTATTGGTTATAATAGTCTAGGTTCTAATGATTCAGGAAGTAGTAATGTAGGAATTGGTTCAAATAGCTTATTGAATAATGATATAGGATCAAATAACGTTGCTGTTGGAGTATCTGCTCTGCTTTTTAATGATATTGGTAATGGAAACACAGCGATAGGTAATGGAGCTTTATATGCGAATCTAGGAGGTAACAATAATACTGCGATTGGAAATGATGCAGATGTGGGAGTAAATAACCTCACCAATGCTACTGCTATAGGTGCACAGGCGTATGTAGAAACTTCAAACTCTCTAGTACTAGGAAGTATTTCAGGTCAGAATGGAGCAACTAGTAATACCAATGTTGGTATAGGAACAACCAGCCCTTCATCTAGTCTCGATCTTGTTGGAAGTTTCCAGTTCCAGAACGGTAGTGAAACCCTAGACTGGGTATTACGAAGTGATGCCCAAGGAAATGCCACTTGGGTGAATCCAAATAGTGTAATAGACCCTGATGATGGAGATTGGACTGTGCAAGGAGCTAATATAAAAAGGTTATCTGGTAATGTATATATAGGTGACACACCAGCAACTAATAATGACTTATATATTAGTGACCGTCTTGTAGATTGGGATAATATTGCTAGGTTTATAGATCCAGGTGGGTTGAGTTGGGTTGATTCAATGCGTTTTGAAAATGGAACTATAGCAAACCCTTCTATTCGTTTTTCAGATGCAAACACAGGGATTTATAGTCCTTCAGCTAACGAATTAGGATTTGTGTTAAATGGGACAGAGCGTATTCATTTAAATAATATTGGTCTGTTAGGAATACGTAACACAAATCCAACTTTTGATATACATCTAAAACAATCTAACAATCAAGCTGGAAACTCTGGTGGTTTAGCATTAGAAAGCGTTTTTTCTACTGTAAACTGGAAGGTGTATCATAGTGGTTCTCATCTTTCATTTTCTGAAAATGGAGTTAGACGTGCATACATTGAAGCCACTTCTGGAGATTATGTGCAACCTAGTGATGAGCGATTAAAAAGAAACTTTCAAGAAGTTTCAAACTTTCTTTCTAAACTGAATAGTGTTAATATTTATACATATGAATATAAAAATCAAAAAAGTAATAAACGAAGCTTAGGAGTTAAAGCACAGGAAGTACAGCAACTTTTTCCAGAACTAATTTCTCAAGGCGAAGATGGGTTCTTGGGAATGAATTATGCTGGTTTAAGTGTTGTAGCTGTACAAGCCATAAAAGAACAACAAACGGAAATAGAAAAACTAAAAGAAAAAAATAGCCGATTAGAACAAAAACTTACTCAACTATTATCTCGCTTGGAGGCATTAGAGAATAAATAGTAGGTGTTTTCTCAAATCTGCTTTATAGCCTCGTCAATTTTGACGGGGCTTTTTTACTCAGCAATAGATTCAAACTCACTAACAAAGTGCAATTTTACATTAGGGTACTTACTCTGGGTCATTTGTAAGGTAAAAGCAGAGTCTGCAAAAAATACAAGTTGCCCTCGTTTATCCTTTGCTAGAAATTTTGACTTTACTCTTTTAAAATCTGCAAACTCATCACTTTTTTCGTCTTTAGGATCTACCCAGCAGGCTTTATGTACATTTAGGTTTTCATAAGAACATTTGGCACCATACTCGTGTTCTAACCTGTATTGTATAACTTCAAATTGAAGGGCTCCAACGGTCCCTATTACTTTTCTTCCGTTGAGCTCTAAGGTAAATAACTGTGCAACTCCTTCGTCCATAAGTTGATCAATCCCTTTTTCAAGTTGCTTGCTTTTCATAGGGTCTGCGTTATTAATATACTTAAAGTGCTCAGGAGAAAAACTTGGTACTCCTTTATATTGTAGTTGTTCACCTTCAGTTAATGTGTCTCCTATTTTAAAGTTACCTGTATCATGTAGCCCAACAATATCGCCAGGATAAGAGGTGTCAACTATTTGCTTTTTTTCAGCAAAAAAAGCATTTGGACTACTAAACTTCAACTTTTTTCCATGGCGTACGTGTAGGTAAGGCGTGTTTCTTTCAAAGGTTCCAGAGACAATTTTCACAAAGGCTAACCTATCACGGTGTTTAGGATCCATATTGGCGTGAATTTTAAAAACAAAACCTGTAAACTCTTTTTCGTCAGGTTTTACTAATCTGGTATCACTTTCCTTGGGCCTTGGCTTAGGTGCAATTTCAACAAAGCAATCTAATAACTCTCTCACACCGAAGTTATTAAGAGCAGATCCAAAAAATACAGGCTGTAGTTTTCCTTCAAGATATTCGGTAGTATCAAAATCTGGATATACTTCATATACAAGCTCTAGTTCTTCTCTTAGTGTTTCGGCCGCATTATCTCCTATAAGTTCGTCAAGTTCCGGATTTGTAAGGTCTTCTATTTCAATTGTCTCTTCAATATTTTTTCTAGAATCTCCACTAAAAAGGTTTACGTTTTTCTCCCATACATTATAAATACCTTTAAAATCATACCCCATCCCAATTGGGAAAGATAGGGGGGTTACTCTTAAGTGAAGCTTTTGTTCAATTTCGTCTAATAACTCAAAAGCATCTTTACCTTCTCTATCTAGTTTATTTATAAAAACAATCATGGGGATGTTTCGCATTCTACAAACTTCTACTAATTTTTCAGTTTGTTCCTCGACACCTTTTGCAACATCAATCACTACAATAACGCTATCTACAGCTGTAAGAGTTCTAAAAGTGTCTTCAGCAAAATCCTTGTGTCCAGGAGTGTCTAGAATATTAATTTTTATACCTTCATATTCAAAAGCTAGTACAGAAGTAGCAACAGATATACCTCTTTGCCGTTCAATATCCATAAAATCACTAGTAGCTCCTTTTTTTATCTTGTTACTTTTAACAGCGCCAGCTTCTTGTATAGCACCTCCAAATAATAAAAGTTTCTCTGTAAGTGTTGTTTTCCCTGCATCTGGGTGAGAGATGATACCAAAGGTTCTTCTCCTTGCTATTTCTTTATTAAATGACATAAATTTTTATTGAAATGCAAAAATAAAGGTAATGTTTTGTATCTATGAAATATTTTGACACAACTTATTCTTTTATATTAATAACACACACTTTTTGTTACTTTAGTAGCTAATATTTGATTTTTTCTTCCTACACTCTATTGTTGCTTGACTAAAAAATTTACCTTTAATCGATTATTTTTTTTATATTTGTTAAAGTTGAAAATATCATAAGAAGTATTTTCTACAATTTGAAATCCCCAATTTCTAATCAATATTAACCAAAAATTAAGGTATGTATCCTTTTATTTTCCCCCGAAATTACTGTGTAGTTTGTTATATTGTTCCCACAAAATTTAGTCGCACTAAACCCTTTGTTTTAGGCTATATACGTAGTTTTACGTATTACTTTTTCCTACAAAAAAACATGGTAAAAGCAGCTTTTTTGTGTAGTTCAACGAGTATTCATAACGTTTCAGCTAATAGTTAGTTTTTCTTAAAACCTTAACACTTTTTCCTACGTATATTTGATTTCACGATGCGAATGGTATGTCCATTCCGTACGTCAATAACAATAAAAAATTTAAACGCATGCAAACTATTACATTCGTTAACAGAAATACGAAAAACTTAATCAGGACAACCATCCTTGGTTTGGTTTTATTTTCTTTCAATTTTGTTGCTCAAGCTCAAATTGGAACTCAGTCACCTTCAATTAGAGCTGGAGCTACATTCCAATGGTCTGACACACAAAATGGTAATAATGATAATTCTGCGACTATAAGTGGGATTACTATTAACGGCATTGAGTACAATAATTTTGCAGTACCTTCTGGTTATGAACTAACTCGTTTAGGTGATGGTGGACACGATGCAAATTCAATTCAAGAGGATGGGGATGAATTAATAGGTACTAGTAATCCAAATGCTGGAAGCTCTAATGCCTCTGCTGCATGGAATGCTGCAGCAGAAGCAGCCTTCATGGATAAAAACTTGAATCATTATTTTGAATCTAATGCGAATGGTGGTGGAACATGTTTAGATTTTAATGAAGCTAACGATCCAAATGGGGACGCACAAGTACAAACTTTATTCTACGACCCTCCAATACCTTCAAACGAAGGAGGAATTTTAGCTGTATCAGAAAGAGGAGGAAATAATTGTTTATATGTAAGATTTTTTGGATTTCCTGCAGGTGGAAATACAGAGCAACCTCTTGGTGATACTTTTATTAGAACAGGTGGTAATTTACAAGGAGGAGGTTTTAGCGAACCTTCTAATAACTCAGATTACTGGGGTTCTGGTAGAGAACAAGATAACGGGCAGACAATTGCAATTGCACTTTTTGAGTTAAATAACATTGCGCCAGTAGGTTCAAGAATTACTGCTGTTAGATTTTCAGCTGCGTCAAGCGACCATGGAGATGGAAAAGTATTTATTCTTCAAGGGTATGCTCAGGATAGACAAGATTCTGGATGTGAGGGAGAAACTATTAATGGTGATTTAGACCAAGCTAACCTTGCGCCTTCAGGATCTACTTTTACTTTAGAAGGTCCAGAACCAGATGGTGTAGATTCATTTACGTTAAATAGTAATGGTACTTATTCTTATACCCCAGTTGCGGGTTTTACAGGTTCAACTAGCTTTGATTATAAAGTTCAATTACCTGCTCCAAACCAAGGTATTACTGATATTGCAACGGTTTCAATAACTGTAAATCCAAATCCAGATACTCCACAAGCAGAATTTACTTGTGGTAGTAATCCTAATAATGGAAAAATTAATGTGACTTCCCCATCAGGAAGTCAATTCCAATATAGATTAGATAATGGTAATTTTCAGAACTCTTCTCAGTTTAATAATATTGGAGAGGGAACTTACACAATTACTGTAAAGAATAAAAATACAGGTTGTACAAGTGAAACAATTTTTACAGTAGATGAATCATCTAACGATGCTCCAGAAGCATTTGGAGAGAGTTTTTCTACAAACCTAAACACATCGGTATCATTTAATGTTCTTGACGATAATGGAAATGGTGTAGATTTTGACCCTAACGGAGACCCTATTAGTGTTATTTCAAACACTAATACTGGAAACGGAAATTTAGTTAATAATGGAAATGGAAACTTCACTTATACTCCTGCTCCTGGTTTTGTAGGAACTGTGTCTTTTGAATATACCATTCAAGATGAGCCAACTCCTTGTGAGAATTTAGAAAAAACAGATAAAGCAATCGTTGAAATAACTGTTGTTAATGAACCAACTCCAAGAGGATGTAATTG
This sequence comes from Patiriisocius hiemis, assembly GCF_031846325.1. Lineage (NCBI taxonomy): Bacteria > Pseudomonadati > Bacteroidota > Flavobacteriia > Flavobacteriales > Flavobacteriaceae > Patiriisocius > Patiriisocius hiemis. The sequence goes on along the minus strand of NZ_JAVRHZ010000008.1, from coordinate 2,965 downwards.
TTCGCCGTTATATAAAGACTCAAACTTTGTAAACCCACAATTAATTTCTGGAGGTGCATTACAAGTTGGATCTGTATATAGATTTGCAAATGTGTTTCCAACGAATCCTCATGGAACTACATTGGATGCACTTGTTAGAATTGAAGAATTTGCTGGAGGAGCTTCTTTATTAAATATAGATGTAACTTCTTCAGGTCTCTCTGAAGCTTTCCAACCAAGAATTAATAGTACAAATGATAATGACCAAAGTGTATTATTTAGTATAACTTTTGTTGAAAGTGGAGGAAATTATGGTGATGAAGTTGAGATTTCTTTCTACGGTACACCATACGATATTGATGGAGATAGCCAAGATTCAAGAGAGTACGCAGAGCTAAGTTTACCAGATGCATATTTTGTTGATAACAATACTCTTTTAGATATAACTCAAACTGCTACTGAAATTAGAGGTGAAGCAACAAACTCTACAACAGCTCCTGGAGGAGATGTTTCTTTAGACCCTCGTTACACTTTTAGTAACTACTGGGAAACGAAGTCTTCTCTAATGTACCGAATTGGTAAATTAGACGGTAATAGTGATAGATACTACTCTTTTGCTGTTACTTGTGCAGATTATGATGATCCTAATTCTGTATTTATCACATTTCCAACTATTTGCGGAAATGTAAGTGACGAAGAAGGAAATCCATTAGCTAATGTAGATATTGATATTACAGGTTCTGATGGAAGTTCTCAAACTGTTCAAACAGATAGTAATGGTAATTATTTAGCTACTGCTCAAGTTCCTGATGCTTTAGTTGATGTAACGTATGAGATTAGAGAGAATGATCCTGATGGGTTTATTTCAATATCTGATGTTGATGGTGCAAATGATAACTTAATAACAAGAACAATTGCATTACAATCTTCATGTGGAAATGATTTCGTAGATGGTGTAGAATTAATTATCGCTTTAGAAGAAAAAACAGATATATTATGTAATGGTGATAATACTGGTTCAATTACTGTATCTGCAACAGGAGGAGTGCCACCATATTCATATTCTTTAAATGGAGGAGCACCTCAAGCTTCTGCTACGTTTGATAATTTGACTGCTGGAGTTTATAATATTCAAGTAGAAGATAGTAATGGAAATACAGATTCACTTTCAGTAACATTAACTGAACCTGAACCAATCAGTATTCAAATTACAAAAGAAAATGCATCTCTATTAGGTCTTTGTCTTAACGGTGAAGCTACTGCAACACCTTCTGGAGGAGTTGGTCCATATACGTACCAATGGAGTGCAAGTGCTGGAAACCAAACAACACAAACTGCTACAAACTTACCTGCTGGTAACCACACAGTTACGGTGACAGATGCAAACAACTGTACCCTAACTCAAGGAGTTGTGATAGATTGTATTAACGATTGTGATGCTGTAGTAATGGTCGATGATGTAGATAATGTTTTATGTGCAGGACAAAATACCGGAAGTGCAACGGTAAGTGCAAGTTCGGTTGCTAGTCCAAATGCTGACTTTACATTTACTTGGAGTCCTGCAATACCACCAGGAAATCAAATTGATACAGATACAACAAGTACGATTACTGGTTTAACTGCTGGAGTTTACACGGTAAGCGTAACAATCGATGGGACACTATGTCTTCCAGTAGAGCAAAGTGTTACTATTACAGAGCCTTCAAGCCCAGTATCTGTTTCAGCAACTGCAACAGATGAAACGGGACCTACAACTAATGATGGTACAGCAACAGCGAACCCATCTGGAGGAACACCACCTTATACATATTCGTGGAGTCCAGGAGGAGAAACTACTCAAACTATTACAGGTTTAAGTGATGGTGTTTACACAGTTACAGTAACAGATGCTAATGGATGTATGGCTACAGCTCAAGCAACTGTAAACGATGGTGATTGTGATAATCTAGCCGCTTCTGCCTCATCTACACCAGTATCTTGTAATGGTGGTGATGACGGAACTGCAACTGCGGGAGTAACAGGAGGAATTGGACCATTTACTTTCTCTTGGAGTCCAGGAGGAGAAACAACACAAACTATTACAGGTCTTTCAGCTGGTTCATATACAGTAACTGTTACAGATACTGCTACCTTATGTACTACAACAGCAACAACAACAGTAAACGAGCCTTCTGTACTTAGTTCTGGAATTGCAGTAACAAATGTTGCTTGTTTTGGTGAAAATACAGGTTCTTTAGACCTTACAGTAACAGGAGGAACACCTCCATATACTTTCTTATGGTCACCTGGAGGAGAAACAACCGAAGATTTATTTGAACTTACAGCTGGTACTTATTCAGTTATGATTACTGATTCAAATGGTTGTGAAATTTCAAATAGTGCAACAGTTCAACAGCCAACTGAAGCATTAGACTTGCAAATAACATCTCAATCGGATATTGTATGTACTGGATTAGGTTCAGTAACTGTAGAAGCTACAGGAGGAACACCACCTTACTCATATAGTCTTGATGGAGGAGCTCCTCAAACAAGTGGTACTTTTAATGATTTAGATGAAGGAACTTATACAATTACTGGAATAGATGGTAATGGTTGTACCAAAGAGATAACAGTTACTATATTAGAGAACTGTACAGACGCTGTAAATGATATTAATGACACTTTTGTTGATCTACCGGTAAGCGGAAACGTTTTAACTAACGATGAAGATGCTGAAGGTGACACACAAACTGTTACAACAACAGGAACAATCGCAACTGCGCAAGGCGGAACAGTAGTATTGAATGCTGACGGGAGTTATACCTATACACCTCCAGTAGGATATGTAGGTGAAGATACTTTTGAGTATTCTATTACTGATGATGGTAACCCAATTGCTACAGATACAGCTACAGTAACTATTCAAGTATTGCCAGTAGATACTGGTAATAATACTACTACTGCAAATGATGATATAGCAGGTACAGAAGTTGATACGCCAGTATCT
>NZ_JAVRHZ010000007.1:0-177294 GCF_031846325.1 Patiriisocius hiemis | reverse complement strand
AAAAATTTACATCTAATACAATGCAAATTTTATTTTGTAGTGATAACGGAATTGAACCGTTTTTTTATTACCAAATCACTTTTTTAAAAGACCGTAGCTGTTTTGCTAAGCGGGTGCAAATATACAATCATTTAATTCACTTCACCAAAACATTTTTAAAAAAAATTACACCTTTTTTTTTGATTTCTTTTAAGACCTTGAAAATGCTACAATTACACTTTAAAAAAAATGCATGAGCAGATTGAAGGGGTATCATTTTTTGATACAAAAACAAAAAATAAATAGCTAAAAGTGCATTCACGCAGCTTTAAAAAAGCGAAGTAAAACACCTAAGGCAATTAAAAATAATCTTAAAAAATAAAAGAGCAGACAACTAAAGTAATTGTTTTGAAATAGTTACGCAAACAAAAACTATTTTTTTTCTTTACTTTTCTGGTTCCACTTACTAGTGAGTTCTAAATAATCAATATTAAAAGCTGGTTTTTGGCGTTCGAGTATGTTGGATTGAAATGAGCGTTCTAAAATATCTTCTATTAAATAGTCTTCTTTTACGGTAAATGGCTTGTATTCTTCTTTAATTGAAATATCAAACATATTTGCTGTTGTATTATACCAAAAAGCTCTCCAACCTGTACGGAGTTCTTTTACTAAAGCAAATGCGGTTCTTCCTGTTTGACGGTGAATGAGTTTAACAAGTATTTGTCCTTCTGTTCTTGTTAGTTTTTTAAGCTTTTCCGAAAACTCTTCCTCTATATATTTTTGAATTCTTTTGGTGTAACGTCTTTTATCTCTCTTATTATCTATAGACTTAAGGCGTTCCGTCATTGTTGTTAATCTCTCTGCTGCTAGCTTTGCGTATGGATAGACTTTACGAGTTTTACGCCTTAGTATTAAATATCTACGGCGATCTTCTTTTGAGTTAAATTCTAGTTTACTGAGTAATATAACTTCTTCAAGACCAATAAACTCTCTGGGAATTGTGTCACCTTTAACTATATAGTAAAAGGTTTGTGTACTGTCTTGCTTTTCTTGATAATTCTCTGGGTATTGTCCAAAGCAATTAAAAGTAAAAGCAATAGAAATAAGTATATATATGTAAAAAAGTTTATTCATCAATAATTTTTAAAATATAAACTAAAATCGTTCCAAAATTAAATAAATACCTATAGCTTGTTACTAATAAATTGCTAATTTTGAGCAAATTTCAAAAAATACATCATGGCAAAATCTATCCTAACAAAAGATTCTATAAAATTTTTAACAAACTATTTAAACAATGCTGCTCCAACTGGATATGAATGGGATGGGCAAAAAATATGGATGGATTACTTGAAGCCTTATGTTGATGATTTTATAACAGATACTTATGGTACCGCTGTTGGTGTTATAAATCCTAAAGCGAAATACAAAGTAGTTATTGAGGGTCATGCCGATGAAATTTCTTGGTACGTTAATTATATTAGTGATAATGGTTTGCTTTATGTTGTAAGAAATGGAGGCAGTGATCACCAGATTGCACCATCAAAAATTGTGAATATTCACACAAAAAAGGGAATAAAAAAAGGGGTTTTTGGATGGCCTGCTATCCATACTAGAAATAAATCTAAAGAAGAGCCTCCTAAACCTAATAATATTTTTATTGACGTAGGAGCAAAAGATAAAAAAGAAGTTGAGGAAATGGGAATTCATATAGGATGTGTTATCACTTATCCAGATGAGTTTCATATCCTAAATAATGATAAGTTTGTTTGTAGAGCCTTAGACAACAGAATGGGTGGTTTTATGATTGCTGAAGTTGCTAGACTTTTACATGAGAATAAAAAAGAATTACCATTTGGGCTTTATATTACAAACTCTGTACAAGAAGAAATTGGATTACGAGGTGCACAGATGATTGCTGAAAGAATTCAACCTAATGTAGCAATTGTAACGGATGTAACGCATGACACCACGACTCCTATGATTGACCAGAAAAAACAAGGTCAAGCAGAAATTGGCGCTGGTCCTGTTGTTGCCTACGCTCCTGCTGTACAACAAAAGTTAAGAGATTTAATTACTGATACTGCTGAAGCTAAAAAAATTCCTTTTCAGAGAGCTGCACTCTCTAGAGCAACTGGTACTGATACTGATGCATTTGCCTATAGCAATAGTGGAGTTGCTAGTGCATTAATATCTCTTCCATTGCGTTATATGCATACAACAGTAGAAATGGTTCATAGAGATGATGTTGAAAATGTTATAAAATTAATATATGAGTCTCTTTTAAAAATTAAGGATGGGGAAACTTTCAGCTATTTTAAATAGAATTACTGGCAGTTAACCCATTAAAAGCTATTATATTGTAGGCTTATATTTACACCCTAATATCCCCAATTAGTGTTATTTAATTCTATAGAATTTGGTATTTTTCTAGTAATAGTCTACGCTTTATATTGGTCTGTAGGAGTTAAAAGAAGAGTATTTCAAAATTTTTTATTACTTCTAGCTTCATACGTTTTTTACGGACTATGGGATTGGAGGTTTCTAGGGCTTCTTGTAGCTAGTTCATTACTTGACTTTTCTATTGGGATTTTACTTTCAAAAAGTAAAACGCAAAACCGAAAAAGATGGCTGCTAGCAACTAGTGTTTTCTGGAACATTGGTGTACTAATTACTTTTAAGTATTTCAATTTTTTTATAGAAGAGTTTAAGTTTTTAATTGGAAGTTCTTCTGAAATAAGTATTTGGAATGTTATTGTTCCTGTAGGGCTAAGTTTTTATACGTTTCAAACACTAAGTTATTCTATTGATATTTATAGAGGAAGAATACAGCCAACAAAGAACATTTTAAATTTTTTGTGCTTTGTTAGTTTTTTTCCTCAGCTAGTAGCAGGTCCTATAGAAAGAGCTAAAAAGTTATTGCCACAATTTGAAAAAACTAGAAGCTTTAATTTACAATCTTCTAAAGAAGGTCTTAGACAAATTCTATGGGGGTTGTTTAAGAAGATTCTAGTTGCAGACAAACTTGGAGTTGGTGTTAGTTTAGTTTTTGATAATCCTGAGAGCTACGGGACAGTAATGTTACTTTATGGATCATTATTATTTTTCTTTCAGATTTATTGTGATTTCTCTGGCTATACAGACATAGCTATAGGTACAGCAAAACTTTTTGGTTTTAAGCTAAGTAGAAATTTTAATATTCCATATTTATCTACAAGTATTACTGAGTTCTGGCAAAGATGGCATATTACATTAACTAATTGGTTTACAGATTACGTTTACCTACCCTTTATTAAAAAATTCAGAAAAAAAACAAGATTTGCTTATTCCTTAGGGTTAATGCTAACAATGAGTCTGGTTGGGGTTTGGCATGGTGCAAACTATACTTTTTTAGCTTTTGGAGTTTTAAACGGATTAATATTACTTTCAGAAAGAATTATAAAGTTTAAAAATGGTGATACACTTCAGAAAAAATTATATAAAATCCCTAGAACTTTATCTCTATTATATTTTCTTTTTATTGCCGCGATGGTTTCTTTGGTTTTTCGGGCTCAAAACATTGGTGATGTTTATACTATAGTATCAAGAATATTTAGCTTTACTGAAGATAATAATCTAAGTATTCTAATTGGTTTAAAAATTGTCTTCCTTTTTGTATTAATAATTGCTGAAGTTTATACCAAGCAAAAACAATTTCCTCTTGAAAAATTAGAAGAAAAATTGTCGAGACCACTAAGGTGGGGAGTTTACTACTTAATTATATTACTAATTATAAGGTTCAATACAGTTGAGGAGCCCTTTATTTACTTCCAATTTTAAAATGCAGAAAAGACTACTAAAATATCTATTAATATTCTTCATCCCATTACTTTTATTGATGGTGTTTGCTGAAGTTTTGGCCACTAAAACCCAAAATAAGCATAAGATTAATAGCGAGTTGCTTTCTAGGAAGCAAAATGAAATTAAGACAATAGTATTAGGATCCTCACAATTAACTAACGGAATTAATCCTATTTATCTAGACGATCTTTCAATAAATCTTTCATCACCAGGACAACATCACGACTCAGACTTTAATATTCTAAAAAAAGTTATACAAAAGCTACCTAATTTAGCAACAGTTGTACTTGAGGTTTCTTATGCTCACTTTGAAGTGCCACATAACGGACCAAATTTTTGGAAAAATAATATTTATCTTAAATATTATAAGGTAAACAACTTTAATAGAAAGACTTACCCAACAGACTCATTGTTATTTATTTCTAATACTGCTTTATATTATTTTGAAATAAAGGACTACTATTTAAATAAAAGTAAGGGCTATAATGAGTATGCGTTTGATACTTTAAATTACTCAGGTACTTTTAAAGATCTTAATTACAACATTCAAAAGATTAAAGACCTTAAAGTTAATGCGCTAAGAAACAAGCAAGACAAAATAACTTTCAAGAAAAACACTCTATTTTTTGAAAAGATTATACAATTTTTAAAAAGTCAAAATCTTTCAATAATACTAGTAAAACCACCTACATACAAAACCTACTTAGCTAAAAGGAATAAACATATCGTTCAAAGACGGGATAGTTTCTTAAACACCATTACAAGTAAATATCCAAAAATTAATGTACTTGATTCAGAAAAAGATACCTTGCTTTTTACAGCTGGTGATTATAGAAATCACAATCACCTCAACCCAGCTGGAGCGAAGAAATTAACTACTCTGCTACAAAAAGTATTAGACAGTATTAATTAACTTTTTTTAAGCTTGAAAAATATTCTCTTGCCTTTTTAACTACTCTTGGCGCTAAAATTATTGTGCTAATCATTGTTGGTATTGCCATTAAGGCAAAGAATGTATCAATTAAATTAATCATCATACTCAAGGAAGTCGTGGCTCCAATTATAATACTAACTATATAGATATAATTATATTTCTCTTTATGTTTTGCACCAAATAAGAAAGACATACATTTTGTTCCATAATAAGAATATGAAAATAGGGAAGATATACTAAATACAGCGACACATAACATTAATGCGTATTTCCCAATTGCTGGAACTCCTTCCTCAAAAGCATTGGCAGTCAAGCTTACTCCATTAGCCTCTGTAGATTGCCAAACTCCAGTTGCCAGTATTGCCAATGCAGTAAGTGTACACACTATAAGGGTATCTATTGCTGGTCCTAACATAGCTACTAGTCCTTCACGTATAGGCTCTTTTGTTTTTGCAGCTCCATGAGCCATAGGTGCAGTACCAATACCTGCCTCGTTAGAAAAAGCTCCCCTCTTTATTCCTAATAGAATAAGTCCTCCTACTACTCCACCTAAAAAGGAGTCTCCTTTATAAAAAGAAGCAGAGAAAGCATCGGTAAATATCATTGAAAAGTACTTAGGTACATTTTCAAAATTTGTCGCTAAGATTAATAATACCATGACAAAGTAGAGTACTACCATAGCAGGAACGAGTTTTGAAGCCGTCTTACTAATTCGTGATAACCCGCCTAATATTACTACGGAAGTAATACCTACTAAAATGAAACCCACAATTAAATTACTAGTAAAGCTAATAGTAACTCCAGAGGGCACCAGTATAATATCATTAAACGCCTGTGTTAATTGGTTCACATTAAAGACTGGCAATGCACCAACGAGGCCACAAATACTAAAAAATACTGCAAGAGGCTTCCAATGTTTTCCAAGCCCTTCGGTAATAAAATACATAGGGCCACCTTGTAACTGTCCATTAGAATCTTTTCCTCTGTACATTACTGAAAGTGAAGCTGTAAAAAACTTTGTAGACATACCAATTACAGCACTAACCCACATCCAGAAAACAGCCCCAGGACCTCCAATAGTTATTGCAACTGCAACACCGGATATATTACCCATACCTACCGTAGCAGACAAAGCTGTAGTAAGAGCTTGAAAATGAGTTATTTCTCCATCATCGTTAGGGTTGTCATACTTTCCTCTTAACACATTTATAGCATGTCCAATATAAAGAAAAGGTAAAAAACGCACTCTTATCAATAGATAAAGCCCCCCTCCTATTAGTAATATTAATAGTGGTAATCCCCAGGCCAATGAGGACATTTCTGAAATAAACCTATCTATATTTTCCAGCATATTATAAAACAAATATAGCCTCAAGGTACTTCTAAATTTTTAAAATCAACAGATAAATTGTTTCTTGCGTCTTGAAATGAAAAAACTACTAACCACTTTTATATTTCTTACTGGTTTAATTTCTTTTTCTCAAACTGAAGAAAAAAAAACTAATAGCAACCTCATTCTTACTCCAGAATTAATGGTAGGTATTTCTGCTGAAGCAAATGAAAATTTTCCAGAAAGAAATCCACAATTGCAAACTATTTTAAACCTAGGTTGGGATAATAAAAATAACAATCAAGAATGGGCCAAGCAATTGAAAAAGCCAAGAACAGGGCTAAGCTTAGGCTATACTAATTTTGGCAATAATGATAGCCTAGGTAGTGCGATTACAGTTATGCCGTTTATTGAGTTCAACGCTTTTAAAAAAGAAAACCTAAAATTATTGGTAGGTACTGGAGGCTCTTATTTTACAAAAAAACTTAATCCAGAAACAAACCCTAACAACAAAGCCATCACAACAGATATTGTATGGTCATTTAGGCTTTTCATGTATTATAATTTTCTAAAAACTAAAACCATAGATTGGAGAATTGGAGCTGGATATTTTCATCATTCTAATGGACATACAAGATTACCCAATCAAGGATTAAACTCCTTTTTAGTTAGCCTTTCTGCTGACATAAAAAGAAACAAAAGCCTTAGAGAACCTATAGAGACTAATAATAATGATACTAAAACTGCATATAATTACTTTGGCATTAGAACAGGTTTTGGTATTAACGTCTTGGGAAAACCAAATCCATTTAACGAACAAAAAGGAGTATATACACTAACCCTTAACTATGGTAAAGTTTATAACAAAACATATAAAATTGGTGGAGGGTTTTATTATAGATATTATCAACATTATTATGATTATATAAAAAATAATGAATCTTTAGTGCAGGATGGTAGAGAGTTTAATCATTTAAGAGATACCCCTTTTTGGAATGCAAGTGCTTTTGGAGTTTTTGTAAATGGTGAAATTTTATTAAACCACGTAGGTATCGATTTACAGTTAGCATTCAACATACATAAACCCGCTTATAAAATAGATTGGCGTATAAATCAAGGATGGGAGTTTGTTCCACGAGAAATACCCGAAGACAGCAATATTGTACTTGGAGAATTTGATACTAAGTATAAATTAAAGCAGTACATTTCTGCCAGAATGGGCTTAAAGTATTACTTAATAGGAACTAATAAAGTACCAAAGCATAATATCTACCTAGGAATGCATATAAACTCCAACCTTGGTCAAGCAGATTTTACTGAGGCAAGTCTTGGATATGTTTACTCCTTTAATAAACAGAAATAAAAAGGGTTGCCAATTGGCAACCCTTTAAAATGAATTAGTGTTTGGTTCTATTTATTTAGAAATTATCAACTTGTGTGATGATGTTGCACCTTCAGAAATTATGTTAACTACATAAATTCCATTTGCTAAATCATTAAAATCAACTTGATTTCTTCCTACAGTACTAGTAAAGCTTTCAACCACTTTACCAGAACCTATTTCTATAACAGTAACATCTATTGAAGTTCCAAACGTATCAGGAATATCTATAGTTGTTGCTCCTCTTGATGGATTTGGATAAATTAAGATACCACTTCCATTTTCAGTAATGTCATCAATCCCTAATACAGAGTCTGACTCGAATGCTCCAATATCTCTAACTCCAACAATTGTTTGACCTATTTGATCAGTAAACGTATCAGCTGGATCACCAGCATCTATAGCTAGAGAACCTTCTAATAAGGCATGCGTAAGAGTTGTTCCTCCGTTATCTTGTAATGGTCCTACCATAGGGTCTACTTCTTCAATATCATTAGCAACCTCTGGGAAAGCATTTGTATCATCTGTACCAATTAAATTGTAATTAGATGAAGTAAATGTTCCAGCCACATCAGCACCATTAACAGTTGCAGTATTTAATGCTACAATAGAGTTTTTAAGTTCTGTTGTTGTTCCGCTAAAGATACCACCTCCTGATGCATCTGCAGTATTTGATGCAATAGTAGAAGCATTTACAGAAGTACTAGTTCCAATATTCGCAATTCCACCTCCACCACCAGCAGAAGTATTACCAGATATAGTAGAAACAGTAATTGTAGTTTCACCACCTGCTCCATTATGAATTCCTCCACCATTACTTCCAGCACCGTCTGATGCATTATTAGAAATAGTAGATGTAGCAACATTTAAGATTCCTCCATTATTAAAGATACCTGCTCCACCATCATCTGCAGCTGTTCCAAATGAACTATTTGCGTCTATTGTAGATAAGCTCACATTCATTGTAGTTCCACTTTGATTCCATAATCCACCACCTTCTCTAGCAGCTTCATTACCTGATATAGTTGAGCTAATAATTTCAATTAATCCACTCATTCCGGTAACATGTAGTCCTCCTCCATTTCCAGGAGCGGCAGCACCCGCTGTTCCGTTTACATCATTATTTATCATTTCAGAATCTGTAAATGTCATATTACCGTCAATAATTTCAATTGCACCTCCTGCTCTATTGGCAGCATTTGAGTCAAAAGAAGTTGTTGTAATTGTAACATCTCCTGCAGTACTTAATAATCCACCTCCTGAACCAGAAGTTCCATCAGCTATATTATTTTCAATTGTAGCATCTACAATGTTTAATGTACCTCCATTATTAAATACACCTCCACCACCATTATCTGCGGCAGCTCCATTTGCTGTATTTGCACTAACTAAAGTACCATCTATTGTCATAACACCAGATCCATTCCATAAACCTCCTCCTTCAGAAGCAGCTGTGTTACTAAAAAATGAACCATTTGTTATCGTAGAATCACCTGGTCCTGTAATATGCAAACCACCACCATTTCCAGGTGCAGCTCCAGTTTCATTTCCAGTCATAGTTACATTTGTAAGTGTCAACATATTTCCAGCCATTGAGTTATCTTCAATACCTCCACCTGCTCTAATTGACGTATTACCATTAAATATAGTTCCAGTAACAGTTAACACTCCCATATCGTTTAATATTCCACCTCCAGAACCAGAAGCTCCATCGGCTATATTGTTTGATATAGTTGCATTGCTAACAGTAAGTGTCCCACCAGCATTAAATATACCTCCACCACCTTCGTTAGCAGCAGCTCCACTTGCTGTATTGCCGTCTATAGTAGTGTCACTAACAGTCATAGTTCCACTTCCGTTCCAAAGGCCTCCTCCTTCAAGAGAAGCTGTGTTACCAGATACGATACCTCCAATAATTGTACTATTATCAGCACCTGTAATATGTAACCCTCCACCATTTCCTGGCGCAGAAGCTGTACTGTTATTAAGTAAGTCTACATTAGTAAGTGTTGTAGTACCTCCATTTGAGGCCACTTCAATACCACCACCAGCTCTTATTGATGTATTTCCAGAAATCTCAGTATCTGTAACTGAAAGTGATCCACTATCATTTAATATTCCACCTCCAGAACCAGCAGCTCCATCAGCATTATTATTGGTTATTGTAGCATTAACAACATTTAATGTGCCTCCGTTATTAAAAATACCTCCACCACCTTCGTTAGCAGCAGCTCCACTAGCAGTATTTCCATCTACAGTTGTTCCATCCATTGTCATAACTCCAGATCCATTCCAGTATGCTCCACCTTCTAGAGAAGCTGTGTTTCCAGAAGCAGTTCCTCCTATTATCATAGAATCGCCAGGACCTGTAATATGCAATCCTCCTCCATTTCCAGGAGCAGAAGCTGTATTATTATTTGTAAAGTCTACATTTGTCAACATCAATGTATTACCAGCAACAGAATTATCCTCAATTCCACCTCCAGCTCTTACTGAAGAATTTCCAGATAAAGTAGTTTCAGAAACACTAAGTATTCCAGAGTCATTTAAAATTCCACCTCCAGAACCTGCTGCTCCATCAGCTACGTTGTTGGATATCGTTGCATTGGTAACGGTCATTGTACCACCATTATTAAATAGTCCACCACCACCTTCGTTGGCAGCAGCTCCGTTTGCAACATTAGCGTCAATAATAGTACCATCTATTTCCATTGTACCGGCATTATTCCATAATCCACCACCTTCTAAGGCTGCTAAGTTACCAGATACTGTACCACCTGTAATAGTTGCACTCGTAGTTCCTGATAAATGTACAGCACCACCATTTCCAGGGTTTGCCATTGTTCCCAACCCTATATCAACACCAGCAGAATTTCCTGTCATAGTAACTCCGTCAAGAATAAGTGTATTTCCAGAACTGTCTTCTATCGCTCCACCAGCTCTACTTGCATAGTTACCTGAGATAGTTGCGCCAGTAGCTAAAGTTAAAGTTCCTCCTGTATTATTAAAGATAGCACCACCTCTACCCCCTGGAGTAGCACCCATTGCGATATTTGCAGAAAGCATTGTTGTAGCATCTACATTAAGAGTACCGCCATTATTAAATAATGCGCCACCACCAGTATTAGGTCCAATAGCAGTATTGTTTGTGAATGTAGTTCCTGTTACATTCATAACACCACTTCCATTCCATAGTCCACCACCTTCATTTGCAATATTGTTAACTACAGAACCACCTATAAAGTTTGTATCTCCGGGACCAGAAATATGATACCCTCCACCATTTCCTGGGGCAGCTGTTCCTATTGTGTTTCCGTCTAAAGTTACATTAGCAAAATCGTATGTTTCACCAGCAGCAGAATTTACTTCAATTCCTCCACCAGCTCTATTTGCCGTATTGTTAGCTATTGTAATTCCGTCTATTGATAAAGTACCTGGTGTTAAAGAAAATATTCCACCACCAGAGCCTGATGCTCCAGATGCTGTATTATTTGTAATTGTAGGATTTCCAGTAATTACTAAATCACCTCCATTATTAAATATACCTCCTCCACCATCATCTGCAGCTGGTCCTTGTGCATCGTTGTTATCGATAGTACCATCTGTGATAGTCATTATACCACTTCCATTCCATAAAGCCCCACCTTCTCTAGCAGCTACATTATTAGTAAATGTTGCTCCAGTAATGTTTGAGTCTGCAGGACCTGTAATGTGCAATGCTCCACCGTTTCCTGGTGATGTGCCAGTTGAATTAGCATCGTAAACACCATTAGTAATTGTAATTGTATCTGGCGAATTTACTTCAATTGCTCCTCCAGCTCTTGCAGAAGAATTATTGGTAAAGTTTCCATCGGTTACTGAAAGTGTTCCAGCTGTAGCTTGCAAAATTGCTCCACCACTTCCTCCGTTGGGATTTGTTGCACTGTTAGAGTCAAAATCTGTTGCACTTATTACAAGACTAGTAGATTCTGAATATATAGCTCCACCACCTGCTGTTCCAAGTGTTGAATTTCCTAAAAATTCTGAAGTTGAAATTGATAGAGTCCCAGCACTAATTGCAGCTATTGCTCCTCCGTTTAGGTCACTTGAAGCATTTTGGAATGTAATACCTGTAATAGCATGGGTAGAACCACCACTAAATAAAAATAAACGTGATATACCATTTGTATTTCCGTTTATTATTGTTTGACCTACTCCAGTTCCTGTTATTGTGATATCGTCTGTAACTTCAATTACTCCAGTTGTAAGGTCTATTGTAAAATTACCTGTAAATGTTACAGTATTCGGCCCAATAGCCGTATTAGCATCTAGTACTGCTTGACGTAGAGAACCAGCACCATTATCATTTGCGTTTGTTACTGAAAACTGTCCATAAGACGCTACAGCAGCAAAAAGAATTGAAATCGAAAGAAAAAGATTTCGGGTAAAAGTTTTTTTCATAGTATGTATTTAGGTTAAATAAATGTATGCAACACGCATACAACAACACATACGAAGCGTAGGAAAATTCAGTTTGTTAAAAAAGTCACAAACTTCAACAAATAAACTTAATAAATTGTTAAAGCAATTTTAAGTTAAAAATGAAAGTACATTATCCTCTATTCTTTTATGAATATTTGATATGTCTTCTTTTATGAAAGTTTCTCCAGTAATATTTTCAAAAAGTTCTATATACCTTTCAGAAACAGTAGCAATATAATCATCTGACATTTTAGGAACCGTTTGTCCTTCTAATCCTTGAAAGTTATTCGCTATTAGCCATTGACGAACAAACTCTTTAGAAAGTTGCTTCTGAGGTTCTCCTTTATCTTGACGTTCTTGATACCCTTCAGAGTAAAAATAGCGCGAAGAGTCTGGCGTGTGGATTTCATCTATTAGTACAATTTTTCCATCTTTGGTTTTACCAAATTCATATTTTGTATCTACTAAAATTAAACCTTGTTTGGCTGCTAATTCTGTCCCTCTTTGAAATAATTTATAAGTATATTCTTCAAGTAGTTTATAATCTTCTTCAGAAACGATATTACGATTTAAAATATCTTCCTTAGAAATATCTTCGTCATGATCGCCCTTTTCAGCTTTTGTAGCAGGAGTTATAATTGATGTTGGAAATTTATCATTCTCTTTCATTCCATCGGGCATAGCAACACCACATAATATTCTCTTTCCTGCTTTATACTCTCTTGCTGCGTGACCGCTTAAATAACCACGAATTACCATCTCTATTTTAAAAGGCTCACAGGCCTCTCCTACAGCAACATTTGGGTCTGGAGTAGCTTGTAACCAATTAGGGACAATGTCCTGAGTAGCCTTCATCATTTTTGTTGCTATCTGGTTTAATATTTGCCCTTTATAAGGTATTCCTCTAGGCATTACAACATCAAAAGCGCTTAATCTATCGGTTGCAACCATTACAAGTAAATCATTCTCCAGCGTATACACTTCTCTTACCTTACCACGATACACACTTTTTTGACCTGGAAAATTAAAGTTTGTTTCAGTTATTGTATTACTCATACTATTAGTCTCTATTTTCTATTGCTTTATAGGCTGCTATTACTTTTTTAACAAGTCTATGACGTATTACATCTTTATCGTCTAGGTATATCATACCTACTCCTTCTACATCTTTAAGAACTAAAAGTGCCTCTTTTAATCCTGAAATTACACGACGTGGTAAATCTATTTGACCTGGATCACCAGTAATCATAAACTTTGCATTTTTTCCCATACGTGTTAAAAACATTTTCATTTGGGCATGAGTTGTATTTTGTGCTTCATCAAGAATCACAAAGGCATTATCTAACGTTCTACCACGCATAAATGCAAGCGGTGCAATTTCAATAATTCCTTTTTCTAGATGGGATTCCAATTTTTCTGGAGCAATCATGTCCCGTAAAGCATCGTACAAAGGCATCATGTAGGGGTCTAACTTTTCCTTTAAATCACCAGGCAAAAATCCAAGATTTTCTCCTGCTTCTACAGCAGGCCTAGTTAATATAATTCTTTTTACTTGTTTTTCTTTTAATGCTTTTACAGCCAAAGCAACCCCAGTATATGTTTTTCCAGTTCCAGCAGGTCCTATGGCAAAAACCAAATCATTTTTACGCATCCTCTCAACTAGTTTACGTTGGTTTGCTGTTTGCGCTTTTACTTTTTTACCATTAACTCCATGAACTAAAATCTCATTACTACTCGCAGGTGTTTCATAGTCCTCTTTGCTGTGACTTTGCAGTACACGCTCTATAGCGTTTTCATCTAGTTTATTATACTTTGCAAAATGCTCTAGTAACATGGTAAGTTTAGTATCAAACTCTTCAAGAATTTCTTCGTCACCATAGGCTTTAATTTTACTACCTCTGGCAACTATTTTTAACTTTGGAAAGTATTTTTTTAAAAGATCAATATTTGCATTTTGAAGCCCAAAAAAATCTCTAGGGCTAATTTCTGTAAGTTCGATTATGATTTCGTTCAAAAGCGGAGTATTTATAAGGTTTATACCTCGAGACATATTACTTTAGTTATCCTCTTAGTTATTCTAAAAGGTTGAAATAGGTATAAATCCCGATTATAGAGTAAATATAGTTTTTACTAATACAAAAGTACCTTATTTTTGCGTTGTAGATTTTAACAAAATATCAACAATTATAAATGCCAATTATAACCCTAACCACAGATTTTGGAGAAAAAGATCATTTTGCTGGTGCAGTTAAAGGGGCAATCTATAATGAACTTGATGAAATTAGAATTGTTGATATTTCTCATTCTGTATCTCCTTTTCATAGTACTGAAGCAGCCTACATTATACAAAATGCCTATAAGAGTTTTCCTAAAGGAACCATACATATCATAGGTATTGATAGTGAGTTAAACCCAGAAAACAAACACATTGCTGTATTACTTGACGGGCATTATTTTGTGTGCGCTAACAATGGAATAATTTCTATGCTCACTAATGAAATTAATCCTGAAAAAATAGTAGAAATAAATATTCATGATCGTGTAGAAACAAACTTTCCCACATTAGATGTGTTTGTAAAAGTTGCCTGCCATATTGCTAGAGGCGGTACTCTTGAAGTTATTGGAAAAGTAATTACTGAAGTAAAAGAGCTTACTGGTCTAAATCCAGTTGTTAATCAACAACAAAACCAGATAATTGGAAATGTAATATATATTGACAACTATGGTAATGTAGTAAGTAATATAACAAAATCAATCTTTGAAACTATTGGTAAGGGAAGGACGTTTAAGATTATGGCTCGTACTGCAAGTTTTACAAAAGTTCATACACATTATAGTGATGCAATTAATTTTGAAATTCCAAAAGGTAAAAGAGAAGAAGACGGAAAAAAGTTAGCTCTCTGGAATGCCTCTAATTATTTAGAACTAGCAATATACAAGAGTAATCCAACTACCGTAGGAAGTGCAGCTTCATTGTTTGGGTTAGAATATAGAGATACCATTTCAGTAAATTTTGAATCTTAAATCTTTCAATAAAAGTATGTTTACACGAATTGTAAAAATGAAGTTTAGTGAAGCCAATATTCCAACATTTGTTGCAAATTTTGAAACTATTAAAGAGAAGATACGTAGTTTTAATGGCTGTGAGTATTTAGAGTTATACCAAGATAAAAATGACCATACAATCTTTTTTACATACAGCCGTTGGAAAGACACACAATCACTAGAAGCGTATAGAAATAGTGAGTTATTTAAAGGTGTTTGGGCTACTACAAAACCAATGTTTACTGAAAAGGCGCAAGCTTGGAGTGTTGACACCTTGCATACATTAGATTAATATGAAAGCCATTATTTACAAAGAAATATCAAGCTTTTTTTCAAGTCCCATTGGCTATTTGGTCATTGGTGTTTTTTTGGTTATGAATGGGCTTTTTCTATGGGTTTTTAATGGTGATTTTAACATTTTTGATGCAGGTTTTGCATCTCTAGATTCTTTTTTTTTACTAGCACCTTGGGTACTACTTTTTTTAGTCCCCGCTGTTACTATGAAATCTTTTAGTGAAGAAAAAAAGATGGGTACTTTGGAGCTTTTGGTAACCAAGCCCATTTCACTACAAAACATTGTGCTTGGAAAATACATTGGCGTTTTGGCACTTATTTTAATAGCAGTCGTTCCTACTTTTTTATATATTATAACTATTTCACGGTTGGGCAATCCGCCAGGTAATTTAGACATTGGTAGTACTATAGGGTCTTATGTAGGGTTGCTATTTTTAATATTGGCTTATACTGCTATAGGTATTTTTGCTTCTACACTATCTAATAACCAAATTGTAGCTTTTATAGTTGCCATACTACTTTGTTTTATTTTTTACTACGCGTTTGATGCTCTTGCAATTCTATTAAACAGCTATGCTATAGCTTCCTTTGGAATGAAAGCCCACTTTGATAGTGTTGCTAGAGGTATTTTAGACACAAGAGATGTTTTATATTTTTTGAGTGTGACTGTTTTTTTCCTTTTTTGCACAGTTTTTAATTTAAAGAAAGAGGTATGAGTTTCAGTAAAAAAAATAGCCTTCAACTCATTCTTGTAGCAGCTGGACTTATTATTTTAAATCTAGCTAGTAACTACATTTATAAACGTTTTGACCTTACGCAAGATAAGCGTTATACACTTTCTGAAGCTTCAAAAGAAATAATTTATGATGCAGATTCACCCATCATTATTGATGTTTTTTTAGAAGGAAATTTTCCGCCAGAATTTCAGAAATTAAAAACTGAAACAAAACAACTACTAGAAGAGTTTAAGAGCCATAATAGCAATATTTCTTTTGAGTTTTTAAATCCATTAGAGGGCGAAGAAAACCCTGAGGCAATTAAATCGCAATTGTTTCAATTAGGTATAAAGCCTGCTCAAGTTGCTGTACAAGAAAACGGAAAAACAACAACAGAGTTAGTATATCCATGGGCACTTGCATATTATAACGAAAAAACAGTAAAAATACCTTTATTGGTTAATCAATTAGGAGCAACTTCTCCAGAACGTGTAAATGCATCAATTCAAAATTTAGAATATGCGTTTACTGATGGTTTCAATAAACTTTTACACCCTAAAGAAAAGAAAATTGCAATCCTGAAAGGAAATGGAGAGCTTGAAGATAGAAATATTGCAGATTTCTTAAAAACCATAGGCGAATACTACCGTATAGCTCCATTTACTTTAGACTCTGTTGCTAAAACACCACAAAGAACAAATACACAACTTAAAGAATATGACTTGGTAGTCGTAGCAAAACCAACAGACGCATTTACAGATAGTGAAAAATATGTGCTAGACCAATATACCATGTCAGGTGGCAAATCATTGTGGTTATTTGAGCAAACAACTACTAAAATAGATAGTATTAATGGAGACACCTATGTTTTTCCAAAAGACTTAAACCTCAATGACTTATTTTTTAAATATGGACTGCGTGTAAATGCTAATCTAGTAAAAGACGTTTATTCAGCTCCAATTACACTTGCAAGTGGAACAGAAAACGAGTCACAGTACAATCAATATCCTTGGTTTTTAAGTCCGTTAACTGCTAGTGGTAGTAATCACCCTATTGTAACCAATATTGAAGCTGTAAAATTTGATAAGGCTAGTGCTATAGATACGCTGCCTAATTCAATAAAGAAAACTATTTTATTATCCACTTCACCATTAAGTAAAAAAGTTGGGTTGCCTTTTCAAATAGACTTTGATAAAGAAATTCCAGAAAATTTGAAAGTTGTAAATGAAGGGCCTAAACCTTCAGAATTTGATGGAGGTGAAATCCCCTTAGCAGTATTGTTAGAAGGAAAATTTGAATCTGTTTTTAAAAATAGAATTAAGCCTTTTAAACTTTCAGTAGATAAAACCGAAAGCGTTGCTACACAAATGATAGTAATTAGTGATGGTGATATTATTAAAAATCAGTTTGACAGAAATAGACCTCTAGAATTAGGCTTCGATAAACTTACTAATACCTTCTACGGAAATAAAGAATTTTTACTTAATTGTATTAATTACCTACTTGATGACGATGGACTTATAAACATTAGAAGTAAAGAAATTTCTATTCCTTTTTTAGACCCACAAAAAACTGCACAAAACCGAAACACTTGGCAAATCCTCAACCTACTACTTCCATTAGGGTTGTTAGCTGTTTTTGGAATTGTATTTCAATACCTCAGAAAAAGAAAATACACTCGCTAACTGTTAATAAGTTTGTTTTAACATACGTCTGTTTTGGGATATCTTTGTTTTATATGCCTTAATTTGGCTGGTTAATAATTCATTTTTTGAAAATATACTGTAGATGAAGTTCATTGTATCAAGTTCATATTTATTAAAACAATTACAGGTGCTTGGTGGAATTATAAACACCAACAACACCCTTCCTATTTTAGATCATTTTTTATTTCAATTAGATGGTAATGCATTAACGGTTTCTGCATCAGATCTAGAAACAACTATTTCGTCTAAATTAGATGTAGAAAGTAATGAAAAAGGAAGTATTTGTATTCCTGCACGTTTGTTATTGGATACCTTAAAAACCTTTCCAGAGCAACCCTTAACCTTTACTGTTGAAGATAATAATACTATTGAGATTAGTAGTAATCACGGTAAGTATGCCTTAGCATACGCATCTGGAGAAGAGTTTCCAAGTGCTGTTGAACTTAAAGACCCAACCACTACCATTGTGCAAGGTGATATTTTAGCAACTGCCATAAGCAAAACTATTTTCGCAAGTGGAAATGACGATTTACGTCCGGTGATGAGTGGTGTGTTTTTTCAATTTTCTTCGGAAAGTTTAACCTTTGTAGCTACAGACGCTCATAAATTAGTAAAATACACAAGAGAGGATGTTACTGCGGGGCAAACTGCTGAATTCATTATGCCAAAAAAGCCTCTAAATCTTTTAAAGGGTATTTTAGCTGGAAGTGAAGAAGACGTAACAATTGAGTATAATGAAAGTAATGCAAAATTTATTTTCGATAATACCGAAATGATTTGCCGCCTTATTGATGGTAAATACCCTAACTATGAAGCTGTAATTCCAAAGGAGAATCCTAATAAATTAAGCATAGACAGAAATCAGTTTTTAAATAGTGTACGCCGTGTAAGTATTTTTAGTAATAAAACTACGCATCAAATACGCTTAAAAATTGCTGGAGCAGAGTTAAACATCTCTGCCGAAGACATTGATTATAGCAACAAAGCAGAAGAACGTCTTACCTGTGACTATCAAGGAGATGACATGCAGATAGGGTTTAACTCTCGTTTTTTAACTGAAATGCTAAACAACCTTACAAGTGATGAAGTTTCGCTAGAAATGAGCCTACCTAATAGAGCAGGAATTTTAACTCCAATAGATGGGCTAGATGAAGGTGAAAAAGTAACTATGCTTGTTATGCCTGTGATGCTAAATAACTAAGCGTAGTTAACTAAGATATAAATTAAAAGCCCAGCAAAATTGCTGGGCTTTTTTATGGTTATATTTATTATTATTTATAAAAAATTAATAGTCATAAAATAAATTGGTTCTTGCTCATCACTTGCTCTAACAGCATTAACGATGGGAAGCACAAAACTTAAAATACCAACGGCAATTAGTGTTAATATTCCTAACCCAAATAAAAAGATTAACGGAATACTAATAATAGCCCAAAGAATCATACTTATCTGGAAGTTAATTATGTCTCTTCCCTGCTTATCCATATTAATAATATCATCTTTTTTACTTAACCAAATAACAAGCGGAACGATAAGTCCTCCAAAACCTGTAATATAAGTGAGTAATTGCGATAAGTGAGTAATTACTAGCAATTGCCTATCTACTCTTTTTGCTGTATGTTGTATTGTTTCCATAGTGTTTATTTTTTAAGCTGCATAATACAGGCGGTTGATTTTTGTTACGGTAACTTGTATAACCTATTAGTACTATAAACTTACACAATGTTACAGATTTTTCAACTTTATTTTATGGCAACTATAATTCGTACTTTTGCATCCTATGCAATACAATGATACTATAGTTGCCCTAGCAACACCAGCAGGAGCTGGTGCTATTGCTGTGATTAGACTTTCTGGAGAAGGTGCTATTTCTATAGCTTCGGCCATCTTTGTTTCAATTTCTGGTAAAAATATAGCGTCTCAAAAAACACATACGGTACATTTAGGACATATTAAGGATGGTACAAGAGTAGTTGATGAAGTTCTAGCAACCATTTTTAAAAACCCTAATAGCTATACTGGAGAAAATGTAGTAGAATTTTCTTGTCATGGAAGTAATTATATTCAGCAAGAGATAATTCAGCTTTGTCTACGAAAAGGATGCAGAATGGCAACCGCTGGAGAATTTACACTACGTGCTTTCTTAAATGGAAAAATGGATTTAAGCCAAGCAGAAGCCGTAGCCGATTTAATTGCAAGTGAAAGTGAAGCCTCTCACCAATTAGCCATACAGCAAATGCGAGGTGGGTTTAGCAATGAAATTAAAGTACTCAGAGAAGAATTACTCAACTTTGCATCATTAATTGAGTTAGAACTTGATTTTTCAGAAGAAGATGTAGAGTTTGCAAATAGAGAAGAGTTTCAAAAACTTATTACAAGAATTACCAATGTCTTAAAACGACTTATAGATAGCTTTGCCACAGGAAATGTACTTAAAAATGGTATTCCTGTTGCCATTGTTGGTGAACCCAATGTTGGGAAATCTACCCTATTAAATTCACTTTTAAATGAAGAACGCGCTATTGTTAGTGATATAGCAGGAACTACACGCGATACTATTGAAGATGAAATAAGCATTGGGGGTATTGGCTTTAGGTTTATTGACACGGCAGGTATTCGAGAAACGAGTGATACTATTGAAGGACTAGGTATAAAGAAAACCTTTGAGAAGATAAAAGATAGTCAAGTTGTAATCTTGATGTTTAGTGCTATTGAATTAAAAGGCTCAAAGTCTAACTTACAAGTTGAAATTGAAAAAATTAAAAACAAATACCCACAGAAACCTTTAATTGTAGTGGTTAATAAGGTTGACCAACTTTCTGAAAAAGAAACCTCAAACCTATTATCCTTAATACCCAACACCTCATCCTTAATACCTGTCTCAGCTAAAACAGGGAAAGGTGTTGAAGAACTAAAGAACACACTATTAGAGTTTGTAAATACTGGAGCTCTTAGAAATAATGAGACGATAGTCACTAATACGCGTCACTACGATTCACTATTAAAAGCATTAGAAGAAATCCAAAAAGTACAAGTGGGAATAGACGCAAATTTAAGCGGAGATTTATTAGCAATAGATATTAGACAAGCACTTTATTACTTTGGTGAAATTACTGGTGAGATTACTAATGATGATTTATTAGGAAATATTTTTGCTAATTTCTGTATTGGGAAGTAAATATAAAACTCCTCTCTAAAAATAGAGAGGAGTTTGTTTTTAATAAAGTAATCTATTATTATTTCTTAATTAATTGTGTCACCATTTGCTTTTCGCCAGATGTAATTATAGCTAGATACATTCCAGCATCCAATTGAGTAAGGTCTACTGTTTTTTCTGAAGTAGATATTTCAAAGTTTTCTTTTGTAACCAACCTACCAGCAAGATCGTAAATAGATATACTATCTAATTCTAAAAGTTGAGGGTTTAGAACTGATAACTTATTTTGTATAGGATTTGGCACAAGTTGTAAGGTAGATAAGTCTTTCTCCTCTACTCCCAGAACTTCTACTACAGTAAGTTCAAAAGTGTAATCTACATCATTTAAAGAACCATCAATAGCTGTTAAAGTTATATCAAAAACGCCAAGCCCAAGCTCAGTTCCGGGCAAAGGGTTTTGCTCTAATACAATAGATGGTGTTGCATCACAATTGTCTGTTGCTATAACACCTACTGTAAAATCCTCTAAGGTATATACCCCAGTTCCACTATCTGCTACTACTTCCATATCATCTGGTAATGAGCTTTGATTAAACTCAGGGTCTATATTATCTTCAACAGTTACTGTTGCAATACATGTATCTACATTACCAAATGAATCTGTTACTGTTAAAGTAACATTATTAGTTCCTAAGTCTGAACAACTAAAGCTAGTAACATCAATAGTAATTGTATCTATACCACAATTATCTGTACTGCCATTATCAATTTGGGAAGCAACAATAGTTGCATTCCCCGTTGCATCTAACTGAACTGTAATGTCTTGACAAACTACAGATGGAAGGTCATTATCTTCTACAGTAATTATTTGATCACATTCTAATGGTGCACCAGACGAGCTGGTAACTGTCCATGTTCTAGTAATTGTCATAACTCCAGTACTACTAGCTACACTATCTGTAAAAGAGATACTTTGAGAAGTACATGTTCCTGACGAAGTTGCTGTACCTGTATTTGCTGGGTCTGTACTTTCATCACATTGTACTGTAACATTTGCTGGACAACTTATAGATATTGTACAACTAGAAATATCCACATTTACAGTTCCTAGTGTTACATCTAATCCTCCACCAGAGCCAGAGTTTCCTCCATCATTAGCTACTAGCGTTAAGGTTGTGGCATCATCACCAGAAAGTCCTACAGGACCTGTATATTGAATGTTTGAAGCCGTATTTAAGTAATTATCAATAGCAGTTTCAGAACCTGTTAATATAAGTGTACCACCAGACCCTCCAACAGTAACTCCTCCTACTGAAGCCGCTGCTAAATCTCCTTGTCCTGCTGTTATTGTTAAATCTATTGCATTACTTCCAGAATCTATATCTGTAAATTGTGCCTGAGATAAATCTACATCTGAAGCTACATTTTCTAATACAGAAATATCTGAAGGCAATGAAGTAATTGTTGGGTCATCATTTACAGCTGCGATATCAAAAGTAACGGTTGCAGTATTTGAATTTTCTAAACCATCATTGCTAATAAAAGATATACTACCAGCATTTGTTCCATTTAGATCTGGAGTTGGTGTAAAAGTAGCAGCATCTAAAGCTGAATTAATATCTACAAGTGTACCACTTGCGGTAAAACTTGCTGAACCATTACCACTTCCTCCAAATGTGATTCCTGTTGTACCTATAGTTAAAGCTCCTCCTGTAATTGTAAATGAGACTACTTGACTATCCACTTCAGCATCATTTACTTGAATATTGTTTGCCAATGCAACATCTATATCATCTTCATTTACAGTTGGTGCACTAGGTGCAGTAGCAGATGGTGCTGTATTAATTGGTGTTGTTGCAACCAAATCTATACTCAGGTCATACATCTGTACATTATCTACTGAAGAACCTTCTTGACTAACTCTAACAAAATAAGTTCCAGCTAGCGGGAGAGTAAAATTTGATATTGTTTCATCAACTCCAGCGCCATTTCCAGAACCAGTTGCCAGTATTGTTGTACCATTAGTACCTAGGAGCTCAAACTCTAAATTTGAAATTGTTTGTGCATTAAATGGCGACCCTGAACTACAAGCACCACTAGAAAACTGGACTCCTTCTAAATATGTAGTTCCGGTAGGCGAAAGGGTACCTGAAAAAGTTGCTGCTTCACTTATAGTAAAAGAGAAAAAATCTACTTCAGAATTATCATCGATACTTCTTTGTATAACATCATAAGTAGTTGGTAATGCATTTGAGCCTAGCAAAACTGACTCTGCTGAAGAATCATTTGTACCATCAAAATCACCATAATGCCTATTTACTCCTAAAATATCATCCTCCTGCTGTCCAAAAAAAGATATGTTTACAAAAGGCTCCATTAATTTTGAACCTTCTACAGGACACACGTGTAACAAACCAATACCGTGCCCTATTTCATGGGCAAGTACATTAAAGTTTCCGTTGGTAGTATCGTTGTTATCAAAAAAGTTATCTGAGGTATCAATTATCATATCACCTGCATTTGGAAAATAATTACAGGCTAGAACACCACTATTACCATCAAGCGCTCTTCCAGAAATACGCATATCTCCACGAACTCCTAATTGTCCTGCAGTACTTACATTAGTTGCTCCATCATCATTAGGCTCGTAGACAAAGTTTAATCCAGACACATCTGACCAAGATGTAAACATATCTACAAATAGTTGATGCCAAGGTGCTGTGGTAAAATCCCCAGCTGTCGTCGGAGGCCCATATATTCCATTAAAAAATGCAATAAAATCACTCCCTGAAGAACTTTCTCCTGGAACTTGACATCCGCCATTACCAATTGCTGTTCCATCTGGAACATAACTCCAAGTTAAGGTAGTAACATCTCCTTGACCAAGCCCACCACCGTCTGTAGCCGTACTTTGCCATCTTCCTGCAAGATTAAAACGCATCTCGGAAGATAATTGTAAACTATTTCCAAAAGGATTTCTATTACTATAAAATTGATCTATGTATTCTTGTCTAGTTCCTGGGGCAAAACAAACAGCAGGTATTTCTTCATATTCTGAAGATGTCAATTTGTTAACAATTAATTCTTTTTTTTGGTTATTGGGGTCATCAAGACTAGATGAGTTAATTGAAGTACCAAGAATGTCTGAAACTAAGATAAGTCCCAAACATGCTATTACTGCAACAGCAGATAAAATAGTAACGTTTTTCATAAAAAATTAGGTTAAGTACATTTATAGGAAATAAATATAGATATTATAATTTTAAAAAGAGACTCTTATAATTAGCTTGAAATTTGAAAGAAATTAAAGTTTTATACACTTTAAGCTCAAATTAGATGCTGTATCTGGAATTTTTAAGTCGATTATTTCTGCAATAGTCGCCACTATACTTGTGCTATAAGTTCTTTCATTTGTCTCACCTTTTTTGATTCTAGCTCCATAAAATAATAGAGGAATATGTGAATCATATTCGTAAAGGCTTCCATGCCCAGAGCCACTTTGTGCATAAACAGCAGTATTTTGTTCTAAAACATAATATATATCTCCACCTCGTTCCTTATGAAACCCTTTTTGTATGTATTGGGCTTTAGTACTTGTAAACTCTTGTGAAAGTATTTGCTTTCTACTTAAGGCTTTTGCAATCATGGGATAGTCGTTAAGAAAAATTAAAATATTCTTAGTAAGCTCTTCTACTGTTAATCCTAGTTCTTTTATTTTTTCTTTATTGAAATATATTTGATTATTAGAAATATCTTCAATAACATTTACATCCTTATACAAAGCAAACATCTTTGTTTTTAAATCTGATTTAAAAGATCCTTCCTTAAAATAACTTGCTGCAATACCTTCAGATTTTAAAAAATTTGAATTTTCTAAAGCGCCATGATCTGCTGTTAAAAACAAAGTATAGTTTTCTTTTCCTACCTTTTTATTAAGCTCTAGTAACATGCGTTCAATATCTCTATCAAGTCTTAAATAAGCATCTTCTGTCTCAATAGCATTTACCCCAAAATTATGTCCAATATAATCTGTACTTGAAAAACTAATAAGTAAAAAATCGGTAAACTCATCTTTTCCCAAAGCTTCATTCTCTAGTGCTGCTAAGGCAAAATCTAACGTAAGGCTATTTCCAAATGGTGTGTATTTTAATATGTCATAATTTCCATTTTCTGGAGCAAGTGCTTTTAAGTTATAAGGGAATGTTACCTTTTCTTTTCCATTAAACCCTCTTTCAAAACTGGTATTATCTCTAGTACTTTCAGTATAACTCTCTATAGGTAATAGCGTATTCCACGTGTCTAAATAAATGTCTACCTTTTCAGATTCATTAAATTTTCTTACCCATTCTGGGAGCTGCTCCGTATAGTATGAAGAAGTTATCCAACCTCCTTGCCCCTTTCCTCTAAACCAGTAAGCTGCATCTGCTTTCTTACCACCAGAAAGAATGGCTGCTCTGCTTTTTAATGCTATGCTTATAGTTTTACCTTTGCCATTTGTAGCGATTGTATTTGCATCTCCTATAGTTTCTACGAGTAAGTTATTTGGTGAGTGTCTTTCGACTTTACTCCCCGTGCCAACAGGAGAAACGTTAGGATCATTTACGCAATATTCAATTTTTTTTAATTTTTTATTATACCAGCTATTGTTTATGATTCCATGTACACTTGGTGTTGTACCAGTATAAATTGAAGCATGCCCAGGTGCTGTTTTAGTAGGAACGTAATTAAGGTAGTTATTTTTAAAATTATGTCCTTCCCTCTCAAGTTTTTTGAAACCTCCTTCTCCATATTTATTTGAAAATTTTGTTAAGTAATCATATCGCATTTGATCTACCACTACCCCAACGATTAACTTAGGTTTTTTTGCTTCATTTTGTGAAACTTGAGAAAATAAAGTATAGCCTGGCATTACTATTGAAAAGAAAAGAGCAAGAATGAAGGTGTAGTATTTCATAATAAATTTTGCACAAAATAAGTGCCGTACTTTATTTTTAAAGATAAACAATTGCAAATATGAAATATCTTAGCAATTTCATAAATAATTTAAATCTGTACCTTTATTTTTTTATACTATTATGAAAATTAACTTTAGTTTACTTCTATTTATTTGTGTTTTAAGCTTTACAGCCTGTGCGCAATCACTTTCTTTAGATTCAGAGTTTTGCGGTGTGGACACTAACAATAAAATTATTGTATGTCATCTTAATTATGAAAGCCAAAAAATGAATAACTCCTACTCTAAAATAGTTATTGATACTACGGAGTATTCTTTTGAAAAAGGAAGTGTTAAACCATCAACCGAGACAAAATATACTGTTTTTACTGAAAAAGAAACATATACTCTATACTTTTCAAGTTTACCTATTATAAAATTACAAACTCAAGACTCTATAGTTAATGAACCGAAAATAGTTGCTCAATTTAGTTATGGCAGTAAGAGTGATATAGTAGTATCTACTGCAGGAATTGAATTAAGAGGAAATAGTGCTTTACGCTATCCAAAGAAGTCTTACGACATGGAATTTTGGAAAGATACTGAAACTAAAAAAACGAAAGATTATAAGTTTAATACACTTAGAAAAGATGACGACTGGCAGTTTAACAGTATGTATAATGAGCCTTTAAAATTACGCTCTTATGTAAGTAATAAATTGTGGTTAGCAATAAGAAAACTTTCATATACTGATCAGGAACCTACTTCTAAAAGTGGATTGGATTTATTGCTTGCAGAAGTTTTTTTGAATAACGAGTATCACGGAGTTTATTACTTTTCTGAGCAAATAGATAGAAAGCAACTTCAACTTAAAAAATATGATGACAGCTTAAAAATTGTGTTTGGTGAGTTATTTAAGGCAAACAGATATGCTGGAGGTACTGCATTTAAAAGTATTGAAGATTTTAATAATGCATTTCCAGAATGGAATGGCTTTGGAATGCGATATCCATATGAAGACTACGTTGCTCATTATAATGATTTATACAAACTTGTAAGTTTGATAGCAACAGCAACCGATGAAGAGTTTAAAACTAATATTGCAACGTATTTTGACATTGATAATGCAATAGATTATTTTTTGTTCATTAACTTATTGCGAGCAACAGATAACATGGGAAAAAATTATTTTCTTGCTAGATATAATAAAGATACTCCTTACTTTTTTGTTCCTTGGGATCTAGATGGAGTTATGGGACAAATACAGGATGGAAAACGTATTTCAACCACAAATGATATTTTAAGTAATCACTTTTTTGATAGACTTATCACCACAAATGCAGCTAATTTTAATAAAAGAGTAAAAGAGCGTTGGACATTACTTAGAGAAGATGAATACAGTACAAACTCTATACTCTCTAAGGTTAAAAAACTTCATTCTTTTTATTTAGAAAATAATATCTATGAAAGAGAACATATTGCATGGCCAGAAACTAATGTTGCAGAAAACGATTTAGCATACCTTACTAAATGGTTAAAAGATAGACTTGCTTTTCTTGACACACATTTTGAGAGACAGTAAAATCGATAATTAACAATTAATTGTTAAGGTTTTCACAATCTAAAGGATTAATACAGAATACTTTTGGCGTTCTATACACTACTTATACCTTTGCATCTTAAATTTGAAAAACAATAGTATGAGTCAAGTAAAAAATAATGATACTGTACAAGTACATTACACAGGAAAACTAGGTAACGGACAAGTTTTTGATAGTTCTGTGGAGAGAGAACCACTAGAAATTACTTTAGGACAAGGAGCATTAATTCCTGGTTTTGAGAAAGGACTTTTGGACATGAAAGTAAGTGAAAAGAAAACAATTACTATCCCAAAGCAAGAAGCGTATGGAGAAGTTCAAAAAGAATTGTTTCAGTCTGTTCCTAAAGATAATTTACCACAAGAAATAAAGCCAGAAGTAGGTATGGGACTTATGGCAAAAAACCCAGATGGTACAGAAAGACAACTACGTGTAACAGAGGTAAAAGATGATCATATTATTGTAGATGCAAATCATCCTTTAGCCGGACATGACCTTACTTTTGATTTGGAACTTGTTGCAATAAAGTAAGTACAATTAATATTATTTTGAAAAGCCCGAGCATTTTTTTCGGGCTTTTTTATTTTTAAAAACTGTACTTATAAGTAATTCCTCCCCCTATATTAGTATCACTACTATTACCAAAGTCTAGTCCAACCTGTAGTATAAAGGTGCCTATATCCTTGAAATTTCTTGAAATTGAACTATAAGAATGGACATCTTTTAATGATCTATCTAAAGGATTGAAAACAGTTCCAAGTCTTTCAACATAGCTTGCTTTAGCTTCATAATTAAATTTTCCTATAAATCCTTTTACAGCGAAGTGATGCGCAGAAATGCTATTTATAACTACTGGATTTCTTTCATTCTCATTATTAACAATAGAAGAATCAAAAACAAAAAAAGGAAGACCAATAATGGTTGAATCATAAGTCCACCCAGATTTATATATCATATTATTAAAATAATTATCTTTTCCGCTAAATCCTGTTGTGCCACTTTGGTTTTGGGTGGTTATATACTCATATAATACAGCAGAAAAAATATTACTTTGTTTTGTTTTTAAATACACACCCCATATACCATCTGGAAAATTAGCTAAGCGCGTTCCAGAGCCATCTTCAAAAGGGTGTTCGTGATAGAGTTTAAATATACCCAACCCTGTTGAGAATTCATATTCTAAAAAATAGGTTCCAAGATGGTTTCCTAAAGCATTACGACTCTCTCCTTCTAAACTATTTTCTTGAGAACGCTTTGCAAAGAAAACATCAACAAATGCATTAAAGTCATCTTCTAATTTTCCAAACTCTGGAGAGTTTCCTCCCCATTGTGCAAAATGTTGTATTCTGGCTGTAATTTTATTGGTTTCATTTAAAGAAAAAATAGCTCCAAGATGTTTGTAGTGAACACGAGTATCTTTAACAAAACGATTATCGTTAAGCTGGTAATGAGCAATACCCCAGTCTAAACCTATGCTATTTGATAATTTTAAAGGAATGGGTGCTTCTATTAATAATCCTGGAAGAGGCCTAGAGTTATTAGACCATAAAAAATTCTGATTTGTACTGGACAATCCATCAAGTCTTTCTTCTACTTTTTTAGAACCTAAAATTGCTTTAACCCAATTATTTTCAAATTTTAAATATAAATCTCTTCGCTGAAAATTATCATTAAAGCCATCCCTTAATAAAAGCGTTGAACCAGCTTCAATGCTAGAGGTATTTGTTAGATTATAAGATACTGCAATAGAGCCTTGCAAGACAGCATTTGTAAGTGGAGAAACTGTGTTAGAAGTATTGGTGTACATCCAAAAAGGGAGGTTGTCTTGATTAGCATATAAACCCCCAATTTCTATTTCTCCAACTACTTTAAGTTGTTGAGAAAAAACTGTAAAGATGTTACCTAAAAGATATAAAAGTAAAACACAAAACCTCATTAGCTTAAGAACCTCTTGTACCAAGGAATTTTATCTGTTGTATAGCTATATCCATATTTATTACCATAACCAAAGTTATTGATATCTACGTTATTTAATACACCAGAAACATTAGTTAATTTACCTTGACTAGTTACATCTTTACAATACTCTAATAAGTCTTTATCAGTATAACCTGCTCTAAAAACATATAAAGTTATATCTGCTAACTTATTAATTAATAAGGTGTCTGTTACAAGCATTGAAGGAGCAGTATCTACAATAATGTAATCGTAAGAATCATTAAGCTCATTAAAAAATTGACTTGTGCGATCTTGCATTAATAACTCTGCAGGGTTTGGAGGTATTGTTCCAGATAAAATTATATCTAGATTATCGTAACTTTCACTCTTTATAGTTAAAGAATTTGCAGTAATAGAGTCGTCAACAATATATTCAGTAAGTCCTTTGTGAGAGGTAGTTTTATTTTTAATATATCTATGTAATTGAGGATTTCTAATATCTGCACCAACAAGTACAACTTTTTTACCTGTTAAAGCTAATGTGAGGGCAAGATTGAATGCCACAAAGGTTTTCCCTTCGCCTTTTATAGTAGACGTCACAAATATTTTTTTCTTGCCTTCAGGTTTATTAACAAATAAATACTGCAAATTGGTACGAAGTATACGAAAAGCTTCTGCAAGCATACTTCTATCATTAACACCTACTAACTCAGAATCACCCTTTTTAAGTCTTGGAATTTCTCCAATAATTGAAAATGAAGGAATCACATTTGTAATATCTTTTCTATTTGAAACTTTAGTATTGAATAAGTCCTTACCATAAATAACACCAATAGGAAAAATAAAACCTAATACTAGTGAAATCCCGTAGATTAAAAGTTTTTTAGGAAATACAGGAGCAACTTTTGTATATGCGGTATCAATAATTTTTGCTTTTGGAGTTGTTACTGCAAGTGATATTGCTGTTTCTTCTCTCTTTTGAAGCAAGTAAAGGTATAAAGTTTCCTTAATCTCTTGTTGCCGTATAATATCACGCAACCCTTTTTCTAAGGAAGGAATTTCAGAAATTTCAGAGTTTATTTGTCCTCCTTGGGTATTTAGTTTTCTACTTTGTATTGCTAAAGATTGCTCTAAACTTGTGAGGTTTTTTGTAATAGTATTTCTTAATTCAGCTACTTGACTATTTAAGGTTTGTACTACAGGATTAGCTTCTGTAGAAGAAGAAAGCAGTTTCTGTCTTTGCAAAAGCAATGTATTATAGTTCTCTATTAAACTTGCTAACTGTACCTCTTTAATACCAATATTAGACGGGAGTAACGCATAGGTGTCAGCAGATTGCATATAGGATTTTACAGAATTCACAAGCTGTATTTGTGTATCTACTTCTGCTCTTTTCTTATTGAATTCAGAAAGATTTTCTATAAACAACTGGCCTTCGGCTTCAATATTAGTAAGGTTTTGGTCCTCTTTAAAGATCACTTTATCACTTTCTACAGAGTCTAACTCTTTAGTGATTATAGCTAATCTTTTTTCAATAAAATTTGCAGTATTATTTGAAACAAGGTTTCTATCATTTACTGCATCTTCATTGTATAATATTACTAAAGCATTTAATATAGCTTCAGATTTTTCTGGGGTAGGAGTTGCTAAAGATATCTTTAAAACACTAGCAAACTTACTTACTCTAGAGACACTAATTGTATTTCTTAATGAAATTACTAGGTTTTCTAGATTTTGGACTTTAATTCTATATGTGTCATTTTCTTTAAAGCGATTATTATCTACCAACTCTTTATTAATAATAATATCTCCAAAAGGCATTTTTATAATGTCCCCATATTTGTAATTTGCTTTTTCTTGATTTTCAGAAAATATTGCAAAGCTTTCATCAGGAAGTAATTGAACAAAGAATTCTTTGATAGGGTATGAAATTTCATTATTGGGTGTAAGGATATTTACAGAAAAAGGTTTATTGTCAAATAACTCTGAATCTTTTACATTCCCATCCTTAAAATAA
The DNA here is from genome assembly GCF_031846325.1 of Patiriisocius hiemis. Classification (NCBI taxonomy): domain Bacteria; kingdom Pseudomonadati; phylum Bacteroidota; class Flavobacteriia; order Flavobacteriales; family Flavobacteriaceae; genus Patiriisocius; species Patiriisocius hiemis. The sequence continues at coordinate 145,965 of NZ_JAVRHZ010000007.1, read as the reverse complement.
CGTATGTTTAAATCTAGTCTTTCTACAACTCTTTCAATCAAAGATTTTGATTTTAAAATCTGGATTTCATTTTCAAAACTAGCAGAGTTTAACCCTCCTGCTAAACCTAAATCTTGAAAAGCTGCTAGCTCAGAGAGCGAGCTGTTTTGTTCATCTTTAATTAATATTGTTGTCTCACTTTCATAGATAGCTGTGGAATATCGTAAAAAAGTAAAAGCAGCAATCACAGCAAAAAGCATTGTAAGTATAAACCAAGGCCAGTAGCGTGTATATCTACCAACTTGTTCTTTAAGTGTAGGCTCAGTTTGTTGTATTTGCTTGGATTGCGACATAATTTATCTAAATATTAAAACCAAAACTGAAACTAACAGGGACGCAATACCTACGTAAATTGATGAGTTTCTATTAAAGCTTGAACTTTGTCTTTGTGCATTGTTAGGCTCAACGTACACGATGTCATTTTGTTGTAAGTAATAGTAGTCTGAATTGATAAAACTTGCATCTGTAATATCTACATACTTATATACTTTTTTTCCATCTTTTTCTCTAAGGACAAGTATATTGTCACGCTGACCATAAATAGTTAAATCTCCTGCTAAACCAAGTGCAGCTGGGAGTGAAAGCCGCTCGTTAACAACTGGAAAAGTACCAGGTCTAGTAACTTCCCCAAGTACACTAACTTGAAAATTGAGTAACCTAATAGATACTACTGGCTCTTTGAGGTATGTTTTTAAAAGGTTTGTGAGCTTTGCATTAAGCTGTGTAATGCTAAGATCTTTTACTTCAATTTCACCTAATTCTGGAAAAATTATAGTCCCAGCTTCAGAAACTAAATAAGGCTGCTGCTGAAAATTATTTAGGTTTAAAGCGGCAAGGTCATTAGAGGTAGGTCTTGTTTCTACTAGAAGGTTAAAGGGTCTTGCTGCTTCTATATTTCTAGCAGAAACAACAATAGATAATAAATCACTTGGCTGTATTGTAATACTTGTTACTTCCTTGTTTTGAGTTGCTGCCAAAGATTCTATATTTTGAAAATAAGCAATATCTTTTCTAGGAACGCAACTACTTACTAAGGCAAGAAATATTATGGATACAATTTTAATTATTTTCATACACTTGCAAATATAAGTTTATTGTAAACCTTTTTATTTTAATTATCGTCTAACTTTACAAATTTCGAATTTTCGCTTTTATACTCTGGAACTATTTTCTTGAGTAATTTTACAACCTGCGCGTCTTCTTTTCTAGTAGCCGCTTTAATAATATTTTTTATACTTTTTTTAGTTTCAGAAAACTCTTCGGCTGCAACTTTTGCAATCATAATTTTAGGATGATATGTGGGTTGCACTTTAGAGGAATCAGTTAGTAACTCTTCGTATAGCTTTTCGCCAGGACGTAATCCTGTAATTTTTATATCTATATCACTATATGGTTCAAAGCCTGAAAGTCTAATCATTTTCTCTGCTAAATCAAGAATTTTTTTAGGTTTACCCATGTCAAAAACATAAATCTCTCCACCATTTCCCATTGTGCCAGCTTGCAAAACTAATTGGCATGCTTCTGGAATTGTCATAAAATAACGAATAATATTTTTATGAGTAACAGTTACTGGACCTCCTTGAGAAATTTGTTTTTTAAAATGTGGAATCACAGAACCATTAGATCCTAAAACATTACCAAACCTGGTTGTAATAAACTTTGTATTAACTCCTTTTTCATTTTGAAGTGATTGTACATAAATCTCGGCAGCACGTTTTGAAGCACCCATTACATTGGTTGGGTTTACAGCTTTATCTGTAGAGATCATTACAAATTTTTCTACATCATAACTAGTTGATAAAATAGAAAGATTAACTGTTCCAAGTATATTAACATAAATTGCTTCGTGAGGGTTTCTTTCAATAAGAGGTACATGCTTATAAGCAGCTGCATGATACACCAAGTTAAAGTTGTATTTTTTAAACAGTAAGCCCATTCTATACATATTACTTACATCTGCGAGTTCTGTAATAAAGTTTAGTTGTGGTAAATTTTGTGAAAGATAAATGTCCAATTCATGTAAGGCACTTTCGGCTTGATCTAAAACAACGATTAACTCTGGTGAAAATTTTGCTATTTGCTTTACAATCTCGCTGCCAATAGAGCCTGCCCCTCCGGTTACTAGAATTGTTTTACCTTGAAGGTGATTTTCTATTTTTTCAGTATCAAGAGAAATAGACGCTCTATCCAATAAGTCTTCAATTTGAATAGGCTTTATAAAGTTTTTGATATCTGCCTTACTTTTCCAAGTTTGAATGTTAGGGACATTAAGCACCTCTATATTTTTTTCTAAACAAACTTCTACAATTTCATTTTTTTCTTTTCCTGAAATAGAATCACTAGCAATAATAATACTATTCACCCTCATCCTTTCTAACGCTTCTTCTATAGAGTTTTTGATAGAAATTACTGGCTTTCCTACAATTTCATAACTACTTGAAGTAATTTTTTTTGTAAGAAACCCCATTAACTCGTAGTTGGAGTTAACCTCTGTGGTAAGTGCCTTACCGAGAGCTATGGTGTGGTCGTCAATTCCGATAATGGCAACTTTCTTTTTTGAGCTCGAATCTGAAGTTTTTAATAAAAGCTGATAGCTTTCTTTTACACCAATTCTAAAAAGAATCATACTAGTAAAAGATAAAAAGGCATATAGTATAATTGAAGTTGTCAAAAATATTCTTTGATCTTGGACTTGCTCAATAAAAATATTGAGTAAGATAAGAATAGCCCCTGTAGAAAAAGATGCAAATGCAACTTTTATTATATCTGTAAATGTTGAATGCCTTATAATTCCGGAATAAGTTTTAAATAGAAAAAAACCTATACAGTTTACAAGAAGTGCTAGTAATCCTTGAAGAGGCAGCGAAAATACATCGTAAAATTTCAATGGTGTATTTAATAAAACCAAATACACAACTACCATAGAAGTAGTAACTAATAAAACATCAATTAATACAACAACCCACCTTGGAAGATAGTTTTGGTTAAGTAACTCTAACCTATTATCACCTTTAGAAAGGTGTTTAAATATTTTTTGAGGAAGTTTCAACAGTATTTTTTAGTTTAAAGATACTTATTTAAAAAATCTTGAATACCAATTTTAATTCTATTTTTTCCTTCATTGGTTAAGTTGGAGCCAGAAGGTAGACATAACCCAGTAGCAAACAGTTTTTCTGATATGTTTTTCCCATAATATGGTGCTTCTTTATATACTGGTTGTAAATGCATGGGCTTCCATAAAGGTCTAGATTCTATTTGAAGACTAGCCAAATGAATGCGTAAATCGCTTGGTGAAAATCCTATTTTTTGTTGGTTTATTAAAATACACGTGAGCCAATGGTTTGAGAATAGGTCTTTACTTTTTTCAGTAAAAACAGAAACACCTTCTATATCATGAAAGATTTCTTGATAAAAAGCGTTCATTTGTCTTCTAAGTGAAATATGATTGTCTAACACCTCCATTTGTCCTCTTCCGATTCCTGCACAAATATTACTTAATCTATAATTATAGCCTATTTCACTATGCTGATAATGTGGTGCAGTATCTCTAGCCTGAGTAGCCAAAAATATGGCCTTCTGTTTAACATCTGGATTCTTAGTTACTAAAGCACCTCCTCCCGAAGTAGTAATAATTTTATTTCCATTAAAAGAAAGCACTCCTATATCTCCAAACGTTCCGCAGTTTTGACTCTTATAAGTGCTTCCTAGCGCTTCTGCTGAGTCTTCTATAATTGGAATCTCGTATTTTTTTGATATTGCAATTACCTCATCAACTTTATAAGGCATTCCATAAAGATGTACTGCTATAATTGCTTTTGGTTTTTTACCGTTTTTTATTCGATCTTTAATAGCTTCTTCAAGGTGTAAAGGACAAATATTCCATGTTTCTGGCTCACTATCCACAAAAATAGGAGTAGCGCCCTGATAAACAATTGGGTTTGCAGATGCCGAAAATGTCATGCTTTGGCAAATAACTTCGTCCCCTTTTGAAACATCTAATAAAATTAATGCCAAATGGATTGCTGCTGTACCTGAACTTAATGCTGCTACATTACTTTTGTTGCCTAAATAAGTTTCTATATCTTTTTCAAAACCAGTCACATTAGGACCTAGTGGAGCAATCCAATTAGTGTCAAAAGCATTAGTAACATAATTACGCTCACTACCTCCCATGTGAGGAGAGGATAAGTAAATCTTATTTTTCATTATTGAGTTTCTTTATATCTATTTGGACAGCAAACTTTTCTTCTCCTATTTCAAAATAAGCAGCTTCACTAATATCATTTGTTGTTAAGGCTCTAAAGAAATCTATTGCTTCTTGGAAAGTTACTTTATCTGAAAGATTTATTTTTTGAATTTTTTTAAGATCCTTTTTATTATGGGATGTCCCATCCTTTATTTGTAGGTCTCTAGTTGGTTTTAAATTTTCAAGCATTGGAATAGCTTCCACAAACACTTCTTCTTCTAATGCTAAAGTACGTTTATAAAGCTTATCTGCTGTATCTGTTGGCAATATTTCAATTTGCTTTTGATGTATTATATCTCCTTTATCAAGCTCTGAAGCCATAAAATGCAAAGTAGCACCATAGGGTGTTCTTTGTAAAATTGACCAAGAAGGTGTATGCCACCCTTTATTATAAGGTAAAAAGGCAGGGTGAAGATTAAGAAATCCAATTTTAGGAATTTTTAAAACATTCTCTGGAATTATGTATGGAAAATGTATTCCGAAAATATAGTCTAAGTTTAGTGACTTTAGTTTTTCTAGGTTATTAGGATATGTAAATTCTTTACCATAAAAAACTAAGTCTTTTTCAAGGTCTGTTAGTCTCACTAATTCTTCACTATGAGAGGCATTTTGGCCATTTACTACAAATAAAGCTAAGGGCCTATGTCCCCTAATTAACAAACACTTTAAAATCTTAATACTTATATCTCTATCACCTGCAAATGCATATCTCATATTTCTTTTTTTAAATTTTCCAAAAATGAAATAGGAAATGAAATTGCTCCGTTCCATTTTACAAAAGCAAATTCATCTGTTTTAGTTTTTAGTTGCTCTTTAGTGTATTCAAATTGCCCAAACCAATCTTCTAAATGAAATATATAATTATACACCTGTGGTCTTATGGTTTTAGAACAAGAAAAAACATATTCGTTTAACAAATTATATACTACAAGATTAGCTTTATAAATTCTATTGGCTTGAAAAAAAAGCTTATTTTCAATATATAACTCATAAGCTGCTTCAGAGCGCTCTATAGCTATTTCAAGTTTCTGTTTTACTGAATTCATAAATTTCCTGTAAATTTTGTTGTTGTAACATGGTCTTTTGCAGTTATATTTTCTCTTACAAATACTTTTTTTAGAGTTAAAAGTAAAATTTTAAAATCTAGCATAAAGGATTGATTGTTAACATACCATATATCAAATTCAAACTTCTTTTCCCACGAAATCGCATTTCTACCATTAACTTGTGCGTAACCAGTAATTCCTGGTTTTACTTGATGTCTCTTTTTTTGAAATTCGTTATATAACGGTAAATATTCTGGAAGTAATGGTCTAGGCCCTACAATACTCATATCTCCTTTAATAACATTTAATAATTGAGGAATTTCATCTAACGATGTAGAACGAACAAATTTCCCTAAACCAGTAATCCTCTCGTTATCTGGCAATAAATCACCTTTGTTATCGGTAGCATTATTCATAGTTTTAAACTTGATAATGCTGAATATTTTTTCATGCTTCCCTGGTCTTTTCTGTAAGAAAAACGGATTTGTTTTTTGTACTATAGTTAAAAGAATAACTATGACTATAAAGCAAGGAAGAAGAATAACAAATAATACTATTGCTACAAAAAAATCTAATAAAGGTTTTAAAAAATTGCGATACATTAATTTTACTTTATAGCCTTGATTAAATGTGTATATTCTTCTAAAATTTGTTCCCAGAGAATTGCACGGTTATATTTAGTTTCAATAGCAACTCTAGCGTTTTGCTTTAAATCATTGTACAATGTTTTATTATTGCTAATTTTCTTCATTGCTTCTAGTAAAATTAAGGAATCTTTTACTGGAATTATAAGTCCGTTTTTGTTATTAGTTATTATTTCATTATTTCCATTTATATCACTTACAACAGAAGGTAACTTCATAGCACCTGCTTGTAATACAACATTTGGTAACCCTTCTCTGTAACTAGGAAAAATAAGTGCATCACTTACTGCAAAATAGGGTCTTACATCTATCTTATAGCCTGTGGTTATTATATTTTCATTTGTTTTTATGTTATGTAAGGTTAGGTTAGTTAAGGGGTCTAAATCATCCTCAAAAGGACCAATTAAAAGCAGTTTACTGTTTTCCTGTGTTTTATTAAGCGTTACAAAAGCATTTACGAGTTCATTTATTCCTTTATCCTTTACTATTCTTCCCACAAAAATAAAGACAAAATCTTGCTTTTTTATTTTTAGTTCTTCTCTTTTTTTTTCTATTTCCACTTCTGAAAAATGAGAGGTAGAAAAGTATTTCGTGTCTATACCGTTGCTACTACCATTGCCAATTATTTTAAGTTTATTTGGACGTGTAAACTTGTATTTAATTATGAAATTATAAAGTCCCGAAGAGTTAGGGTATACTTTTGTTGAAAACGCATATGTCAACTTTTCAATAAAAACTAATAGTTTTTTTTTGAATCCTTTTTCTTCCATTAATGGTAGCCCGGCTACGGTATGTAAACGTATAGGTACACGAGCAAAAAACGCTGCTGCCATTCCAACAATTCCAGCTTTAGGTGTGTGTGTATGTACTATTAATGGTTTTTCTTTTCTTAAAAAAGAATACATCTTAAATAAGGCAATTATATCTTTAAAAGGTGTTATTTTGCGTGTTAGGTTTATATATTTTGTTCTTACATTATTCTCTTTACCAAATTTTTTTAATCTTTCTTCTTGAGAAGAAACTGCTAACACCTCAAAATGTTTACTCATAAAGGAAAGTTGTCCTTCAAGTAACTTTTCAAGAGATAAGGGAACTGTTGTAATTCTTACAAGTTTATTCACAGCAAAATAGGATTATTTTTCATTGATAATTTTTGTGTAAAAATTTGCAAACTTTTTTTCAAGATTTGTTTTTAGAAACGGTTTTGCAGCAGTTAAATTGTTTTTAGATGCTTCTACCAATACTTCTCTATTGTTATATAAATAATTAATTTGGGTTGAAAGTTTTTTTGCATTTTTTGCATCATGCAAAAACATATCTTGAATTACATCTGGCATCCCTCCTACTTTTGAAGCCAATACTGGACAGCCCACACTCATTGCTTCTATCATTGCTCTTGGTAAACCTTCGGTTAATGATGGTTGTACATAGAGTTGTAATGTTTCTAAAAAATTAAAAATTTCATCACCAGATTTAAGAGGACCTATAAACTTTATATTGTCATTTATCCCTAATTTCTTTGCTATTTCTAGTATCCAATCGTAATTTCCTTTCCCAACTAAATGGATTTCAATAGAGTTTACAATTTGTGACTCAAGCATGCTTATTGCATTTAATAAAACGTCTTGTCCTTTATACTTTGCATCAAAACCACCTATTAATCCAATTTTAAATATATCCTCAGAAAACTTATCAAAATTTATTTCTTTTTGAGACTTAATGCTTTTAATAATAACGTTAGAAATATCAATATTAGGTTGTTGAGTTGGATAATCTCTTTGTAGTTTTTTTGGAGTAACATACACTACATAATCTGCATATTTAACAATCTTTTTATTTAGATAATCAAAGAATGGAGCAATTACTTTATACAACGTTTTGCCATAGGTATTAAATGCCTCTCTCCCATTACCTACTTGCTCTACAATAATTTTTCTCTTGAGTTTTTTAGCTTTTCTGGCAGCGATAACTCCTAAAACACTTGGAAGTCTAACAATAATAAAGTCTGAATTTTCAATCTCTACTTTTAATATGTTATTGATTGTTTTGTAATTTAAAAAAAGTGCTTTTACAGAACTATACTCGTTTAGTAAATTAAAAGTAACATTGGGGTTTCCAGAGCTAAGTGTTTTTTTATCTTTTTTACTAACACTTTTTCTCCCTATTACGTTTATTGATGAAAATACAGTTAAATATTTATCCCAAGTTATTTTTGGAAGCCCACCTCCGCTGTAGACATTGTTAGCATCTTTATAAAAAGGATGATCATGAACAAATAATAACTTCATATATCTTTAATCTTTTTTGCTGGAACGCCTCCATAGACTGAGTTTTCTTCAACATCTTTATTTACAACAGCTCCTGCAGCAACTACAGCCCTGCTATATATGGTTACTCCGTTTAAAATTCTACATCCACAACCTACCCAAACATCACTTTTAATGTGTACAGGTGATTTTTTAATTGGGTTATACTTAATTGGCAATGTTGTATCACTCCATCCGTGATTGGTAGTTAATATTGAAGAAGAGTGTGCTATAGAAACATTATTTTCTAAGGTCAATCCTCCAGTTGCATCTATGTAGCAATTATCGTGGATACTTATATTGTACTCTACATCTAAATGTTCCCATCCTAAAATCCTAACATTGCTTCCTATTCTAATATTATCTCCACAAGATTTAACCATTGTTTTTAATATTGAATATCTAATTCCAATTGCAAAAATGCCAGAAAATGGGGATGTACAGTTCCAAAAAAAGAGCCTAATCCCATTTGGAAATATCTTAAAAAACCAAATGGATATTTTAATTAAAAACTTGTATTTGCTAAATAAATCTCTACCGTGCATAATAACTTGTTTTAATTTGAATATGAATCTTCTTTAACAAATACTTTACTTGTCAAAAGAAAATAAGGTATTAAAATAAACTTTACTACAAAATTTAGGATATATGCTAAATCTTGTCTTTGAGCATAGCTTATCAATGAAATCATAAAAATAATCATTCCCAAACCTATCAAATTATGAGATAGCCTTTTAGATATAAGAATAATTATAAAGCTTACAATTAAGTAAACAAATACAACACCAAAGTATCCGAAATCCATATAGCCAGTTAATGGAAGCGAAAATCCATAACCAGTAGTCCCAATCTGTCTACCAAGAAATACACGATTATACCAGTTTCCAGAATTTTGAGTAATATCAATTACATTTCCAATATCTGAAAGAATCATCTGCCGATCAACAGGCTTTAAATCATTTAAGTAATAAACTCTTTCCATATTTAAGCCTGAGGTCATGAAATCATCGAAACCATTATTCAAAAACCCAATCTCATTTAAATCTACAGTTTGAGAATTTTTTAATAATGCAGATTTAAAAAGCTGAGAATAAGGGCCTGCAAAAATTAAAGCCGTAACAAATAAATAATATGGTAATATTCTAAATTTTTCGCTTCTTACAAAAACAACAAAAAGTATAGCTATACCAAATGAGAATAACAAATCCCTTTCACCCAAAATAAGAAAAACGAATAAAAAAATAATTCCATAAATAGTTATGAGCCAAAAAAACTTTTTATTGTTATTTCTAAAGAGTAAAAGCTCATAAAAAACACAGATTAAAAAAAAGTTTGATAGAGCATATATATATGAGAATATTGTATTTTGAAGTAAAAAGTCTTTAATAGCTCGTTTATCCTCAAAAAGATTACTTGAAGATATAAAGTATAAGTAAAACAATAACGCTCCTAAGGAAACGTATTTTATTATTAAGAAAATCTTTTTATTAATTATGTTTTTAATATCAAACTTATTAATATCAAACTTCCCGAATGCGATATAGAAAATATTCACCACAAAAAAAGCTATTATTCCTACTATAAGATATTTTTCTGATAGCTCAATATTTATAGTTTGTTTGGTTAGTAATTTCCAAAAAAGGAAACTTTGAAAATGAAGTATTAGAAAAGGATTGATATAGTGTAATATAAAAAAAGGAAACTTTCTAAATTTAAAACTTACGAAGATTAATGTTCCAAACGTAAGAGCTATAACTGAAAAAAATAAATTAAAATAAACTCCTATTAACAAAAAAAAGAATACAAATATTAAGATAAAGATGGCTTCTCTTTTTTTGGTTTTGATATTTTTAGAATAGTCAATCAATTTAACTAAAATTTAAAATATGAAATAACACCATGTTTTCTCTGTAAAATAATAGAAGAATGAATATTCCAGTAAATCATAACTATTGCTAAACTAACACCTAGACCTAAAACACCATACCCTTTTGAGAGAATAAAAGAAAGTATTATATGTAATAATAACGCTATAAACATTATATTTCTAAATCTTGTTTGCTGTTGTGTCATTTGCATTAACATTCCAACACTACCACAAAAAGTATTCACTAAAGTACCAATTAACATTACCAAAAACACATTAGATAAGTGAACATATTTAATAGAAAACAATCCTAAAAAAAATGATGGAAAAATCATCATTATTATTATTAGGGGAGTACTACACAAAACTATAAAACGAGTATTTGATGAAATACTTTGATTTAGTTTTTTAATTTCACCTTCAGCAAACAGGTAGGTATATTCTGGTCCTTTATAGGCATTTGTAACAAGTAAGAATAAGCTAGTTAATGAAATATACTTTACAATAATATTAATACCACCTGTATCAATTTCGCTTATTAAATATGCAGTTATTAATAATGTAACCCAATTAAAAGCTTGCTGTATAAATTGAGTTGAAAAAAAGTCAAATGCTTTTTTAAGAATATCAGCATAGTAGGCAATACTAAAACTATACTTAAATGAAACTTCCAGCTTTAAACAAATTATAAATGAGTATAAGCATGTAATTAAATAACTAATTACATACAAAAGAAAAATCCAATTATTTGATAGTTTCAAAAAATAGCAACACACTAATAAAATTGAAAATATTAAATAAGGTAAATTCCCATTAAGCCATTGATATGATAGAGTTTTATTATCAGATCTAAGTATTTGACTATTGAAGTTTATTAAACTCATAAACAATGTAGAAAGCACAACAGACCCTATTTCCATCCAACCAAAGCCTGAAATAAACATACTTGGGAAAAAAGCATATAATGATAGTAGTAACACACAAACAAAAAATGTATTTGTAACTACTCCAGAGAAACCCTTGCTTATTAATATGTTATTAATATTTGAAATTCTTTTTTCTGGAGGAAATGAACATAACATTTTCATAGTTAAAACAGGGATTCCAAAACTTCCTACTAAACTTCCAATTTGTGAAAAAACCACAATTATAGAAAAAACACCGAAGGTAACTTCATCAGAAATTAAATTAATTAATTTAAAGCTTAAAAAAAGAGAAATTATACCAATAAATCTTATTGCTAAGAGTAAGAGTTGCTTTTTATAAAGTAAAATGCTTTTAATCATTTATCATAATTAAAATTTAAAAAGTCTACTTTGTAAATTGTATATATTACATTTTTCATTTCATCTGTCCATTCCTTTTTTTTTGATTTTTTAGAAACCAAACAATGTCTAAAAGCTAATGGGCTTTTCTTTAATATTCTGAATATACGTTTTGTCTTTTCTCTTAAAGATATCTCTTTTGAATTATTTGAATGTGGTATATTTCTTCTCTCTATTTTACTATTTTTAAACACCTCTAAAATATCAGACTCAATATTTTCTAATTTACCAACATACTTAACCGCTATCTTACCGTCAATGGATAAATAATTCCACATAGGTTGAAGAAAGTATTTAATATTTTTATCATTGATTAAATTTGGCATATAGTTTATAACAAATTTTTCAAAACTCATTAAACTTTTATAACCCAAATATTTATAAAATGAATAAACACGGTCATAAGGGTTTCTAACCCAGCCAAAAGTAAAATAAGTCTCAAATTGCTTTTGAGTTATAAAATGTTGAGTAATGTATTCTGATGATGTTAGATGTGAAACAAATGGTGGCCCCAATGACTTATTAGTATTTTTACCTAACAATAACGCCATACGGTTTTGAAAATTTAAGTTAAGATCGTCCAAGAATATTTCTTCTATACTTATTCCTGCTGCTTTTGGAACATGAACAAATATGCATTTATGTTTATGGCTAATCATAGCTTACTATTTTTAGTCAAAAATTAGACAATCATACCTGCGGCAACCGTTTCGTGGGTTGTATCATCTATTAAAATAAAGCTTCCCGTTACTCTATTATCACGATATCCATCTATCATTAATGGCCTGGTAGTTCTTATTTTAATACGAGCAATATCATTCATAGCTAGGTCTTTCTCTTCTTCATTTCTGGTATAGCTATTTATATCTATTTTGTAAACTACATCTTTTATCATTGCTTTTTGCTCATTAGATGTATGTACAATAGTATATTTTGCTCTAGGTCTCGCAGGGCTATTGTTTAGCCAACAAAGCATTGCATCAAACTCTTGTAAAGGTTCTGGTTTATTATTGGTTTTTACAATCATATCCCCTCTACTTATATCTATATCATCCTCTAGAGTTATTGATACAGACATAGGTGCAAAAGCTTCTTCTAGAGTGCCTTCAAGCGTGTCTATGGTTTTAATTTTTGAAGTGAAACCAGATGGCATTATAGTTACCTCATCATTAGGTCTAAAAATTCCACTTGCTACTCTTCCCGCGTAGCCTCTATAATCAATAAAGCCTTCTCTTTGTGGTCTTAACACAGTTTGTACTGGAAAACGCGCATCAATTTTATTAAAATCACTACTAATGTGTAAATGTTCTAGTGTGTGAAGTAATGGCGCTCCTTGATACCAGTCCATGTTGGTAGATCTATTTACAACATTATCTCCATCTAGTGCGCTTATAGGAATAAATCGAATATCTTTTGTATATAGCTTAGACGAAAATGCCTCAAATTGTTGTACAATCTTATTGTATGTTTCTTGAGAATATTCTACAAGGTCCATTTTATTAACACACACAATAAGATGCGGTATTTGTAATAAAGAAGCTATAAATGCGTGTCGCTTTGTTTGTTCAATTACTCCATTACGAGCATCAATTAAAATTAAAGCTGCATTTGCTGTAGAAGCTCCTGTGACCATATTTCTTGTATATTGAATATGCCCTGGAGTATCTGCAATAATAAATTTACGCTTTGGGGTAGTGAAATATCTATACGCAACATCTATAGTTATTCCTTGTTCTCTTTCGTCTCTTAATCCATCTGTAAACAAAGCAAGGTCAACTCCTTCATGTCCTTTTTTCTTGCTTGTATTCTCTACGGCTTCTAATTGATCTTCAAAAATAGCTTTTGAGTCGTATAGTAATCTACCAATTAAGGTACTTTTCCCATCATCTACACTCCCTGCAGTTGTAAAACGTAATAATTGATTTTTATCTATTTGCATTTTTATATACTGTTTTTAAAAATAACCTTGGCGCTTTCTATCTTCCATTGCACTTTCACTCCGCTTATCATCACTTCTATTTCCACGTTCGGTTTGTTTCATTGCTGAAACTTCGGCAACAATTTTTTCTAGTGTATCTGCATCAGACTCAATACCTCCGGTAATAGTTATATCTCCTAAAGTTCTAAAGCGTATTTTCTTGGTATGAACCTCTTCTCCTTCTTCTAATATTAAATGTTCAGAAACAGGAATCCAGGAATTCTGCCTCCAGACTACTTTTCTTTCGTGAGCAGAATACAAAGAAGGAATACTTATATTTTCTCTTAGAATGTAATTCCAGACATCCATCTCTGTCCAGTTACTAATAGGGAAGGCTCTAAAGTGTTCTCCTTCAAAATGTTTTCCGTTTAATAAATTCCATAGTTCTGGGCGTTGGTTTTTAGGATCCCATTGGCCAAAATCATCTCTATGACTAAAAAAACGTTCTTTTGCTCTGGCTTTTTCTTCATCTCTTCTACCTCCACCTATTGCACAATCTACATTGTTTGCTTCAATAGCGTCTAATAACGTTGTTATTTGCAAAGCATTACGAGTTGCGTTTTTTCCTTTCTCTTCAGCAACTCTTCCTGTATCTATAGATTCTTGAACGCTCCCTACTATTAATTTAACTCCAAGGCTTTTAATTAAATCATCTCTAAACTGAATAGTTTCAGGAAAATTATGTCCCGTATCTACATGCATTAAAGCAAATGGAATTTTTGAAGGGTAAAATGCTTTTTTAGCTAAATGAGTTACAAGTATGGAGTCTTTTCCTCCAGAAAAAAGAATAACTGGGTTTTCAAATTGTGCCCAAACCTCTCTTAGAATATAAATTGCTTCAGATTCTAACTCATCTAAGTAATTTAAATAATACTTACTCATTGTTTAATTTTAAAGAATTTTCAATATGGTTTAAAATTACTGAAACTGCTTCAGTAACACTAGTTTTTGTTGTATCAATTTCAATAGCTGGGTTTTGGGGTGCTTCATAAGGAGCGCTTATTCCTGTAAAATTTTTAATCTCCCCTGCCCTTGCTTTTGCATACAACCCCTTAACATCTCTACGTTCACATTCTTCAACTGATGTATTTACAAATATTTCAATGTAATTATCTTCTCCTACGATGTTTTTTATATCGTTTCTATCCTTTTCATAAGGAGAAACAAACGCAGCTAAAATAACTATTCCGGCATCTACCATTAAATTAGCAACTTCTGCAATGCGTCTTATGTTTTCGGTTCTGTCCTCTGGTGAAAAACTTAGATTACTATTTAATCCTTTTCTAACATTATCACCATCAAGAGTGTAAGTGTGTATTCCTTGCTTAAAGAGTGCTACCTCGACAGCATTTGCAATGGTAGATTTACCTGAACCTGAAAGTCCTGTAAACCACAACAGGAAAGCATTATGGTTTTTTAATTTGTTCCTTTGTTTTTTGGTTATCAAAAAACTATGTGGTACTATATTTTCTTCCATAAGTTAGCTAGCATTTTTTAATCCAAACTTAGACTTGTACCATGCTCTTTCATGTAAGTAGTACAAAATCATTTTTGTAATTAGTTCTGCAAAACCAATTTTTAGTCCTGTTAAAGGGTTCCCTGTTGCCAGCCATGAGAGCGCCATTGTATCTAACGTTCCAATTCCTCTCCAGGTAAATGTTTTTGCTAAATGTCTTTTTCTGCTTTCTAGTATTTTTCCATCTTTAGAAAGGTTTATTTTAAACCATACACGTTCGTGTAAATAGTATAAAACCATTTTTGTAATTACTTCAGCAAAACCAATTTTAACTCCCGTAAGTAAATCACCTGTGATTATCCAAGAAAGAATAATGGTATCAAGTGTCCCTACAATTCGCCAAGTAACTGTTTTTGCAATATGCCTTTTATGTGAAGCATCTTTCATTTAAAGCGTAACTAAAAAATAGTTATTTAATAGGTTTTCTTTATTATATTGTAACGCCTCTTGCGTTGTATTATCTATTACTTTAACACCAACAGCGTTACAAATAGCTTGTCCTGCAGCAGTATCCCATTCCATAGTTGGAGCATATCTTGGATATAAATTTGCTTTTCCTTCGGCAACTAAGCAAAATTTTAATGAACTACCTTTAGATACTATTTCAACAGGAGATTTTTGTTCAACTTCTGAAATAAACTTTTTTGTATCATCGTTAAGGTGCGACCTACTACCCACTATTTTTACTATTGAAGCATCTGAAGTATCCGGTGAAATTGTAGCAGCTTCCTTTATTAAGTCTTCAATTGTATATTTTTCTCCAACTGTAACTTTTAAAGCTGAAGTTCCTTTGGCATTTGTGAAATACAACTCTCTAACAACTGGAACGTAAATTACACCTAGAATAGGGCTTCCATTTTCAACCAAAGCGATGTTTACTGTAAACTCTCCATTTCTTTTAACAAACTCTTTGGTACCATCAAGTGGGTCTACAATCCAACATCTATCCCAACTTTTTCTAACAGAATAATCGGTTTGCTTATTTTCTTCACTAATAATAGGGATATTAGTAGTTTCTAAATACTTATTAATTACAGTATTTGCTTTTTTATCTGCTATAGTTAAAGGGGAATTATCTCCTTTAATTTCTACATCAAAATCTGTCATATAGACTTCCATTATAGCTTCTCCAGCTTCAATAGCAGCTTGTAAAATAGTATGCAGTAATTTTTCCATTAAAAATTTTTAAAACAAGTCGCCAAAGTTACAATAATTAGGTTAAAAGGGAACTAAAATAGACATTAAAGAATATCTATTTATAACTTAATTTTACTTAAAAATGAGTGAGTTTCGTTAAATAAAATGTAAACTATATAATATTCTTGCTAGCGTTAAGAGTGACATGTAAATTTGAGTAAACTAAATTAAATAATCATGAACTATCTTAATCTTGACAAAGAAAAAATAAATTTAACCGCTAAAGAGCTAAATACACTATTAGCAGACTATCATATCTACTACCAAAAATTAAGAAATTTTCATTGGAACATTGTAGGCAAAAACTTTTTTGATTTACATGTTAAGTTTGAAGAAATGTATGATGATGCAAAATTAAAAATAGATGAGATTGCTGAAAGAATACTTACACTACGTTTTCAGCCAATAAGTAACTTTAGCGAATATCTTGAAATTACCAACCTTTCTGAGTCTTCTTCTAATGTAAAAGATACTGAAATGGTTAAGGTACTTCTTAAAGATCATGGTCTTTTACTCTCACAAATGCGTAATGTTGTTGAAAAAGCCGATGCTGCAGGAGATGAAGGAACTATAGACATGATTGGCTCTTATATTGCAGATCTAGAGAAAGTAAGTTGGATGCTAGATGCATGGGCAATGAAAAGCTAATTAAACTACTCACAAACACAAAAACAACATCCTATTTTTTTATTCCTAAGGGATAAAAGGTAAAATTCTTGTTATTTTTTTTTTAAAAGTACCGAAAATCAAAGCTGTATGTATAAATATATTTTAATATTTCTAATTTCAACTAGTGTTAGTTGCCAGACTGATTTTGGTAAGCTAACAATTGAAAGCTCACTACACAATGATCTAGTTGAAGTAAGTGGGATTGAATACATCGATAATACTAAGCTAATTTGGATGGTAGAGGATTCTGGAAATGAAGCAAAAATTTTTGGTTACAATCCTAAAACAAAAAACACCAAAACAATAATTACAGTTACAAATGCAGAAAATAATGATTGGGAAGATTTAGCTTCAGATAAAGAGGGTAACTTATATATTGGTGATTTTGGTAATAATTCAAACAAGAGAAAGCATCTTACTATTTATAAAATATCCAACGGAGATCTCTTTGATAAAAAAGAAGTTAAAGCAACAAAAATTGAATTTAAACTTGAAGATCAAGAAAAATTTCCACCTAAGAAAAAAAACAGGAATTTTGATATAGAATCATTTTTTGTTTTAAATAATAACTTCTATTTAGTGTCAAGAAATAGAAGCTCAAAATTTGATGGAACTGCAAAGCTCTATAAACTTTCTATGAATGGTAAAGAAGATAAAGCAAATGTTGTTTCATCATTCAAGACATGTGAAGATAAAACAGATTGCCAAATTACTTCGGCAACCATAAATCATACTACAGGAGAAATCGTTTTATTGAGCTATGATAAAATATGGGTTTTAACTGACTATAAACAAGACAACATTTTTGAGGGTTCTGTAAAGGAAATAAACCTTGATCATTTTTCTCAAAAAGAGAGCATTACTTTTTTAAACAGCAAACTCTATATTGTTGACGAAAAAATAGGTATTGGTGGAAGCAACGTTTATTTTCTAGAATTATAAGCTAACTCTAAGTAAGAAGCTAAAACGCATTCCGTCATCACTAGAAAACAAGCCAAATTCTCCTCCTATAGCCTCTACAGCATTTAGTAGAATTCCTCCCCCAAAACTATCATTCCATCTATTTGAAGAAGACCTAGTATTTTCGGTATCAACCCAAACACGCCCATAGTCATAACCTCCATAAACACCTAAGCGTAAAGGAAGAAGTCCTGTTTTAAATTTAAAAACATCATATCTTAAATCTCCTCTAAAAGCCAATGCACTCTCACCACTAAAACGTTGTGTTCTATATCCTCTTAGCCCAGTATTAGCTCCTAAAGTAGCAGCTTGAAAAAATTCAAAGTCATCACCAACATTTACTTGACCCTGTATTTTTGTACTCAAAACTAATTTTCTATTTCTAGTAATAGAATTAAAAAACTGTATTGATGGGTTTATATAACCAAAAGTCTTATCAGTATCATCTGTATTAGTTGTAATTCCCGTTCTTAATTTAAAAAACATCCCTCTAGTTGGGCTAACTTTATTATCATAACCATTGTATTCATAATTTACATCTAGGTTTCCAAACATTTGACCATCAAAGAAAGGTGCATCGTCAGAAAAAATTTGATTAATAAATCTTCCCTCTGTATTATCTACCTCTATACGTTCTATCCCCGTGGTAATTTCAATACGACTTCCATAATGACCTGTTTTTGAAACACCAATCTTTCCGTGTAAACGTCCCATTTTTACTCTATTGAAATCCAGTCCTAAGTCATCATCCATATTTTGTGAGTTGTTACCAAACCCAAAAAAGTTTTGAGCAAAATTCTCACTAGTATATCGACCTTTAAAAAACAAATTCCAATTCCCGAAAATTCTTGCAAGCTCTCCTTGATAATTAAGTTCAAACCCTTGTGTTGCAAAAAAGTAACTTGCAGCAAATATGTGCCTGGTTTGGAATGGGTTGTCTTTAAAACCATTAACTGTGTAAACATCTTGTAAACCAACTTTAATCCCATCGTCAGGATTAAAACCAATTGAAGGAAATATGGTATTTAAGGTGCTATTTTTCTTTGTATAGTCATAAGTATTTTGATCATAGATATCACTAAACTTATAACTAGCGGTTCCTCTTTTTACTATTGTATTTGGTTTACTTTTATGGTCGTAGATTTTAACAGCCCTTCCATTTTCTACAGTATATCTGTCATTATTTTGTCCCCCTATAATTCTCGTGAAAATGGGTTTATTTCCATTTCCATTAATTACAAATTCATCGTCATCATCAAGGCCATATACCCAAATTTCTTTTGTTTCAGATCTCTTAATAGTTCTTGTCTTAAATGGTTTTTGTGCTTTACCATCCTTAATTCTAGAAATTGAAATAGTAGTTATGCCATTGTTACCTCTAGTTATTTCAATTTTATCGTCTTTATCTGTTCCTATAATTACAACAAGTTTAGAAATATAATCGTAATATTTTTCAGTAAAATCTAATATAGCATCTCTTCTAAGTTTCAGGTTTTTTACTATCTCTTCTGAAAAATCTTTTTGTGTCTCTATAGGTAGCTTAGTAAATGCCAAATCAATAACCTCATCACTTAAATTCTCTTTTATGTACTCAGCTTCAGCAATCCAGTCTTCCTTGGTTGCTGTTTGTAATAATGTTCTATCAAGTCTTATTCCAGCTAAATTTAAAAACTCAACATCTTTTTGCTTTGGACCAAATTTTTGAAATTGTTTTGTTACTGGCATTAATACTTTTAATATATCCAGAAGTGCTCCGTCATAATTCGCAAATACTTGATCTCTATCCCTAGGGATAGGCCTGTATATTTTTTCATCATCAGAAATATCAAAACGAGACCAACGCCATTGGTCTTGGTGTCTATCCCAGTCTCCTATAAGCATATCAAACAAACGAGCTCTTATAAATGCAGACTCATCTACTCTGTATTTCTCATCTTTTCTAGTATTTTCTAACACATCACTTGTACTCTCTATAGTGGTAGGTTTCCCAAAAGAAGCAACATCTGTAAAACCTTCGTCTGGACGTTCTACTAGCATGTATAGTTCATCACCATATTCTTCATTATACTTTCCTAAAGCTTTGTGTTTTGGTACATAATAGATTTTAGGGTTTGTATGGTAAACTCCAATAGCATTTGCAAGATCAGGAATAGCTAAGGCTCCAAAAGGGTGACTGGCTGTATAAAAGTCTAAGATGATATCTTCAGTAAGAGTTTCTTTAAAATCATCTTCAATGTAATTTTCTACAAATGCGGTAGTTTGTAAAAATTGTACTGCACTCTTGCTCAACCCTCTAAGATTATAGTTTCTCCCATCTTTAGTATTAAGGCGTAATGATCTGGTCTGGTGCCCCCCACCTTTACGCTCTACAGTAAGCCCTCCTAAAAGAGTATCTAAAGTTGCTACTTTAAATTTTATTTTTTTGCCATATAAATCTCTGTAATGCTTTCCCCAAAACCATTCGTACCCTTTAGAAACATCTGTTCTTTCTTCTGGATAAACACTTGCTTCTCGAGTGGGTGAAAACTCTGTTGCTAAAAGCGAAGTGTCATATTCTTTTCTAGGCTCATGTACAACTGTACTAAACATTAATTTAGGTTCATTCATTTCATCAGGTGCATAAAAAGTAACAACAGACCCTCCATTATCATAAACATCTAAAGTTGCAAAACCTCTTCCGCCGTAAACAAAATGAGCTCCCTCTCCTAAATTTACAGGTGCTTCTTTTGCACCAGAGCCAGAAACTATTTGTTTAATCCCTTCGTTTTCGATGTATTGCAATGCATGCTCATGTCCAGAAGCAAAAATTACTCTATCACTATCTGTAGCTAGCGTGATAAGACGTTTCATCAATTCATTGTAACGCACATTGTATCTATCTTGAGGAGAAACACCACCTTGCGATCTAACCTGTGTAACCACCGTTCCTAAAATAGGAAGTGGAATTTTTCCACTTGATGGGTTTAAGTGTTTCTTAAAATTAAAGTATCCACCATGTAACCCATACGTAAATGCTGGATGGTGCATTGCTATCAAGATTGTTTTCTCGTTGTTCTTTTTAAGTTCTCCTTCAATTTCTAGAAAGAAATCACTACGAGATTTAATATCACATTCATCATTAATAGTAGGATGTTTATCCCAATCTGTAATATACCATTGGGTGTCTAATATTAGTAGAACTATATTTTCTGAAATTTCAATCTCCTCTATAGGGCAGCCATTTTCTGGTTGAAATGCTTCATCATCATCTAGTGAATCTTCTACATATTTTTCTTGCCGTTTTAGCCCCTTTAAGCCATCTTTAGCATACCAATCATGGTTTCCTGGGATAAATAAAGTATTGCCTTTAAATTTTTTTGCCGAATTTAATTGTGCATCTATTTTATTTTCTGCGTCACTCCTTCTCTTATCATCTTTTTTGGGTAACCCCTTTTGGTAAATATTGTCCCCTAGATATATTAATTGATCTTTCGAAGTATCTTTATCCTCAATAAATTTTTCGAAAATTACAAGTGCTTCATTTGTATCAGAGGTTTCTGCAGCGCCTGCATCTCCAATTAAATAAAACCGTTTTTCAAGAGTTCCTTCAATTACCGGGATACTCTCACTTTCCTCATTTAAATATTTAGGTTTAAATGAGCCACAACTACTCATAAAAAAAAGGGCGAAGAACGTTAGAAGGATGTTAATTTTATTCATGTGAAATATGCTATCTTATATTTTTTGTAATTTGGTTATCTAATTTAAGACTTATGGCTGATATAGTTAAAGAAACTGATGATTTTGTACTAAATCTATTTAAGGAGAACCTCCCAAATACGTTTTTGTATCATAACTATACACACACCAAAAGGGTTTACAAAAGTATCAATGAAATTATTGAAGGCTCACAAATTGATGTTAAAGATGCCAAAGTGTTACGTCTAGCTGCGCTTTTACATGACACAGGATACATTCAAACAAGAGAGGGTCATGAAGAAGAGAGTGTCAAAATTGCCACTAAATTTCTTAAAAATAAAGAGATTGACAAAGAAACTATTGAAGCTGTAAATAAGTGTATTATGGCTACTAAGTTTAAAGATACACCCAAAAGTAATCTTGAAGAAATAATAAGAGATGCAGATTCTTCTCACTTCGGGAAAGACTATTTTAAAGAAGCAAGTGAGTTTTTAAGACAAGAATATAAACAACAAGGTATTCATGACTATACTCCGGTACAATGGAGAGATGAAAACATAAAGGTTCTAGTTGAAAAGCACCAATTTTATAGTGAATATGCATTGAAAAATTGGCAAAAGCAGAAAGAAGATAACCTTGCATCCTTAATAAAGGATAAGAAGAAAGATAAAAAAAGGCGTAGAAAAGAGACAATGAAAGCTGAGCTTAAAGCAAAATATAAAGATGCCAGTCCAGAGCGAGGAATTCAAACTTTTTATAGAACTGCACTAAGAAATCATATTAAGCTTAGTGATATAGCTGATACTAAAGCCAATATTTTACTATCAGTAAATGCAATTATAATTTCGTTAGTACTATCCAACTTATTATCAAAATTAGACAGTAATCCCTTTTTAATTGTACCCTCTGCAGTTTTTGTTGTTTCAAGTACGATAACTATGATACTTGCTGTAATTGCTACAAGGCCTAATGTTACTAGAGGAGAGTTTACTAAAGAAGATGTAAAAAAAAAACGTGTTAACTTAACATTCTTCGGAAATTTCCATAGAATGGAGTTATCTCAATACCAATGGGCCATAGAAGAATTACTAAAAGACAGAGATTATGTATACTCTTCTTTAACTAAAGATTTATATTTTCTTGGAAAAGTACTAGACAGAAAATACAGAATTTTACGTTGGACATATACAATTTTTGTACTAGGTATTATAGTATCTATCCTGGCTTTTGGAATATCATTTGCAGCAACAGAGCAGAGCGTACAAGAGGTTGGAAACACTATTGTAAATTAGAATTACGAGTTAATTTCTTTTACTAAGTCCTCGTATGTGTAGTATTCTTTTGTATTATCTTTTCCTTTTGAATATAACACACTTACACGCAAGGCTTTAAGACCTGTAACTCCTTGTAAATCTTCCAATTCTAAAACCTCAACATCCGTATCAAGTAATTTTTTGTGTTGCAAAAACTGTATGTATTTTTTGTACTCTTTTTCGTCTTCACGTTGCGAATAAATAATTGAAATCTTTCCTGCTTGCGTGATACGTTTTTCAGTACCTTTTATATTGGCTTTATCTACACGCTTTTTTACTACTTCATATCTAGCATTATAGGTTCCATCAACATCAAAACGTTTTTCATCCATTCTAAAACGTAATGACAATGAACTATTAAAGACCAAAATCATAGATGCAACATCTAGTGGAACAGGTAATCTTTCTTTAAGCTTGTAGTAACTGTTTTCCATCTCGCACATAGCTTGTAGCTGCCACATACGAAGGTTGTATAGGTATATTTTGTTAAAGCTTTCGTCTTTAGTAATCGCTTCGCCAATGTACATATTGTGCTCTACACCATCAGTCTTAAAGCGCTCAAAATAATGCGGGTACATTTTTTGGGCCTCTCGTTGCTTACTATCTAAAATAGATGCCATTCGTTTATTAATAAGCATCACAGTTTCATCATAGTCCTTTCTATACTTATAAATAAGACCACTAGTAGTTTCTAAGGTAGATCTATAAGATTCTATTAGTTTCTTTAATTCGTTGTTTTTTGATTCTAAGTGTTTAAAGAGTGGTATAATTTCTCCTTTTAAAAAGTCTAACACTTGACGCTCGCTATCAACCTGCAGGTGGTCTTTAAAATCACTTAAATAACCTTCGATTCTAAAAACTATTTGTTCATAGATTGGGAGTTTTTCGATTTTATGAGCCTTCTTAATAATTTTATTGATATTGGTAAGCTGCAACTCAAGATCTTTTTTAGTTGCTGTATTTCGAGCTTCAGAAGAACCTTTTATATCAATCTGCCCGAAAAGTGGGTACACATCTTCAAAAGTAATTTCTCTAAAGTGTGCAGGAGTATCACCATTTAAGGCTGCATAATATCTTTTAGCTTCTTTTAAAAATTTCCAATGAACACTTTTATGAATAGAAGTACATTCTTCTTGTATAATGAGCTCTAGTTCATTTTCAGTTTGTTGCTTAGAGCGCACCACACTATCAATAAGAAAGGGCATTATATCTTGTAACTTATTTGCATTAATTGTGTTTAATGCATTTACTTTTTTTGAAACCAACTCAAGTACTCCAAGCACTCTATTGTTATGTACTATAGAAGCCAGAATAATACTTTCTACACCATTCTCTTTAAGGTTTTGATATAATGGATTTTGTGGGTATAAATAATGGTACTTACTTACATTTGTGACAATGTATAACTCATGCTTCTTAAAAATTGAATGGTAAGACGTTTCACAAAATGATTCTGAACATGGTTTTTGATTTGTATCCCCTAGTATGTAACTATGTACATTTTTATAGGGTAGCTTCTCGATAGTTTGGTCTTGATAATTAAAGTCTGCAAAGCCAATTTTTAAATCTTCAATCCCAAAAATAGTTCTAAAAATACGCTCAAACTCTACTACAAATGGTTCGTTATCTGTTTCATTTTTTAATAAGTGAGATTTAAAGTCTGAAATTGAAACATCTGTAGTAACATCAAACATATTGGCGATTACAAAACCTTTAAATTTCCAGGATCCAACTGGAAATTTTTCTTTCCAGATGTCAATATTGTCAAAATTTTCAACTAAGGTGTCAATATCCTCTTGTGTGATATCTAAAGATTCATTTGTCTTTTCAATGTCAATAAAGTCGCCATTGTATAATACCCTGTAATTTTTAATATTTCCATTTGCATCTGGAATATTATAATAGAAAGGACGTCTAAAGTCTATTTTATATCCATAATGCTGGTTAAGTATAATGCTACACCCCATGATGTAGAAGTGATTCTCATCAAAGTTTTTAATCTCTGGTTCAAAGTCTTTCCCAGCAGCTTTTATTATGTTTTTAAATCGTTGAGTAGACTTAAAGATAGATTGTTGAAATGGTGTAGTTGCTATCTTGATTTCATTTAATTGCAATGCGCTTGGAAATAAATCTTCCAGAACAAAATCTATTTGCTTAGCATACTTTTCTATTTCTTCTTCAGAATCGAGTCCTTCAGAAAGTTTTGGGTATTTTTTCTCTATTTCGAGAATTTTATGAAAACGCTCGTTTGTTCCCATAGTTTCAACAAGGTTTTTGTAATGTTCAAAAACTTTGCTCAAACTTAGGTTAAGTTGTAACGGAAATTCTCTTTCTTGAGTAATCATTTTCAAGTAATTATACTGTATTAAAGTTACGTATTATATCACAGAACTTCCAAAAAATCAAATAATTAACAAATATTTGATAGCTGTAATTTTTTTCAGAATAAATAACTTTTATTTTTGCAACAAATTTACTGAATTATGAGTCGTTATTTAGCTTTAATCGTTACAGTTTTATTAGTTTCATGTGGTACAGATTCTTCACAATACAAACTTTCTGGTGATGCAGCAGGTTTTGAAGATGGTACAGAGGTATATGTCTACAAATTAGAGGGCACTAGCCCTACAATAAAAGATACTATTACAATAAGCGGTGGAGAGTTTAATGCTACTTATCCAAAAACTGAAGATACTGCACTACATTACCTCCGTATTGGAAATAATGGAAACTCTGTTGTTTTCTTTCCAGAAAACGAAGATTTAAAAGCAATAATCTATAAAGACAGCCTGCAAGCCTCTTATGTATCAGGCGGATTACAAAACAAAGCGTATAACGATTACATGAAAACCATGAAGTGGTTTAATAGTAAAAAACAAGATTTAACACAACGCTTTAAAGTAGCAAGAGCAGAACAGGATAACCTTTTAGCTAGTGAAATACAAAAAGAAAATGTTAGTCTAATTAACGAGGAGACTGCTTACAAGAAAAAATTTCTTTCAGATAACAACAACTCAATATTTTCTGTAATGCTAGCGCAAGAAATGTTAGGTAGAAAGCAAATTACAAGCCCTGAGGCTAACGAATTTGTAGAAAACCTTACGCCTAAAATTGCTTCGCTACAACTTACAAAAAACCTAAAGACTACAATTGAGGCTATGAAGAGTGCTGATATTGGTGGAAAAGCACCTGAGTTTTCAGCTCCAACTCCAACTGGAGAAGAACTATCGCTTAAAGAAACTTTAGGAAAATACACCATAATAGATTTTTGGGCATCTTGGTGTCGCCCTTGCCGCATGGAAAATCCTAACGTGGTAAGAGTTTATGAAAAATATCACGACAAAGGTTTAAACATTATAAGCGTATCACTAGATAAAGCCAATCAAAAAGAACGTTGGTTAAAAGCTATTGAAGACGACAATATGGACTGGTATCATGTAAGTAACTTACAATTTTGGCAAGACCCTATTGCACGAAAATATAATGTACGCTCTATACCCGCAACATTTTTACTTGATGAAAACGGTGTAATTATAGACAAAGACCTTAGAGGCGCTGCACTTGAAAATAAAATGGCTTCTTTGTTAGGCCAATAAACTCTTAATAGAGAAAAAAGCTCACATTAACAGTAGCTCTTACTTCCATTTCCCCAGCTGCTAGAGTTTGTGGTTCTGAAGAGGAACTATCTGCCATGGCTCCCATAACCATTCTGTTTTTTGGGTATGGATTAGAGGTTTGAAAACTAAATTCACTTATAGTTGCAGCTTTACCAATAGTTTGATTAAGCACACTTGCATATTCTTCTGCTTTCATTTTAGCATTAGCAATTGCTTTTTTTCTTGCTTGAGATTCTAGCGCTTCTTTCTTAGAAGACGAAAAACTCACACCATCGATTCTATTAATTCCAGTAGAAACGAGCCCATTTATTAAAGATTCATACTTGTCTAAGTCTTTTAACCGAATTGATATGGTTTGGTTAGCTGCATAGTTATATGTCTTAGAATTATAATCATAATTTTTATTGAGGCGAACGTACTCTGTTTTAACATCTTTATCTTCAATTTTCATTTCTTTTAAAAAAGACAACACATTGCCTATCACTCTATCATTTTCTTGCTTTACTAAGGCCGCATCTTTTCCTGTGCTTTCATTTCTAACAGTTATCTTGGCTTGGTCTGGAACAACAGTTACAATACCTATTCCAGTAACATCTACAGTATTTTGTGGGGTGTTTTGTGCATTCATAGTAATTGAAAAAAGAAATAAAAGTGAGACTAATAACTTCATAATAAATAAATTAAATTTTGCCTAGCTTGTGTAAAATAAATAATAGAATGATAGGAGCAGCTAGTACTCCAACAATCCATAAACTTGTTTGTAATAATGAAGGAACAAAAGCGATAGTTAATGCATAGCCAGCTACCGCACCACCTATGTGTGCATCGTGACCAATATTACCTATTCTTTTTTTCATCCCCCAAACTGAATATAACAAATATAATACTCCCAAAATCCATGCCTTAATTGGTATTGCAAAATACAAATAGAACTCCTCCATCGGGTAAAACATAATAGCAGCATACAAAACTGCCATAACAGCTCCACTTGCGCCTACAGCACTATAGTGGTACTCATCTTTGTGAAAGTAGAGTGACAATAAATTACCCACAACCAGTCCAGCTACATAAATAAGCACAAATTTAAAAACACCTAGAGGGCCAATAACCAAAGGCGCAAAAAAATATAACGTTAACATATTAAACAACAGGTGAGTAAAATCAACATGTAAAAAACCAGAGGTAAACATCCGTATCTGCTCACCTCTACGAATCCCAGCTATGTTAAATTTATATTTTTCGAAAAATGAAAAATCGTTGAAGCCCTTTAATGAGAATAGAACATTACAAACAATTATAATAAGAGTAGCTGTATCAATTTGTGGCATATTTTCTTCTAATAGGTTTCCGTATTATAATGCAATAAATTTAACTAGTTTTGCTGTAAATAACTATGCAAAGACTACTTTATATTATTATTTATCCTGCACTCTGGTTTACTTCTGTATTACCTATGTCCATTTTGTATATAAAGTCTTCTGTGTTATACCAGTTAACCTATCATATTTTTGGATACCGAAAAAAAGTAGTTTTTGAAAATCTAAAACTAGCATTCCCTTCCAAAACCGAAGCAGAGCGAACCCAAATCGCAAAAGGTTTTTATAAGCATTTATGTGATCTCATTTTCGAAACAATTAAAAGTCTCACAATTTCTGAAAACCAAATAAGAAAGCGTTTTACTATTGAAAATATTGAACTCCTAGAAAAACTTTACAATAATAATCGAAGTATCCTTCTTATGGCAGGTCACTATGGCAATTGGGAATGGAGTGGAATTGTAAATAAAATGATGCAGCATCAAGGCTTTGCAGTCTATAAGCCGTTAGACAACAAACAGTTTGATAGCTTGGTAAAAAAAATTAGAAGTCGTTTTGGAGCTACGATCGTGCCTAACACAAGAATTACAAAAGTACTCTACAGGTATAAAAAAGAAGAAACTACAACTTTAACCTATATATTATCTGATCAAACGCCACGTCCAGATGCTTTTAAGCACAGAGAAGATTTTATGGGTATTAATGTTCCTGTTTTTACAGGTACCGAAGAATTAGCAAAACTCTTAGACTTTACACTACTCTATTTTAAGGTTGAAAAAGTAAAAAGAGGATACTATAAAGCCACTTTCGTTCCGGTTTCAGAAAACCCAAAAGAAGATACTGACTACAAAAACACCAGAAAGTTTTTAGACTTATTAGAAGCTCAAATTAAAGAAGAGCCTGCTTACTACTTATGGTCTCATAAACGTTGGAAACATAGAGGGAAGTAACGATTAACGAGGTTATAAAATCTAATAAACCCTAGATTATCCCTTCTATCTCCCCAATAAACCTATCAGCAAGACTATCTGCTGCGGCTTGCGAGGGTGCTTCTGTATAAATACGTATAATGGGTTCTGTATTAGATTTACGAAGGTGTACCCAAGAGTCTTCAAAATCTATTTTTACTCCGTCTATTGTATTTGGGTTTTCAGAAGCGTATTTAGTTGTCATTTTTTCAAGTAGGGAGTCTACATCTAAGCCAGGTGTAAGCTGTATTTTCTTTTTACTCATAAAATAAGTTGGATAGCTAGCACGTAATGCACTAACATCCATTTTTAGTTCAGCTAGATGACTTAAAAACAAAGCAATCCCAACTAGGCTATCTCTCCCGTAGTGTAGCTCTGGATAAATAATACCTCCATTACCTTCACCACCTATCACAGCATTTGTATCTTTCATTTCATGTACAACATTTACCTCACCCACAGCACTTGCAGTATAAGTTCCGCCATGTTTTTCTGTAATATCTCTAAGAGCCCTAGAAGATGACATATTAGAAACAGTATTTCCATTAGTGTGGCTTAAAACATAGTCTGCAACAGCAACAAGTGTATATTCTTCACCAAACATTTCTCCTTTTTGATCCACAAATGCTAATCTATCTACATCCGGGTCTACTACAATTCCAAAATCTGCATGCTCATCAACAACCATTTTCATTAAATCTCCAAGATGTTCTTTAAGTGGCTCTGGATTATGAGGGAAGTGGCCAGTTGGGTCACAGTATAATTTTACAGGATGTACGCCAAGTGCTTCAAGTAATAAAGGTACTGCAATACCTCCAGTTGAGTTTACCCCATCTACTACAACTTTAAAATTAGCTTTTTTTATTGCTTCAACATTAACAAGAGGTAAATCTAAGATTTCATCAATATGTAAATCTATGTACGCATCATTAATTGTAATTTTTCCAAGTGCATCTACTTCAGCAAAAGTAACAGCTCCTTTATCTACAATATCCAATATTTTTTGACCTTCAGCAGCGTTTAAAAACTCACCTTTATTATTCAGTAATTTTAAAGCATTCCATTGTTTAGGATTATGGCTTGCTGTTAAAATAATTCCACCATCTGCATGCTCCATTGTAACAGCCATTTCTACAGTAGGAGTTGTAGAAAGTCCAACATCTATTACATGTATTCCCATCCCCACAAGAGTGTTCATAACTAATTGTTGAACCATAGCTCCAGAGATTCTAGCATCTCTACCTACTACTACTCTATGCTGCTCTTTCTCTCGTTGAGACTGTACCCAAGCTCCATAGGCAGATGCATATAACACAGCATCAATAGGAGTTAAATTTTCTCCCTGTTTTCCTCCAATAGTTCCGCGAATTCCTGAAATAGATTTTATTAATGTCATTGTTGCTAATTTTGTTACAAAGATACTTTTTAATAACACATTTCTTTGTTACGATTTCGTAAATTGTAACGATGAATTATCTGGCACATATTTACCTTTCTGGACAAGATGAAGGAATCATTATTGGAAACTTTATAGCCGATAGTATTAAAGGAAAACAATATTTAAAATATCCCGCAGAGATAAGTAAAGGTATCCTCCTACACCGTGCTATAGATAGCTTTACAGATCAACATCCTATTGTAAAACAAAGCACAAAAAGACTTCACAAAAAACATGGGCATTATAGTGGAGTGATTGTAGATATTTTATACGACCACTTTTTGGCTAAAAACTGGATGAACTATCATGACGAACCGCTAGAAAGCTTTGTTGCTAATTTTTATACATTATTGCAAAACAACTTTGAAGTATTACCCACTCGCATACAGCGAATGATGCCTTATATGATAAGTGATAATTGGCTCTACAATTATGCTACAATTAGGGGTATTAGTACGATTTTAGAACAAATGAATGTAAGAACAAAAGGAAAAGGAAAACTAAATTTTGCAATTATTGAACTAGAAAAGCATTACGACAAATTTGAAACAGAATTTACTTCTTTTTTTATTGAGCTTGAGGCCTATTGCCAATTAAAACTAAAAGAACTATGAAAAGCTACCTATCTATACTAATTGTATTCCTTTTAATTGGCTGTAAAGACAAACCCCGAGGAACACAGGTAATTTCTGAAAAAAAACTACAAAAAGAAGCTGTCCTAGCAGATAACGCAATAGTAGTTTCAGCAACAAAAGAGGCTTCACAAGTAGGTGTCGAAATTATGAGAATGGGAGGTAACGCTTATGACGCTGCCATTGCAGTAGAGATGGCGCTCGCTGTTACCTATCCATATGCAGGCAATTTAGGGGGTGGTGGGTTTTTGGTGTACAGAACAGAGTATGGAGAAATAGGAAGCATAGATTATCGTGAAAAAGCACCGCTAACAGCACATAGAGATATGTATCTTGATGAAGACGGTATATATAAATCAAAAGAAAGTAAAGTAGGTAGCCTAGCAGTTGGTGTTCCTGGTACAGTAGCTGGAATTTTTGCTATCCATGAAAAGTTGGGGTCATTACCTATGGAAGTTTTGCTACAACCAGTAATTAAACTTGCAAGAGAAGGGTTTACCGTTACAGAAAACCAAGCAATACGTTTAGAAAACTATCAATCTATTTTTAAAGAAGTAAACCAAGAGGCCTCCATATTTACAGAAACCCATACTCAAGGGAGTATCTTTAAAAATGAAGCACTAGCCAAAACATTAGAAGCTATTGCAAAAAATGGAAGACAAGAGTTTTACAATGGTGAAACTGCAAAAAACTTAGTAAACTATATTCAAAAAAAAGGTGGAATTATTACACTAAAAGACCTAGAAGCTTATGAAGCTGAATGGAGAGAACCCATTGTATTTGATTTTAAAGAGTATAAGGTAATTTCAATGGCACCACCATCAAGCGGGGGAGTTTGCTTAGCGCAAATATTAAAAATGGTTGAACCCTACCCCCTAGTAGAATATGGACACAACTCAACAAAATACATTCAAACAATCACAGAAGCAGAAAGAAGAGCTTATGCAGATAGAAGCTACTACCTAGGTGACCCAGATTTTGTGAATATCCCTGTTGATTCGTTACTAACATCTAATTACATAAAAAATAGGATGCAATCTTTTAGCCTTAAAGCTGCTAGTCCTTCTTCAGAAATAAAACCTGGCAGTATTCAAGTTTATGAAAGTGAAGAGACTACGCACTTCTCTATTGTAGATAGATGGGGTAATGCAGCATCTGTTACTACAACTCTTAATTCTGGCTACGGCTCCAAGTTGTATGTAAAAGAGTTAGGCTTCTTTTTAAACAACGAAATGGACGATTTTAGTGCAAAACCAGGAGAACCTAATATCTATGGTCTCGTAGGAGGTGAAGCTAATGCAATTGCTCCACAAAAGCGAATGCTAAGCTCAATGACACCTACAATTTTAGAAAAAGACGGAGAGCTATTCATGGTAGTAGGAACACCTGGAGGAGCAACTATTATAACATCGGTTGCCCAAACCATCTTAAATGTTATTGAGTTTAATATGGATATGCAAGAAGCAGTAAATGCCCCTCGATTTCATCATCAATGGTTGCCTGATAATATAAGATACGAGGTAGGTAGGTTCCCAAAAAAAATAAAAGACTCTCTAAAAATATTAGGGTATCCAGAAAATATAACAGCAGACCCAATAATTGGCAAGGTTGATGCTATACGTATTTTGGAAAATGGGGTACTTGAAGGAGGGGCAGACCCAAGAGGAGACGATACTGCAGTAGGATATTAACCTAAAAAACAAGGCAATATAGGTTGTTTATCGGTATTACCTTTCACTACATCGAATTGTAAGTAAATTACTACATTTTCCTACATTTTAGCGTATTTTTGATATAACTTAAAATATCAATTAACCCTTTAAATACTAACCTTAGTGAGGATTTAATAGTACTCTAATTTAAAAGTTATATCCCTACTGTTTGAAGTTTAATACATGCAGAAGAAGTCTTTTTATAAAGATTTATATATTCTTATCCCGCTTTTAGTTAGTGGCTTTGTTGCTATACTATTAGTCTTCTTATTGCAACAAAAAGTTTTTGATACTCCAATATTTGCTGAAACTTTAAAAAAGCATCTAGGTGTTTTTATAAGTATTAGTGGTTTTATAGCAGCTTTAATACTGTTTTACTTAGTTTTCAATGCTTTTACCGTTAAAAACTCCAAAAACTCTGCAATAAATAGTCTAAGTGCCATTACTCAAAAAATGCATGACTTTAGAACTATTGTAGAGCTTTTATATAGATCAAAAATGTGGCTTTCTGGGCTTAAAGAGTATATAGATGAAGAATTTGAAGGACTTACTTTTTTTGATGTGAAAGAATTTTATAAAGGAAAGTCAAAATTAGCAATTGAATTTCTTCAGGAAAAAAACAGCTATGATGAAACCGAAAACCTCTATCTCGAATTAAAGGCTATTTTAATGACGAGTCCTAAGGATAAAAGGGTTTCAGAAAATATAAAATACCCACAGTTTTATAGTAAAGAAATTGTATCAAAATGGTTAGAACACAAAGTTGGATCTGGGCTTTGGTACTTTTTTGGGTATAAATATGGAGCTTATAAAGATGCTTTAGATTTACATTCGGTATATGAGCGGCATCAAGATAAAATCATGAAACTTGCTAACAAAATAGATGGTAAAACCTTTGAAGACTCTTCATTTAACGAAGTATTCTTGTCAAAATTAGGTGAGTATATGAGTAAGGAAGTTATTCCAAAGCTATATCAGTTTCAAGATACCATCCAAGAAAAAGCATCTTCAAAAATCGTAGCGTTATATATGCTGTTTTTAACAATGGTATTTGTAGGGGTATTACTCCCTATTGCCTATTTGCTATTTAGCTTACCTATAATTTCTATTATCATTAGTATTTCGGTGACTGTTGCCTCTCTTTTCTTGATTTCCTTGAGTATTTATCCTTTTATAATTTCTACAAAAAGAAGTTAAACTTTAACAAGGTAAGGTCCTGTTTTGAGTATGTTGAAACTCTAAAATTTCAACGCAATTGAGTACCTTTGCAAACTATGGTAAAAAATGAAGATTGTATTGAAGTTTTGGGCGCACGCGTTCATAATTTAAAAGACATAGATGTTACCATTCCCAGAGAACAATTAGTTGTAATTACAGGGCTTTCGGGTAGTGGAAAATCTTCATTAGCTTTTGACACTATTTATGCTGAAGGACAACGTCGTTATATTGAAACTTTCTCAGCATACGCAAGACAGTTTTTAGGAAGTCTAGAAAGACCCGATGTAGATAAAATTGAAGGGTTGTCTCCTGTAATAGCCATAGAGCAAAAAACAACAAGTAGGAGTCCTCGTTCTACCGTTGGAACCATTACCGAAATTTATGATTTTTTAAGGCTACTTTTTGCTAGAGCTAGTGATGCATATAGCTATAATACAGGTAAAAAAATGGTTAGTTATAGTGATGAGCAAATTAAAGAACTCATTCTTAAAGAGTTTGATGGAAAAAAAATAACTGTTTTAGCACCAGTAGTTCGTTCTAGAAAAGGGCACTATAGAGAGCTTTTTGAGCAAATTGGCAAGCAAGGGTTTGTAAAAGTAAGAGTGGACGGAGAACTCTTAGATATTGTAAAGGGAATGAAAATAGACCGTTACAAAACACACGATATTGAAACAGTTATAGATAGACTCAAAGTAGATGCCAGTAATACAGAAGATAAGCGTCTTAAAGAAAGTATTATTACAGCCATGTATCATGGTAACGATGTACTTATGATTCTAGATAACGAAACAGATAAAGTGCGTTTTTTTAGTAGATCATTGATGTGTCCAAAAAGTGGTATCTCCTATCCTAATCCAGAGCCTAATAATTTTTCATTCAACTCTCCAAAAGGGATGTGTCCTATGTGTAAAGGGATTGGGCAACTATATCGAGTAAACTTAGACAAAATTGTTCCTGACGATTCACTATCAATAAAAAATGGAGCATTAGCGCCACATGGCCCACAAAAAAATAATTGGGTATTTAAGCAATTAGAATTAATTGCAGAACGCTACAAGTTTAAGTTAACAGACCCATTTAAAAAAATACCAGAAGAAGCCAAAGAACTCATTTTTCATGGAGGCGATGAGAGGTTTGAGGTAAACTCTAAAACACTTGGTATTACTCGAAAATATAAAATTGATTTTGAAGGTGTAGCCACTTTTCTTCAAAATACTTTTGAGGCAAACGAATCTAAATCTTTACAACGTTGGGCAAAAGAGTATATGGACAAAATTAAATGTCCAGACTGTGAAGGCAGTAGACTAAGAAAAGAGTCACTTTATTTTAAAGTAAACGATAAAAATATAGCACAACTAGCACAAATGGATGTTATTGAGCTATCACAATGGTTTGAAGATTTAGAAAAAGAACTCAGCGAAACTCAACTTAAAATTGCTAGTGAAATTATTAAAGAAGTTAAAACAAGACTTCGTTTTTTAGTAGACGTAGGACTAACGTATCTTGCATTAGACAGAAGCTCAAAATCACTATCTGGTGGAGAGGCACAACGTATTAGATTGGCCACTCAAATTGGGTCTCAACTCGTTGGTGTTTTGTATATTCTTGATGAACCTAGTATTGGCCTACATCAACGAGATAATGAGAAATTAATCCAGTCGCTTATTTCCTTAAAAGAGATAGGAAATTCAGTAATCGTAGTAGAACATGATAAAGATATGATTGAGCGTGCAGATTATGTTATTGACATTGGTCCTGCAGCAGGAAAGCACGGAGGTAAAATTGTTTCAGCAGGAAAGCCCAAAGAAATTTTAAAGCATAATACACTAACTGCAGACTATTTAAGTGGGGTTAGGGAAATTGAAGTTCCTAATAAAAGAAGAGAAGGTAATGGAAATACATTAAAGCTTACCGGAGCAACTGGAAATAATCTTAAAAATGTAACATTAGAAATTCCGTTAGGTAAAATGGTAGGAGTTACTGGTGTTTCTGGTAGTGGAAAATCTACACTAATTAATGAAACGCTCTACCCAATACTTAATGCACACTTCTTTAATGGAGTAAAAAAACCTATGCCTTACAAAAAAATAGAAGGTTTAGAGCATCTAGATAAGGTAATAGATATAAACCAATCTCCAATTGGTAGAACACCACGTTCAAACCCAGCTACGTACACAGGTGTTTTTTCTGAAATACGAAGTCTTTTTGCAAAAATACCCGAAGCCATGATTCGTGGATACAAGCCAGGACGTTTTAGTTTTAACGTTGCTGGAGGAAGATGCGAAACCTGTAAAGGTGGCGGTTTACGAACTATTGAAATGAATTTCCTTCCAGATGTATATGTAGAGTGCGAAACTTGCCAAGGAAAGCGTTTTAATCGAGAAACATTAGAAATTAGATACAAAGGGAAGTCTATTCATGATGTTCTAGAAATGACTATTGAAGACGCTTGTAATTTCTTTGAAAACATCCCTAAGATCTATAGAAAACTAAAAACTATTAAGGATGTTGGACTTGGATATATTACCTTGGGACAGCAATCTACTACATTATCTGGTGGTGAAGCACAACGTATTAAATTAGCAACAGAGTTAAGCAAACGAGATACAGGAAACACCTTTTATATTTTAGATGAGCCCACAACTGGACTACACTTTGAGGATATAAGAGTATTATTAATAGTT
The DNA here is from genome assembly GCF_031846325.1 of Patiriisocius hiemis. NCBI lineage: Bacteria > Pseudomonadati > Bacteroidota > Flavobacteriia > Flavobacteriales > Flavobacteriaceae > Patiriisocius > Patiriisocius hiemis. Next base: position 109,596 of record NZ_JAVRHZ010000007.1, on the reverse strand, counting down.
TTAAATAAGCTTGTTAACAAAGGTAACACCGTAGTAATTATAGAGCATAACCTTGACGTAATAAAAGTGGTAGATCATATTATTGATATTGGTCCTGAGGGTGGAAAAAAGGGAGGTAAAATACTTGTAACAGGAACTCCCGAGGAAATAATAAAAAACAAAAAAAGCTATACAGCTCGTTTCCTTAAAAAAGAGTTACATTAGGCACAAAACTTTTAAATTATAGATTTCTAAGCATGAGAAACGAAAATCAACCTAAAAACTGGAATGAAGTAAAAACAAACGACTCTTGGGCTATATTTAAGATAATGGGAGAGTTTGTTAATGGTTATGAAAAAATGAGCAGGATTGGTCCTTGTGTTTCAATTTTTGGCTCAGCTAGAACAAAACCAGACCATAAATACTACAAACTTGCTGAAAGTATTGCAAAAAAAATAACCGAAAATGGATATGGCGTTATTACTGGAGGTGGACCAGGTATCATGGAGGCTGGTAATAAAGGAGCACACTTAGCAGGAGGAACTTCTGTAGGGCTAAATATCACACTTCCATTTGAGCAACACGATAACAAATACATCGATAGTGACAAGAGCATAGATTTTGATTACTTTTTTGTGCGCAAAGTAATGTTTGTAAAATACTCTCAAGGTTTTGTTGTAATGCCAGGAGGATTTGGAACATTAGATGAGTTTTTTGAAGCTTTTACATTAATACAAACACATAAAATTGGAAAATTTCCTCTAATTCTTGTTGGAACTTCCTTTTGGAAAGGTCTCATGGATTGGATAAAATCTACACTACTCGAAGCTAACAACAATATTAGCCCAGAAGATTTAGATTTAGTTCATGTTGTTGATACTGAAGATGAAGTACTTGAAATTTTAAATAATTTCTACGACGAATTTAACTTAAGCCCTAACTTCTAGAACTCGCATGATTAAAAAAATATTTATAGCAGCAATTATATTTTGTACCCTTCAAGTACAGGGACAAGAGACTCTAAAAGTTATGTTCTATAATTTATTAGAATTCCCCTCTGCCTCCCCTGGTAATAGAGATGTAATCCTTAGAAATATTATGGAAGAGTATCAACCAGATATTTTTATGGTTTGCGAATTAGAATCTGAAGAAGGAGCTAATGAAATTTTAAACACTTCACTTACTTTTGGGGATTTTCCTTATGGACGAGCAACATTTCAGCCTAATACTTCAAGCGGTGCAGATATACAACAGTTAATTTTTTATAGAGCCGATAAGTTTTCATTAGAGAATTCTGAAATAATACAAACCACAGTTCGTGATATTAATAGATACATTTTACAGCTTAATACAGCTAATGGAGGATCAGACCCGTTAGATTTAAACATCTATGTTTCACACCTAAAATCTAGCCAAGGTAGCAGTAATGAAAATTTACGCCTTAGCATGGTAAATGAATTTACGAGTACCCTTAATACGTTAGACCCCGACTCTTATGTAATTTTTGCTGGAGATTTAAATGTTTATGACTCTGATGAACCCGCTTACCAAGAACTATTAGATCCTACAAATGATATTGTACTTAAAGACCCTATAGAATTACCAGGTGACTGGAGTAATAATATAAGTTTTCAGGGCATTCATACACAGAGTACTCGAGAAAGCTCTGGACCTTTTGGTGCTGGTGCTGGTGGTGGCCTTGATGACAGATTTGACTTTATTTTACTTTCAGAAAATATGCTTACCAATCCAAGGCTTAGGTATGTTACAGATACCTATAAGGCATATGGCAATAATGGTAATTGTTTTAATCAAGATGTAAGCGCTTCTAATTGCACAGGAGAGTTTAGCCAACAAATAAGAACAAGGTTGTTTGGTATGAGTGATCACTTACCAGTTGTGCTAGAGTTAGAAACAAACGAAGAGATTATACTTAGCGGTACAGAGTTTGATGCTGTTATAAAGCAAATAAAGATTAATAATACGTTAGTGAAAAATAAGGTTTCTTTAGATATTCCAGAGGTACTTTTTAACGAAGTCTCTTTTACTATATACAACACACTTGGGCAAAAAATTAAATATATTTCAACAAAAAACTCTCATAAAAACCTAATAGATGTTTCTTCATTTCCAGAAGGGATTTATTACATAAAAACCAACCTGTCAAATAACACCCCTCTTAAATTTATAAAGACAACTTTCTAGTGAACAGGTATTTATATTTCATATTTTTTGCAATTTCAGCCATTACCTATGGACAGCATGATATCTCTATCATTGCCTCTTTAAATACACAGACTAATAGTTTAATAATTCAACAAGAAGTAGTTTTTACAAATACTACGGACACTTCACTTTCTGAAATTTACTTTAACGATTGGGCCAATAGCTTCAGCAGTAAAACAACACCTCTTGCAAAACGCTTTGCTGAAAATTATGATGCCTCTTTTCATTTTGAAAAAAATGAAAAAAGAGGAAATACTCAAATAAAAAAGATAACAAATGCTCAAGGTGGTTTACTCTCTTGGGAGCGAGGAAAGCAAGTAGATATTTTAAAAGTAAATCTTACAAATCCTCTTTTACCAAATGAGAAGTTTACATTAAATCTTGACTATACTGTAACGCTACCCGATGATAAATTTACTCGTTACGGAGCAACAAAAGATGGAAATTACAAATTAAAATATTGGTACCTATCCCCTGCTGTTTATAGAGATAATTGGGAAATTTATAGTAATAAAAATACAGACGATTTATTTGCTGGGCCTTCGAACTTTAAAATAATACTCAATATAAATCCTGAATTCTCTGTAACATCAGATTTTGATACAGTAGCCGAAGAAATTTCAAAATCTACAAAGCTTATCACCTTAGAAGGAAAGCAACGAAGAAACGCCATTATACACTTAGAGAAGAACAATACTTTTAAAATTATAAGTACAGATAAGCTTGATGTTGTTACTAATCTAGATGACGAAAAAGTGAATCCACCTATAAGAGCATTGGTTGTAGACAGAGTGGTTCATTTTTTAAATGATAAGCTAGGAGATTATCCACATAAAGCAATGCTAGTTTCAAAAGCAGATTATAAGTCTAGCCCTGTTTATGGTCTTAACCAGTTACCCAGCTTTATAAGTCCCTTTCCAGATGGTTTTGAGTATGATATAGAACAACTTAAAACTATTACTAGAAATTATATTGAAAACACTTTACATCTACATCCAAGAGAAGACTATTGGCTTACTGGAGCACTACAAATCTATTTAATGAAGGAATACGTTGATACGTATTACCCTAAAATGAAAATTATTGGAAATCTAAGCGACTTTTGGATTATTCGTTGGGCTCATGCTGCAGATTTAGAATTTAATGATCAATATCCCCTGCTCTATCTAAACATGGCGCGTAATAACCTGCACCAATCCCTAAACACTCCCAAAGACTCATTAGTAAAGTTTAATAAACAAATAGCTAGTGATTATTATGCAGGAAATGGTTTTAGCTACTTAGCAGACTATATTGGAAAAGAATCGTTATTAAGAACAATAAAGGAGTTTTATTCAGAAAATAAAAACAGACTCGTTACTTCAAAAAGGTTCCAAAAAACATTAGAGAGTAATACAGACTTGCCAATCAACTGGTTTTTTGAAGAGTACGTTAGCAAAAGAAATATTATTGATTTTAAAATTAAAAAAGTACAAGAGGTTGGTGACTCTTTAAAAGTAACCATAAAAGATAAGCAACATACCAAAATGCCTGTCTCCCTTTATGGATTAAATAAAAAAGAAATAGTATTTAAAGACTGGGTTGCACCAATAGATAGCATAGTAACTGTTACAATACCTAAAAAAGGAATAAAACGATTAGCATTAAACTATGAAGCTAAAATACCCGAGTTTAATCAGCGTAACAATTATAAGAGTGTAAAAGGGCTTTTTAATAGACCATTACAGTTTAGATTATTTCAAGATGTTGAAGACCCAAAATACAACCAGCTCTTTTTTATGCCCATTTTTGAGTATAATCTTTATGACGGCTTTACAACTGGTGTAAAACTTTATAACAAAACAGTTTTAACAAAAGGACTCAATTATAAAATTGAACCCCAGTATGGATTGAGATCCAATACAATAATTGGTAGTGGGTCTGTTAGTTTTACCCAACAATTTAGAAATCAAAACAAAACACATTATGCTACTCGGTATGGTATTTCTGGTAGCTACTATTCTTATAATGTAGATTTATTTTATAAGCGTATAAGTCCTTTTATAGTTTTTGCTTTTAGACCTGAAAATGATTTACGTAATAACGAGAAACAATTTATTAATTTAAGGGCAGTAAATGTTTTTAGAGATGAAGACCCTCTGGACCTTGATGCTGACCCAAATTATAGTGTTTTTAATTTTCAATATGTTTATTCTAACCCTAATTTAATCAACTATTTTAGAGGAGTTGTAGATTATCAAATTTCTAGTAGGTTTAGTAAGCTTTCAACCACTTTTGAATATCGAAAACTTTTTTTAAGCAATAGGCAACTAAATGTAAGAGCCTTTGCAGGGGTATTTCTTTTTAATGATACTAGACAAAATGATGACTTTTTTAGTTTTGCACTAGACCGCCCTACAGATTATCTATTTGATTATAATTACTACGGAAGAAGTGAAGACACAGGTCTTTTTAGCCAACAATTAATAGTTGCAGAAGGAGGCTTCAAATCAAAATTAGAGCCGGCTTTCGCAAATAGTTGGATTACAACAATTAATACAAGCACCAGTATTTGGCGATGGATTTTTGCCTACGGTGATGCTGGTTTGGTTCACAATACTAGACTAGGCACGCAGGCAGTTTTTGATACTGGAATACGCCTAAACTTAGTAGAGGATTATTTTGAATTATACTTCCCTTTATATTCTAACCTAGGATGGGAGCCCGGGTTACCCAACTACGATCAAAGAATACGTTTTATAGTTACTTTAAGTCCAAGTACACTACTTAAATTATTCACTCGTGAATGGTACTAGAAATACCTAATTGAAAAATACACATTAAAAACCCAATCCTAATTACATTTTAATAGTGGTTTTTGCGCTGTATTGTATTTTATTAAATTAAAGCTAATAAAACTGTAAAAAAAATATCAATTTCGTAAAACTTTAGCATTGTTTCGCGTTCTCATTTTACCTACTTTTGTAGTCCGAAATTTGAAACTATGCAAACAAACCCTCAGACCAATAAAGAACTCTCTTTTGAAGATTTTAAAGCTGAAGTATTAAACGATTATAAAATCGCTGTAACCAGCAGGGAATGTAGTCTTTTAGGCCGTAGAGAAGTTTTAACTGGTAAAGCAAAGTTTGGAATTTTTGGTGATGGTAAAGAAGTACCTCAATTAGCTTGGGCTAAAGCTTTTAAAAATGGAGATTGGCGTAGTGGCTACTACAGAGACCAAACCTTTATGATGGCAATTGGAGAATTAAGTATTCAACAATTTTTTTCTGGTTTATACGCTCATACAGAGCTAGAAGCAGACCCAATGAGTGCTGGAAGACAAATGGGAGGTCACTTTGCGACACACAGTCTTAACGATGATGGTAGCTGGAAAAACCTAACAACTCAAAAAAATAGTAGTGCAGACATTTCGCCAACTGCAGGACAGATGCCGCGACTACTTGGATTAGCACAAGCTTCAAAAATATTTAGAAACGTAAAAGGAATAGAGAATAAAACTAACTTCTCTATTAATGGTAATGAAGTTGCTTGGGGAACTATTGGAAACGCAAGTACGAGTGAAGGTCTTTTTTGGGAGACTATAAATGCTGCTGGAGTACTTCAAGTTCCTATGATTATAAATGTTTGGGATGATGAGTACGGAATTTCAGTACATGCAAAACATCAAACTACAAAAGAAAACATAAGTGAGGTTTTAAAAGGATTTCAACGTACAGAAGACGAAAACGGTTATGAGATTATTCGAGTAATTGGGTGGGATTATCCCGCACTAGTTGAAGCATATGAGAAAGCTGGTAAAATTGCTAGAGAAGAACATGTACCTGTTTTAATCCATGTGCAACAACTTACGCAGCCACAGGGTCACAGTACAAGTGGATCACATGAGAGATACAAAAGCAAAGAACGCTTACAATGGGAACAAGAGCACGATTGTAATGTAAAAATGCGTGAGTGGATTATTGAAAATAATTTTGCTACCGAAGAAGAACTTACCTCTCTTGAAAAAGACATTAAAAAAGAAGTTCGAGATGGCAAAAAAGCAGCCTGGACAGCTTTCTTAGCTCCGCAAAAGAAAGAACAGAAAGAAGCAATTACGCTACTTTCTAATCTTGCTGAAAGCTCTACCAATAAAAACTTTATTGAAAAAATAAAAAACGATTTGGCTTCAGATACAGAGCCACTTCGTAGGAGTATTGCTAGCGCCGTTAGAAAATCGTTACGATATGTCGTTGGAGAGGATAGTCCCGAAAAAAGGCAACTCATAGATTGGTTAAACAATTATTTTGAAACCATTCAACCTAAATATTCTTCACATTTATATTCTGAAGCCTCAGAAAATGCCAAAACTATTTCAGAAGTAAAACCAAACTATAATGATACTTCAGAAGAAGTAGATGGTCGAGTTGTTTTACGAGATAATTTTGATGCTATTTTCAGTAAATATCCAGAGGCATTAATCTTTGGTGAAGATGCTGGTGAAATTGGTGATGTAAACCAAGGATTAGAAGGAATGCAAGAAAAATATGGCGAACTTAGAGTAAGTGACGCCGGTATTAGAGAAGCAACTATCTTAGGTCAAGGAATTGGTATGGCAATGCGTGGATTACGTCCTATTGCCGAAATTCAATACCTAGATTATATTTTGTATTGCCTACAGATTATGAGTGATGACTTGGTAACAACACGCTACAGAACCAGAGGTAAACAAAAAGCACCACTAATTGTAAGAACTAGAGGACACAGGTTAGAAGGAATATGGCATAGTGGTTCTCAAATGGGAGGCCTTATCCATTTACTACGTGGAATGTATATTTTAGTTCCAAGAAATATGACCAAAGCTGCTGGTTTTTACAATACATTATTACAAACAGATGAGCCTGCTCTTATAGTAGAATGCTTAAATGGGTATCGTTTAAAAGAAAAACTTCCTACTAACTTAGGAGAATTTAGAACACCTATTGGCGTTGTAGAAACAGTTAAAGATGGAACAGATATTACTCTAGTTTCTTACGGAAGTACACTAAGACTAGTAGAGGAAGCAGCAAGAGAACTACAACAAGTTGGGATTGACGCTGAAATTATAGATGTACAATCACTACTACCATTAGATCTTAATCATGACATGGTTAAAAGCGTTGCCAAAACTAATCGCCTTTTAGTTATTGATGAAGATGTACCCGGAGGAGCATCTGCATATATTTTACAACATATTGTAGATGAACAAAATGGTTATCAATACTTAGACAGTAAACCACAAGCATTAGCAGCAAAACCGCATAGACCTGCCTATGGAACTGACGGCGATTATTTCTCTAAGCCATCAACCGAGGATATTTTTGAAAAGGTATATGAGATACTTCATGAAGCTAATCCAAGTAGTTATCCTAAATTGAGATAATTTTTTAAAATAAATTTGGATACCAAAATAAATAACCCAATATTTGAAACAACAAAAGAAATTAATATGTTGATGTTACTTCAAGTTAATAATATAAATAATAATAACGCCAAGACGTAACAGAAACTTGTACCCTATATATAACCGTCAAGTTTCAAACGCTTGGCGGTTTTTTTATGAAATAAAACAAAAATTATGTGTGGAATTGTATGTGCTTTTAAGCTAAAAAAGACAACCGAGGAACTACGTCCTCAAGTATTAGAAATGGCAAAATGTATAAGACATAGAGGGCCAGATTGGAGTGGTATATTTACAAATAATAAAGCAATCATGGCACATGAACGCTTAGCAATTGTAGACCCTACCTCTGGAAAACAGCCATTATTTTCTGAAGATAAAAATCTAGTATTAGCTGCCAATGGTGAAATTTACAATCACAAAGAATTACGCCAGCAATTTGAAGGTACTTATAACTTTCAAACAAAAAGCGACTGCGAGGTAATCTTAGCATTATACAAAGAAAAAGGGAATGCATTTTTAGACGAACTAAATGGTATTTTTGGTTTTGCAGTATATGACGTTGAAACAGACAATTACCTAATAGCTAGAGACCATATGGGGATTATCCCTTTATATATGGGTTGGGATAAAGATGGAACTTTTTATGTTGCAAGTGAATTAAAAGCTCTGGAAGGGGTTTGTACTAAAATTGAATTATTCCCTCCGGGACATTACTTAGATAGCAAAGAAGGAGAACTTAAAAGATGGTGGACACGTGATTGGATGAAATTTGAAAACGTAAAAGACAACGAAACCTCAATCAATGATTTAAGAGATGCATTAGATGCGGCCGTACATAGACAATTAATGAGTGATGTCCCTTATGGAGTATTATTATCTGGAGGACTAGACTCATCAATTACTTCTGCACTTGCCAAAAAATATGCAGACAAGCGTATAGAAAGTGGAGATAAAGAAAACGCTTGGTATCCTCGCTTACACTCTTTTGCAATTGGACTGGAAGGTTCTCCAGATTTAGCAGCGGCACAAAAAGTAGCAGACCACTTAGGAACTGTACACCACGAAATTCATTTTACTATACAAGAAGGTATTGATGCTATTAGAGATGTGATATATCATGTTGAAACCTATGACATTACAACCATTAGAGCTTCTACACCAATGTTTTTGTTAGCAAGAGCTATAAAAGCTATGGGAATAAAGATGGTACTTTCTGGAGAAGGAGCCGATGAAATTTTTGGAGGATATCTATATTTTCATAAAGCACCATCTGCAAAAGACTTTCATGAAGAAAATGTAAGAAAGCTTGATAAGTTACATATGTATGACTGTTTACGAGCTAATAAATCACTTGCGTCATGGGGAATCGAGGGACGTGTCCCATTTCTAGATAAAGAGTTTATGGATGTTGCTATGCGACTAAACCCTAAGGACAAAATGATTATTGCCGGACAGGACAGCCCAAAAGCAAAACAAGCTATGGAGAAGTGGGTGTTAAGAGAAGCTTTTGGAGATATGCTACCAGAAGCTGTAGCTTGGAGACAAAAAGAACAATTTAGTGATGGAGTTGGTTATAGTTGGATAGACACCTTAAAAGATTTAGTTGACTCACAGGTTACAGATGAGCAAATGGCAAATGCACAATATCGTTTCTCAATACAAACGCCTACAAGCAAAGAGGAGTTTTATTATCGAACTATTTTTGAAGAGCATTTTCCAAGTGATGCTGCAGCATTAACGGTACCATCTGTTCCAAGTGTGGCATGTAGTAGCGCTGTTGCTTTAGAATGGGACGAAAGTTTTAAAAACATGAATGATCCTAGTGGGCGTGCTGTAGCAAACATACATGATGAAGCATACTAATAAATATAGAAATAATCTCAAGATATTAATATCAATAGTACAATTAGTTTTTTGAGATTATTTTATTCGTATAAACTACATATTCTGTTAACTATTTTGTATAATACTTATTAGATTGTAAGCTATCTTCTAATAATTACTTTAGCTTGCAGCTTTTTAATTTTTAAAATACAGAATAGTTAATGGATTTTACTAACCCACTTGTATATGGCGTCCCTTGTTTTTTAGGTTTTATAGCATTAGAGTTATCCTACAGCAAAGTATTTGACGACAAACAATTATACAAGTGGAAAGACTTTACTTCTAGTTTACTACTTGGCATTGGATCTGCTATTCTTGGAGCACTTATTAAAACAGTATCAATTATACTAGTTTTTAATTTTGCTTATGACATTTTTAACCCTGAGATAGATGGTGTTAGAACAAACATAATGGGTTGGCAATCTTTTGGATATGCTTGGTATGTTTGGATTATTTGCATGTTACTGGATGACTTTACTTACTATTGGTTTCATAGACAAAACCATATGGTTAGGTTTCTATGGGCTGCACATATTGTACATCACTCCTCAGAGAATTTTAATCTAGGCACTGCAGTAAGAAATGGATGGTTCACAATTTTTTACAAACCCTTTTTTTATGTTTGGATTGTAATAATTGGTTTTCCTCCAGAAATGTTAGTAGTGTGCTTAGGTATAGAAGCACTTTGGCAATTTCAATTACATACAAAGTATATTAAAAATTTAGGTTTTCTAGAAACCTTTGTTAACACCCATACAATGCATCAAGTACATCATGCTAGAAACATAGAATACATGGATAAAAACCATGGTGGTTTTCTTAACATTTTTGACAGAATGTTTGGCACATGGAAGGAGCTCGATGAAAATATAAATATTGAGTATGGTGTTTCTACTCCTCCAAATTCTTACAGCTTATACGTAATACTCACACACGAATACCAAAATATTTGGCAAGACATGAAAAAATCAAATAACTTATACTATAAGTTTATGTATGCCTTTGGTCCACCAGGATGGAGTCATGATGGTAGTACACTTACCATTAAGCAAATTAGAAAACAACTTACTAAAGAAAATAAAAAAAGGCTAACAAGTATTTCTGCAGTCCCGGGAGAATAAACTTTATATACTAAGACTAGTGTCTTTCTAGTAATGTTAAATATTCTAATTTTTTTAAGTCTAAGCGTTAAAGAGCGTTAAGTTTTTTTAAAGGCTATATTTCGTTTTGTAAATTATAGCATGGAAAATATATTAGTTGCAGGTGCTACAGGCGCCACCGGAAATAAAATCATTAATTTATTAAAAGATTCGCCACAATATACTCCTGTGGCAATGATTAGAAACGAATCGCAAAAAGAAACTTTTGAGAAAAACGGAGTTAAAACTGTTATAGGAAATCTCACATCAGATATCTCTCATACCACCAAAGAGATTGATAAAGTTATATTTGCAGCAGGGTCTGGTGGAAAAGATGTGATAAATGTAGATCAAAAAGGTGCGCAAAAACTAATAGATGCCTCTAAGAAAGAGCGCATTAAAAAATTTGTAATGCTAAGTTCTATGGGAGCAGATAATCCAAAAGGCGAACTAAAAGAATATCTTCAAGCCAAACAAAATGCAGACCAATATTTAGACATAAGCGGTTTAAATTTTACGATAGTAAGGCCTGGAGCTCTAACAAATAAAGAAGGAATTGGAAAGATTAAACTTGAAAATAAAATTGGCAAGCAGGGAGAGATACCACGATGGGATGTTGCAAGAACATTAGTAAAAAGTCTTGACAACCATGTTGCCAAAAACCAATCTTTTGAAATTTTAGAAGGAGACACTAAAATTGAAAAAGCTGTAGAAAATTTCCAAGTATTGTCATAATTTTAGAAAAGTAATATAAAACTAAGCGCCTAATCTCTTTTAATTATGAAATTTGGCGTTTTTTTATGTGTTATACTTTTTCTCAAGATAAATTGCTTATACAAGTTTTTCTACTCAATTGTTTAAAGTTTCTACCAATCTTTGAAGTATATGTAGACAATCTTGAACCTTCTATAGCCGCAATGCTATACATAAACTGGTCTGCATATAATGGCACATACACAACTCCTAGTTACCACCAAAGCCAAAGAAGAGTCTATCTAGAGGGCTTACTACGAAAAACAGGAGCCTTTGTAGCTGGTGAAATCATTTTTATAGCACCTGCTGGTTATAGACCAGTAACTAGAAAATTGTGTTCTGGCCTACAACCTGGAGGTGAGGCATTAGGTATTGATGTGCAGGCTAACGGGTAAATACACTATATAGATGGTGATAGCGGAAGCGGAGATTTTATAAGTATTGAAGGGATTTTGTTTAAAATAAATTAAAATGATTGGATTAATTTACCTCGAAAAAAGATTGTACTTTAAAATGCAATAAATAGCTCTAAAACCATCTTTCCAGCCTATTTTTTTACCCTCTTCGTAAGTTCTTCCATAGTAAGAAATACCAACTTCGTAAACACGTATCTTAGGTACTCTAGAAATTTTTGCTGTTACCTCAGGCTCAAAACCAAACCGGTTTTCTCTTAGAGTGAGTCCTTGTATAATGCCTGTATTAAATAACTTATAACAGGTTTCCATATCTGTGAGATTTAGATTAGTTAGCATATTGGAAAGAAAGGTTAAAAATTTGTTTCCAATAGTATGCCAAAAAAATAGTATTCTATGTGGCTTACCACTTACAAATCTAGATCCATAAACTACATCTGCAAATCCATCAACTACAGGCTTTAATAGTAAGTTATATTCAGAAGGGTCATACTCTAAATCTGCATCTTGAATAATTAGATACTCTCCAGTTGCTTTAATTATTCCCGTGTGTAAAGCGGCTCCTTTTCCTTTATTCTGTTCGTGTTTGTAATAAGTAATGTTTAGAGAGGGATTATTAGATTTATACTCTAGAATAGCATCTTCTGTATCATCGGTAGAGCAATCGTTTACAATTATTAATTCTTTTTCAATTGAATTAATCAAAGTCACCTCTTTAACCCTATCTAAAATTTTATAAATCGTTCTTCCTTCATTATAAGCTGGGATAATGATTGAAAGTTTTTTTATGGGTACATCCATTATTAGTTACAAGGTAAAGGTAAAGTTAAGGCAACCACTTTTTGTCAAAGTTAGGTTTTCTTTTTTCAAGAAAGGCGTCACGCCCCTCTTTTGCTTCTTCTGTCATATAAGCTAGACGGGTTGCTTCACCAGCGAAAACTTGTTGCCCAACCATACCATCATCTGTAAGGTTCATTGCAAACTTCAGCATTTTTATAGATGTTGGAGACTTAGCTAAAACCTCTCGTGCCCATTCATAAGCAGTTTGTTCTAAATCTGCATGAGGAATCACAGCATTTACCATTCCCATCTCAAAAGCTTCTTGAGCACTATAATTTCTTCCAAGAAAAAATATTTCTCGTGCTTTTTTTTGTCCTACCATCTTAGCTAAATATGCACTACCGTACCCCCCATCAAAACTTGTAACATCTGCATCAGTTTGCTTAAAGATAGCATGTTCTTTACTAGCTAATGTCATATCACACACTACATGTAAACTATGTCCTCCTCCAACTGCCCAACCTGGCACTACACAAATTACAGCCTTAGGCATAAACCGTATAAGGCGCTGTACTTCTAGGATATTAAGTCTATGATACCCATCTTCTCCAACATATCCCTGATGCCCCCTTGCTTTTTGGTCTCCTCCACTACAAAAGCTATACACACCATCTTTACTAGAAGGTCCCTCGGCAGATAATAAAACTACACCTATAGAAGTATCTTCTTGTGCATCGTGAAAAGCATCAAGCAATTCGCTTGTAGTTTTAGGTCTAAATGCATTTCGAACATCAGGTCTGTTAAAAGCAATTCTTGCAACTCCGTTAAATTTTTTATAGGTAATATCTGTATATTCTTTGGCTATTTTCCAGTTGGGTGTACTCATATTTATTAAATTTACATCAAAGATACTCTATAAAATTTCCAAATGAAAAAATTCAAATTTCTAAAATTCAGTTTATCAGTTTCCTTTTTAGTATGTTTTATAATTTCAGTAAATGCCCAAGAAGCTTATAAGTTTACTGAAGTTATTGACCTAGAAGCTACACCGGTAATTAGTCAAGGAAGAACAGGAACGTGCTGGAGTTTTTCTACTTCTTCTTTTTTAGAATCTGAAATTATTAGACTTACGGGTAATCAAATTGATTTATCTGAAATGTACACCGTACGTAACACTTACCCAAAAAAGGCAGAGAATTTTGTGATGCGACAGGGAAAAGCTCAATTTTCTGAAGGAGGCTTAGCACATGATGTTATTAACTCGGTTGCAAAATATGGGCTTGTACCGCAAGAGGCTTTTGATGGTTTGTCTGATAATGAAACTAATCACAATCACGCAGAGATGGTAGCAGTATTAAAATCTATGCTCACAACATATGTAGATAACCCTGGTAGAAAATTGAGTAAAAAATGGAAACATGCTGTAGAGGGAGTTTTGGATGTTTATCTTGGTAAAAATGTTACCCAATTTACATATAAAGGAAAGCAATACACACCTAAAAGCTTCTTAGAGTTGACTAAGATAAACCCAAGGGATTACGTTACTATTACCTCATTTACACACGCACCTTTTTATAAAACATTTATTCTAAACATTCCAGATAATTGGAGTTATGGAAGTTTTTATAATGTCCCACTAGATGAACTAATGAACACTATAGATTACGCTCTTAAAAATGGCTATACTGTTGAGTTGGATTGTGATGTGAGTGAGCGTACATTTTCTTCAAAAGATGGAGTAGCTGTAATCCCTAAGGATGCAAATAATAACGCAAAAGCCTTGCAAGGTATTTATCCTGAAATGAATATTACACAAGAGTATCGTCAAGATGAGTTTGAAAACTACACTACTACAGATGACCATTTAATGCATGTTACTGGGATATTACAAGACCAAAATGGCACAACCTACTACAAAGTAAAAAACAGTTGGGGGACAGATGAAAGCAGAAATGCCAATGGAGGATATGTATATTTTAGTGAAGCTTATATGCGTCTTAAGACCATAAGTATTATGGTTCATAAAGATGCTGTACCTCAAACTACTGCTAAAAAATTGAATTTATAATTTTGGCTTAAAATTTGATGCAAAATAGATATGAAAAAGCTACTATTCTTATTCGTTTTTATTCCGTTTACAGGGTTTTCTCAGCTTGATTTCGAAACTCGCTATTTTACTATTGATGCTGAATCGCTTCCCCTTATTGAAGATTTAGCAACTTTTTCATTAACAACGTCTCCAACAATGTTTGATTCACAATTACCAACTTTTAAAATGAATGAAGAGAATTATAGAACGCCTGTTAATATGACTGAAGCTTTAGCAGAAAGACAAAATTATATTACAAAAAAATGGGATGGTAAAACAAAAGCAACACCAAAGGGGCTTAGCTTTTCTTTTTCGGTTAATGGAAGTAATTCTAGAAATGGAACTACAAATTATGGTGTGAAAAATTCAGTCTATCAAGAACAAAGACCTGTTTATTTTTGTTCACCATTGGATATATATCGGGTAAATCAGTAAATAGTTAGTAGTATTCAACAAGCTTTGTATTTTACTTTATAAGATTTTAGTTTTTCTTATAGACACAATCTTATTAATTATTCAACCAATTCTATTCCATCATCTTTAATAATAATCTGTTTGTCTTTATAAAGTGTACCAATCGCTTTTTTAAAACTCTTCTTACTCATACCCAATTCATTTTTAATTGCTTCTGGATCACTCTTATCATGTAATCCAATAAATCCTCCTGCAGCTTTTAATTCGTCTAAAATAAAATTAGCGTTTGGCTCTATACTTTTATAACCGGGGGGTTGTAAGACAACATCTATTTTATTATCGTGTCTAACTTTTTTTACATAAGCAACAAAGGTATCTCCAGAACGGATATCTTCAAAAATATCTTCGTTATAGATTAGACCTTTGTGTTTTCCATTAATAATAACATTAGCACCTTTTTCAGTAATATGAGTAACCAACACATTTATCTCATCATAACGTTCTAAGGTCACATCATCATTTGATACAAAATTATTAGTTTTACTAGAACCAACTAATCGCTTTGTTAATTCATCAAGATACATATACACAATGTACCAGTTTCCAACCTTCATAGGTCTGGCTTGCTCTCTAAACGGAACAAACAAGTGCTTCTCTACTCCCCAATCCATAAAAGCACCATATTTATTTACATCACTACAATGCAAATACCCAAATGTGTTAATTGTAAGGTAGGGTTTTAATGTAGTAGCAATTGGTCGTTCCTCATTATCAAGATAAACAAAGACCTCTAACTCATCTTCTAAGCTGTAATTGGCAGGTTTATACTTATGTGGTAATAAGATGTCATTTCCCTCTTCATCGCCTAGATATAAGCCTGGATCTGTCTCTCTTAAAATTTTTAAAGTGTTGTATTCTCCTAATGTTATCATTGTCACAAAATTACCATTTATACTATCAAATTGGGCTCAAAAAAAATAAAATCATCATAAATTTTTTAGTAACTTCACGGGCAATGAAACCAACTCTTCACCATAATTTCCCTAAAGATGTAGTTCTCAAGGAGTTTATATCTGCAGATTTAGGAACCATCTATTTTTATGATAACATTGTAGTCACAGAAATGAATGAAGGCGTATCTGTCTCATTTAAAACAGGGGCTTCATTGCTTTCCAAGTGTTTAAAAATAGTGGAATTAAAACCTTTTGTGATAATCTCAAATAGAATAAACTCTTACTCTTTAAACCCTAATGATTATAAATATTTAAGCAAAATCCCCAGTCTTAAAGGAATTTGCATTGTGGCAGATAGGGAGGAGGCAAGAGAAAATGCTAAATTAGAAGCCATCTTTTTTAAAAAACCAATTGCCATTTTTGAAACCATGGAAATGGCATATTCTTGGTCACAAAATATACTTCAAAATTAACTTATTTGATAGCTTTAAAATAAGAAAGTAACACTTCATCATTAATTTCTGAAGGTGTAAATACTTCTAATAACCTCGGTTTTTCTGAAACCTTATAAAACTCTTTTAAAGCACTTTCTGTTTGTTCTTTGGTTTTGGCAACTAGATAATCAAAATTAAATAGTTCACATAACTGCTTTGCCGTTAAGTCATGTTTTGTTTCGAAAAAGGTAGTAAAGTGAGCTGACTCCTTAGCTTTTGGTAGTATTCTAAAAATCCCGCCTCCTTTATTATTTAATAGAATAATTCTAAAATTTGAGGGGATATAATTATTCCATAACGCGTTGCTATCGTAAAAAAAACTTAAGTCACCTGTAATGTATAAGGTCTGAAGTTTTGAAGCTACAGCAGCACCTATTGCAGTACTTGTGCTCCCATCTATACCACTTGTGCCTCTGTTGCAAAAAACCTCAACATCACTAGGGAGTGTAAATAATTGTGAATACCTAATTGCTGTACTATTTGCTAACTGAAGTTGTAAAGGTTTTGACAAGTTTTTAACTATACTTTCATAAACACTAAAATCTGAAAAAGGGATATTATTTAAATAAGTATTATGCCCTTGTAGCCTTTTAGACTTAACAGCTAACCAAGTATCTCGATAAGTGCTCGAAATTGGTGTTGACTTATTTAGTAACTCCTTTAGAAAAAGAGAAGGGGTAGTCTTTACATGCTTATCTAGTGTAAAATATGTATTGTAGGCTTTTTTGGCATCTACATGATAATGAAATTTTGGCGGAAAGTTTCTTAAAAATGCTTTGATTTTTTTTGAAACTACCATTCCTCCAAAACTCAACAAGATATCTGGTTGTAGTTGCATAAAGCCATCTTGAGTTAATGGCGCTATTAATTGATCTATAGCATTTATAAAGTTAGAGTGTTTAAGGTTTGAAGTAGTTTCTGTAAGTACCAAAACACTTTCATTAGCGGCTAATTTGTTTATTATTTTTTCTTCAATACTATTAGGAGGTAATACTCCAACGAGTATCATTTTTTTTTCTGCTTTATTCCAATTAGTAAAAACACTATCTAATTCATCATAAATTAAAGTTGTTTTTTTCTTAGGAATCTTTAATGAGGTGGTTATATTTCTTTTTTCAGAGGTATTGTAAAGTGGCTCAGAAAAAGGAACATTAATATGTACAGGTCCCTTCTCGTTAACAGCTTTTATTAATGCCTTACCAATCTCTTCTTCATTATAAGATTGAGAGTTTTTGCCTTCTTTACAATTAGCATTGTACAATATATGTTTTCCATACACATTTTCTTGCATAATGGTTTGCCCATCCCCAACTTCAATTAGGTGCTCTGGCCTATCTGCAGATATAACAACAAGAGGAATGTCACTATAAAAGGCTTCGGCAATAGCTGGATAGTAATTAAGTAGTGCAGAACCAGAAGTACAGACTAAGGCAACTGGTTTTTGGGTTTGTTGTGCGATGCCTAATGCAAAAAAAGCAGCGCAACGTTCATCTACAATACTATAACAATTAAAATGGTTGTCTAAAGTAAAGCCTATTGTTAAGGGAGCATTGCGAGACCCAGGAGATATCACTACAGAAGTAACCCCAGAGTCTAAACACAATTGGGTTACAGTTTGCGATAAAATTTTATCTGAAAAATGCATTTATACAAAGGTACAAACTGCATGGTTATAACTAAAGAAAGGGTGCTAGAACTTGCAGCATAGTTTGCTGTTTTTTTTGTGTTTCTATACGCTCATCTTTAGGCTTAGAAGAAGCTGTAATACCGCCTCCTGTATATAAAGTTGCTTTCTTATTTTCAATTTTCATACATCTAAGGTTTACATAAACCTCTCCTACTCGTCCTTTGTTTGATGTAATTCCAAAAAAACCTGTATAAAAAGACCTATCATAGCCTTCATTTTTAAGAATAAAATCTTTAGCCATTTCTGTTGGAGTTCCACAAATAGCTGGCGTAGGATGTAGTCTACTTGCTAAGCTGGAAACATCATGAACTCCTTTATTAAGTACTCCTGTGATATCTGTTTTTAAATGAGCTAGTGTTCCTGCAACATGAGTTTTAGCTTTACCAATATTTAAGGCTGTAGTTATACTTTGTAAAAGACTAGAAATGTCTCTTGTCACCAAGCTTTGTTCTTCTTTTTCTTTTACAGTCCAAGAAATACTAGCTCCGTTAGTTTGTGTAGCTGCTAGGGCTATAGTATTAATCACACTACCATCTGTTTTTAACAATAACTCTGGAGTTGCTCCACACCATAATCCATGATTGGGATGGTACCATATATACCTGTACGCATCTGGATATAGATTAAAAAGCCTAGTAAGTAAATTGTCTATTTTAAAGTTTTTAAGGTCAATAGATACATTTCTAGATATAACAACTTTCTTTAAATTTGTTTTTTTAATTTCAGAAATTGTTTTACTAATTAGGCCTTCATAATCACTAAGTGTTTTCTTGGATTCTTGAATTTTAACAGTAGTTTTTAATGTATTAATATTGGGTACTGTAGTTGTATAAACTTCGCTTCCTTCAAGGGGGTACAAATAAACCTTGTCCTTTAATAAAAAAGGAGCGAAAAGAAACCCATCATGACTATTTACAGTAACTGGGTGTAATACCTCAAGTGTTGGAAATATAGCAGTAGCAGAATCTTCATTAGGTTTTGAGAAAAACACAAAAGGCCTTTTCGCAGCATAGGCTGCTTCAATTTTACTTGTTAGATTAGAGTATTCCATACTCTATGTACGTAATGTAAGCGTAGTTAGTTTTATTAATGATACTAATTTTTCATCCTCATTAGTAATTTTTATTTGCCAAAGCTGAATAGTTCTTCCTTTATGCAAAATTTTTGCTGTTGCATATACATAACCCTCTTTTACACTTTTTACATGATTTGCAGCTATCTCAATTCCTCTAATTGCAACATTTTCTTCATTAAGAAAGATAAAAGCTCCTGCACTCCCAACACTTTCGGCAAGTGCAACAGATGCGCCTCCATGTAAAACGCCATCAGGCTGATGTACTCTTGGTGTAACTGGCATTTTTGCAACTACAGTATCCTCTGTAACATCAATAAACTCTATATCTAGAGTCTCCATCAACGTATTTTTACACATCTTACGGCAACCTTCTAAAATTTCTTCTTTACTGTATTTCATTGTACATAGATTATCTTTGTAAAAATACAAAATATGCCACTATGTCTATAGAAAAAGCTGTTACTTATACAAACAAAAATACCTACACGACGCTAAATACTTTTACTGAAAAAACTAAAAATGTATGGCTAGTATTTCATGGGATGGGGTATTTAAGCAAGTATTTTGTACGTTATTTTTCTGAAATTTCTAAAGAAAAGAACTACGTTATTGCACCTCAAGCGCCTTCTAAATATTATCAAGGAAAAAATTTTAAGCATGTTGGTGCCTCTTGGCTTACTAGAGAGAATACCATTGAAGAAACTAAAAATGTTTTGAACTATATTGATGCTATTTGGAAAAATGAAAAGCCTGAAAAAGACACTATCAATTTAATAATTTTAGGTTACTCTCAAGGAGTATCTATAGCCACTAGGTGGGCAGCCACCAGAAAAATACAATGCAATCATCTTGTCCTTCATTCTGGAGCTATTCCAACTGAATTAGAGCCAACAGACTTTAATTATTTACATCCAAACACCAATGTTACTTATCTCTACGGAGATAAAGATGAGTATATAAACGAAGCTAGAAAAACTGAGCAGACCCTAAAAGGAAACAACCTTTTTGGTAACAAACTTAACATTATTAAGTTTGAGGGGATACACGAAGTTTATAAGCCATTTTTAAAACAGCTTTCAGGAGAGAATAACTAGTTTACAAATTGTTAAGTTGATTATCTGTTCCGTCATCACTAATAGTCCAAAAGAAACCAACAAAGAAAAATTGGTCTGCAGCTGGACGTAACGTTCTTCTGTTAAACATTCCATCTGCATTAGGAATATTAGCATATTGATATCCATTAATATTATTAAAACCTAGTACATTATTTACAGAAAAGTACAGGATTTTTTGTTGTGAAATTAAATACGCCCAGTTAAAACTAAGGTTGTTAAAAGCTTTTGTTTTTTCTTGGAGAAATCCTGGTTTATTAGGATTAGTATATGTTCTTCCACTAGCAAATTGGTAACTAAATCCAATCTGGCTTTTCCAATTTTCCATCCAGTATTTTGTGACCAAAGAAGCATTATGAGCATTTGCAAAAGAAGGCACAGCAGCTGTTGGAAAGTTTTGATACTTACGTTCACTATCTAGATATGAGTAACTTACCCAGTAATCCAAATTTCTAAATGTTTTATTATCTCTCCAAAAAACATCGAACCCTTGTGCAAAACCATTTCCTCTAGTTCCTATTGTACTATCAAAGCTTAAAAATTCTGTGTCGTATGTGATTAGATTTGAATATTCTTTTCTGAATAACTCTGCCCTTAAAATTCTATTATTAGCAACATATTGGTAGTTTATAATATAATGTTGGGTTTTTCTTGCCTCTAATGAACTATTAAACTTTAAAACTTCATTAGTTGGCTGTTGATAAAAGTCACCATAAGCTACAGAGAATTGACTATTTTTTCCAGTTTTATAAGCTACCGAAGCTCTTGGTGACATCGTAAACTGCTTAAAAAGGTCGCTATACTCACCTCTTAACCCTAACTTAACAGCAAACTTTCTAGAAAAAACAATATCACTCTCTGCAAAAGCAGCAGAGATATTATTATTAAACCCGTAGTTGATATTAAAATCTGTCTCTGAAAATTCTTCAGTAAAATCGGTTAGAAATTGCTCGGCCCCAAAACGAAGTTTTACACGATTACTAAACTTTTTTTGGAGACGTACTTTAAAGTGAGCCGAATTTTCAGTATCGTCTATATCGCTTGTATTAATACCTACTCTTGTTTTTGCGGTTGTGAAACTTCCTCCTGTAAACAACTTCCATTTCTTCTTTAGGTCTGTAGTATAATTCGCATTAGTATAAAAATTAGCATTTTTAAGTTTAAAATTAACTCCAGATGGGTCATTAATATCTTCTTGAGTCAATTCAAAATTGGATGTATCAAAAGCAGCATATAGTTTTAATAACCCCTCTCCTATTTTATGCCTATAAACGGTTTCTCCTGCTAATGCTTCAAAAGGTTTTTGCCAATCATTTCTGTCTGGAAAAGCTGCAATATAAGGAGCAAGATTAATGTAGGAAGTGTTTACACTTAACGAGCTGTTTTTCCACTTTTGGGTGTTTCCTAAGCCAGCACCTAGGGTCATTAAAGCAATTTCGGTTTTTTCTTGATCGGGTTCATCAATAGTATTTAATAATAAAACAGATGAGAGTGCCTGTCCATATTCGGCTGAGTATCCTCCTGCTGAAAAAGTAATACCATCAAATAAAAAAGGGCTGTATCTTCCTCTTGTGGGTATATTGTTGGTAGTTGGCGTATAAGGCGTAAATACTCGAATTCCATCTATAAAAATTTGAGTTTCTCCAGCATCTCCTCCACGTACAAAAAGGCGACCATCCTCAGCGACTGTAGTAGTACCCGGTAAAGTTTGTAATGCTCCAACAAAATCACCTAGCGCACTCGCAGTTGTCACAACATCTAAGGGCTTTAATACAGAAACTTTGCTATTATCGCTAGCCTCTAATGTTCCGGCAGATATCACAACAGTATCTAAGGAGTTTACATCCTCAGCTAATACTATAGAGACATTTTTTAATTGAGAAATATCTGCTGCCATCATAAATGTTTCAAAAGAAACATAGGATACTGTGAGTGTTTGTATTCCAGTTTCAAAGGTCTCAAAAGAGAACACCCCTTCTTTGTTAGTTGTAGCTCCATCGTAAGTACCATCAAGAAATACATTAGCACCAAAAATAGGAGTGCCATTTTTTTCAGTAACCTTTCCACTAATAGTTGTTTGCGCAATACCTTCAGAAAGGATAAAAAAAGATAATAGTAGGATGATTGTTTTAAAGTAGTTCATTTTCTTTTTGATTAATTTGACAGTACAAACATCTTTAAGAAGATTGTAGTACACAGAAAAATAATACCCAATTGCATAATTAGGGAGCTGAATTGTAAATTAATCATAAAGTGAAAATATCTTATTTTCAGAAAAACTAAAAATAGTATCTTGGTAATTAAAACAGGAACAAAATGAATGATAGTGCAAAAATAGATGCCTATATAGCAAAGCATTCTAAATGGGCATCACAACTAACTATTTTACGTAATATTTTTTTGGACACAGAGCTTGATGAAGTAATAAAATGGGGAAGTCCAACTTATAGCCTAAATGGAAAGCTAGTCGCGGGGATTGCAGCTTTTAAAAACCACTATGCAGTTTGGTTTCATCAAGGAGTTTTTTTTAAAGATGATGAAAAAGTTTTAGTAAATGCACAAGAAGGTAAAACAAAAGCATTACGCCAATGGCGTTTTGAAGAGAATGATACAATTAAAACCCAACTAGTAAAAAAGTACGTAGATGAGGCGGTCGAAAATTGTAAACAAGGAAAAGAAGTAAAAGTTGAACGTAAAAAAGAGGTTATAATTCCTGAAGAACTACAAAATGCATTTTCTAAAAATAAAGCACTCCATGAAGCATTTAAAGGCCTAACCCCAGGGAAGCAACGAGAGTATGCTGGATATGTTTCTGAAGCCAAAAGAGATGCAACAAAACAAAAAAGAATTGAAAAAATAACACCTATGATAATTAATGGTGTTGGACTACACGATAAATATAAAAACTGCTAAACAATTGAAAGAACCAAGATTTAAAAAGTATACCTCAAGACAACTCTGGTATTATACTAAAAGAGCCTTATACATTTTATTTGCTTGGGTACTTATTTCTAATCTCATATTCTTTTATGAGTTTTTTACTTTAAAAAGCGAAGGTGTGTTGAGCTCTAGCTTTGACTTTAAAACTTCTTTTACTGCTAATTTGATAGTAGGAGTAATTGCAGGATTAATAGGTGGAATATTTACGGTAAACCTTATGGAGCGTTGGCTACGAAAGTATGCTTTTTGGAAGGCATTACTATACATCATTGTAATATATATAGTTGCTGCTTATTCAATTAGTGCTTTGGGAGCATTTTATTATTACACAGATTACCTCTCACTCCCTTTTTATCATGAAGATATATTAAGTGAAGTTTACTTATTCTTTGGAAGTTGGTTATTTATAAAAAACCTATTTATATGGCTTGTTATTGTTGTGGTCACATTAATAGTACTTATTGTAAATGACAAATATGGACCAGGCGTTTTCCCAGATTATTTAATGGGTCGATACTTTATGCCTAAAAATGAACGACGAATTTTTATGTTCGCAGATATACGAGATGCTACAACCATTGCAGAAAAATTGGGTGAGGAAAAGTACTTTAATTTTTTGAAGGACTTTTATCGTGATATCGCACCAGCTATTGTTCAAACACGTGGAGAGGTATATCAATATGTAGGAGATGAAGTGGTAATTTCGTGGAAAATGAAGCATGGTTTAAAAAACGGAAATGCAATTCGTTGTTTTTATAGCATGAAAAAAATTATTGCTTATAAATCTAACAGGTATCTAAGAAAGTATAATGTTGTACCAGAATTTAAAGTTGGTTTTCACTTTGGGAATGTAATGGTTGGAGAGATTGGAAAGCTTAAAAGAGACATTGCATTTTCTGGAGATGTGCTAAATACAACTTCCAGAATACAAGAAATGTGCAATGAACTTCAAGTTGATATTTTAGCCTCTTCAGAGTTTGGAGATATTGCATATAAGCTGCCTAAAGGAGTAGCAAAAAAGTCTTTAGGAGCAAAAAAACTGAAAGGGAAAGCTAACGATATTGGACTGGTTACCTACTACAAAGTATAAGTTTTTAAAGTTTGGAATAATTAATGTAGTTTACTTTGTAGTAACTAATAAAATTTTCAACTATGAAAACAGATCTTTACACAAAAGCCGTACTTACAATTATTGCTATATGTCTTGCAATTAATGCAATAGAAACCATTGATATATTTCCCAAAGCATTTGCTTCAGAAAATAATACTACTCCAAAAGTAACTTCAGATTATATGTTAGTTCCAGTAAACGAAGCTAGCACAATGGATGTACGTATTGTAGATATTAATACCTATGACGAGCTCAATGTTAATATAAAAAGTGTTGATACGTATGATGAGTTAGACGTAAACCTAAAAAGCATAGAGACTAGTGAT
This sequence comes from Patiriisocius hiemis, assembly GCF_031846325.1. Lineage (NCBI taxonomy): Bacteria > Pseudomonadati > Bacteroidota > Flavobacteriia > Flavobacteriales > Flavobacteriaceae > Patiriisocius > Patiriisocius hiemis. Next base: position 84,802 of record NZ_JAVRHZ010000007.1, on the reverse strand, counting down.
GAGCTAGATGTAAATATTGATGAGATAGGAGGAAGTTTTGTACTTTCTGGAGGGCCAATTCCTGTCAAGGTTAATTAACTTTTTCTCTTAAAGGGTCTTATAATAAGACGTGCAGCTCGGTCATAATTAATATAATTATACGCCCAGTTAAAAAAGGTAACTACTCTATTTCTAAACCCTACAAGAAAAAATAGATGTATAAACATCCATACAAACCAAGCAAAAGGCCCAGCAAATTTAAACTTCTTTAAATCTACAACAGCTTTGTTTCTCCCTATAGTTGCCATAGAACCTTTATCAAAATAAGAGAAGGGAATTAAGCTTTTATTGTCTATTATTCTCTTAATATTCTTAGCTAAATGTTCTCCCTGTTGTATAGCTGGTTGTGCAACTTGAGGATGTCCTTTTGGGAACTTACCTGTCTGCATTAAAGCAATATCTCCTAATGCAAAAATAGTTTTGTATGACTCTACTTGATTAAACTCATTAACATTGTATCTATTTGCTCTTTCTGCTAGAGCCTTAGCATTAAGACCTTTTACAGGCGCACCTGTAACTCCTGCTGCCCATATAAATGTTTTAGTTTTAAAAGATAAGTCTTCATTTACTGTTGTGACAATTTCCCCATCATACCCATTAATTAATGTATTTAAATGAATAGTGACACCTAATTTTTCTAAATACAGTTTGGCCTTTTTTGAAGAATGTTCACTCATTGCACTTAAAACTCTATTAGCCCCTTCTACAAGATGCACTTGCATATCTTGTGGTGTTAAGCTTGGGTAGTCTACAGCCAAAATACTTTTTCTAAACTCTGCCAATGCCCCCGCGAGTTCAACTCCTGTTGGGCCGGCTCCAGCTATTACAAAGTTTAGAAGCTGAAGTCGCTTCTCTTTATCTTCAGTAATGTCTGCCTCTTCTATATTTTGTAGCACAAGACTACGTATGTTAAGTGCTTGAGGGACACTCTTCATTGGCATGCTATTTTTTTCAATAGTCTTGTTACCAAAATAATTTGTTTTAGTGCCTGTTGCAAGCACCAAATAATCATAAGAGAGGTTACCAATTGTAGTTTCTATCGTTGAATCCTTGGTGTTTATTGATGTAACTTCTGCTAACCTAAAATGAAAATTTTTATGCTTTCTGAATATTTTTCTAAGGGGATATGCAATAGAATCTGGTTCTAATCCCGCAGTAGAAACTTGATATAAAAGAGGCTGAAATGTATGGTAGTTATGTTTATCGAAAAGTACAATCTGTACTTTTTCTTTTCTCATTTTCTTAATAAAAGAAATTCCAGCAAAACCACCACCTACAACAATAATTCGAGGCAAAGAGGAAGTAGGTATATTCATTATAAATGACTATTATTACAAAGGTAAGGAGTAAATAAATGAGACACTAATCTTTTTTATTTTTTAAAATAGTGTAACAATAAAAGTTCACTACCTACTAATGCAATAGCTAACAATCAATCATTGAATAAAAAACTCGAACATAGTTTTGTTACTCAGCTAGAAGAGAACCAAAACATTGTGCATAAGATTTGTAGGTTATATACAAATAATAGCGACGCGCACAATGATTTGTTTCAGGAGATTACTATACAATTATGGAAAGCATTTCCAAAGTTTAGAGGGGACGCTAAGTTTAGTACATGGATGTACAGAGTTGCTCTTAATACAGCAATAACACTTTACAGAAAGTCTAAAAGAAGAGTAAAAACACACGATTACGAAGGTGTTAGTTTTAAGATATCTGCCGAAGAATATGACGATACAATTGAAGAACAATTAAAACTAATGTATAGTGCCGTAAAGACCTTAAATGATATAGACAAAGCTCTAGTGTTTTTATACCTGGAGGATAAAAATTATAAAGAAATTTCGGAAACATTGGGAATAAGTGAAGTAAATGCAAGGGTAAAGATGAACCGAATAAAAGGAAAACTTAGAAAAATATTAAATCCGTAAAAGCTATGGATCAACTAGAATTATTAAAAGAGAAGTGGAAAAATACGGAGCAACAGCTCCCTACTTTGTCCTATGATGACATTTATAAAATGTTACTAAAAAAATCATCTTCTATAGTGAAGTGGATTTTCTTTATAAGTATTGCTGAGATTTTATTTTGGACAGCACTATCCTTTTTTATTCCTGAATCTAGTAAAGCAATTAATGAAGAGCTTGGCTTAAAAAATATATTCTTAGTGGTGAATATTATTAACTATTCTGTTTTTATAGTTTTCATTTACCTATTCTACAGAAACTATCAAAAAATTCAGGTTACAGACACGAGTAGGCAACTAATGAAAAATATATTAAACACTCGTAAAACAGTAAAGTACTTTGTTGTTTATAACGTTGGTGCATCAGTCTTAGCTCTTATAGGTATTAATATTTATTACTATTTTGAAAAAGACAGACTTTTTGAAATAATGAAACAAAACTTTGATGGCTATGCTTCTATCCCACCAGAAACATTTACAGCTGTTTTCTTTGGCTCTCAAGCAATTGTAGGTATTTTATTTATTGGGTTTTTATTACTTTTTTATAGACTTATCTATGGTATTTTGTTAAAGAGACTTAAACGCAACTATAGGGAGTTAAAAAAGATGGAGGTTTAGATTTAAAAATATGGGAGATCCCAATGGTAATTATATAGTATTGAAAAAAAGAGTAGAGTTATTCTTGATGCTTCAAAATTAGTATCTCCATTGTCTTTCTTTGTTTAACTCTTCTTCCTTTTGTAATTCTTCTTGCGGAATTACCTTTAAAAATGAAGGATGTTGCTCTATAGCGTATTCAATTTTTTCTACAATTTCATTTATAGATTCATTTTCATAATCTATTTCTAGGGGTTGCTTAATTTCCATAGATTGCAAAATACCGCGTTTCTTTATACGTAACCCCTTTCTGTCAAAAGACCTCCTAAATCCATCTATAACAATAGGAACAACAAGAGGTTTATTCTTTTTAATAATATGAGCAGTACCTCGCCTAATAGGTTTCCATGGGCGAGTAGTTCCTTGTGGGAAGGTCACAACCCAACCATCATCTAGAGCAATTTTAATATTACTTACATCACTCATTTTTACTTGACGATTTACTTCTTTACCTTCGGCTCGCCATGTACGTTCTATACTAACAGACCCTGTGTATGCCATAATTTTAGGAAGAAGTCCAGATTGCATCGTCTCTTTTGCAGCTACAAAATACATATTAAGTTTAGGCTTCCATAAATACCCAATATTTTTAATACTATCTTCCCTTCCACTCAAACTAGCATTAAATACGTGAAACATTGCTACTACATCTGCAAAATAAGTTTGATGATTAGAAATAAATAAGACGTTAGTATCTGGAAGGTTACGTAAAATATCACTTCCTTCAATTTCAAGTTTATTAAACCCCTTAAATCTCCGGTGGGTTAAAGCACCAAGAATGCGTATTAACCACAGTTTTATAAATAGTATATGTCCAAAAGGATTCTTTTTAAAAAGCCCCATGTAAAATGTTCGGTTTTTATGTTGTAGACTACTTGTATTAGTAGAAAAGTCTAGGGTTCAAAGATACAAAAAAACAAAGGTTAGATTATTTGTTTCAGCATAAGTCGTATTTCATTGAGCATCATTGCTGTAGCACCCCAAACAACTTGTTTGTTTAATAAAAAGGCAGGTACTTGTATTTCTATTGCATAAGAAGTGGTTAGCGTTTTGGTCACTAAAACAGTATCATTCATAAATTGCGAAAGTGGCACTTCAATTATTGCTTCTACTTCAGAATCTTGAGGAATAAAATCTAATTTCTGGTTACTAATACCAAAAAATGGTTGAACAAAAAAGTTACTAGGCGGAATATAAATTTCAGTAAGCTCTTTTAAAACTTTTATCTTATCTCTGGTAATCCCTATTTCTTCTTCTGTCTCTCTTAATGCTGTGTCTAATATATCCAAATCATCACTCTCAACTTTCCCTCCTGGAAAACCTATTTGAGCAGAATGTACCCCTTTATACGTTTTTCTAAGTATAAGTACTAAACTTGTTGTTTCATCTTTTTGAGAGGGGTAAAATAATGCTAAGACTGCTGCTTTTCTTGCTGTATTTTTACCTCTAGCCTTTTTTTTAAGTTCGAGTAAGCGTTCAATAGGTGCCATTTCTAGATGGGAGGTTTCACCAGGAAGTTCCATTTTGCTTATTTTTACAATCTGTTTTTCAAATTTTGAAAATTCCATTCTATGAAGACTTTTTACCTGTTTTTTGTGCTGAGCTTAATTTTTTTTGCAAGTTGTGAAGATACTAAAAAGGAAAAAAAAATAACTACTGAAAGTACTTCAGAAAAAATAAAGGATAGCATTTCTTCTGAAGCAAATAAAGGAACTAATAACCAGCCAGTATTTGAAAAAATAACAAGTGATAACGTAGAATCATTTTTAACCCAATATGAAAAAAACAACCCCGAAAATAAAGTAAAAATTATTACGCAACATGGTAATATAGAGATTGAACTTTACGAAGACACTCCTTTACACAGAGCCAACTTTATTTACCTAGTAAAACAAGGGTATTTTGACAAGACATTTTTCCATCGCGTGGTACCAAACTTTATAATACAGGGAGGAAATAGTGACAATGCAGATACCAATAAAAAAAGATTTAAAATTGGGAATGAGTATTTAATCCCAGCGGAGATAACTCGTAATCATACCTATGGAAGTGTTTCTGGAGCTAAGCAATACCGAGAAAACCCAGACAAACAAACTATGCCTTTTGAGTTTTTTATTTTTCTTGGACCACAAACCTCAACCAGTCACCTTAATGGTAACTATACAGTCTTTGCAAAAGTCACTAAAGGAATGGATGTAGTTGAAAAAATTGCTAACTTGCCAAGAGATGAAGGCGAATGGCCACTTAGAAATGTAAAAATTAAAACTGAAATAATTAACTAATTTATTCTACCTCTTTTTTATAAATACTAGGCAATGACCAATTAAAAGTAACAGCTAATAATCGCATAGTAATTACAATTGAGCCAGAAATTATAACAACAAGGTTTTCTCCAACTCCAAACTTACGTAATACAAAATAAGCTACACCCCCTAAAATACAAGCAGTAGCATAAATATTTTTTCTAAAAATTATAGGTATTTCATTACACAAAATATCCCTAATTACACCACCAAAACAAGCCGACATAGTACCTAATGCAATACAAATTAAGGGTGGAAAATTAGCATCAATACCTTTTTCAATTCCCACAATAGTATAAAGTGCAATACCAATAGTATCAAACAAAAAAAGAGACCTTTTGACATATTGTAATTTTTCACGAAAAATAATAGCAACAATCGCAGAGATTATAATTACATAAACAAATGTTAGGTTTCGCATCCACACAACATTAGCGTCTATAAGAACATCTCGTAGTGTACCTCCACCAACAGCTGTTACAAAGGCTATAATAAAGATGCCAAACAAATCCATCTTTTTTCTTGTAGCAGTAAGTGCTCCAGATACAGCAAATGCAATGGTCCCTAATATGTCTATGATTAAAAATAAACTCACATGTTCTGGGTGTAAAAGTTATAGTCTTTTAAAACAACATCTATGAAAGGCTTGTCATACATATCTGCCTCAACTTCAATTACAGACTCTACTTTTTTTCTAAGTGCATTAAGTGTTTTAAAATCACTAGAGCCTAAGGCAACAAGATAAATCTCTTTAATTAATCTAGCATCTTTATCTGTTAGATTTATAACTGAAGGAAACGTTGGAGTATAGTCTTCGGCTATTTCTTCAAGTATAGTATGAGAAATCTTTGTTTTTTGCTTTGTAGATATTACTACAGTTCCAGCTGCCATATCTCCAAGTCGTTGGTTTTTTTCAGTAAATATTAAATACAGAAGCCCAATAGAGCCAAGAAAAATCCAGATATCGACTAATCGAAGCATCCATAACGTTAAATAATTAGACCAATGAACTGGATTGCCATCTATTTTTACAACTCTAATTTTCATGATCCACTTACCCAAAGTTCGACCATTAAAAAGGATATGCATATATAAAGAATAAAACATAACGGGTAAAAGCAGTAATTGCTGAATTCCGAATATGGTCCAATTATCACTTATTGCTTGCCCCATTGCAGAGGTAATTAACTCAACTACGTAGAGGTACACCGAAAACAATAATAAGTCAATCAAAAAAGCTAAAATACGCTCCCCAACACTTACAACCGTATAGTCAAGATTTACATTTTGAGTAGTGTTAATTGCTAAGTTTGCCATATTAAAACAAGTGTTTATCTTTATAAAAAAAATGCGCTATGCGGGAGGCGGCATTCGTCAAGCAAAATAAGGAAAAATGGATTGCTTTTGAAAAGGCAATCACGTTAAATTCTAAAATAAGTCCAGATTTATTAGCAGATTACTATATCCAGCTAACTAATGACTTATCATATGCTCAAACATATTATCCCGAGAGTAAGACACTACTATACTTAAACTCAATAGCATCACAAGCACACCAAAAAATCTATATTAATAAAAAAGAGACAAAAAACAGAGTAGTGAGTTTCTGGAAATATGAATTTCCACTATTTTTTAAACAATACCACAAAACACTTTTCTATACATTCTTATTATTTGCAATTGCAACAGCAATTGGTGTAATTTCTACAATTAATGACGATTCATTTGTAAGACTAATTCTGGGTGATGCCTATGTAAATAAAACATTAGATAATATAGAAAATGGAGACCCTACTGCTATTTACAAAAGTGGTGGTGAGTTAGGTACCTTTCTAGGCATTACCATAAATAATATTCGAGTAGCCATTTTTGCATATGCTGCAGGTGTTATTACTTCTATAGGAACAGGCTATATTCTCTTTAGCAATGGTGTAATGCTTGGAGCATTTTTTGCTTTTTTCTACAATAGAGATTTGCTATTTGAAGCTTCAAAAACGATCTGGCTTCATGGTACCATAGAAATTTCAGTAATTGTAATTGCTGGTTGTGCTGGGTTAATAATGGGAAACAGTATTTTGTTTCCGAAAACCTACTCCAGAAAAGTCTCCTTTGTGAAAGGAGCAAAAGATGGGTTAAAAGTGGTGGTAAGTACAATCCCATTTTTTATTATTGCAGGCTTTATTGAAGGCTTTATCACACGATACAGTAATATGCCTGTTTGGTTGGCAATGACTATTATTTTTAGTTCTTTAGCACTTATTATTTTCTATTATATAATTTACCCTATACGTCTGAACAGAAACTATGCAGCAGGATCATATTGAGTTAAAACAACGAAGAGATATTGGTGAGATAATTGCTGTATATTTCGACTTTTTCAAAAAAAACCTAAAACCATTTATCAATATTTTTATACGGTATAATGGTATCTTTTTATTAGGTTTCTTGGGTGTTAGCTACCTACTAGTTACAGGCTTTATTGGAATGATGCGAAGCACGCAATCTACAATAGGCGGTACAGCAGTAACAGAAACCATAGATAGTTCTATGTATCTTGGATTTGGGGCATTAGGATTTTTTGCATTATTAATAATCACTTCAATACTTAATTATAGTCTTGCAGCTTCTTATAGTATAGAATATCAAAAAAAGGATACTCCTGAAGTTGAAAAAAAGAAAGTTTGGGGCTTAGTTTCAAAGTATCTTGGAAAAATAATCTTATTTGTTATCGTTGCGGGTTTACTATTCTTGGTCGTTTTTGTGATAGGGATGATTATATCTTTTATCCCTGTTTTAGGGACTTTTGCTTATTATGCATTACAACTTGGCTTTTTGGCTTGGATGGGATTGGCTTTTATGGCGATGTTATACGAAAATAGAGACTTAATGGATGCCATAAGTGAAGGATGGAATTTACTTTTTAAATATTTTTGGAAAAGTGTTCTAGTAAACCTAGTGGTAAGTTTATTACTTAGTATTTTACTCATGGTAGTACTTATGATACCAGGCATTTTAATTGGCATATACGCATTCTTTTCTTTGGAAGCTGGTGTTGATTTAGCTGAATCTGCAGTAGCAAAAGTTGTCTGGACTTTAGCAGGTACTATTGTGTTAATTGTCTATACCTTCAACCAGTCATTATCACAGTTTGTAAATAGTGTTCTATACTTTTCAATTCACGAACAAACCTATAACCAAGTAACAAGGAGTAAAATTGACCAAATAGGAGCTACTATTGAATAAGAAAACTGCCATATTAACACTATTAGGGTTTATTCCTTTTAAGATATTAGCTTTTACTCAAGATAGCCTTAGAGTGGTTGTTGACAGTAGTCTTGTTTCTCAAAGAAGTTTTTCAGAAAAACTTTCAGAAAAATATACTGGAAATGAGTTTGATTATGACACTATGGATGGAGAAGCAGAGAACTTTATCTTTAGAGCAATACGTTGGTTTTTTAGAAAAATTGGAGACTTTTTTGGTTTTGATGTAAGTCCAGAAATGATAAAATTTCTAGAGTTGTTTTTTTATACACTTATTGGAATTTTAGCTGTTTATATAATAATAAAATTATTGGTTGGGGATAGTCCGTCTTCATTCTTTACGAAAAAAAGCACCCAACTAGCTCCTCTTAACATCCAAGAAGAGCATATTGAAAATATAGACTTAGATGCATTAATAAAAGAGGCTCTTAAACAAGGAAATTATAGACTTGCAATTAGGTATATGTATCTAAAAAGCCTGAAGGAGCTTTCTCAGAAAAATTTGATAGACTGGCATTATGATAAGACTAATACAGACTATTACACAGAAATTAAGGACGGAACTTTAAAAAAAGCATATAAACAAACATCTTATTTATATGATAATATTTGGTATGGAGAGTTTGAGTTAGATACAGCTGGTTTTGATATTGCAAAAAAAGATTTTGAACACTTAACAAAACAAATTAACCATGTTAGATAAGCGTTCAAAAAGAATACTCGTAATATTTGGTATTGCCTTATTAGTCTTGGTGATTACTGAAACAGTACGCCCTAAAGAAATTAACTGGAGTCCTAGTTATACATCTAGCGATAAAATACCTTTTGGAGGTTATGTGCTTTACGAAGAATTGCCATCCCTATTTAATAACAAAACTCTAGAAACCGTAAGTGAAGATCCATACGTATTTCTTCAAGATAGTACTAATTACAAAGAAAACTCTGCTTATCTATTTATAAATAATTACGTCTATTTTGATGCTACCCAAACCGAAACTTTTTTAAATTATGTCTCCAAGGGTAATACTGCATTTATGTCGGCTTCTAGTTTTGGTTATATATTAGAAGACTCTTTACAAGTAAGCATAAACACTAATTACACAGCCTTAGAAGAAGAGTTAAAACCAACATTATTTTCAACTTCATTTACACCAGACTCCTTACCAAAATTTAAAAGAGGATTGTATAAGACTACTTTTTCAGAAATAGACACTTTACAAACAAAAGCATTAGGTTATTTTACTGAAAAAGATAGTATTCTTAATGAACTTAATTTTGTTAAAGTTGGGTATGGAGAGGGTAAAATATACCTCCATACAGTCCCTGAAGCATTTTCAAATTACTATTTACTTAGAGATAGCCAGGAGTATGCAGCTGGAATACTTTCGTATATAGAAGCAGACCATATTTACTTAGATGCCTATATGAAGTCTGGAAGAAAAATTGTAGAATCGCCTATGCGATTTGTACTGAGTCAAGGATCATTAAAATGGGCTATTTATTTACTTTTAGCTAGTTTACTGCTTTTTGTACTTTTTAGAAGCAAGAGAGAACAAAGAATTATCGAAGTTGTAGAACCTCTTGAAAATTCATCTATAGAATTTACTAAGACCATAGGAGATTTATATTTTCAGCATAAAGACTATGGTAATATTATTGCAAAAAAAATCACCTACTTTTTAGAGTTTATACGCACAAACTATTACTTAGACACAAATGAATTAGATGATAACTTCATTAAAAAATTAGCATCAAAAAGTGGAAGTAATATTGATGACACAAAGAAACTAATTAATACGGTAAAACACTTTAAAGAAAAAGTAATGCATACAGAAGCAGACTTAATATCTTTAAACAAACTAATAGAAGCCTTTACAAAATAAATTATGGAAGATTCACAAAATAATACAGGAGCACAAGAAACTCCACAAGATGAAACTAAAGGGATGGAGTTTACTTCTCGCATAGATCTTAAAGACTTAGAAAGTGCAGTCCAAAAAATTAAAGCAGAACTAGGTAAAGTAATAGTTGGTCAGCAAAACATGCTAGAAATGCTTATTGTATCTATCTTAAGTGATGGGCATTCACTTATAGAGGGTGTACCTGGTGTTGCAAAAACTGTTACTGCTAAGCTACTTGCAAAGACAATGGATGTAGACTTTAGTAGAATTCAATTTACACCAGATTTAATGCCTAGTGATATTTTGGGGACTTCGGTTTTTAATGTAAAAACAAGTGAGTTCGAATTTAAAAAAGGTCCGGTTTTTTCAAACATTGTTTTAATTGATGAAATAAACAGAGCTCCTGCAAAAACCCAAGCTGCTTTATTTGAGGTAATGGAAGAACGACAAATCACTATGGATGGGACTAAGTATGCAATGCAACCTCCTTTTTTAGTATTTGCAACACAAAACCCTGTAGAACAGGAAGGAACATATGCTTTACCAGAAGCACAGTTAGATAGGTTTTTGTTTAAAATAAATGTTCCATATCCTAGTCTAGAGGAAGAAATAGTAATTTTAGAAAATGAGCATAACCGCGAAAATAAAGTTGCATTAGACCTAATAAAACCAGTTTTAACTGCATCGCAAATAGCTGAATATCAAAACACTATTAAAAAAATAATTATAGAGCCTAACTTACTAAAATACATCGCTGCAATTACAGATAACACTCGTAATAATGCCAATCTCTTTTTAGGTGCATCACCAAGAGCATCATTGGCTATTATGAATGCCTCTAAGGCTATGGCAGCTATTAATGGTCGTGATTTTGTAACTCCAGATGATATTAAAAAAATAGCTCCAGCAGTTTTAAATCACAGAATATTATTAACTCCAGAAAGAGAAATGGAAGGTATTACTCCAGATAAAGTAGTTGCACAAATTATTGAAGCAATAGAAATTCCTCGATAAGTAACTGTAAATAGAAAAGTTCTAATAAATAATAATGAAGAAGTTTATTAAAAGTTTGTATCTGCAAAAACGGTTTTTTACTGTATTATTTTCGCTTACAGTAGTTTTTGTGTTTTCATACTTTTTTGAAAATTTATTTGGGCTCTGTAAATTCTTATTATTACTATGCTTTGCTTTTTTACTTTTTGATATACTCTTATTATATAGAAATAAAGTTGGCATACAAGCTTCTAGAATACTTCCAGAAAAGTTATCAAATGGAGATGATAATGATATAGAAATACAACTTATAAACAGGTTTCAAATAAAAACATCTGTAAAAATTATTGATGAGCTTCCAGTACAATGGCAACGAAGAGACTTTGAAATAAATACAATCTTAAAACCTTCAGAAGAAAAAAAGTTTACCTATACTGTTCACCCTACAGAAAGAGGAGAATACCACTTTGGAAATTTAAATGTTTTCTCATCTTCAATCTTAGGGTTTGCTGCTAGAAGACAGCAATTTGCAGCAGAACAAATGGTGCCAAACTATCCTTCCTTTTTACAATTAAAAAAATACGATTTCATTGCTTTTACTAATAGATTAAAACGCTTTGGTCTTAAAAAGATTAGAAGAATAGGACATACAATGGAGTTTGAACAAATAAAAGAATATGTTCCTGGAGACGATGTAAGAAATATAAACTGGAAAGCAACAGCCAAACGAAATGAGCTGATGGTAAACCAGTTTCAAGACGAAAAATCACAACCTGTTTATTCTGTCATAGACAAAGGTAGAGTTATGAAAATGCCTTTTAATAAATTAAGCCTTCTTGACTATGCTATTAACGCTACACTTGTAATAAGTAATATTGCACTTAAAAAACATGATAAAGCAGGCATGTTTACTTTTTCTAGAAAAGTTGAAGATAGAGTAGTGGCACAAAGGCGGAATGCGCAAATGAATCTTCTCTTGGAAACCTTATATAATATAAAAACAGATTTTTCAGAAAGCGACTTTTCTCGGTTGTATATAGACGTAAAGCACTATATAAAGCAAAGAAGTTTGTTATTACTTTATACAAACTTTGAAACACTTGATGCTTTACACAGGCAACTTCCCTATCTACAAGCTATTGCAAAAACACATTTACTAGTTGTTATCTTTTTTGAAAATACAGAATTAAAAGCCTATTTAAATAAAAGTGCTGAGACTACACACCAAATTTTTGAGAAAACTATTGCTGAAAAGTTTGTTTTTGAAAAGAAGCTAATTGTAAATGAACTTCAAAAATATGGCATACAAAGCATCCTAACCGCACCAGAAGACCTAACTGTAAATACAATTAACAAGTACTTAGAAATAAAAGCTAGAGGGCTTTTATAGATAACTTTTAAAGGGTTATCTATTTAAGTATAATTAGTACAATACACTTCATCCTACTAAAACTACAGTTGAGTAGCTTTCATTGTATCCAAAGAGATTTACGTTGCATCTTTGTTTCAGAAATAAAAAACAACTTAAATTATATACAGATGAAAACTATTATCACAACACTAGCGCTTTTAGCAAGCACATTATTTGTAAGCGCACAAACATCACTTACTGAAACAAAAAACGAAGGAACTACCATAACAGTAACTGTTCCTGTAAAGAGTGACAAAGGACATGTAATTTTTGGATTATACAACGAAACTACTTTTATGAAAGCTGCTCCAATACAAGGGCTTGAAAGTAAAATTAAGGACGGAAAAGCGGTAGTAACCTTTAAGGATGTTGCTCCTGGAGTTTATGCAATAAGCTTATTCCATGATACTAATGATAATAAACAAATGGATTTTGAACCCAACGGAATGCCAAAGGAAATGTATGGTGTATCAAACAATGTAATGAGTATGGGACCACCGCAATGGAATGATGCAAAATTTGAAGTAGCTAACCAACCTATCGAAATGGAAATAAGAATGTAATTTGCCAATAGTAAAAATAGTACTTACTAAAAAAAAGCCCTTACAATATGTAAGGGCTTTTTTTGTTATTGAATATTGTTTATCTATTACTTCCCAAGAATTAATCTATGGGTAGAAGTATGTGTTTCTGATACTAATCGTAACACATATACACCATCTTGCATTTCATCAAAACGAACCTCATTAATACCACTCGTAAGAGTATCTACTCTTACCAGCTTGCCAGATCCTGCTTCAATGATTGTCATTGTTATCTCATTTCCAAAGTTTACTGGAATAGACACATTAGATTGTCCTTTAGAAGGGTTAGGGTATACTCTAATATCAAATCCTCCATCTGCAGTTTCTTCAACATTAAGTATTACTGTTTGCGCTTCAAACGCTCCAATATCTCTTGCTGTAGAGAAAATTGCCTGTCCTATTTGATCATCAAAAGTATCAGCCGGGTCTCCTCCATTAAATGCTAATGATCCAAACAATAGCTCATGTGTTTCTGTAGTACCACCATTGTTTTGTAATGGACCTAAGAATGCATCAGCTTCTTCAATATCATTAGACTGCTCTGGGAATACTCCTAAATCATCTGTACCAATTAGGTTGAAATCATTAGAAACAAAACTACCAGAAACATCCATTCCTGATGAAGCATTGTTTGTTGCAACTAGTGTGTTTTTCAATGAAGTACTACTTGCGCTTTCTATACCACCTCCAGTACTTGAAGAAGTATTATTTGCAATAGTAACCGCATTAAAGTCTAAACTAGATCCGTTGTTAAATGCTCCAGCACCAGAACCAGCACTATTACCAGATAGTGTACTAGTAACAACTGTTACATCACCTCCAGTATTATTATGAAGTGCTCCTCCATTACCTCCAATTGCTTCATTGTTAGATATTGTTGAATCAATAATATCTAGTAATCCACCATTGTTAAAGATACCTGCACCTCCATCATCTGGGTCTGTACCAAAACTACTGTTTCCATCTACTGTAGATACTTCTACTGTCATTAATGACCCTGATTGGTTCCATAGTCCACCACCTTCTCTAGCAGCTTGATTATCACTTACCTCACTATTTGAGATAGTAACCGATGCAGAATTACCAGTTACATGAAGTCCTCCTCCATTTCCTGGGTTAGCTGTTCCAACTCCATTATTAACATCATTACCTATCATCTGTGAGTTTGAAAAGTCTAATGCTCCATTCACTACTTCTATAGCTCCACCTGCACGGTTTGCACTATTACCATCAAATAAAGTAGTTACTATAGTTACACCTCCAGCTTTAGTGAATAATCCTCCACCAGAACCTGAAGTACCGTTAGCGATGTTCTTCATAAAGGTTACATCTGTAATAGATACATCTCCACCTTCATTAAAGAGACCTCCTCCTCCATTACTTCCAGAGTTACCCATAGCTATATTATCTTCTATTATAGTACCAGTAATAGTCATAAGTCCTGTTCCATTCCAAAGACCTCCACCTTCAGATGCAGCAACGTTAGCTGAAACACTTCCTCCATCAATAGTAGCGCCTCCACTTCCCGTAATATGAAGTCCTCCTCCGTTTCCAGGTGTATTAGCTGTTGTATTTCCGTTTAAAGTTACATTTGTAAGTACTAAGTTGCTTCCTGATGTAGAATTCTCTTCAATACCTCCTCCTGCTCTTCTAGACTCATTGCTAGCTATCTCTGTATCTGTTACAGTAAGGGTTCCTTGATCGTTTAAGATTCCACCTCCAGAACCAAATGTTCCATCAGCGTCATTATTGGTAATTGTTGCATTTACAACTATTAGTGAACCTCCTGCGTTAAAGAGACCCCCACCACCATTATCTGGGTCATCTCCATCTGCCAAGTTATCATCAACTAATGTTCCATCAACTGTCATCGTTCCAGAACCATTCCATAGTCCTCCTCCTTCACTTCCAGCAACATTACCACTAACTATTCCGCCAGTAATGGTAGAATCATCACCTCCAGTAATATGAAGTCCTCCTCCATTTCCTGGAGCAGCTGCTGTCGTATTGTTTAATAATTCAACATTAGTCAAACTATTAGTTCCACCACCACTCGCAACTTCAATTCCTCCACCAGCTCGCATTGAAGTGTTATTTGATAACTCTGAATCTGATACACTTAAATCTCCACCATCGTTCAAAATTCCTCCTCCAGATCCAGAAGCTCCATCTGCTACGTTGTTACTTATCGTTGCTCCATTGGTTACTGTTATACTACCTCCAGCGTTAAAGATTCCTCCACCACCTTCGTTAGCTCCAGCTCCACTCGCAGTATTACCATCAATTAAAGCACCGTCTACAGTCATGTTTCCACTTCCGTTCCAAAGCCCTCCTCCTTCTAATGCAGCGACGTTACCACTTACGGTTCCACCAGTAATGGTAGAATCATCACCTCCAGTAATATGAAGTCCTCCTCCATTACCTGGTGATGAGGCTGTCGTGTTGTTTAATAAGTCAACATTAGTCAAACTATTAGTTCCACCACCACTTGCTACTTCGATTCCACCACCAGCTCGCATTGAAGTGTTATTCGATAACTCTGAATCTGATACACTTAAATCTCCACCATCGTTCAAAATTCCTCCTCCAGAACCAGAAGCTCCATCGGCTATGTTATTGCTTATCGTAGTTCCATTTATTACACTTACACTACCTCCAGCGTTAAAGATTCCTCCACCACCTTCGTTAGCTCCAGCTCCACTCGCAGCATTACCATCAATTAAAGCACCGTCTACAGTCATGTTTCCACTTCCGTTCCAAAGTCCTCCTCCTTCTAATGCAGCGACGTTACCACTTACGGTTCCACCAGTAATAGTTGAGTTGTCACTTCCTGTAATATGAAGCCCTCCTCCATTTCCTGGAGCAGCTGCTGTCGTATTGTTTAATAAATCAACATTAGTCAAACTGTTGATTCCTCCGCCACTCGCAACTTCAATTCCTCCACCAGCTCGCATTGAAGTGTTATTTGATAACTCTGAATCTGATACAGTTAAATCTCCACCATCGTTCAAAATTCCTCCACCAGAACCAGAAGCTCCATCGGCTATGTTATTGCTTATCGTTGCTCCATTGGTTACTGTTATACTACCACCAGCGTTAAAGATACCTCCACCACCTTCGTTAGCTCCAGCTCCACTTGCGGTGTTACCATCAATTAAAGCACCGTCTACAATCATGTTTCCACTTCCGTTCCAAAGTCCTCCTCCTTCTAATGCAGCGACGTTACCGTTTACTGTTCCATCAGTAATATTTACTGTACCAGCTCCAGTTACATGAACTCCTCCTCCATTTCCAGGATTAGCTCCACCAGAAGCAACACCAGTATCATTATTTGATATATCCATATTAGAAGTTGTAAGGCTTCCACCTACCATTTCTATTCCACCACCTGCACGATTTGATTGGTTGTTCGTGATTGTTGCATCGTTAGAAGAAACAGTTCCTTTGGAAAGAATACCTCCACCAGAACCAGAGATTCCTAATGCAGTATTGTTATCTATTAGTGTTCCTGTATTAATATTAAGGGTACCTCCATCTTCGTAGATTCCTCCACCACCGTTATCTGGTAAGTCTCCATTAGCAGCGTTATTTGTAATAGCTGTATTTGTTACATCCATAGTACCAGAGTTACTATTCCAAAGACCACCACCTTCGGCAGCAGCTACATTTCCATCTACAGTACTATCTGTAAAACTTCCATTGGCACCAGCACCTAAGTGAACACCACCTCCATTACCTGGATTGGCAGCACCAGAGGCAACACCAGTATCATTGTTTACTATATTAGAATTTGTAACGGTAAGGTCTCCACCTTCCATTTCAACTCCACCACCTGCGCGGTTAGCTTCATTATTGGAAATAGTTGAACCATCAATTGAAACAGTTCCTTTGGAAAGAATACCTCCACCAGAACCAGAGACTCCTAATGCAGTATTATTATCTATTAGTGTTCCTGTATTAATATTAAGGGTACCTCCATCTTCGTAGATTCCTCCACCACCGTTATCTGGTAAGTCTCCATTAGCAGCGTTATTTGTGATAGCTGTATTTGTTACATCCATAGTACCAGAGTTACTATTCCAAAGACCACCACCTTCGGCAGCAGCTACATTTCCATCTACAGTACTATCTGTAAAACTTCCATTAGCACCAGCACCTAAGTGAACACCACCTCCATTTCCAGGGTTAGCTCCGCCAGAGGCAACACCAGTATCGTTATTTAATATATTAGAACTTGTAACGGTAAGGTTTCCACCTTCCATTTCAACTCCACCACCTGCACGGTTGGCTTCATTATTAGAAATAGTTGAACCATCAATTGAAACAGTTCCTCCAGCATCACTCAATATTCCACCACCTGATCCAGAAACTCCATCTGCTATATTATTAATTATTGTTGTTCCATTTATAACACTTACACTACCTCCAGCGTTGAAGATTCCTCCACCACCTTCATTAGCAGCAGCACCACTTGCTGTGTTGCTATCTATAATTACACCATCTACAGTCATGTTTCCACTTCCATTCCAGAGTCCTCCTCCTTCTGAAGCAGCTATGTTATCTTCTACATTACCACCTGTAATAATTGAATTAGCAGCACCTGTAATATGCAGTCCTCCTCCATTTCCTGGTGCGGCAGATGTTTCATTATCATTTAATTGTGTGTTGTTCATAGTCAAGGTACCATCTATCATTTCGATACCTCCACCTGCTCTGTTTGATGTATTATTAACAATAGAAGCATCTGCTATGGTCACGTCACCAGCAACAGAGAAGATTCCTCCTCCAGAACCAGCTGTACCATCTGCAATGTTTCCACTTACAGTTGTTCCTGATTCTACTGAAAGAGTACCTCCATTATTAAAGATTCCTCCACCACCATTATCGGCAGCAGCACCGCTTGCGGTATTGTTTATTACAAAAGTATCTACACTTAGTGTTCCTGTAGCAGAATTCCATAATCCTCCTCCTTCAGAGGCTGCAGTATTACCCTCAACTGTTGCTCCTAATATGGAAACATTTGCAGCTCCTGTAATATGAAGTCCTCCACCATTTCCAGGATTACTTCCAGTAGCATTAGTGTCTATAAATGTATTTGTGGAGTTTAAAGTACCATCTATAATTTCGATACCCCCACCTGCTCTATTTGCAGTATTTAACTCTATCGTCGAGTCTGCAATTGTTACATCACCATCTGTAGAGAAAACACCTCCACCAGAACCTGAAATTCCGTTTGCATTATTACTCTGGATTAAAGTACCTGCTTGAATATCTAAAGTACCTCCATTATTGAAGACACCTCCACCACCGTTATCGGCTCCATCTCCACTTGCTACATTGTCTGTAATTTCAGTAGTACCAATAGTCATTATACCTTGATTGTTCCAAAGTCCTCCACCTTCGCTTGCCGCTAGGTTTGATGTTACTTCACTATTGGTAATTGTAAGACTTGTAGTTCCTGATAAGTGAATACCTCCACCGTTTCCTGGGTTTGGTGTTACTGTTCCTCCAAAGAAACCTGGGTCAACCCCTGCTCCATTTTGAGTAATCGTTACATTATCTAGAACCAAAGTGCCATCACTTGCATCTTCGATACCACCACCAGCTCTACTTGCATAGTTCATAGTTATGGTTGACCCTGAAGCAATATTAAGGGTTCCTCCAGTACTGTTGAAGTATCCACCCCCACGGCCACCAGGCGTTGCACCATCGGCAACATTCATTGTAACCGAAGTTGCTACATCTACATCAACAATACCACCATTGTTGAAGATTCCACCACCACCAGTAGTTACAGAATTGGCAACGTTGTTAGTAATTGTTACGTTAGTAAGTGTCATGGTTCCTGTTCCATTCCATAATCCCCCACCTTCGTTGGCTGCAGTATTGTTATTAACTGTACCTCCTGTTATGTTAGTGTCACCACCTCCAGTAATGTGATAACCACCACCATTACCTGGGTTAGCAAGTGCTTGATTATCATCTAATGTTACATCTATAAGGTTCGTTAAAGAAACTCCATTTACTTCGATACCTCCACCAGCTCTATTAGCTTGGTTGTTTGTAATAGTTGTTCCATTAATATTCATCGTTCCAGCGGCATTTAAAATACCTCCACCAGAACCAGATGCACCTCCTAATGCACGATTGTTATCTATAAGTGTTGTAGCGTCTGTATTTACAATACCACCTTCATTAAAGATTCCGCCTCCACCAGACATACCTGCATCATCACCATCAGCATCGTTATTAAATATGGTAACACCGCTAATTGTCATAATACCGCTTCCGTTCCAGAGTCCTCCTCCTTCATTGGCAGCATCGTTTCCATTCACAGTTCCACCAGTAATACTACTGTTGGATGCGCCTGTAATATGCAGTCCTCCTCCATTTCCAGGATTGGCTTGAGCATCATTTTGATTTAAATTAACATCTGTTAAAATTATTGTTGCTAAACCACCTGCTGCTGCATCACGTACTTCGATTCCACCACCAGCTCTATTAGCTGTGTTTTGTGCAATACGAGTTCCGGTTGCTGTGAATGATCCACCAGCGACTAATACTCCTCCTCCAGAACCAGACGCACCGCCTGTTGCTGTGTTGAATAGAATAGTTGTGTCTGCATCTGTAGTTACTACTCCGCCTTCATTAAAGATACCTCCACCACCAGAAGCTCCAGAGTCGTCACCATTGGCTTCGTTGTTTCTTATTTGTGAATTTGTTATTGTCATTGTACCGCTTCCATTCCAAAGTCCTCCTCCTTCATTAGCAGCAATATTTCCTCGGATTGAAGAATTCTGTATCGTCGCATCTAACATACCTGTGATATGTACTCCTCCTCCATTTCCAGGAGCTCCAGCACCAGTTACAACTCCTGTAACATTACGACGCATGTTTACATTATCCATAGATAATGTACCTCCTGCTCCTGCCATTTCGATACCTCCACCAGCTCTGTTAGACTCATTATCTGAAACTACTGAGTTCTCAACGGTTACGCCTCCACCTGCAACTGAAAGGATTCCTCCTCCAGAACCTTGTGCTCCTGTTGCAGTATTAAAACGAATACCTGAACCATTCTCTACTATTAAAGTACCTCCATTATTAAAGATACCTCCACCTCCATCATCGGCTCCTGCTCCTTGTGCATCGTTTCCTTGGTCATTGCCAGTAGCATCTACTCCAATTCGAACACCGTCTACCGTCATGGTACCCGTGCCATTCCATAATCCACCTCCTTCTAAGGCTGCAATATTATTATTTACTTCACCACCTGTTATATTAGCATCGATTGCACCTGTTATATGTAACCCTCCACCATTTCCTGGTGCGGCTACAGCAGGAGCAACTCCTGCATTATTATCATTAAGAACAATGTTAGTAAGTGTTAAAGGACTTGCAGCTCCTGTGACTTCTATACCTCCACCAGCTCTGTTGGCTTGGTTATTAGATATTTCTGAGTCTGATACAGATAATGTTCCTCCATCACTTAAAATTCCACCACCAGAGCCAGCAGTACCATCGGCTTCATTGTTACTTATTGTTGTTCCGTTTACTACTGAAACAATGCCTCCAGCATTGAAGATTCCTCCTCCACCTTCATTGGCAGCTGCTCCACTAGCAGTATTATTGTTAATGGTAACTGCATCAACTGTCATAGTTCCAGTACCATTCCATAAACCACCACCTTCTAAAGCAGCTGTGTTGTTATTTACAGTTCCACCAATGATGTCTGTATCACCAGCGCCAGTTATGTGTAAACCTCCTCCGTTTCCTGGATTAGATAATGCGCTGTTATTATTTAAAATTATATCTGTTAATATAAGACTCAATCCAGCTCCAGAATTATCTTCTATTCCTCCACCTGCTCTGTTGGCTTGATTTCCAGTAATTGTAGTTCCTGTTGCAGTTAATGATGCTCCTGTATCTAAGAAGATTCCTCCTCCACTTCCAGAAGTACCATTTGCAATATTATTTATAATTGAGACTGTATTATCTAGCGTAAGTGATTTAGCATCATCTAGAAAAACTCCACCTCCACCTTCTGTTGCTGCATTTCCACTAGCCGTATTAGTATCTAGGGTTGAATTGCTAATAGTTACAACTCCAGCATCAGTTCTTATGTAAATACCTCCTCCAGATAGACCTGCAGTATTATTTGCAATAGTAGCCATATCTATTGTGGCAGTTGATGAGCTTTGAAAAAATACCCCCCCTCCATTACTTAATGTTGAATTTCCAGTTATCGATACATTATTTAATGTAATAAGGTTTGCATTAGTCTCAAGTGAAACACCTCCACCTGCAAAATTAGCTTGGTTTCCGGAAATAGTTGCTCCATCAAGCGTAACAGTTCCTGCTTGTGATAAAATTCCTCCACCAGATCCAGGAACAGTATTGTTAGTAACCATACCAAACACGTTTAAAGTACCTCCAAAATTTTCGATACCTCCACCACGAAGATTAGCTGTATTATTATTTATAGTTGTATTTGCAGTAACAGTAACTAATCCTCCATCATTCAAAATTCCTCCTCCTCTTGACGTTGCTGTATTGTTTTGCACTAAAGAATTACTAATAGAGACCGTAGCAGCAGTATTATTAATTCCTCCTCCATTAGCAGCATTACCATTTTGAATGGTAAGACTTGTAAAAGACATTGTATTTACTCCACCTGAGGTTGAGAAAACACTTCCTGCAGCTCCACCATCTACAATTACTGCTGTTGGATCATCTTCTGTAGAAAGAATATTTATACTTTTCGCTATGGTAACATTTTCAATATATGTTCCAGGTCCATCTGTTCCTAAATCGTCTGTGATGTTTACATTTCCAGCAGCAATTACTTCATCCACTCCTTCTTGAATGGTATCAAATGCATTTACACCTATTACAGCAGCTTGTGCTCCTGCTGTATTAGGGTCTGCATCTGCAATAAAAGTTCCGTCTGCAGCTGTAAAATTATCATTTACATATACATCTGCTAGTGGGTCTGGCACAAAAGCTAATAATACATCGTTACCATCACCACCACTATAAAAAATTCTCCATGTTTCACCATTAAAAGAAACATCATCACCATCTGCAAGTCCTGCAAATGTTCCAACAACTGGGTCTGCCGCATCATTATCTATAAGCGTCATTACATCACCAATAACTCCTGTAGCAGCTGTATTGTCTACAAGGGTAAGTGTAGCATCTGTAATATCTACTGTTCCTGTTACTACTACTTGGTCGTAGTCTGTTCCTGCAGTATCAAACTCATCAACTTCTACCTCTAAGGTATCACCTGTTCCAATAGCAAAAGCACCAACAACTAAAAGTTGTCCAGGAGATTGACCTGGAGCTAATATTCCATCTACAATAACATTTGTACCTGTAAATAAATCATTGGTTTGTGTTCCATCTGGCGTATTAATTTCTCCAGAAACTGCGTTAAGGGTAAGTGAATTAGTAGCTGTTACAGCACTCATACCTCCAATAAATGTCATTGCAGCGTCTGTTGCGTTACCAGGAGTACCATTTAAATTAACATCAGTACCAGTTATAGAACTTGCATTGATTTCTACTCCAAAGTTATCAACTGTACCCGTTGCAGAACCTGTTCCATCTATTACTACATTATTACCCGTTGAGTTTATTTGACTTCCAGAAATAAATCGAACACCAACGCCTCCTTGACCGTTTCCACTTCCAACACCCGTTATTGAAACAAGTCCATTATTGGTATCTTGAATAGTCACATTGTTTCCAGCAATACCAAAATTTGTAATACCAGCTCCATTTCCAGCTGTTCCATTAAGTGTTATTCCTCCTCCATTTGAGGTTACTGAACTACCTGGGAAAAAAGTAATTCCGTGATTACTATTTACAGCATTTGCTCCTGTTCCTGTAATAGATAATGCTCCAGTATTTGATGTAATAGAAGCTGTACCACCTAATAAAATCCCCGTTCTAAAGTTTCCTGTTGTTCCACCAGCATCAGCAACGATTGTTACGTTTCCTGCTCCTGTAGCTTGTATTGTTCCAGAGGTATTAAGACCTATAAATGCAGAACCAGGAGTTGCAGCTATACCAGCATTTATGCTTACATCACTAGCACCCGTTGTTTCTACTGTTCCTGTTGCAGTAATTGCTGTACTGTTATTTGAATTTATAGTAATACTTCCCGAAGTAGAGACACTATTTTCTACAGATAAAGCATCTGCGTTAACAAGTAAGTCTCCTGTTCCAATTGAAGTTGGAGCTGTATCAAAAACTACGTTGTCTCCTGTAATTGCTGCATTAATAGTGAAACTAGCATCAAAAGCAGCATCAAGTCCAGATACATTGATAATATCTCCTTGGTCTCCTGTATTTATTGTTAATGAGTTAGTTGGATTACTAAAAGCAGTATCTTCAAAAGTAGCTCCGTTATCTATTAACTCTGAAGCTCCAGCAGCACCATTATTTTGCAAGGTAGCATCGTTAGCGACACCTGTAGGTAGGTTAAACACCAAGTTTGTAATTGTACTACCAGTCATATCTATAGGTTCTAGACCTGTATAGGTAATCATTGAGCCATCAAAATCTAAATCTCCATTGTTACCATCTGGACCAGGTGTTGAGTGGTTTACTGTTGTATTTGTAAATGTCCCTCCTGAAATTACCAAAGCATCTCCTGGTGCTCCAGTTTGTCCTTGTCCATTAACAGTAATAGGTATTGTAAAGTTTCCTCCAGAAAAATCTGCTTCAAAATTATCATTACCATCACCACCATTAATTGTTATAGAGTTAGTAACACTTATTGGTTGTCTTATAATTTCAGTTCCATCCTGTGTTACTACTATTTCAGTACCATCTATAAATACTTCAAAATCATTATCGTTAGCATCTCCAGTAATAGTAGGGTCTGTATCATACTCCACAGTTATAGTAAGCATACAGGAAGCTGTTTGTCCATTACCATCATTTGCAGTCCACGTTACCATAGTGTCACCAAGTGGTAGCATTTCTCCAGCTAACGAAGTTCCACCACCATTAAAATTATGTGTTAAGGTAGGAGCACCACAATTATCTCCAGAAGCTGTTGGGTCAAACTCGTTACCTTGAACTGTATAAGCCATTTGACCTGGCTGTGGATTTCTTGTTCCACCTGCTGCACAAGTAATTGTAGGGTCTATATTATCTTCTACAGTAACAGTTGCGGTACACGTATCCATATTACCTGCTGCATCCTCTACCGTTAGTGTAACTATATTAGTTCCAGCATTTGCACATGTAAATGTATTAGGTGAAACCGATCTCATGGTGATGCCTGTATCATCTGTAGAACCTCCATCAACTTGCGTAGCAGTTATTGTAGCATTCCCTGCGGCATCTAACTGTACTGTCGCATTCATACATACTGCATTGGGTGGTGTTGTATCTCCGCCACCAGTCATTCCAGCACCAGCAATTTCTACAGGCCAATCTTCTGTTTCTCCATTAAATCCATTTTCGCAAGGACCTGAAACTGGTGTTGTACCATTTTTAACTATAAATCTCATTCTTGTGACACCATTTGTGGCTGTAACAGGAATGCTAGGTGTAGCACCAAATGTTCCTCCCCCTCCAGTTGGTGAATTGAAAGAGCCACCACCAGTATTGACTTCTTCCCCAGGATCCTCAAAATCACCATCTTGATTTAAATCAATATAAACTGCAAAAACATAATTTTGCAATCCACCAGAATTTGTATTGTAACTTACAAATAAGTTATCATTAGTAGCGCTATTAGGAGTAAACGTTGTGATAGGTTGACGACCAGTCTCATCTGTATAAGATCCAGGTTGAGCACAACAATTTTCACAATTTGGACTATTAGCTGCTAAACATGTTTGCCCTACAAAAAAAGTACTCCCAGCAGACCCACTTGAAGTACAATATGTTTGTGCCAGTAAGTTATTACTATTAAACGAGAAAATTAGTAAGAAAAAAAAGATAGAAAAAAAATGATTTGCGGATGTAATTTTTTTCATGATTGTGGTTATTTAGTTATAATTTATTAATACTGTGGTATACTGTACATATATTTAAGCCTTACTTTTAAACAAGTTAAGTCCTTAAAAATTTCTACTGTAAGGTAGCTGATTATTTAGTATAATTGAAAAATAATCGATGAAGCAACTTCTTTAAGCTGAATTTAAATAACAAAAAAATTAATTAACTAACAGTCAGCTACTTAATTTAGTTAAAGAAATATTAAATCTTCGACTATCTGTTAGTTTGTGTTCTCTACAAGTAGATAATGACATACGTAGTAGTACGTAGATTTACGCAAAAAACGGTAAACTTATATAAAGTACAATAACCCAATGATCTAATTTTAGATAGGCAAAAACTTTTATAACAAAAAGTTTTATAAGTTTTAACAATAGGGTTATATTTGGTAGACACATCATTATAATGACGATTACCCAACTTAAATATGTGCTTGCAGTTGCAGAGCATCAAAACTTTACAAAAGCGGCTCAAAAAACATTTGTTACCCAGCCTACATTAAGTATGCAAATACAAAAGCTGGAGGAAGAGCTTGACATTCTCATTTTTGACAGGAGTAAGAAGCCTATTGAATTAACTTCTGTAGGGAAAAAAATTGTAAGTCAGGCACGTAACATTGTGAACGAGTCTGAACGAATGAAAGATGTTGTAGATCAAGAAAAAGGCTTTATTGGTGGAGATTTTCATTTAGGAATTATCCCAACGATAATGCCTACACTACTTCCTATGTTTTTAAAGAATTTTACTAAAAAGTATCCTAAAGTTCATTTAAAAATTGAAGAGTTAACTACCGATGAGATTATATCGAAGATTAATGAAGGGCATCTAGATGCTGCGGTTGCTGCAACTCCCTTAGAAATACCAACAATTAAAGAACGTCCTTTATATTATGAACCCTTTGTTGGATATATTCCCCTAAGTCACAGGTTAGCTAATAAGAAAAAAATAGATGGAAAAGACCTTGACCTAGATGATATTTTATTACTTGAAGATGGCCATTGTTTTAGAGATGGGGTGTTAAATTTGTGTAAAGCTTCAAAACTAAATCCAGATGATACTTTTCAATTAGAGAGTGGAAGTTTTGAAACACTTATAAAGTTATCTAACGAAGGGCTAGGAATGACTTTACTTCCCTACTTACACACACTAGACCTTTCAGAAAAACAAGAAAAAAACCTCCGTTACTTTAATGAACCATCTCCAGCGAGAGAGGTGAGTATTATTTATAGTGCTAGTGAGTTAAAGATGCAAATTATTAACGCAATGTATGATGTTATTGCTGGAGTTGTTAGAGGTGCTATAGCTTTTCAAGATGTAAAAATTATATCACCTGTAAAATAAAAAAACCTCTAATTTCTTAGAGGTTTTTATTTATTAATTTAAATAAATTAGACATTTATCAAGTTGCGGGTTCTGCTTTATTAGAGTATCTATCCAAACTTTTAGTTCCTCGATTTCATAAGGAAGAAGTCTATCCATCGCCTTTTTCAACTCTTTACAGAACAAATTTACATCAAAACTAACTTTAGAAAGCACCGTCTTGGTGTAATCAAACATTGCTCTTGACATAGTAAACAAAATTAAAAAGTTAAGTATTTTTGGACTATAAGCAGTTGTTTTTTATTAGTGATATAAATATAACTAAAAAAGTCGAAATTAATTCTGTTTTTTTTCAACAAAAGGTGTTAAAATCTATTATCACCATCTAATAAATCTCCTAAACCTCCTAGAATACTACCTTCTCCTTTATCTTTTCCCCCGCCTCTTGGAGCAGCTGCCCAAACTCTTTTTGCTAACCTACTAAAAGGTAGTGATTGAATATAAACCGTTCCGGGGCCTGTAAGATTTGCAAAGAAGAGTCCTTCACCACCAAAAAGAGTGTTTTTTATTCCCCCAACAAACTCAATATCGTAATTTACTGTATGGTCAAAACCAATAATACAACCCGTATCAATTTTAAGTTTTTCTCCTGGTGCTAACTCTTTTGTAGCTGTGGTACCTCCAGAATGAACAAACGCCATTCCATCTCCTTCTAACTTTTGCATAATAAAGCCTTCGCCACCAAAAAGCCCTCTTCCAAGTTTTTTTGAAAACTCTATCCCTATAGAAACTCCCTTTGCAGCACAAAGAAAAGCGTCTTTTTGGCACACAAACTTACCATTAAACTTTTGTAAATCAATTGCTATAATTTTTCCAGGATAGGGTGATGCAAAACTAACCTTCTTTTTGCCTACAACGGTATTATAAAAAGCGGTCATGAATAGACTTTCTCCTGTAAGTAAGCGTTTTCCTGCTCCAAATACCTTTCCCATAAACCCTTTATCTTTTTGAGAACCATCTCCAAAAATAGTTTCCATTTTGATGCCATCATCCATCATCATAAAACTACCAGCTTCTGCAACTACTCCCTCATTAGGGTCTAATTCTATTTCTACATATTGCATTTCTTCACCATAAATGGTGTAATCTATTTCGTGTGCATTCATTTTTTTTTAAAATTAAAGGTTGATACTATTATATGTGTTGGGTAGTATTTGAAATTGTTACAGGTTAGCTTGAAGAATATAGAATAAGGAGGATATGGAAACGAAGATGAAGATGAAAACCTAAACTCAAAAATAAAATATAAAAACTTTAGACTATATTAACTGTTTACCTCAACTGTTTACCTCAACTGTTTACCTCAACTAACTACTGCTTACTTTTAACTTTTACTGTCCACTCAAAATTAAATGTAGAAACAACATCACCTTGTTTATCTACACCTACAGATTGCATCCAGCAGGTTTGTCCTTCCCCAGTCTCAATTGTTTTTTTTATAGCTTCAGTAATTGCAAGACCATCTTTGCAAGTAAATGTTATACGGCCTCTTGCTTTTTTAGTAAACGAAGCATTATTATTTGCTACTAGCATAGAAACTTTGGCATTACTATCCTTAATAGAAGATAAAACCATAGCGCCTGTACTTAACTCTGCTGCCATACCTTGTACAGCCCAAAACATAGACTTAAATGGGTTTTGATTAATCCAACGGTGCTTTACTTTAACTACACACGTGCTTTCAGTAATAGATACAACCCGAACACCACAAAAAAAAGCAGAAGGTAATTTAAATAAAGTAAATGTGTTGATTTTACTAGCTGATATGGGCATTAGAGAAATATTTTGCACGAAGATACGCTGGTAAATAGAATTTTACAATTCTTAAAATTTTGTTAAATTTTAGTACTATGCGTAACATAATACCTTTTTTTAAACATATATTTGTATAAGAAATTAATGAATCATGGAAAATCCAACTTCAAAATCAAGTGTAGAAATTTCAGAAAACGATAAAAGTGTTAGTACTTTTATTCACCTCTCTACCTTTTTAAAATACTTTTTCCCTTTTGGAAATTTTGTAGGTCCCCTATTATTATGGACCATTAATAAAGAAAGAAGTTTTGTTGATGAACATGGGAAGCAGGCGCTAAATTTTCAGTTAAGTGTCTTGGTTTACACTTTAGTAATTGGATTGGTATGTCTCCCTTTCTTTATCATTTTTGCTTCAGATTTTATAGCATTAATTGATTCTATAGAACACAATGTGGATCGTCTCCATTTTTCAGAAATTAAAAATAGTGTAGGATATGCAATCTTATTTTTTATAGTAGTTCTATTGCTCCTTGGGCTTTTTATCTTAGAAATTTACGCAGTAATAATGGCCAGTATGGCTGCGGCTAAAGGAAAATTATACAAGTATCCTATTTGCATACAATTCATCAAAACAACCCCAGCAACGCTGGAACAAAATCAATCAGAAAATGAGCACGATAGTTAAATTAGTAATGGGTCTAGTTATGAGCATATTAGGAAACAATGCTCCAGATATTAATGTAGACATTACAACCAAAGAGGCTATTAAATGTAATGAATCATATGAAGCATTTCATCAATATTTAAAAAGTAAAGGTGAAAACTTAGACGAGTTGACTTACACAATAGACCAAACAATGTAAAAAAGAAATTATGAAAATTGAAAACACAAAAGCACAAATGCGCAAAGGAGTGCTAGAGTTTTGTATCCTTTCTATCTTAAAAGACGGAGAGGCATATACAAGTGATATTCTAGACACGCTTAAAGACGCCAAAATGCTAGTAGTAGAAGGAACTATATATCCCCTACTTACACGCCTAAAAAATGCAGGATTGCTCTCCTACAGATGGGAAGAGTCTACTAGCGGACCACCGCGTAAGTATTATGATCTTACCGAAACCGGAAGACTATTTTTAAAAGAATTAGATACTACTTGGAGCGAATTGCAACAAGCAGTTAATAGAGTAACAAGCGAAACAACTAAAAAATGAAAAAGACAGTAAATATCAACTTAGCAGGAACATTTTTCCATATAGACGAAGATGCCTACGGAAAACTACAACGCTATCTGGCTGCCATAAAAAAGTCATTGACTGAACCTCAAGGCAGCGACGAAATTATGCGTGACATAGAAACACGTATCTCCGAACTTTTTTCCGAGAAAGTAGAAAGTAGCTCGCAAGTTATTTCTCTTAAAGAATTAGATGAAGTAATTGCTGTAATGGGACAACCAGAAGACTATATGGTAGACGAAGAGCTCTTTGATGATGCTCCAAAAAACAATAACCAACAAAGAACATACACTAATGCAAGTGCATCCCACAAGCAACTATTTAGAGATATAGATAATAAGTTTATCTCTGGTGTTTCTTCTGGATTAGGACATTATTTAGGCTTAGATGCACTTTGGGTTCGCTTACTATGGATTTTACTAACTTTCTTAACAAGTGGTACTTTTATAATAGTGTACATACTGTTCTGGATATTAGTTCCAGCGGCAGTAAGCACGGCAGACAAACTTAAAATGACTGGAGAAGCTGTGAATATCTCCAATATTGAAAAAAAGTTTAAAGAAGGGTATGAAACAGTCGCAGATAAAGTAAAAAATGCAGACTATGACAAATACGGGCAAAAAGTAAAAAGCGGAGCATCTGGTTTTTTCGATACGCTTGGTAGTATCCTTCTAGTACTCTTAAAAATATTTGTCAAGTTTATAGGAATAGTACTTATTATTACTTCACTAGCTACCCTGGTAGGTCTTATTATTGGTTTATTTACTTTTGGTTCAGTAGACTTCTGGGGTAATGGTGAAGTGCTAGATTATATTGGTGCTTTTACAGATAGTATTGTACCACTCTGGTTAGTTTCACTAAGTATCTTCTTTGCCATTGGTATTCCGTTTTTTGTACTCTTTATTTTAGGACTTAAAATGTTGATTACTAATCTAAAATCTATTGGTACAACAGCAAAAATTGTACTCTTTATTACTTGGATAGCATCAATCGTTGCATTAGGAATCTTTGGTGTACGTATGGCAAACGAACAAGCTTATGATGGTGATAACATAACAGAGACCACATTACCTGTAAGAACAGGTGACACTCTAAAAGTGCGCATGAATGCTGACAACCAATATAGCGCTTATGTTTACCGTCATGGTGGTTTAAAGTTTAAGTATAATGAAAACGACGAGAAAGTAATCTACTCAAATGATATTAGACTTGTTGTAAAATCTACTACAGATTCTGTTGCAAAACTAGTAATAGAAAAGCATGCAGAAGGCAATAGTTTTTTAAATGCTAGAGAACGCGCAAAAGCGATAGACTATAATTATATTATGGAAAATGGCATGTTAACCTTAGACGGTTTTCATACTTCTGCAATAGAGAGTAAGTATCGTAATCAAGAAGTACACTTAACTCTATATATGCCTGTAGGTAGTATTCTTTACGCAGATAAAAACACTTACTCTTTCCATAGAAATAGTTCTTGGTACGAAGATATTTTAGACAATGGAGATGAAGAACAATACTTGAGAATTCTTCGTGATAAAACTGAATGTTTAGATTGCCCAGCTTCTGAAGAAAGTAGTGATAACGATATGTCTACAGATGCATCTCAAAACTCAAATAGTACAACTTCTGAAGGTTGGGAACAGCAAGTAATTGATGACACAAGTGATGATGATGGAAATGCTACACAAAGTAGCTCTTCAAAAGAAACACAAAACACTATCGTAGTGGATTCAACAAATAACAACAACTAAAAAAACTATAACAATGAAAACAATTAAATTTTTAGCACTTTCAGTAGTAGTTCTGCTGTTTACAAGCTGCAATTTTGATATAAATTTAGGCCAAACAAATGGTAACGGTAATGTAGTTACACAAGACAGAATTGAGGGAGAGTCCTTTGATGAAGTTAGAGGGTCTGCAGGACTAGATGTATTTTTAACAGAAGGCGCAGAGACTAAAGTAACTGTAGAAGCAGATGAGAACCTTCAAGAAATTATTGAAACTAGAATTGATGGCGGAAAGTTAATAATTACAACCAATGCCAATATTGGTAGATCTGTTGCAAAAAAGGTATATGTAACCTATACAGGTTTAAAAAGCATTGAGGCATCTAGTGGTGCAGATGTAATAGGTAATTCGGTTATTAAATCTGAAAGTTTAAACCTTGATGCAAGTAGTGGTGCAGACCTTGAAGTAGAGATTTTTTCTAAAGAAGTTTTTGCTGAAACTAGTAGCGGTGCAGACATTAAAGTAACCGGTAAAGCAAGTTCTTTACGAGCTGATGCCTCTAGTGGTAGTGACTTAAATGCAAAGAACTTAATTGTAGCTACCTGCAATGCAGAAGCTTCAAGTGGCGCAGATATTACAGTAAATGTAAAAGACAAATTAACAGCGAGTGCATCTAGTGGTGGAGACATTAATTACTACGGGAATCCAAGTGCTGTAAACAATAAGAGTAGTCGCTCTGGCGGACTTAATAAAATGTAAGAGGCTATCTTGACTAACAACCAACCAAAACTAAAGCCCAGTATTGTATGATACTGGGCTTTTTATAAAACCAATTATGAAAGCAATAAAACATCTTCTTTATTTTTCAATATTCATTTTATGTCTAAATTCTTATTGTCAAGTTGATAAAAACGACCCTCTTTACAAGACGATAATCATAAAGGATAGTTTACTATTTTCTGAAGGGTTTAATAAATGTAATATGATTCCTTTTAAAGAATTAATAGCAGAAGACTTTGAGTTTTACCATGATAAAAGCGGGATAACACAATCTAAAAGTAAATTTATTTCAGATTTAAAAAATGGCCTGTGCAGTAACCCAGAGAACTACACTTCAAATAGACGATTAATAAAGAACTCAACAGAAATTTATCCTTTATACAACAATGGAGAACTTTATGGAGCAATACACAATGGTTCTCATACTTTTTTTGAATCTAATAACAAGCAAGCCTTTGTAGAGAGAAGTACTGCAAGATTTACTAGCCTTTGGCTGTTTGAAAATAATACATGGTTGCTTAAAAGAATATTAAGCTTTGATCACGTATTACCAGAAGACAAATAATTAAATTACCGGCTACTAGTTTTAAAGCAATCTCTTTTATAATTTAATTAACTATAAAAAATAGTGTAGATTAATATCTTATTAACCTGAAAGGTCGAGTATGTAATTTCGACTCAAAGAAAAATTTACAACAATGAAAAAGATACCATTTATAGCTGCACTACTAGTTTTCACAATTGCAGCTGCCTGCAATACCTCTAATAAATCTAACAAAGAAGCAGAGGCTATTGCTCAAAAAGAAATCACTCCTATACAAGTTGAAACTAAAAACGGATTAAAAAGAGCCTATTTTGCCAGCGGTTGTTTTTGGTGTGTAGAGGCAATTTATGAAAGTGTAAAAGGGGTTAAAGAAGTAATCTCTGGATATAGTGGTGGTCATACTGAAAATCCAACCTACGAGTCAAGTAATACTGGACGTACTGGACATGCAGAGGCTAATGAGGTAATTTATGACCCAGAAATAGTGAGTTTTTCACAGTTAGTAGATGTTTATTTTGGCTCTCAAAATGTAACACAAGTTAATGGACAAGGCCCAGATAGAGGTTCGCAATACCGTTCTATTATTTTTTACCAAAATGATGAAGAGAAAAAAATAATTGATCAAAAAATAGTAGAAATAGAAAAAGAGATTGGTGAAGGGAAAGTGGCAGCGCAAGTACTCCCTTTTCAAAAGTTTTGGGACGCAGAAGGCTACCATCAAGATTATGAAAAAAGAAACCCTAACAACCCATACATTCAAAATGTATCAGTACCTAGATTAAATAGATTTAAAAAGAAATTCCCAGAATTGTTAAAAGAAGACGCTGAACATTAAATTTATATTGCAAGTATAAAAATCCTAAGTATTCACTTAGGATTTTTTTGTTGCCTTCACATCAAACAATAAAGGATATAGCTTTTCTTTCAACTCATAATATCCATTTTTGTTTTTAGCTAAATCTGGAAATACATCATAAGGAGAGGCATCATATTCGTTTAGAAATTCAATTGTAAGACCCGCAGCAACTAGTGCATTAATTACTTCGCTAAAGCTATGATTCCAACCATATTCTTTGCTTATTATTTTTGCATCATTATTAGTATAGGTGCCTTCGTATTCATCATAAATTACATTCTTTTGGTGATAAGCATATTTCATTTTAGGTGGAGAAATCGTATAATCAAATATCCAAGCAATAGGATGAAACTCTATAATGTAAAAAACACCTCCAGGCTTTAATCTTTCAGCAATCATTTGTGCCCAAGGTTTTAAATCTGGCAACCAACCTATGGTACCGTAGCTAGTAAAAACAATATCAAATGTTTCAGATATATACTTTGAAGTATCCAAAACATTACAACAAACAAAGTTAGCATCCAGTTCTAGTTCTGTATTTAACTTCTTTGCCAGTTCTATTGCATTTTCAGAAATATCAACACCAGTACACTTGGCTCCCATCCTACTCCAACTTAAAGTATCTTGCCCAAAATGACATTGTAAATGCAACAAAGATTTTCCAGTAACATCACCTAACGCTTTAACCTCATAACTATTAAGGGAGGTTTTACCTTTTTTAAACTCTTCCAAAAAATAAAAATCACTTGCCGCGTGGATTGCAACTTTTTTATTCCAAGTTTCTCTATTGGTCTCAAATGCTTTATCTAAGTCTAGGTCTTTCATTTTGTTGAATATAATACTTTGTAAAAATAGAGAATTGAGAATAGATTATTTTTGTTTAAATTTTAAGAGAAATAAATAAACAAAACTTTAATTTTATGGAATGCAACATTACAGCGCCAAACAGATTAAAAAACTAGAAAAACTATTCCGTGTAAACCTTATAAATAGTTGTACAGGATATAAATCTGCAAATTTAATCGCAACAAAATCTAAGGACGGAATTGAAAATGTAGCTATTTTTAGTAGCGTTACTCATTTAGGAAGTAATCCGCCTCTATTGGGGTTTATACTTCGTCCTACAACAGTTGAAAGGAACACATATGATAATTTAAAAAAAACAGGTGTTTTTACAGTTAATCATGTTTCAAAAAAAATCTTTGAAGATGCTCATCATACCTCTGCTAAGTATAAAAATGATATTTCAGAGTTCGACAAGACTGCCTTAACACCTACTTATTTGGATAAGTTTTATGCACCATACGTATCGGAATCACCAGTTAAAATTGGTTGTTCTTTTAAAAATGAATACTTCATTGAAGAAAACAACTGTCTATTAATTATTGGAGCTATAGAACACATTTATTGTAGTGAAGAAGCACAAAAAGAAGACGGATTTTTAAGCTTAGAAGATACTGAAACTGTGACTGTAAACGGGCTAGATGGTTATGCATTGCCTAAATTACTAAATCGATTGGAATACGCTAGACCTAAAGACTAATGGCTCATAAAAAACAGCATCTTCCTACAAAAATTTGTCCCATATGTAAAAAGCCATTTACATGGAGAAAAAAATGGGAACGCGATTGGGAAAATGTAACCTATTGTAGCGAACGCTGTAGAAAAAACAAATAAACTATGAATAACCTAATTTGGTTTACAAGTAACTTACGTATACAAGACAATAAATCGCTTATTAGTGCTTGTAATACTTCTGAAAAAGTAATAGGTGCTTATTTTTTTAATCCCGAAGATTTTGCAAATACACCTTATGGGTTTAAAAAAACTGAAAAGTACAGGGCACAGTTTATTATTGAATCGGTAAAAGATTTAAAAGAAAACTTAGAGCAACTAAATATCCCACTACTTGTATTTCATGAAAAGCCAGAAACTGTATTAAAAAACCTAGTGGTAGAATATGAAATAACTAGTATTTTTCTTCAAAAAGAGTGGACTAAAGAAGAGACAACAACATTAAGCAGCGTTAAACAAAGTATCTCTTCTAAAATAAAGTTTGTAGAAAGTTATGATCAGTTTTTAATCCACCCAGAAGACATTCCCTTTGAGAGTTTTAATACAATACCTAAGGTATTTACACAATTCAGAAAAAAGATTGAAAAGTATGCAAAGGTGCGAGAGCCTTTTGATAAACCAAACATATTACCCAAGAAAAATCTTATTGAGAATAAAACAAAAGTTCCAACATTACAAAACTTAGGTTTTCAAGCATTTGATAAAGATTCACGCAGCGCATTTCCTTTTCAAGGTGGAGAAACAGGAGCTTGGGAAAGACTTAATCATTATTTCTGGGAGACTCATCAGCTACAAGACTACAAAAAAACTCGCAACGGACTTATAGGAATAGACTATAGTTCTAAATTTTCAGCTTGGTTGGCAAATGGTTGTCTTTCAGCAAAAAGTATCTATTGGGAGGTTAAAAAATTTGAAAAAGAAATTAAAAAAAATCAAGATACGTATTGGCTCATTTTTGAGCTTTACTGGAGAGATTTCTTTAAGTATAAATCACTAGAACATGGTAACCGTATTTTTTACGTTGGCGGAATTCTTCAAAAAGAATATGATTGGGGAACTAACCCTAATAAATTACAAGATTGGATTCAAGGGGCTACTAAATACGATTTTGTAAATGCAAACATGAAAGAACTTGCAAATACAGGATGGATGAGTAATAGAGGTCGACAAAATGTTGCCAGCTTTTGGGCAAAAGAACAAAAGCAGGATTGGCGTATAGGTGCCGCCTATTTTGAGAGTATGCTCATAGACTATGATGTACATAGCAATTGGGGTAATTGGATGTATAATGCTGGAGTTGGTAATGACCCAAGAGATAGAAAGTTTAACATAGAACGACAAGCCAGTATGTATGACCCTAATAATCAATATACAAACCTTTGGTTATCTTAAAACTAGCTAATGAAAACACTACGACTTATACTCGGCGATCAACTTAATCATAAACACTCTTGGTTTGATGACCCAACTGATGATGTACTATATTTTATGGCAGAAATGCGACAAGAAACAGATTATGTAAATCATCATATTCAAAAAGTAGTTGCTTTTTTTGAAAGCATGCAAAACTTTGCACAATGGCTTACAGATAGAGAGCATACTGTTGTGTACTATACACTAGATGATAAAAATAACAAGCAGGACTTAGCCAAAAACCTTTCAGAACTCATAAGTAACCACAATATTAAAAAGTTTGAATATCAATTGCCTGATGAATATAGACTAGACCAGCAGCTTAAAGACTTCTGTAAAAAACAATCAATAAAAACAGAGGCTTTTGATACTGAGCATTTTTTGACTCAAAGAGAGGATGTTGCCAATTTCTTTAAAAATAAGAAACAAATGACAATGGAATATTTTTATCGTGATATGCGTAAAAAATATGATATCATGATTGTAGGTGATAATCAACCTGAGGGAGGAAAATGGAACTTTGACAAAAGCAATAGAAAAAAATGGCAAGAAGAGATCGAAATCCCTCATGAACGTGGTTTTAGAAAAGATGTTTCAAATACTGTAAAAAGAATAAAGAAAGCTAACGTAGAGACAATTGGGGCTATTGAAGAAACTAATTTTAGTTGGCCTACTACTAGAGAGGACTGTCTATCTGTTCTTAATTATTTCTGTAAAAACTTATTAGTTCATTTTGGAGACTTTCAAGATGCTATGCATACAGAGCAACAGTACCTATTTCATTCTAGATTGAGCTTTGCGATGAATAGCAAAATGTTACATCCACTAGAAGTAATAGAATCTGTGATAAGCAATTGGCGAGAAAACAAAAGCGAGATTGATATTTCTCAAGTAGAAGGTTTTGTAAGGCAAATACTTGGCTGGAGAGAGTTTATGCGAGGTATCTATTGGAAAGAAATGCCTGAGTATAAAAATCTCAACAAGCTAGATAACAAAAACAAACTACCTGATTTCTTTTGGACGGGTAACACAAAAATGAATTGTTTGCATCATGCAATAACACAAAGTTTAAAAGACTCTTACGCGCATCACATACAGCGTCTAATGATTACTGGAAATTTTGCGCTTTTAGCTCAATGTGATCCAGACCTAGTAGATGCGTGGTACCTGGGTATTTATATAGACGCTATAGAATGGGTTGAGATTACAAATACACGAGGGATGTCACAATTTGCAGATGGCGGGATTATCGCTACAAAACCTTACGTTTCAAGTGGCAGTTATATAAACAAGATGAGTAACTATTGTAAAAGTTGTTATTACAAAGCTTCAAAAAAAACCGAAGAGGACGCCTGCCCTTTTAATAGCCTGTACTGGAATTTTCTAGATGACAAAAAAGAATACTTTAAAGATAATCACCGTATGAATATGATGCTTAATTTACTCAATAAAAAGAGTGCAAAAGATATTTCAGCTTTAAAAGAACGAGCTGCTAAAATCATAGAAAACCCTAATAATTTTTAATAATAGAGATTTTACACTTTTTAACTTTTCATAGTTAAAGACCGTTAACAGCTTAATTTCTGATATTTTTTAGTTTTATCTTCGGAGTATAACCATAAAACCAAAAATTATGAGAAGTTTAATTTGGCTAATTGTAGTTGTACTTATTGTGGGATGGCTAATTGGATTCATTGGCTTTCCAGAAGCAGTAGGAAACTTAATTCACATTTTATTAGTATTAGCAGTAATAGCAATATTATATAGGCTAGCAACTGGTAGAAAATTATAAACTAACCCTTAAAACAAAAATCATGAAAAAAGTATTTTTAGTAGTATGTACAGTAGCCTTCTTGGCAGCAAGTTTTACAAGTTGTAGAGAGAAATCTACTGGAGAAAAAGTTGAAGACGCAGTAGAAGATGTTGCAGATGATGTAGAAGACGCTGTAGATTAATGAAACTTAAACAATAAATATTAAGCCTGCAATTGCAGGCTTTTTTTATACATTATATCCTTTTGCTAACATATGCTTATATTGGTCAGGGTGTTTCTTAATGTATGCCGCAACAAATGGACACAAAGGAGCAAGCTTATAGTTTTTCTCTTTAACAATTCCAAGAACTTGACGTACTAAACCCGTCCCAACACCTTTTCCTTCTAATCCTTTGGGGACTTCGGTATGAGTTAAATAAATACTATCCTTAGTACGGATGTAATCTATAAAAGCTGTCTTATCTTCAATTTGAGTTTCATAACGTTTGCGGTCTTTATTGTCTGTAATATTTAAATCCATCATTAACTATTATGAGATCCATCACAAAAAGGAATATTCCCAGTTTTTCCACACCTACAAAAAGCAGTTGCTCTTTGTTTTTCTTCAGTACTACCATCTGTATGTACTATCGTAGTGCTCCCATGAACCATTAGGGGGCCATTTTCTAAAACCTCAACTTTTGTATTCTCTGTTTCTTTTTTCATAGTACCATTATCTTTTTCTTGTCATTTTACATAATAACGTAATGCACCGCTTGGGCATGTGTCTATTGTTTCTTTTAAAGCTTCTGTAGTTGTATTCTCAGTTTGAACCCAAGGTTTTTCAGTAGGTTTAAAAACTTTTGGAAGTCCATGTACACATTTTTTAGAATGAATACACAAACTAGGTTCCCAGACTACCGTGACATCATCTAGTTGATATTCTTTTGTTTTTGCCATACATAAAGTTACAAAAATTATACTATCATTTCTTTATTCATTATTTTTACTCGAGAATCGAGTTTAATTACTTTTCAGGTATTTCTCAATTTAAAAATTGGTTTCTAAGTAATGTCTCTTAGTCTACCTTAAAATAGTTTACTAAAACCATCCAATATGAAAAAAATTGCTCTTTTATTAGTAACCTCTCTACTCATTTTTGGGTGTAAAAATGATACTGAAAAACCTTCAGAAAACACTATTTCTTCCGAAGAAAAAAGTAAAGAACTCTCTACTGCCGAAGCCATAGCGTATAAAAATGGATTTGAAAACTGGAATGCTGTCGAAGAAATAAACTTCACATTTAATGTAGATAGACCCAATAGTCATAGTGAGCGCTCTTGGTCATGGAAACCAAAAACTAATGACGTAACCATGATGACAGTAAATGATACTGTAACCTACAATAGAGCAAAAATAGATAGCACCAATCAACGTGTTGATGCAGCCTTTATTAATGATAAGTATTGGCTACTAGCACCTTACAATTTGGTTTGGGACAAAGGCACTAGCTTTACAGAAAAAGAAAATCAAGTGGCATTGATATCTAAAGACACTTTAAATATGCTAACTATTATCTACGGAAATGAAGGTGGCTATACTCCTGGAGATGCTTATGATTTTTATTATGATGACAAGTTTACAATTAAAGAATGGGTGTTTAGAAAAGGAAATGATAGTGTACCTACCATGACAACAACTTGGGAAGATTATGAAATCTATAAGGGGTTAACTATTGCAAAAGTACATGAAGATAGTACCAAAAATTTTAAACTTCATTTTACAAATATTTCCGTAAAATAGTATGAATACCAACAAAGAATACGCCTTACAACAGGATAAAGAGGATTCTATAAAGGCATTTAGAAACGAGTTTTTATTTCCAAAAGATACGTCTGGTAACAATCAGATTTATCTCTGCGGAAATTCATTAGGCTTACAACCTAAAAATACGGCTGTATTTATTCAGCAAGAATTAGATGATTGGTCAAAATATGGAGTAGAAGGTCATACTGAAGCTCAACACCCTTGGATGCCCTATCACGAGTTTTTAACAGAGCAGATGGCGAGTATTGTAGGTGCAAAACCTAGCGAAGTAGTTATAATGAATACCTTGACTACGAACCTACATTTAATGATGGTTTCTTTCTATCAACCTACAGCCACTAAGTATAAAATTGTAGTAGAAAGTGATGCATTTCCAAGTGATAAATATGCTGTGGAGAGTCAGTTAGCATTTCATGGTTTTGACCCAAAAAAAGGACTAATACTCTGGAAACCAAGAGAGGGTGAAGAGTTATGTCGTTTTGAAGATTTAGAACATATCATGGAAACCCAAGGAGATGAGATTGCGCTCCTAATGATTGGAAGCACTAACTACTATAGTGGGCAATCATTTCCTTTAAAAAAGATAACTCAATTGGGTCACAAGCACAATTGTATGGTTGGTTTTGATTTAGCCCATGGTGCTGGAAATATACAACCTAATTTGCATGAAACTGGAGCAGATTTTGCCGTTTGGTGTACCTACAAATATTTAAATAGTGGTCCTGGGAGTTTAGGAGGTTGTTTTGTGCATGAAAGACATGCTAATAACTCTAAATTAAAACGTTTTGCAGGATGGTGGGGACATAATAAAGAAACTAGATTTAATATGCGCCATGAGTTTGATGCCTTAGCGGGCGCCGAAGGCTGGCAATTAAGCAACCCTCCTATCCTATCAATGGCAGCTATTAGAGCAAGTCTCGACGTTTTTCATAGAGCAGGTTTTGATAACTTAATTGCAAAATCCAAAAAACTAACTGGATATTTAGAATTCTTATTGAAAGAGTTAAACAATCCAAACATTAATATCATCACTCCTTCAAATCCTGAGGAGCGTGGTTGCCAACTAAGTATCCAAGTGAAAAATGCAAATAAGGAAGTGCATACGCGATTAACCAAAGCTGGGGTAATAAGCGATTGGCGTGAACCAGATGTAATTAGAGTAGCTCCTGCTCCTCTATATAACAGCTTTGAAGATGTATTTGAATTTGTGGAGCGGTTAAAAGGAGTGTTATAATATTTGTCCCCTTGAGCGCAGTCGAGGGGTCTTGAATTAAATATTGATTTAAATAGGTCTCGACTGCGCTCGACCAGACAAAATTGTGTTAGAAAAAAACAACAACATACTCATTATAGGTGCAGGACTTTGTGGAAGTTTACTAGCATTACGTCTTGCCCAACGTGACTATAACATAACCCTTATTGAAAAAAGACCCGACCTTCGCAAAACCGAACAAGACGCTGGACGCTCTATAAATCTGGCATTAAGCGATAGAGGACTTAGAGGATTACGATTGGCAGGTGTTGAAGAAAAAGCAAAGGAATTGTGTATTCCTATGTTAGGAAGGATGATTCATGATAAAGAAGGAAATACATTTCTAAGTAAGTATAGTGGCCGTGAAGACGAATATATTAATTCGGTTTCAAGACCAGGGCTTAATATGTTATTGTTAGATGCTGTCGAAGCAATGCCAAACGTTACTATCCATTTTAACTTAGGGTGTAAAACAGTAGACTTAGAAAAGGGGTCAGCTACATTTAAAAATTATAATACCAATGAGGAAGTAACCTTTAGTGGTGATGTTCTTTTGGGTACAGATGGAGCAGGCTCAATGGTTAGAAAAAGTATGTTTTTACACAGAAAGTTTCTGTTTAGTTTTTCGCAAGAATGGCTTACACATGGGTATAAAGAAATCACTATTCCAGCTACAAAAGATGGAGGTTACAGAACAGACAAAAGTGCCTTACATATTTGGCCAAGAGGAGAAGACATGCTTATTGCACTCCCTAATCTTGACGGCAGTTTTACAGTAACCCTCTTTTTACCATACTCAAATAGTGATTATTGTTTTGATAATCTTACTACTCCAGAAATGGTAACCGAATATTTCACAAAAGAATATCCAGATGCAGTAGCACTAATGCCTAATCTAGTGGAAGAATTTTTTGAAAACCCAACAGGACCCCTAGGCACTATTAAATGTGCTCCTTGGCATAGCTACGGAAAGACACTTATTCTAGGAGATGCCGCACATGCCATTGTTCCCTTTTATGGGCAAGGCATGAATGCTTCTTTTGAAGATGTGGTAGTGTTTGATGAAATTCTCGATAAACATGAAGGGAAAGCAGATTGGAATACCATTTTTTCTGAATATGAAAAAGCTCGGAAGAAAGATACAGATGCCATTGCAGACCTCGCTGTAGATAATTTTCATGAAATGAAAGAACACACAGCAAGTCCTTTGTTTCAGGCAAAAAGAAAACTAGAAACTGCCTTTGAGGCTCAGTTTCCAAATAAGTACTACAGTAAGTACTCTTTAGTTACCTTTAATGAACATATTA
This sequence comes from Patiriisocius hiemis, assembly GCF_031846325.1. Taxonomy (NCBI): domain Bacteria; kingdom Pseudomonadati; phylum Bacteroidota; class Flavobacteriia; order Flavobacteriales; family Flavobacteriaceae; genus Patiriisocius; species Patiriisocius hiemis. Next base: position 42,257 of record NZ_JAVRHZ010000007.1, on the reverse strand, counting down.
CTTATTACGAAGCCTTACAAAGAGGGCGTGCACAAGACAAAGCCATTCTTAATTTAATAGCAGATGGCAAATTGCCAGATACAATGGCATTAGAAGAAAAGTTAAAACTAGTAATAAAAGAAACCGAAGATATACTGCATGACGATGCCGTTGCCTTTGGATAAATAATTAACTATGGAAAATAAAAGTAGATTAGTTGAAGGAAAAGCATCACCAAGAGGTGCCTATCCACATGTAAAACGTGTTGGCGACTTTATTTTTGTAAGCGGAACGAGTTCTAGACTACCTGATAATAGCTTTGCAGGTGTGCACCAAGTGGACGAGATGGGTAGTATGCGTTTGGACATTAGAGAACAAACCAAAGCAGTTTTAGAAAACATACAAGATTACTTAGCTACAGAAGATGCTACTATGGCAGACGTAGTAGATGTGACTACTTTTTTAGTAAATATGAATGACTTTGCTGGGTATAACGAGGTCTATGGTCAATTTTTTGATAAAGAAACAGGCCCTGCAAGAACTACTGTTGCGGTTCATCAATTGCCTCATCCTCATTTGGTAGTTGAAATTAAAGCAATGGCGTATAAGCCAATATAGCATATATACACAAGAGTAATCAATAAACGAAACTCTAACATAAAAATGCAGAGAAAAAGCAATACTACTGGTAAGAAAAATTTTGTAATTACACTTTTGATTTTTACAGGGGTTTTTATAGTGAGCGCTCAAAACAAGGTAAAAGTACTAGACACGCAGCCATTCTCAATTGGAAAAAGCATTACAATACACTCTAATGTACTTAATGAAGATAGGGTTTTAAATATCTATTTACCCAATGGATATAATACTTCAGAAAAAGAGTATCCTGTAATCTATTTATTAGATGGATCTGCAAATGAAGATTTTATTCATGTTTCAGGATTAGTGCAATTTGGCTCTTTTTCATGGATAAATATGCTTCCAGAAAGTATTGTAGTTGGCATTGCAAATGTGGATAGAAAAAGAGATTTTACATATCCTTCAACAAATAAGCTTGACCAAGAAGAGTTTCCAACTTCAGGAGGTTCAAAAAAGTTTATTGAATTCATAGAAACCGAATTACTGGGGTTGATTAATCAAAACTTTAAAGTTTCAAAAGAGAAAACAATAATTGGACAGTCGCTTGGTGGTTTATTAGCTTCAGAAATTTTACTAAAAAAACCTATTTTATTCGATAACTATATCATAGTAAGTCCAAGCGTCTGGTGGGACAATACATCAATTTTAAAATGGGAAGTAAAAAAAGACCTTGCTAATAAAAAAATATACGTAGCAGTTGGTGTAGAAGGACCGGCCATGCAAACGGGGGCAACTAATTTATATTACAAACTTTTGGAAGCCTATAAAGATGATAAAGCTGTTATTTTTAATTTTCTAGAAGAACAAAACCATGGAGACGCATTACACTTAGCACTTTATGATGCATTCAGTAAATTCTTTAAACCATAAACACTACTACAAATGCAAAAAATCTTAAACTATATAAATGGTACCTATTGTGAACCAAAATCCAATGAGTGGTTAGATAACTACAACCCAAGTGAGGGAGAAATATATAGTACCATTGCCAATAGTAACGAGAAAGATGTTGAGGATGCCTATATGGCTGCAAAAAAAGCCTTTCCAGCTTGGAGTAACACCACTATAGAAACTCGTAGTAAATTGCTTATAAAAATTGCAGACCTAATAGAAGCCAATCTAGATAGGCTTGCAGAAGCCGAGGCAAAAGACAACGGGAAACCTTTTAGCCTTGCCAAAGCTGTTGATATTCCACGAGCTAGTGCTAACTTTCGGTTTTTTGGAAATGCAATAACACAATTTGCTAGTGAAAGCCATGAAAGCATAGGGCTTAATACTATGAACTATACCTTACGCCAACCTATTGGGGTAGTGGGTTGTATATCACCATGGAATTTACCATTATATTTATTTACTTGGAAGATAGCGCCTGCTATTGCAGCTGGAAATTGTGTGGTTGCAAAACCAAGTGAGGTCACCCCTATGACGGCGTATTTACTAGGTAAAATCCTTACAGAAGCTGGACTCCCACCTGGAGTTCTCAATATTGTTCATGGTTCTGGTGCTAGTGCAGGACAACCTATTGTAGCACATCAAGATATTAAAGCCATTTCGTTTACTGGAGGTACTGCAACTGGAGCAGATATTGCTAGGACTGCAGCTCCAATGTTTAAAAAGCTATCACTCGAATTGGGTGGCAAAAACCCTAATCTAATTTTTGCCGATTGTGATTATGAAAAAATGCTTGCCGTTACGGTAAAATCGTCATTTGCAAATCAAGGACAAATTTGCCTTTGTGGAAGTAGAATTTTTGTAGAGCAATCTATCTATGAGCAATTTAAAAAAGACTTTATTGCTAAAGTATCTAAATTAAAAGTGGGCAACCCTTTCGATGAAGCTACAAATGTTGGCGCTTTAGTTTCTAAACCACACCTAGAAAAAGTACAAAGCTATATTAAAATTGCAGAAGAAGAAGGTGGAGAAATTCTGTTTGGTGGCAAAATAGTAAATGTTGAGGGATGTGAAAATGGTTACTATTTAGAGCCTACTATTATTGAAGTTAATGACGATAAATGCCGTGTAAACCAAGAAGAAATATTTGGACCTGTAGTAACGATTATGCCTTTTAATACCGAAGCAGAAGCAATAGAAATGGCAAATGGAGTGAAGTATGGGCTTTCGGCAACGCTTTGGACTACTAACCTAAACCGCACTATGCGATTGAGTAAAAAGCTAGAAGCTGGTATTGTTTGGGTTAACACCTGGCTTAACAGAGACTTACGTACTCCATTTGGTGGTGTAAAAGATAGTGGGGTGGGTCGTGAAGGTGGTTTTGAGGCACTTAAATTTTTTACTGAACCTAAAAATGTGTGTATTAGCTATACTGAAGTGCAAAACAAATCTTAAAACTTTGGTAGTTTGAGTTTATTTGATAGATTAGATTAGCTATTATTAATTATTTAAAAGATACCCGCTTTAGTGGGCAATACGATGAATTTAGACTTAAAAAATAGAAATGCATTAATCTGCGGAAGTACTGCAGGAATAGGAAAAGCAACAGCTTTAGAGCTAGCTAGTATGGGAGCGACTATTACATTACTAGCTAGAAATGAAGAAAAGCTAAAAGAAACCCTATTAGAACTACCCTATCAAGACGGTCAAAAGCATAATTATATAGTGTGTGATTTTACAAAGCCAGAAAAACTAAAGAAAAAAGTAACAAAGGCTGCCTCGAAAAAGACATTTCATATTTTATTAAATAATACAGGAGGTCCTAAAGGAGGTCCTATATTTTCAGCAGAAACTGAAGAATTCACTAAAGCATTTTCACAGCATTTAGAATGCAATCATATTTTAGTACAAGCACTCGCACCTGGTATGAAAAAAGCAGACTTTGGGCGTATAATTAATATTATTTCTACTTCTGTAAAACAACCTATTGATGGTCTTGGCGTGAGTAATACCATACGTGGTGCTGTTGCCAGTTGGAGTAAGACTCTTGCTAATGAGCTAGGACAATATGGAATTACTGTAAACAATGTACTTCCTGGTTTTACAGCAACAGATAGACTAGATGATATTGTAGCTAATGCTGCCAAAAAAATGGATAAAACACCTGAAGATGCAGCTGCCTTTATGAGAAGTATTGTACCCGCTAGACGTTTTGCACAACCAGGAGAGGTAGCAAATGCTGTTGCTTTTTTAGCGAGTGAAGCTGCTAGCTATATTAATGGTATAAACCTTCCTGTAGATGGTGGAAGAACTAAAAGTTTGTAATTTTATCAAAATGCGTAAGGGATAGTAGCGGCATCCTTTTTGTCACCTTGAGCGCAGTTGAAAAGGTTTTTGACAAAAAGATACAGCGAATAGCCCGACCTGAGTATAACGAAGGAGACGCCCAAACCAATCAAATATGAAACGAAAACTACGCATTAACGGACACTCACACCTACTTCCCTACCCTGAGGAAATTCCAAAATTTATGGAAGATAAGGGGATCTTTTGGGTAGATAAGGACAGAAAATTTATGCTTCAAAAGGATTGGAGTCGTCCTGTTACTGATTCAAGTTTTTTCTTAAATGAAAAATTAGCGTGGATGGAACGTTATAAAATTGACCATGCCGTAGTTTTAAATCTTTCGCAGTTATATGGTAATGGACTTCGTGTTGAGGAAATGAAGCAAGCATTACGTTTTCAAAACGATTTTAATGCACAGGTACAACACAACAATCCTTCTAAGTTTACCTGTGGGTTTGTAGTTCACCCAGGTTTTGTACGTGGCGCTTTATGGGAAATTGAGCGTTGTGTTGAAGAGCTAGGACTACAATTACTTTGCTTACCAACACACTATATGGATACCATAGGTACGTGGCGCTGTATATTTGATGAAGAAAATGAGCCCATATTTGAGTTAGCTAGTAAATATAATCTTGCTGTAGAAATCCATCCGTATGACGGAGAAAAATTTATAAAATTAGAGAATACCGCTTGGCGTTTTCATTTAATATGGATGCTTGCTCAATGCGCAGATGCCTATCATTTTTTAACCCTAAATGGATATGCAGATAAGTATCCAAATATGCGTACTTGCTTTGCACATGGTGGGCAACTAGCACAAATGAATTTAGGGCGTCGTATTCAAGGCTTTGATGGTCGTCCAGACTTGTTTGAAGGAAAAGTACACCCTAGAAAATCTGTTGGTCATAAAAACATATTTTTTGATACTCTAGTACATGATACAGGAGGGTTAGAGTTATTACTTAAAAATCAAGGTTCTAATCAAGTTGTTATGGGACTAGATGACCCCTACCCGCTTGGGGAAATGGAGAGTGAAAAGCAGTCTTCTTATCCTGGAAAAATACTTGACTTAGCAAAAGATAGAAACATCTTAAACCAAGAGCAATGTGATGCCATTTGGGAGGATAATGTAATACAATGGTTATGTGGAGATGACAAAGCTGCCAAAAAGAAATTAGTAAATAGAATCACAAATGAGTAAAACGGCATTGATAACTGGTGCCAGTAGTGGTATTGGTAAAGAAATGGCAATACTTCACGCTTCTAGAGGAGGTAATCTAGTTGTAATTGCTAGAAGTGTTAGGAAACTAAATGAGTTAAAAGAAGAACTAGAAGCAAAATATAATAGTTCTGTTTATGTAATTAAAAAAGATCTTACACTACCAAATGCTGCAAAAGAGGTGTATGAAGAAGTAACACAAAATAAGATTGCTGTTAATTATTTAATTAATAATGCAGGTTTTGGTGGACAGGGATTGTTTCACGAACGTGATTGGAATGATGATTTAAGCATGATACAATTAAACATTATTGCTTTAACGGCTTTAACTCGTTACTTTTTACCAGATTTTGTAAAAAGAAATGAAGGAAGAGTTCTCAATGTGTCTTCAACAGCTAGTTTAATGCCTGGTCCTTTACAAGCAGTTTATTTTGCTACTAAGGCCTATGTTACTTCTTTTAGTAATGCTATTTCTGAAGAACTTAATAACACAAATATTACCGTGACGGCATTATTACCTGGCGCAACTGAAACGCAGTTTGCTAAAACCTCTGGCATGGATAAAACCGATTTGTTTGCCAAAACATATTCTGCTACCAAAGTAGCAAAAACAGGTTACGAAGGAATGCTCGCTGGAAAATTAAATGTGAAAGCTGCCCTTAGTTTTTCGCAAAGAATTATGATGTCTAGTGTTCCTTTTGTTCCTAAGAAAATGTTACTTAAGCAAATAAGAGAAATGCAAGAAACAAAAGAAAACTAATGGATTTCCTACCAAAAAAAATAGAAGATTACGTAGCATCACACTCACAAGATGAGCCAGAATTATTACAAAAATTAAGTAGAGAGACTTGGCAAAAAGTATTAGCTCCAAGAATGTTAAGTGGTCATTTACAGGGACGTGTTCTGAGTATGCTTTCAAAATTAATTAATCCAAAATACATTCTTGAAATAGGAACATACACAGGTTATTCGGCTATTTGTCTTGCCGAAGGACTTCAAAAAGAGGGAGAATTACATACCATAGATATTAATGAAGAATTGTATGATTTTCAGCGTACCTATTTTGATGCTTCAGGCTATGGAAAGCAAATTATTCAACATATAGGAGATGCAAGAGAAATTATACCAACACTAGATTTTAATTTTGATCTTGTATTTATTGATGCTGATAAACAAAACTATCCTACCTACCTTGAAATCTTATTACCTAGACTTCCTAAAGGAGCAGTAATTTTAAGTGATAATGTGCTATGGAGCGGTAAAGTTGTTGAGCCTTTAAAAGAGGATGATTTAGACACTAAAGCACTATTAGCCTACAATAAGACACTTAAAGAACATCCACAGCTAGAAACTGTATTATTACCCATTAGAGATGGACTAACTGTCTCAAGGGTTAGATAAGAGTTTATGGAACAAATATTTTATTTTTAATTGCATAGATTACGAGTCCTGTTCTATTTCTTAGATTTAATTTTTCGAATAGTGTATCTCGATACCCTTCAATAGTTCTTGGGCTTAGACACATCTTGTCGGCAATTTCTTTATAAGTCATTTCTGAGCAGGCATATTTAATAAACTCCAATTCTCTTTCTTTAAGTTCTAATTTCTTATTCTCCTTTTCAGAGAGACTGTTTATCAATAATTTGGCAACCGTATTAGTATGATAATACCCATTTTCTTTAACTTCAATAAGTGCTTTATTAAGCTCAGATTGTTTTACATCTTTCATTAAATACCCCCTTGCTCCTACTCGTAACATTTTTAGAATTGTACTTTCTTCTTCTTCTATAGAAAGTGCCAAGACTTTTACATCTGGAAATTTTTCTTTAATAATTTCGGTTGTTTCAATCCCATTTAAAATAGGCATGTTAACATCCATAAGCACAATTTGTGGTATGTTTTTTGGATTTTTAAATTTTGTTAATAGCTCTTCACCATTTTTACAGGTATATAACAACGTGAAGTCATCAAACCCTTCAACAAGGTTTCCAATCGCCTGAGAAAGTAAATTATGATCATCTACAACTACAACTGTATGCTTCATGACGCCTTTGATTTATAGGTTAATTTTAACTCTGTTCCTTTTCCTATTTCTGAAGAAATAACTACGCTTGCATTTATCAATTTTGCTCTATTGGCTATATTACTCAGTCCAATACCACTATTCTCGGTAGCTTTATCAACATTAAATCCTACTCCATTATCCTTTGCTGTGATATATAGTATTTTGTCTTTAAAGTCTAGGGCTACACTTAATTTTGTTGCTTTGGAGTGTTTAATAGTATTAGTGAAAAACTCCTGTAATATTCTAAAGATAATAATCTCGGATTTATCATTAAGCTTAAATTCACAGTTAGTACAATTTAAAGAAGCCTCTAAGTATTTTAATCTATTGAAGCGATCTATCTCCAGTTTTAAAATTTCAGTAAGTGAAAGTTTAGAAAATGTGTCTGGATTAATAATTTTTGAAAGACTTCGTAATTCGTCTAAAGCACTACCAATAGTATCTGCTGCATCTACTAATTCTTTATTTTTTTCTGAAGCATTTTGAACCTTAATTTTTGCTAGTGTTACTAGTTGCCCTATGTTATCATGCAATTCCCAACTTATATTACGTAATGTTTCTTCTCTAATTTCTACTTGTGTTTCTATTAGCTCTCTTTGAAACTTATACATTGCCTTTTCTTGTTCTCTTAATAGCTTATTTTTTCTTTGTTGAAATAAAGAAAAAAGAATAATAATGGTTAGCACTAATGCTACAGCTATTACTGAAAATATTATTAAAAATGATTGTATTTCTTTTTCGTCCATATGAAGCCTATACTATAACAACCATAAAGGATGATATTTAAAATTATAAGTACCAAATTATAACTCATAGCTTTAAATCCTAGATACTTTGATAGTAACATGAGCGGAATAATACCTATATAAAATAACAGCAATGCTGTAGATATCCAAAAGCTTAATTTATGTTTAACTACTAAAACCTCATCACTTTTAAGCAATTGGTAAAAATGAAAAAAAGTTAATAATAGCAAACAGACTGATCCTGTTACAAAAGCATACCCTTTGCCAGAAAGAGAATTAATTGTATAGGTCAAAATAGTTATAATAGTAAAAAGAGAAGCAAATATTATAGCTAATCTTTTAAATTCTCTAAAACGTAAAATTGTGTAATACCAATAAAAATAAAACATAAAGCTTATAAACGTATAACTCTCATATAACCAACTAATTGATATGTCTTCAAGTCTTGAATAAAGCCCTATAGCATCAACTAAAAAAGTTATCCATAAAAAAAGGATAAAATACCTCTCATTAGAGTTAGAATATTTTCTAAAGAATATTGTAGCCAGTATTGCAGCTATAAATTCTGAGATATTAGGTATAAGTTGATAAGCATCCACTTATTGATTTATTTTTTATTCATAATCATTTGGTGGTATTCCACCATGTCCATAGTTATATATAGAAACATCTTTCATGTTTACATTTTCAGGCTGAATAGGTACTAGTCCCTTTTGCAATGCATTGGGAGCCTCTCTAAAAGTAGGTACCATAAATACTGTAGCTTTTCCTGGTTGAGAGTAATTACTGTTAGGAGGATAAGCTGCAAAATAAACTCGTAATCCTAGATCTTGCTTACCTTGCTTATTTGCTTCGTGCTCAACATAATCAATATATTTTTTTAGGGAGTCTAGAGAAAACCAAAAGTCTCTTGTATCCTCAAATCCTAGTGCGTTGTTTAAAACTCGTGCTCGGGTATTCTTAAACTCCTCTTCAATTTCATTAGCTTGGTTAGCAGTTAGTACTTGAACTGGAGGTTCTTTTTTTTCGCATGATGTTAACGAAATGAACACTATTCCAGTAATTAGGAGATAGGTTAATTTAATAGTCTTCATAATAGTTAGGGTTTTTGTTTATATAAATGTAGGTATAAATTAGAGTACTCTAATACCTATTAAAAAAAGTCTTTTCAAAATACAAAATTAATTTATTGATTTTCAATTATTTATGAATAAAAAAGTGTAAACAACGCTTCCAAAAATGGGTTAAAAAACCTTTTTAAGTTTACTCTTTTTAACCTAAACCTACTATGAAAATAACTTTAAGCCCAGTCGCTAGTACCATTTATGGAAACTCTATAGCTATTGCTTATGGGATTATTGACTCGGAAGGAGGTATTTCTGTAGGATATGGGATTACTTCTGTAAACAACTCTGCGGTTGGTATGTACGAAATTGAAATTGACCTACCATGTAACGCTGCAAATACAGTAGTATCTATAACTTCATTTATAATAGGGTTGAAACACCAGGAATTTGTAGATATGAAACAACAGATTCTAATACATCTATAGTTAGAATACAAGATGCGTCTGGAACAGCTCGGGATAGTGCTTTTTTTAAACTATAGTTTATTGAGAACTCTTTTTGTTAATTTAAAAAATAAATACGCAAAACAAGTACCTACTAAAGCACCTACTAAAATATCACTTGGATAGTGTACACCTACATAGATTCTACTTAACATAAAAATTAGTGGCCATAAGTATGCAAGATAAATCCACTTATTAAATCTCTTAATAGCTAACACCATAAAAGTTGTGATTGCCATACTTGTGGACGCATGTCCAGAGAAAAAACTATACGTAGTTGGTTTTTGAAGAACTCTAATTAAATCTGAAAGTAACTGATCATTATTGGGTCGTAATCTAGCTACAAACTCTTTAGTTAAGTCTGTGGCAAGTAAAGTAACAGCAAAACAACTAAGCACAAAAAGAAACACAACTAGTCCCTTTTTCCATTTATAGTAGTAAAAAATTATGAAAAGAAAAGCGATAAAAAGAGGAATCCAGCTTTCAATTTGAGTAACAAAAACCCAAAAAGAATCATGAGTTTCAATCCCTAAATTATTGAGAAATATAAATAAGTCACGATCCCATTGCTGTAAGGTTTCAAGCATTTAGAACTTTCTTTTTATAGAACCTGTAACCTCATCAATATCTTCTTTTACACTATCTATTTGTTCTTTGATATCTTTTGTCATATCCATATCAATTCCTTGCTTTTCGGCAGTTTTGGTTATTTCAGATTTAATATCATTGGTAGCATCTTTTATTTGACGCATTCCTTTTCCCAAACCACGAGCAATTTCTGGAATTTTATCTGCTCCAAAAACAAGTAGTACTATAAATAGTATGAAGCCTATTTCGGCACCACTAATAAATAAAGGAAGTGTAGCTAACTGCATGGTACAAAGATACAATTTATAAAATACCTTAATGCAAGCATAAAAGGTATTTTAAATTCTAAAAAACAAATTTCAAATTTTAATTATTAAATCCAAATATAGATTTTCAATATCAAAATTCAAGCAAATAAAACAAAATGTAGTAGTAACAAAAAGCCCTTTTTAAAAACTAAAAAGGGCTTACTTATTTTTATAGAAAATAAAGAATTACTTTTCTCCTTTAACTCCTTCTTTAAATTTCTTGAACTCGCCTTCTTCTTTTTCTCTTGGCCAGCTATTATTTGAAGTATCAATATCTGCAGTTTCCTCATCTGGGTCTACCATAATATTAGTGATTTCTTTTTCTGAAGCAATTACTTTACCAACAGAAACATCATTCTTTCTCCAAATTTGTGCTGGGTAAGTAATACGCTCTTTAGTTCCATCGCTATAGGTATATTCTGCAATAATTGGCATTGGGATTCCACCTGGTTTCTCAAAAGTTACTTCATAGAAATATTTGGGTTTCTTTACCTTAGTTCTTTCTTCTGCTGTCATATTATCCATCATATACTCGTTGATAGATTTTATGTCATCTAACTTTGCATTTTTCATGCTCTCATCATAATCTTCACTTCCTTCTTCAACAAGATAAACTAATGGTGGTAAATCACTTTCTTTCATACCACGAGCAGCCATCATTTCTTTAACTTGTTTAGTCATTTTAGATGAAACGTAAAACTTTTTAACTCCTTCTACTCCTATATCTGTGTAATCTGTAGTGTAGAACCATGATCTCCAGAACCAATCTAAATCAACAGCAGATGCATCTTCCATACTTCTAAAGAAATCTTCTGGTGTTGGGTGTTTAAACATCCATCGTTGAGAGTATGTTTTAAATGCATAGTCAAACAACTCACGTCCCATTATAGTTTCTCTTAAAATGTTAAGTCCAGTAGCTGGCTTTCCATAAGCATTGTTACCAAAACTATATGTATTAAGACCTTTCGTCATAATTGGAGCAATGTAATCTTGATTACTTGCCATGTAGTTAACAATATTTTTTGCAGGTCCCCTTCTTGAAGGATACTTTTTGTTTGGTGCAATAGCATCTGGATATGCTTCTCCAAAGTCTTGCTCTGCAACATACTGTACAAAAGTATTTAAACCTTCGTCCATCCATGTCCATTGACGCTCATCACTATTTACAATCATTGGGAAATAATTGTGTCCAACTTCGTGGATAATTACACTTATCATTCCATACTTTGTTCTGTCACTATAGTTTCCATCTTTATCTGGACGACCATAGTTCCAGCAAATCATTGGATATTCCATCCCTTGATTCTTTGCGTGAACTGAAATCGCCTTGTGGTATGGATACTCAAAAGTCATTCTAGAATACGACTTTAATGTACTTGCAACAGCTAGGGTTGAATAATCCTCCCAAAGAGGGTTACCTTCCGGTGGATAAACAGATACAGCCATTACGTCTTTACTTCCAACCTTTACAGCCATCATATCCCATATATATCTTCTTGAAGTAGCAAAACCATAATCTCTTACGTTTTCTGCTCTAAACTTCCAAGTTTTCTTAGCTGTAGAAAATCCTTTTGACGCAGCTTCTGCCTCTTCTTGTGTTACAATTATTACTGGCTTATCGTAAGATTTTTTAGCTTTCTCATAACGAGACATCATATCTTTTGAGAAAATCTCTTTTCTATTTAAAAGCTTACCGGTAGCATCTAATACGTGATCTGCAGGAACTGTGATATTTACATCAAAATTTCCAAATGGTAAGGCAAACTCATCACGACCCCAGAACTGACTATTCTGCCATCCTTCTACATCATTGTAAACTGCCATACGTGGGTAAAACTGTGCAATTACATATCCTCTGTTTCCATCATCAAAAGTTTCGTAACCACTTCTAGCTCTATCTACTGTATGTTCTGGTATGTTGTACCACCACTTAATAGAAAAACTAAATTTTTCACCTGTCTTAAGTGCCTTTGGCATTTCAACACGCATCATTGTTCTATTAATTGTGTAAGGTAGGTTTCCTCCTTTAGTATCCTTAACATGATCTATTTTAAAACCACCATCAAATCCAGCACCCATGTAATTATTTACAAAGTTGCTAGCTAAGTCTGCTCCTTGAGCTCCATTTGGTTCAATAAGTGGTGACTTAGAGTCTCTAGCACGTACATTTTGATCAAGTTGTACCCATAGGTATTCTAATACGTCTGGAGAGTTGTTTGTATAAGTAATTGTTTCGTTACCGTAAATTCTTGCATTCTTGTCATCAAGCTCTAAATCCATTACGTAATCTGCTTGCTGCTGGTAATATTCTGGACCGGGCGCTCCACTTGCAGAACGATATGCATTTGGTGTAGAAAACTCGTCATAGAGTTGTTTAAATCTGTTTTCGTTAGTATGACCTGGTTTACGCTCTTTTTTATCTTCTTGAGCATATGTCATACCTACAGCTAGAAAAAATGCTGCGAATGATAAGTACTTAATAAGTTTCATTTTATTTGTTGTTAATTAGAGTTCGAATTTTCGAGTTTTAAAAATACTTGTTTATTAATCTATTAGTGCCCCTTAATCGAAGTTTAACAATCCTTTAGGATTTTCTTTTTCAAGAATAATACTTCTTCTCATTTCTGGGGTTTTAATATGTATAATATTTTGTTGTTCCTCAAACATATCCATTAATACGGTGTTTTCTATTTCTAAGGTTTTTAAATTTCTAACACCCTCAATCTCTATATATGCCTTTACAATATCAATATCGTATTCAATACCAATGTAATTCATATCCTGCTCTTTATCATTTACTTTAACTTGTAATTTTTGAAGGATATATTTTTTGAGGAAATTTCTATCTGCTTCTGTTTCTTTATTAGTATCTAAAGACGTTTCTACTCCGTAGCGTTCTTTAATTGCATTCTCTACATCATCAATAAAAATTTTTGTAATTATCTGAACTGATTTTTCTTCAGGAACATACTCAAGATTAGTAGTACTTACATAAAACTTATGTGTAGTAAAAGAAGTAAATAAACAACATAAAAGTAAAAGTGATGCAACTTTATATAGCTTCATAGCAAATTGTAATAAAAATGTTTGACGTTGTCTTGAGGTAAATGTTACAATTATTATTCCTTTTTATATTCTAAATCCTCTAAACGTGAATTGTAAGCTTTACTTTTTTTATCAAAAATAGCAATTACCGAAGTATAATTCTCTTTTTTAAAATCCTTTTGAAGTGTGGAGGTTTCTATACAAAAGAGCATGAAATCATACAATCTATTTTCTGGAATATCATAAGCTTCCACAAAAAATTGATGCGTGTAAAAGTTTAAAATCTTACTAGCATCTTGGTTTTGAGCTTCCCATTTTCTTCGTGTCTTCAATTTCTTATAATACCCGCTCAAATGTTTATACAATGCTTCAATATTAACATGAGTTGGCCCAATAGTTTGTCCAATAACTGTAGGTATTTTCTCTTCTGGAACTCCTTTAAATCCTGGGATACCTACATCATCAAAATTTATAGCATCCTTAGTCTTAATCTTTTTTAAATCGGTTTCAATATTTCCAGTAAGATTAGGGCCTAAAACAACCTCATCTAGCTCATTAACTAACTCCTCTAATGTTATAATTAGAATTTCTTTTTCAAAAATTTCTTGTGTAATTACAACTTGCTTGGGTTGATACTTTACTGAAGAAACAAACAAAGTGTCAACCTTAGAAACTTTTATTGAAAAGTTTCCATTCTCATTTGTAACGGTATTGTATCTAGAAGAAGTGTTTAAAACGTGAATACCCTCAACATCAGTTTCATTATCAATAGTTCCTTGAAGTGTAATTTGTCCATATAAGAAATGGCATGCAAAAAGGAAAGAAAATACTAAAACCCAAGACTTCATTTTTTTGACCTATATGCCTCCGCAGTTTTAAACATATACTCTAAGAGTAGTACTTCATTTTCAGCTTTTAGCATTAAGGGAGTTACCCCATTATCTTCAACAAAATACAAAAAATCATTTTCCTTCCCTTGAGGTATATTGAAGGTTTCTGTAATATAAGCATTACTAAAGCGTTGTCTTAATGCTGTTGAAACAGCCAATTTTTGTTTTTTTCTACTAACCTTAGTTTTGTTACTTTTAAAAAGTAGCCCAACCAGACCTATTATATTTCCGCCATAAGGATTTTGCCCGTTGTAATAGGCCTCAATAGCCTTATTTCCTCTAATAGCTGTTTGTGAATCATCTAGGAAACCAGAATTAAATTCAACATCCTCGTATGACAAATTTAAATCTTCATCTAGATTTACAGTTTTTATCCGCCCAACATCTACATTAATATTTCCAGAAAGATCATAAGGCCTAACTATTACTTCCTCTAAAACATTTACAGATGGATTAAGGTAAATTGTCATCTGCATAGAATCTACTACTCCTTTATCTATAATAACGGTAAAAGACTGAAACTGTAAAGCAGTTACTTGAACTCTATCATTTTCTCCAACTAATAACTTAAACTTTCCATCTTTATCTGTTACAGTTCCTTTTTGAGTGGAAATGTTATAAATATTAACCCCTTCTACATCATCACCAACTGGTGCTGTGATTTTACCATCAACAAATAGACGATCTAAATCTTGCGCTGTTGTAGAAAATGAAGAAATTAGGGTTAGTAAAAGTATAAATCGATACATCACAAATTGAAATTACATCATAAAGACGAAAAAAATTAGTAATTGTTTGTTAAATTTATTTTTTTCTTTAAAATAATAATTTCAACTCTTTTATGAAGAACTTACTTGTTGCAAGTACATCCACGGTTTATGGTGGTTCTTATCTTGACTATTTATTGCCAACTTTAAAAAGTCATTACAAAAATGTAGGTGAGCTTTTATTTGTTCCCTACGCTAGACCTGGAGGAATTTCTCATGAAGAATATACCCAAAGAACTGCAAAAGCCTTTTCTAATATAAACCTTAAAGTAAAAGGTTTACACACATGCAAAAACCCCATAGAAGCAATTAAAATTGCAAAAGGTATTTTTACGGGGGGAGGTAATACATTTGTTTTAGTAAATGCGCTACACACTCTAGAAATTATGCAACCACTCAGAGAAGCGCTGTTTCACGGAACTCCGTATTTAGGAACAAGTGCAGGTAGTAATATTTGTGGTATTACAATGCAAACCACTAATGATATGCCTATTGTTTACCCACCTTCTTTTAAAACACTTGGTGTTTTGCCATTCAACATTAATCCACACTATTTAGACCCCGACACTTCCAGTAAGCATATGGGAGAAACTCGTGAAACTAGGATTAAAGAATACCATACTCAAAACACTATTCCTGTTTTAGGGTTAAGAGAAGGAAGCTGGTTAGAAGTAAAAGGAGAAACAATAATGTTGAAAGGAAAACTACCTGTTAGGGTTTTTGAAAAAAATAAGGCAGCCTATGAGATAGAACCTAATACAGAAATAAGCACATTTAATTAATAGTTTTTACAAAGTGATATCCCTTTGCTACAAAGCCTTCATTATAATAAAACTTATGTGAAGGAAAATTGTGGACATAAGTATTTAACTCCACCCAATTGCAGCTTTTACTTTTTGCGTATTTATAAATAAACTGCATCATCTGTTTTCCAATGCCTTGATTTCTATACTTCTCATCAATAATTACATGATCAATCTCTAGGCTTCTCCCTGCATAATGCCTTGTTTGAAACCACATACCACAAATGCCCATTAGCATTTCTCCGTTATACATCCCTAGACATTCATAATTTTGAGTCTTCATTTCATGGATTCGTTCAAGCAATATTGCTTCGGGAATTTTATACTCATTAAGTTTTGAAAGCAGAGGAAGAATAGTTTCAATTTCTGAAGGAGGAATAATACGAAAGCTAATAGGAGAATCGTTCAAAATTATAGTACTTTTATAAAGATACGAAGATATAAAATGAACCGAAATAAATTTATAAAATTAACTACTGCTGCAGGAATTGGCATAAGTGTTTTACCTCATATGTCATTTTCAGTAATACAAGAAACATTTACAAGAAGTGAATTACTAGGAAAAGGCAATCCAAATATCGTAGGTGATACATACACATCAAAAATGCAAATAGAAACTGCCAAAGCCTTAAAAAAGATGGCGGCAGCGGCTCAAAAAGATGGTATAACTATAGAAGTTGTTTCCGCTTATAGAAGCTTTCAAAGACAAAAAGAAATTTTTGAAGGCAAATACCAACGCTTTACTAAACAAGGATTATCTCCACAAGATGCACTAGAAAAAATAATTGAATACTCTACCATACCAGGAACCTCTAGGCATCATTGGGGTACCGACATAGATATTATTCAAGGAAATGCAAAACGACCAAGTAGTGTATTACAACCTCAGCACTTTCATGGAAATGGTCCCTTTTGTAAACTTAAAGACTGGTTAAAAATATATGCAAATGACTTTGGTTTTTATGAGGTCTACACAGATAACCCAAACAGAAAAGGGTTTAAATATGAGCCTTGGCATTTTAGTTATGCACCTATTTCTAAACCCATGCTTAATGCATATAAAAAACTAGACTTAAAAGTTACCTTGCAAGAAGAGAAATTATTAGGAAGTGAGCATTTTACCGATTCTTTTATAACACGCTATCGAAATGAAAATATTTTTGATATAAATCCTAAATTACTTTCGTAACTTTATAAGCATCAAAACACTATAACTATGAGAGGTAGTTGGAAAATAAGAATAATCATAGGGTTGCTTATAGCAGGTTTTACACTTTTTAAATACTGCAGTAGTAAAGAAGTTAATCCATACACAGGTAGAGAACAAGCAATAGCATTAGATCCTCAAGAAGAAATTGCTATGGGCATACAGTCTGCTCCCCAAATGGCAGAACAACATGGTGGCTTATACCAAAACCAGCAATATCAAGCTTATGTAGATATGGTAGGTAAAAAACTAGTAGATAATAGTGTTGCAAGAGAGAGTGTTTACCAATATGATTTTCATTTACTAGCAGATGACCAGACTATTAATGCTTTTGCATTACCGGGTGGGCAAATATTTATAACCTATGCGTTATTTTCAAAATTAGATTCCGAAGATCAACTGGCTGGAGTACTCGGTCATGAAATAGGACATGTTTTAGGACGCCATTCTAGTGAACGCATTGCGGAAGCTGGTCTATGGGAGGGTCTTTCTCAAGCTGGATCTGTGGGAGGAGATATTGGTGGTCTTATAGGCGGCATTGGTCAAAACAAATTACTTACCAATGGACGTGGGGACGAATTAGAAAGTGATGATCTGGGAGTTAGATTTATGATTAAGGCAGGATATGATCCTTACCAAATGATACGTGTGATGGAAATTTTAAAAGATGCTGCTGGTCCTAATAGAGTTCCAGAGTTTCAAAGTACCCATCCAGACCCAGATAATAGAATTGAACGTATAAAAGAGTCCATCCAAAAATATGGAGGACTCTAATAGATTAATATCATAAAAAAAAGCTCCCATGAAGGAGCTTTTTTGTTTTTAAAAAGAATTTACTTTTAAGCTAATTTCTCAAGATATCTAATAACATCTGTAGCTTTAGATAATTGAGCATGCTTTTTTACTGTATAACCTAAATCACATCGCTTATTTGTTTTAGCTCCTGCTTTTACAAGTAGTTCCATAATTTCTACTTTGTTGTATCTCGCAGCAAAGTGTACAGGGTACATCCCGTTAGACTTCTTGTTAACGTCTGCTCCAAGTTCGATAAGTTTTTTAACACCATCGATATCTCCTTTTGAAATTGCAAGAACAAGTGGACTAGCCTTTTTCTTAGTTACTACCTCTACAGTAGTTGTTGTCTCATTGGTAGTTGCAGCTTGTAAATTTGTGAATGCGAAGCCAACTGCTAAGGCTACGACTAAGATTGATTTTTTCATGATGAATGAATTTTTAAAAGTTAAATTGATTACTTAATAGACGCCACAAAAAAAAATATGTTACCCTATAGAGTGCTATATAACAAAACTTTAACAAAAGTCGTGTGCTGTAAAATATTGGAGGTTAGGAAAAACAATAAGTTAATGTTACACTACTTTTAGGTAGTTTTATGTTTTATCTTTGAAAAAATTCATTTTTAATGAACAAAAAAACACTACTCCTTATACTAGATGGTTGGGGCATTACTCAAAATCCAGAAGTTTCTGCAATTGCAAAAGCAAATACTCCATTTATAGATATGCTTAACAAGAAATATCCTAATGCACAGTTACTAACACATGGCATGAATGTAGGTTTACCAGAAGGGCAGATGGGAAATAGCGAAGTAGGACATATGAATCTTGGAGCTGGGCGTATTGTATATCAAGACCTTGCAAAAGTAAATCTTGCTATTGAAAATAATACACTTAAAGATGAACCTGTGCTTCAAAAAGCATTTACATACGCTAAAGAATATAGGAAAAAAGTTCATTTTCTTGGTTTAGTTTCAGATGGTGGAGTACACTCCCATATAAATCATTTAAAAGGATTGTTAACTGCGGCCCAAACTGCTCAAGTAGAAAACTTTTATGTACATGCATTTACAGACGGACGTGATGTAGATCCAAAATCTGGAATAGAACACATCCAACACCTAGAAGACCACTTAGAGAAAACAGGAGGTAAATTAGCTTCTATAATTGGAAGATATTACGCTATGGACAGAGATCAACGTTGGGAACGTGTAAAAAAAGCGTATGATTTACTTTGCTTCGGAAAAGGAACCCACTCTACAAATGCTTCAGAAAGTGTTCTGAAAAGTTATGAAGATGGCGTAACTGATGAGTTTATAGAACCTATTGTTCTTACTAAAAACAATACACCAATTGCAACTATTAATGAAGACGATGTCGTTATCTTTTTTAACTTCAGAACAGATAGAGGGAGACAATTAACCGAAGTCCTTTCTCAAAATGATTTTGATGACTTTAATATGAAGAAACTACAACTTCATTATGTGACCTTAACAAATTACGATAACTCCTTTACAAATATTGATGTAATTTACAATAAAGAAAATATTGTAAAGACCCTAGGAGAGGTCTTAGAGAAAAACAACAAAACACAAATACGCATTGCCGAAACTGAGAAGTATCCACATGTTACATTCTTCTTTAACGGCGGTAGAGAAGAACCCTTTAAAGGAGAAAAAAGAATATTGTGCCCATCACCTAAAGTTGCAACTTACGATTTGCAACCTGAAATGAGTGCGTTTGAAATTACAGAAAAAATTCTTCCAGAAATTAATAATCAAACTGCTGATTTTATTTGTCTAAATTTTGCTAATCCTGATATGGTAGGTCATACAGGGGACTTTAATGCGGCTATAAAAGCCTGTGAAACAGTAGACAGTTGTACTCAAAAGATTATTACAGCAGCTCTAGAACAAGGGTACACATCTCTTATTATTGCAGATCATGGTAATAGTGAAACGATGAAAAATGAAGATGGATCACCAAATACTGCGCATACCACAAATCCAGTTCCTGTTATAGTGGTTGACGATAAAATTAAAAATGTAAGTAATGGTATCTTAGGAGACATAGCTCCTACCATTTTAAAATTAATGGGAATTGAACAACCTGAAGAAATGACTCAAAAATCAATTATTTAAATAGTACGAAAAATGAAAAATATACTGCTACTATCAACAATGTTTCTTGTATTTATAGCATGTAACCAAACTAATAAATCCGAAAAAGAAGATGTTATACAAGAGGAAGAAAGTATAGAATCTAAAGAAACGCTTAATAAAGAAGTACCTTATGAAGATGAAGAAACAGTAATGCTTTTAGGAAAAATAAATAAAGAAGGTTTACAAAAAGAACCATATTCTGAATGGTTTAAAGAAAACTACAAAGCACAAGTGTTGGATACTTTAGCAATCAAAAAAATAGAAAACTTACTTAAAGATGTTTCAATTAAAGTATTTATGGGTACTTGGTGTGAAGACAGCCAAAGAGAAATTCCCCATCTCTTTAAAATACTTGACTCAATAGACTTTGATGTTTCAAAGCTAGAGGTAATAGCCATGACAGATATAAAAGAAACACCTCAAAATTATGAGAAAGATCTCAATATAGAATACGTTCCTACCCTACTCTTTTACAAAGAAGACAAAGAGCTAGGAAGGTATGTAGAGCTAGCACAAGAGACCCTAGAAAAAGACATGATAGCTATATTGAGTGGAGAAGAATACAAACATTCTTACCAAGAATAAAACTTTAGTATCCTATTATTTGTTTGTAATTTTGCGTTCTTATTATGACAGGAACGTATACCATTGCAGTAGATTTTGACGGCACCATTGTGGAAGATGAGTACCCTAAAATTGGTAAGCCTATTATTTTTGCTTTTGATACCCTAAAAAAGCTTCAAGAAAATGGTCATAGACTTATTTTATGGACCTACAGAAAAGGAAAGGCACTTGATGAGGCAGTTGATTTTTGCAAACAAAATGGAATCGTTTTTTATGCTGTAAACAAAAGCTTCCCCGAAGAGGAGTTTGACCCATCTTATAGTAGAAAAATAAATGCAGACTATTTTATTGATGATAGAAACATAGGCGGTTTAGTAGGCTGGGGAGAAACCTATAGACTACTAATTGGAGAAGAACAAATTCAAACTAAAAAGCCTAAGAAAAAAGGCTGGTTTCCTTTTTAAAAATTACAAATGATTATACCTAAAACACTAGAAGAAATTGAATTAATGCGTGAAGCAGCCTTAATTGTTTCAAAGACATTAGGAATGCTTGCAAAAAAAGTGCAACCGGGTATTACTACACAGGAATTGAATGATATTGCTGAAGAATTTATAAGGGATAATGGTGCGATTCCTGGTTTTTTAGGACTATATGATTGCCCTTCAACATTATTAACTAGTGTGAATGAAGCTGTTGTGCATGGTTTACCTACAAACACTCCTCTCAAAGAAGGAGATATTGTAGCTATAGACTGTGGCGCAATTAAAAATGATTTTTATGGAGATCATGCTTATACTTTTGAGGTTGGTGAAATAGCTCCAGAAACTAAAAAATTACTACAAGTCACCAAAGAGGCTTTGTATATTGGTATTAGAGAGTTTAAAGCCGGGAACAGGGTAGGCGATGTAGGCTATGCAATACAAAACTATTGTGAATCACATGGGTATGGTGTGGTAAGAGAACTTGTTGGACATGGCCTGGGTAGAAAAATGCATGAAGACCCAGAAATGCCTAATTATGGTAAAAGAGGGCGCGGTAAAAAGTTTGTAGAAGGTATGACTGTTGCTATTGAACCTATGATAAACTTAGGTACTAGAAGAATTAGTCAGTTAAGTGATGGCTGGACTATTGTTACACAAGACCAAAAACCAAGTGCTCACTTTGAGCATGATGTAGCGCTTGTAGATGGTAAACCTCAATTGCTTTCTACTTTTGATTATGTCTATGAGGCCTTAGGAATTGAGAGCAATGAAGAGGATGAGTTTAGAAAACCTTAAAAATACTTTATGAAAAAAGTATTTAAACTACTTCTCAACCTAATCCCGAGACCTTTATTAATAAGACTCAGTTATTTAGTTCGCCCCTTTGTTGCTTTCTTTCTAAGAGGTGATACTTACACAGACCCAATTGACGGAAAATCCTTTAGACAGTTTTTATCGTATGGGTATGAAAAAATAAGACCTAACGTATTATCACCTAGTACACTTTCTTTAGAGAGACATCGGCTTTTTTGGTTATATCTAAAAAATGAAACGCAGTTTTTTAAGGCTAAACTTAAGGTATTACACTTTGCTCCAGAACAAGCATTTTTAAAGCGATTTAAAAAGTTATCAAATTTAGAATACACAACCACAGACCTTAACTCACCTATTGCAGATGTAAAAGCAGACATTTGTAATTTACCCTTTGCAGATAATAGCTTCGATTTTATAATATGCAATCATGTCTTAGAACATATCCCAAATCACTTGCAAGCTATGCGAGAAATATATCGTGTTTTAGTCCCTAACGGAACTGCAATCCTTCAAGTGCCTTATGATAGAAATAGAGTCACTACTTTTGAAGACGATACCATTACAGATCCAAAAGAACGAGCTAAAGTATTTGGACAATACGACCACGTTAGAGTTTATGGAATGGACTTTTTTGAAACACTTAAAACCATTGGTTTTAATGTAGAGGCTGTAGACTACACTTCAGCTTTAACCGAAGAAGAAATAAATAAATACAGATTGCCTAAAGGAGAATTATTACCTATTTGTAAAAAATAAAAGCTATCAACTTTTTAAATTGACAGCCTTTACTTTATATATGGCTAATACTATTTTTTTGTAAACTTTTTAGTACTACTATAACCATCGATGGTTTCCATTCTAAGTAAATAAACCCCCACTTCAAGATTACTAACATCTATATTGCTAGAGAAGTTTTGTGTAGTTAACAATTTTCCAGTTACATCATAAATACTATACCTTTCTATTTCAGATTTAGATTTTATAAAAAGTCTGTCAGATACCGGGTTTGGGTACATAGTAAACCCATTGAAATCAGTTTCACTTACTGAAAGGGTAGTTGGGTCAAAATCACCACTCATCCAAGCAAATTGAAGCAACCCTCCAGGAGAGTCTGATCCAATGGGTGCTACTAAGGTTGTCATGCCTGTATCTGTATTCACACTTCTTAATTCAGATTGAAAGCTATCTGCATTAAAAGCAGACATATATATATTTCCATCTTGACCAAGCGCCATACCTTGTCCAAAATCTGCATCAAAACCAATAGAACCTAAAGCTACAGCGGCGGCTGTCACTAAGTTTATTCTATACAAGATATCTGTATCAATATCTTGAATAAAACAATTCCCTAGAATATTAAATGCAATAGCAATAGGTAATACTAAACCTGTATCCCCTATAACTGTAACTTGTAAAGTGCCAGGGTCAATTAAAGATAATGTACTACTCCCAGCACCATCTGTAGAAATACCGTACATATCACCTGTATCAGGATTATATTCTAAACCAGTAAAAGATTCTCCTGCTGGTGCGTTAACAATTCCCAGGCTCAAATATGCCCCAGTTGTTGTATCTATATAGTAAGCATTACCTGCATTGTCTATTAAAAATACACTCCCTGGATTTGCAGGATCATTAACTGCTGCACCTTCAAAATCTGCTGCGCCAGATGGAGCAATAAAGTTGAAAGTTTGTGGACTGTTTTGATTGAAATGACCAAATTGATTGCTTTGGTTTTCAGTAGCCAAAAACTCAGTATTTAAACTTTTTTGTGGAGTTGAAACTCTTTTTTTTGAAAAGTGTTGTTGTAATAATTGAACTTCTTCTTGATTAAAAACATCGGATATTGCACCTGAGTGATTTTTTTCTAATTCTGAAAGGAGTTGTGATAAAGGTCTTTTTTGTGCTGTTATTTGGAAGCATCCAAATACAAAAATTGCCAAATAAATGATTGTAGTTTTCATAATAATTTGCTTTTAGAGTGTCCTCTAAATTATTTAAAAACTTCAGTAATTATAATACTTTGGGACGAATGACACAAAAGTGTTGACGAGTTACAGCTTATTTTTTAACTTAGACTTGAAACTTCTTGAAAAAGGGATTTCTTCTCCATTTTTTAATCGAATAGTTGTGCCAGAAATGGAAGCTATATAGTTTGTATTAATAACATAAGATCGATGAACTTGTAAAAAATTGGGAGGTAACTTCTTAAGAATTTCAGTTAATGTAGATCGATCGAGTATTTTTTTTTCAGAAGTAAAAAATTCAACATAATTACCATCTACTTTTACAAAAAGTAAATCTTTAAGATAGATACGTTGCTTATTATGAAGCTCAATACTTTTTTGTTTAACTTTTTCAGAAAGTATTTCCTTCTCTTTTACAACACTAGCCGTTTCTACCTTTGATTTTTGATATCCTTTATAAATAAAAAACAGCACTAAGAGAAGTCCAAATAAAGCTACTAGCACAATTGTTAGATTTTTTTTAATACTAGATTTTGATTCGTTAAGAGCTATATTTTCAAACTCTAAACTCTCAACATCTTGTTTATATAGCTCTATAGCCATAAAAGCCTCTTTTTGTCGTTCTGCTATAGTTTTATTAACCTGAGCACTATACTGCGTATATTTAAGTTGTTTCTGAGTGTCTTTTCCATTATAATAGGCTGCCAATGTATTATAACTTACATCCAAAAAATCTAAATACTTCGTAGTATCGACAATAGCTAGATTCTTTTCTAGCAAAGTTGCATAATGTCTTGTAGAGTCACTAATACCAAATTTTAAATTATAATCTAATAAGTAATTATTAGCATTTAATTCAACAAAGGGGCGATGCGTTGCATAAGCATATTTTTTAAAGCGTAAAGAATATTTGCGGTAATTTTCTCTATTTCCTTGAAGTTTTGCGATTTCACATAAATGTTCATATTTTGAAAATACTATGGAAAGAGTTTCGCTATCACTAATTCCTAATAATAATTTTGATGCTTCTTTAAACCCTCCTTGATTAGTATAAAACTTAGAAACATATAACTTACCAAATTGAGCTATATCATTTAAAGATTTTTCTTGAGCATACTTAATCGCAATTTGCCCTTTTTCAATAAGTTTATCTAAGTCTGAATTTTGTAGTGGCCATGGTAATGAATTATACGCTATATCCAATTCAGTAATTAAAGCTCTTGCTACTAAAACCGAATCTTTACTCTTCTTTGTGGCTTTAATTTCTTTTTGATTAAACTCATACGCTTTGCCCAATTGCCTTTTACTCCTATATCCATTTGCTATACGACCTAGAATTGTAGCATTGAGTTTGTGATATCCTTCTTTTGAGCATATTTCTTGTATACGTTCATATTCTTTTAATCCAGAGTCAATTTCAATTTTGGAGTATTTTATTTCATAAAAGGTCTTTAAATATTGAAATTTAAGAAGTTCGCTATCAACTTCAGAAAAAGAATTTGAGTTAATTAACTTATTGGCGTTATTAATTTCTTTGTTTACGGATAATGTGTCTCTATTAGTGATTCCTTGCTGTATCTTATCATTAACTTGAAGTAAAGACTGTGCATACAAAATGTTACCTATGAAAAACAGGAATAAAATACTATATGTTTTTTGGTTAGCTAGAAGCATTTAATTAGTTGTAATTAGCTATAAATTAACTCTATATAACTAACTAGTTAAGGTTCTAATCAAATGTAATCATTTTTAGTATAGAAAAAATTTGGGGAAAACTATGGCGCTATATTGTCAAAACCCTTTGTGGTGTATGTTTTAGAGTTACCATTTTTATCTATATAAGTAAGGTAAACTTCTATATCATTAAGAGAAGAAAGCATATTTTGTGTCTTTTCAAGTCCCATAGCCATGCAGGCAGTAGCATAGGCATCTGCCAAAGCGCAAGTTGGCGCTATTACGGTTGCACTTGTAACATTAGTTTGTTCTGCTTCTCCAGTAAGAGGATTTATTGTGTGTACATATTTTTTACCTGTAATACTATCAATCCTAAACTTTCTGTAATTACCAGAAGATGCCATCCCAGTATTTTTTAGGCTTACTACAGCGGTGTAGGTTCTATCTTCTATGGGTGATTCTACAGCTTCAATTCCTACTTTCCATGGTTTATTTGTGTTCAGGTTTTCTCCTTTTGCTAGGAGTTCGCCTCCTAATTCAATAAGATAATTTTTAACACCTTGAGAGGATAAATAATTACCTATCATATCAATTCCGTAGCCTTTTGCTACAGCATTAAAGTCAAAGTATATTTGAGGATGTTTTTTTTTAATAGTCCCATCTTGTCTAATAGAAACTTTATTAAACCCAACAAACTGTCTTAAAGAATCTAAAGTAGTACTATCCATTTTAGCAATAGGTTTCACAGTTCCAAAACCATAAGAATTACGTAATACTCCTACAGTTGGATCAAAATAACCATTTGATTCTTTATTCACCTTTTCTGAAATAGAAAACACTTCATTAAATATTTTATCCACAACAATGGTAGTATCCCCTTTATTAATTTTAGAAATATCAGAGTTAGGAATATATGTACTTACCGATTTATTTAGTGAATATAATACAGAGTCTATACCTTTTTCAACATCAAAACTTTTGTTTGTAAAATACTGTATTGAATAGGTAGTACCTAAAGCATTTCCTTGGATGCTTTGATACTGTAATTCACTTTTACTACATGCTATTGTGATTACAAATAAAAGAAAGACAAGTACTTTATTCATTATTTTATTTCTTGAAGTCCGTTGTACACCATAGTGTAAGGTTCATCTTTTATTACTGGTTTTGCATAATCTGTTCCATGACCAAGTCCAACACCTGCATAGTATGTTTTGGCATCAAACTTATCTGCGTGCTCTTTCATAGTTTGAAGCAATACTGGATCATATGCATCTGCATTTTCAGGATAATGTACAGCTCTCACAATTACAAAATGAAGATCTTTATCCTTTAGACCAACAAATTGAGGGTCTTTTTTAAATTTTGAATTAACACCTAAAAACTCAAACCCTTGTTTTTTCATATCTTCTCCAACTATATTCATAGCTAGGTTATGAAGCTCTTGTTGTGTAAGTTCTTGAGACATTACTTAAATCTTATAAACTGTGTTTTGTTAAAATAATAGGTAGGAATTTCCAGATATTGATTCATTTCTATATCGTACCAAGGGCTTATTGAGTTATCGCTTAAGTTTTTAAGAATATGAACACTTTGTGCTGGCGTATTTCCTTGTGCAAAAATAAACAAAATGTCTCCATCTAAAGCAGTTATTTTATCTACTACCATAATAACATGACCCGGACTCCCAGGATAAATAAGCATATCCCCTACTTCAACATTAGCTTTATTTGTAATCTTTGGTAACTCGTCGTATAACGACTGTGTTCCTGCATAGGTATAGATTAAGTTTAAGTATTTGTAAAAGTTTTGTTTTGAAGTATCTCGAGAAGCAGTTCTATGAAATGAAACTTTACTCCCATTAATTTTTGGTCTGTATCCTTCAGAATACTTTTTCCAAGAACAGTAATGTCCAGATGTGAAGTTAAAACCAATGTCATCCTTTCTATTAGTGTCCCATAAATACTCTGCTCTCAAACGTATAAGTGCATCTGCGCATTGTTGTAATCCATTAGACGGTACAGGTACTTCTAAAACACCTACATGCCCACTTTGATATACATAGGGATTACCATCATAGTTAATTACTTTTGCATCAAAAGGTTTTAAAACATAGTCTTGTATGTATTTTGAAAAAGAACCTTCTGGATAGCTTGCCCTACTATAACCTTCTGGAACTTTAATTCTTTCTGAAATCGTCATCCCTTCTTTATTAATATAATTGGGTGGTAACACATAGCTTTTAGCCACATTTTTAATGACTTTTCCTTTTTTATTGAAGAAAAAGAAACCAATACCAACTGCTATAAAAAGAAAGAATAGTATTTTTTTCATTATAATTTAAACGTAGTATTCTTATACTTTGGTATTCAACTTTAAGAATTATATAACCTGTTGTATGAAAATGAATTATTAACTTTATTTCAACTTGAAAGAAAAAGAAGATTATGACCACTCGTTTTTCTGAAGCAATCCAAAAATTATACAATGCTTTCCATAACAAAACATTACAGCCAGAGTGTTGTAAACAATGTGCCGTAGGTAATATTTTAGATAATACAGATAATTGGAAACATTTCTCAGATTCGCATGGAAGCACAGAGCTTAACTATATAGGAAATGTAAATCAATTAGTTGGTAAAAAGTTTAATGGTTATTCTCCATTAGAGTTATTAGAGATTGAAGCTACTTTTTTAAAAGCATGTGGCTTTTCACTTCCTCTACATCACTCAAAAAAAATTTCAAAAGAGCTAAACGACGACATACTTTTTAAAGGGCTTAGTGCTGTAGTTACGTTACTATGTAAGTTAGATGGCACAAAAGACGTTCTTGATTGCTCAAGTATTTTTAATTATAATAAAAAGAAAGAAAAAACTCTAGTTACTGCATAAAAAAAGCCAGCTTTTAAAGCTGGCTTTTTGTTTTATAAATCTTGGTTTTATCCACCAAAATCATCAAATCGAATATTCTCGTCTGGGATACCAAAATCTTCTCCCATTTTTTGTACTGCTTGGTTCATTAATGGAGGTCCACAGAAGTATAACTCAATATCTTCTGGTGCTTCGTGATGATTAAGATAGTTATCGATAACACAGTTATGAATAAACCCAACAAAACCATCTCCTTCTCCATCTATTCCATCCTTAACTTTCCAATTGTCTTCCTCTAATGGCTCACTTAATGCCATATAGAATTTAAAGTTTGGAAAGTCTTTTTCTAAATTTCTAAAATGATCTATATAGAATAATTCTCTCTTAGAACGACCTCCGTACCAATAGGTCACCTTTCTTCCTGTTTTAAGAGTTCTGAATAAGTGATATAAGTGAGAACGCATTGGTGCCATTCCGGCTCCACCTCCAACGTATAACATTTCGGCATCACTATGGTTAATAAAGAACTCACCATAAGGTCCAGATATTACAACTTTATCACCTGGTTTTTGCGCAAATATATATGAAGAAGCAATACCTGGATTTACTTGCATCCATTGGTTCTTTGCTCTATCCCATGGTGGTGTAGCAATACGAACATTTAACATAATTTCACGGCCTTCAGCTGGGTAAGAAGCCATTGAATAGGCGCGCTCTACAGTTTCACCATTTTTCATTACTAATGGCCAAAGACCAAACTTATCCCACTCTGCTTGAAACTTATCTGCTGTTTCATGCTCTTCAGGGTGAGCAGTAATGTCCATATCTTCATACTTTATTTCGCATGGTGGAATTTCAATCTGAATATACCCTCCAGCTTTGTAGTTCATATCCTCAGGAATTTCAACTACAAATTCTTTAATAAATGAAGCAACATTATAGTTACGAACAACGGTTGCATCCCATTTTTTAATTCCGAATACTTCTTCAGGAATATGAATATTCATATCCTGTTTTACTTTTACTTGACATGAAAGACGTGCACCCTCTTTTAATTCTTTTCTACTAAAGTGTGGTGTCTCAGTAGGCAATGCTTCTCCTCCACCTTCAAGCACGTGACATTCACATTGAATACAGGTTCCTCCACCACCACAAGCAGATGGTAGAAATATTTTATTACTTCCTAGAGTTGAAAGTAACGTACCACCACTTTCAACTTCAATTTTCTTTTCGTCATTAATAGTAATTGTTACTGGCCCTGATGGTGATAATTTTTGTTTTGTAAATAATAAAAGGGCTACCAGTAATAATGTTAGTACTAAAAAGGCAACAACTGTGGCTGCTATAACTCCTAGTGTACTTGCTGCTAAAAACATATTATTCTTGTGTTATTTGAGATGCATCAACATCTTGTGTTGTTGCCATAATTTCTTTTTCAATTTCTTCAGAAGCTTCTTCAATTACAGCAGTTTCTGAAGCAGCTGGAGCTTCTTCATCTCCGCCTGTTAACATTCCTCCAAAACTCATAAAACCAATGGCCATAAGCCCTGTAATAATAAATGTTATACCAAGTCCTCGTAGTGGAGCTGGAACATTGCTGTAACGTATTTTTTCTCTAATGGCAGCAATGGCTATAATTGCTAAAAACCACCCTATTCCAGAGCTAAAACCGTAATTAAGTGCAAGGCCTAGGGTTTCTATTTCTCTAGACTGCATAAATAAAGATCCTCCTAAAATTGCACAGTTTACCGCAATTAAGGGAAGAAAAATACCTAATGAGTTATATAGTGAAGGCGAAAACTTTTCTACTACTATTTCTACCAATTGTACCATTGTTGCAATTGTTGCAATAAAAAGTATGAAGGATAAGAAACTTAAATCAAATTCTGCAAATTCAGGACCTAACCAAGTAAGCGCTCCTTCTTGCAAAATGTATTGATCTAATAGCCAGTTTAGAGGTACAGTAACGGTTAATACAAATATTACCGCAGCACCAAGACCTACTGCTGTACTTACTTTTTTAGATACTGCTAGGTAAGAACACATTCCAAGGAAATATGCAAATACCATGTTATCTACAAAAATCGATTTAAAAAATAATTCTAAATGTTCCATATTATATTTTAGTAATCAGTTTACAATTGCAGTTTACAGTAGCTTACACTTACTGAAAACCACAAACTGAAAGCTTTAATTTTCTTCTATTAAATCTTTATTTCTACTTCTTTGTACCCAGATAATTAATCCAACCACAATTAATGCCATAGGTGGCAATACCATAAAACCGTTATTCTCATACCCTATTGCATACAATCCTGTTTTTTCTACAGGGTCTCCTAGTACTTGAATCCCGAACAAAGTACCCGAGCCAAATAACTCTCTGAAAAAACCAACAATTATTAGAATTAGACCATATCCTGCAGCATTACCAATACCGTCTAAGAAAGAACGCCAAACGCCGTTCCCTAATGCAAAGGCTTCAAAACGTCCCATAATAATACAGTTGGTAATTATTAGCCCAATAAAGACTGAAAGTTCTTTACTTAAAGAATACGCAAATGCTTTTAAAACTTGGTCAACTATAATTACTAGCGTCGCTACAACGATAAGCTGTACGATAATTCTAATTTTTGATGGAATTAAATTACGCAGTAAAGAAATTACTATGTTTCCTACTCCCATTACAAAAATTACAGATATAGCCATTACGATAGAAGGCTTTAGCTGTGCTGTAATTGCCAATGCCGAACATATACCTAATACCTGAATTGTAATAGGGTTATTATCTGCTAAAGGGTCTAAGATTAATTTGCTGTCTTTTTTAGAAAGTAATCCCATTGTATTATTCGTTTAGGTTTTTAAAATAAGGTACGTACATTTTTACGTCCTTTCTCAACATGGCTGTTACTCCATCACCAGTAATGGTTGCTCCTGCCAATGCATCTACTTCATTATCTGTTTTGTCAGTATTTTTAGGGTCATTATTCCCTTTTGCAACATCTATTCCTTCAAATTCTCCACCATCAAGAAATTTTTCTCCGGTAAAATCATCCATAAAATAACGTTGCTTAATCTCTGCTCCAAGACCTGGTGTTTCTCCTTTGTGGTCAAAATAAACACCTGTAATAGTCATAGTTTTATCTACAGCAACAAAGCCCCAAATAGCATCCCAAAGACCTTTTCCTCTTACTGGCATCACATAGATTTCTTTTCCATCTTTCTCTCCAACAAATAACGGAAGTTTTCTTTTGTAGTTTGGATCTTTAGCTTTGGTAGCTTCTTTCTTAATATCTATTAAGTATGCCTCATCGTTCTCTGTAACTTCTCCTCCTTGAATAACATACTGTTTTGTGATGTATTTTTTAAACTCATCTTCTACTACATCAGTACCAATAAATTCTACATCATTATCACCTTCATTATTGTTAATTCCCATTGCATAGAGAATATTTTGTTGTTTTTCATAACGTTCATTTGCTTTTATCATAGGTTTTAACCCACTTGCAAAACCTGCAAGAAGTGATCCTACAATTACCACCATAATGATGGCGAAAATAACGGTATAACTATTTTTATCTGTATTGATTGCCATACTACGCTGTTTTTACTTTTAAACGTTTTGCTCTTCTTTTTACGTTTCCTTGAATCACATAATGATCTATTGTTGGAGCAAATACATTCATTAACAATATTGCTAAGAAAACACCTTCTGGATAGGCAGGGTTAAAGACTCTAATCATAATTGATATAAAACCAATTAAGAACCCATAAATCCATTTTCCTTTATTAGTTTGAGATGCTGTTACTGGGTCTGTTGCCATATAAACAGCACCAAATAATATACTACCTATAAATAGGTGTTGCCAGAATTCAACATTCATCAAGCCATAAAACTTAGACGACTCTGTAATCCAACCCGCGTCAACAACACCATTAAAAATTAGTCCCATAGCTAAGGCACCAACCAATGTACTTACAATAATTCTCCAGCTTCCTATCTTGGTTAAGATTAAGATTAAAGCTCCTACAATTATTAATAATTTTGAAGTCTCACCTACCGAACCTGGTATAAATCCTATAAATTGATCCCAAAGACTGTAATCAACTAGTCCATTACTAAACCCATTGTTTTGAGCTAAGCTTCCTAATATAGTTTCACCAGTTATTGCATCTGGTTGACCAACTGTGTCAACTGCTCCAGTAACCCAAACTTTATCTCCACTCATCCATGTTGGATATGCAAAGAATAAAAAGGCTCTAATAGTAAGTGCTGGGTTTAAGATATTCATTCCTGTACCCCCAAAGACTTCTTTCCCAATAACAACTCCAAAGATTACAGCTACAGAAAGCATCCATAATGGAATATCTACTGGTACAATAAGTGGCACTAACATTCCAGTAACAAGATATCCTTCTTCTACTTCATGTCCTTTAATTACTGCAAATAAAAACTCTACAGCAAGACCTACACCATAAGAAACCAATACTAGTGGTAATACTTTCCAAGCACCAATACTAAAGTTTGATAAGTTCCAAAACTCTCCACTAAAAAAGCTTATAGCTCTCTCAACTTCACCAGTTTGAACATTGTATTGATATCCCGCATTAAAAATTCCAAATAACAAACAAGGAACTAATGCCATAATTACCATATTCATGGTACGTTTAAGGTCATCTGCTCCTTTCACATGAGTTCCGCCATGTGTTGTTTCATTAGGTAAGTATAAGAAGGTGTGCAACGCATTAAATGCAGGCGCCATCTTCTTACCCTTATATTTCATTTTAAGCTTATGTAAATTTTGTTTCAATCCCATATTCTAAATATGTTAAACCTTTCGACAGCGCTCAAGGTGACATTTATTATCCTATTTCTTTATACATTAAATCCAACCCTTTTCTTATAATTTCTTGGTGTGGTTGTTTTGACACGCAAATAAACTCTGTTAGCGCAAAGTCTTCTGGAGCGACTTCATACATACCCATAGCTTCCATTGCATCAAGGTCTTGTACCATACAGGCTTTTAAAATTTGTAGTGGGTAGATATCAAGTGGAAATACCTCTTCATAATTACCAGTTACTACAAAAGCTCTGTGTTCTCCATTGGTATTTGTATTAAGTTCATATTTCTTTTTCGGAAATAACCAAGAAAAGGTTAATGCTCTCGAAGGTGAAATTTTATTGAAAATAGGTTTATTCCACCCAAAAAACTCATAGTCATCTCCTTCTGGAATTACACTTACAACATTGTTGTAAAATCCTAAATGACTTTTTGGTGAAATCTGTGTTCCTGAAAGCACATTACCACTTATTACACGTACATTTTCTTCATCTAGCCCACTATCGTATATAAAAGTAGAAACTTCAGACCCTATTCTTGTTTTATAATATTTTGGTGTTTTTACTGAAGAACCCGCCAAAGCAATAACACGTTCTGCATTGTATTTACCTGTAAGTAATAATTCTCCAATAATTACTAAATCTTGCGCAGCAACAGTCCAAACAGTTTCTCCTTTATTAATAGGAGCAATCATAGCAATTTGTGTTCCAACATTTCCAGCTGGATGTGGTCCAGAAACAGTATGTATTTTACAATCTGAAAGATTAGAAAATTCAGAACCAGATTTTGCTACAGATACATGTACATCACCTTCCGTTAGTTTACTTAAGGCAGTTATAGCTGTTTGTACTTCTTTTTCTTTTCCTTGTAATGCAAAATCTATATCTGCTGCTAGTGGAGCAGTATCAAACATAGAAATGTAAATTGCTTTTGGAGCAACTTCAGGATTTGCAATTACATCATACGGGCGTTGTTTAATAAAAGGCCAACAACCACTAGAAAGTAACAACTCCTTAATTACTTTGGCATCTGCTCCAGAAGGGTCTAACCTGCCAAAATCTTTAAAAGTATCTTGCTGCTCTGCTTCAATAGTAAGTTGTGTAATTACTCTTTTTGCACCACGTTCTATTTCGGTTAATGTTCCACTTACAGGAGAGGTAAATTTAATTGCCTCATTTGTTTTAGAATAAAAAATAGTATCTCCAGCTTGTACTTTAGCACCTTCTTTAATTACCATTTTTGGTGTAATTAAATGAAAATCTGAAGGTCTAATGGCAAATGTTCTGGATCTTGGTGCGTTGGAAAGTGTTTTATCCGCTTCGCCTTTTAAACGAATGGTAAGACCTTTTTTAATCTTAATGTCTTTGGACATAGGAAAGTCGTGTTAAAATTGTCTTTTTTTCTTTACTATGACACCTGCCACAATAAAGGTGTGCAAATTTAAGAAATAGTAATCCATACTACAACACATTAGCATAAATTTATTTACAAAAAATGTAAGGTTATGAACATACTATTTAAAGGCATGAAAATTGTTATCTTTAGCATTTTAAAAATCATTCATGAATATCCATTTATTTTTTAGCATATTTTTTGTTCTTTCTGTAATGAGCTCTTATGCTCAATATGAAGAAATTGTTGAACCTAGTTACATTAAAACCATCCAGTTTAGTGGTGGTAAAGGACAAAGCCAATTACCTATTATACGATTAGGTGATAGGCTTCGATTATCTTTTGATGCTCTAAATGGAAATGAAGACGATTTTTACTACATCATTACCCATCATAATTTTGATTGGACGGAAAGCGATTTATCTAAAGGAGAATACTTAGATGGTTTTGACGATGTACGTATTGAGACCTATGAAAATTCACTAAATACACTACAAATATATTCTAATTATCAATTAACTATCCCAAATAGAGAAACCCGAAAGATTGAAAAAAGTGGTAACTACATGATTACCATTTATGATGATGATGGCTATCCTGTTTTTTCAAGAAAATTTATGGTAGTTGAAGAAATTGCAGGAGTTTCAGTACAAATAAAAAGGTCTAGAGATTTAGAATTTATTGAAGAAAAGCAAGTTGTACAATTTACAATTAACTCTCCTTCCTTATTGTTGATAAACCCAAAACAACAAGTTAAAACATTGGTTCTTCAAAACAGCAATTTAAAAACAGCTATTACCAGTCTAAAACCACAATATACAATTGGCTCAGAATTAGTATATCGCTATGACCAGGAAGCTTCTTTTTGGGGCGGCAATGAATTTTTAGCCTATGATAATAAAGATGTAAGAGCTGCTAGCAATGGAATAAGAAGAGTCACTTTAAATGATTTGTATGAAAACTATTTGTTTACAGATACTGGTCGATACGATAGACCCTATACGTTTAACCCAGACATTAACGGAAATTTTGTTGTAAGAAATATTGATGTTGACAACCAAAATATAGAAGCCGAATATGTAAAAATGCATTTTAACCTTCAGTATTTTCAAGATATAGGGGACAAAGAAATTCACCTCTACGGAAACTTCAATAACTGGGCTATAGATGGTAGCACTTATATGGAATATGACCCTACTAGCAGTACTTACCGAAATTCTCGTCTATTTAAACAAGGTTTTTACAACTATAAATACGTCTTAGTAGATAGAGACGGAAGTATTGACCAAGGAGCAATTAGCGGAAATTTCTGGCAAACAGAAAATGAATATACAGTACTAGTTTATTATAGAGATTTAGGAGCTCGTTTTGATAGAATTATAGGTATGGGAAAAGGAAGCTCGGTAAACATCACTAATAACTAATTACCCTTCACTATTTATACTATTTTTACCACAACATCTAAAAAAATTACATGCAGCAAGATTTAGCCATTTTTAATTACTTAGCCGAAAAATTATTAGAAGCTGAAAAGCAACAACCTGTTGTAAAACCAATACCTGCTGAAGAATTATACGAAACTTTAGATATTTCATTATCAAACGAACCAACAAATGAAGCTTCATTTAAAGAAGCGTTAGAGCAGTTAATCCTAAATACTCCACGCACAGCAACAAAGCTCTTTTTTAACCAACTTTTTGGTGGCAGGAACCCAAAAGCAACCTTAGGAGATTTATTGGCAGTACTGCTAAACAACAGCATGTACACTTATAAGGTAGCAGGACCACAAGTTGGCATTGAAAAAGAAATTATAAAGAAGGTATGCGAGTTGGTTGGCTATAATGCTGATAGTGATGGAACTTTTCCAACGGGCGGTTCTATGAGTAACTATATGGCAATGGTAATGGCCAGAGACGCCAAAAACCCTGACACTAAATACAAAGGAGTCACTCAAAAAATGATTGCCTACACTTCTGCAGAGTCACATTACTCAACTTCAAAAAACGCTACTTTTTGCGGTATTGGAAGAGAACAAGTACGACACATTGCTGTAAACCAGTATGGACAAATAGAACCTCAAGCACTCTCACAAGCAATTAAAAAAGATATTAATTTGGGGCACACCCCTTTCTTTGTTAATGCAACAGCAGGAACAACTGTTTTGGGGGCATTTGATGCAATTGAACAACTCTTAGAAATTTGTAAAGAACACAATTTATGGCTACACGTAGATGGCGCATATTGCGGCAGCGTGATTTTTAGTAAAAAATATAAGCATCTAGTTGCTGGATTAGAAAAAGTAGATTCTTTCAGTTTTAATGCGCATAAAATGTTAGGAACTCCCCTAACTTGCTCTATACTAGTAACTAAGCATAAAAAACAACTGCGAGATTCTTTTAGTAATGATGCAGCATATTTATACCAAACAGATGGTGACGATTATAATTTAGGTAAAACATCTTTACAATGCGGTCGTCGTAACGACGCTTTAAAA
This sequence comes from Patiriisocius hiemis, assembly GCF_031846325.1. Lineage (NCBI taxonomy): Bacteria > Pseudomonadati > Bacteroidota > Flavobacteriia > Flavobacteriales > Flavobacteriaceae > Patiriisocius > Patiriisocius hiemis. The sequence continues at coordinate 5,141 of NZ_JAVRHZ010000007.1, read as the reverse complement.
TTTTGGACACTATGGAAGTCTGTAGGTACAATAGGACTAGAAAGCTATGTAGACAAGCAGTTTGAACTAGCCGAAACAGCAAGAGATTACTTAAAGTCTAACTCTGACTATACCCTATATAGCTTTGATAATTCCATTTCAGTATGCTTTAACTACAAAGGGATTCCAGCTCAAAAATTATGCACTTTGCTTTATGAGCACGCAGAGATTATGGTTGGGTTTGGTAGTTTTAATGATACTGAATTTGTTCGAATGGTAACCATTAACTACGGGAATTCTTCAGAAGATATTCTACATTTTTTTAAAACACTAGAAAGCTTTGTTGCAAAGCAACCCATTTTTTTTGATACGGAAGTTTTTCAAGATAATTAACCAAAACAATTTATCTTTACTGTGTGAGTACTAACAAACCAATTAAAAACACAGATAGGAGGGCTACAGTATATCGTGGGACAAAATGCCTTAATTGCACACACCCCTTAGATTTAAGTGATGTATATTGTCCGTATTGTTCTCAATTAAACACTACTAAACAACTTTCATTAAAAGATTTTTTAGGAGAGTTTTTTAATAGCATTGTAAGTTACGATTCTAGGCTACGCTATACTTTAAAAGATTTGCTCTTTAGGCCAGGCATTGCTACTAAAAACTATGTGGCAGGACAACGGCTAAAATATGCTAACCCCTTCAGGTTTTTTCTTAGTGTTTCAATTATATATTTTTTAATACAAGGTTTAATAACTTCAATAAGTGCAGATTCAAATCCTTTTGTAAACATCAACGAGACTTCTTCCGAAAGGAAAAAGGAGAATACCACAAAAAATTCACCCTTAATTATAGCAACAGAAAAAGACACCATAATTCAAGCTAGAGATGCTATGAATCTTATTGATAGTGACACTATAAAAAAGAGTGAAAAATTCACGTACTATTCTGAAAAGCAATTGGACACTATGGAATGGGGAGAAAGATTAGTAACAAGATATAGATTATATAGTGACTTTTACGACGAACATAAAATAAAGCAATCTTCAAAAGCTATTGATAGCCTAAACCACACCAATACAAGATTTAATAGGTGGTTATATAGCAAAAATGAATCGATAGAAAATATTAAAGAAAAACCCCTTGAGTTTGTAAATTATTTAATGGGAAAAGTCCCCTTCTTTTTGTTTTTCTTTACTCCCCTTTTTGCACTTTTCTTTTGGTTAATTTATTCTAAAAAGAAACACTCATACATTGAGCATGTGATATTTATATTTCACATCTTTAGTTTTTTATTTTTAGGAATGTTAATCGCCATAATACCAGATCTATTATTTGGCAATGATATAGTAATGAGTGTTTTGTTTCTTCTCATTGGGCCTTTTTATTTTTATAAAGCATTAAGAAACTTTTATCAACAAAAAAGATTAAAAACTATATTAAAATTTGTATTTTTAAATTTCACTTTTTGGATAAGCACAACAGTAGCGGCCTTTCTATTCTTTTTAGTAACAGCTGCGATTTATTAATATGGTACAGTTAATCACCCAAGGAATTAAGGTTTCTGTAGAAACAAAATTTGAAGGTTCTATAATAAAGGATCAAGTAGTTCACTATGCATTTAAATACACAGTAAATATTCAAAATCAAAGTAATGACGTAGTACAGCTTAAATCACGTTTTTGGAAAATTAAGGACTCTCTTAATCATGATGAATCTGTTAATGGGCAGGGAGTTATTGGAAAAAAACCTGTGCTTCAGCCTGGTGAAAGTCATATGTACAGTAGTGGTTGTTTATTACAGTCTCCGCTAGGTGCGATGCGAGGCCATTATGACATGGTTAATTTTACTTCATCAAAAAAATTTAGAGTGTATATTCCAACCTTTAAGCTGAGTGCTCCTTTCGCATTAAATTAAATTCGGAAAACACTCCCACGCATTTAAACTCAAATTTACTTTTGTCTTGTATTATCGAGCAATGTTTACAATGCGAGTCGTATGTAAACTGAAATGCCTTTGAGGCATCAAAATCTTCGTTATAATAAACCCCATCAAAATCTTCTTCATGCTTATCATTATATCTTTTTATTCTATAATGATGTGCAGGCAACTCTTCATCTTTAAGAAGTAAAAACCAAGCGTTACTTCCAGTTCCTGTAAGTTGTTGTGCATTTTCAGGAAGTTCTTTTTTAGGCACAGGTACTAGATTACTGCTTCTTTTTTTATCAAAGTAATTAGTTAGGTTTTCTTTTAAGGCAGATCCTTTAAACGGTTTTATTACTCCATTAAAAACTTCATAAACTTTCCGGTTTAAAGATGCTTTTTCTACATTTCCAACTGTACTGGGTGTAAACTTTTTGTTGAAGTTTAATCGTTTTTTAATTTTTTTATTAGAAGTTGAAGCTAAAATTGTATCTGTAACAAATCTTGAGCAGTTACTTCCTTTTTTCCCAAAAGCTCCATAGGGAATACTGCCTTTTTTTTGTAGACTTTCTATAAATTTTTTTGCAGCATGGTAGTCAACATCATCACATACCGAAGCTAACAACCTACCCTCTCCATGTGTCTTTTGTGGGTTTGCATCTAGCCATAAAAGTAGAGAGTCAAGGTTCTTTAAATTACCATTAGAATCAAGTTTTGCATTAAAAGGAATAACCAATTCTGCATCTGTATTTGCTCCTCTTACTCTTCCATGTCCTTTTGGAGTTATATACCTTCCAAAATCAAAATAAGAAGCTTTTCCAGAAGTGTTATTTATTAAAATTAATGCCGCATGTCCAGCTTTAATGTACTCCTTAGTTCCTAAGCCTACAAGTGGTAAAAGTTTACAAATAAACTCTGTACTCATAGTAACAAAAGTATCAGGATAGGCTAAAACAAGTATTTTTCCGGTATGCTTCAAATTGAAAGTAGTGTAGTTTTTTTAATTCCTATATCTTCATATAACATAGAAATAGTAGTTCCATTTTTTTCAACTTGTGTAATACTTTTTGTTTTAACAAATCCTCTATCCATAACAAGGTTAGTTTTTATATCTCCATCCCCTGCACTTTTGTGAAAATCTAACAGTTCATTTGAAGTTGGATTTTCATTCTTTGTAAGAAACAAAGAAAACCAATCTCTTCTTTTTTGCTTAACATCTTGAGAATACAACAATGAAGAAGACCATATTTGTGGTTTATTTGGTTTTTTAGAAAAATGCTTAGTTGTACCATCCCAAACTATTTCTAGTAGTTGTAAGCTATTGCTCCAATTTATAGTTAGCAAGGTAAACGGCTCCACCCCATTAAAGTCATACTCTTCTAAAACTTTAATGTCACTATTAGCACACAAAACATCTTTAACCACAATTCCTCTACTCATTTTATAAGTCTCTTTTCTTGTATGAGTCGTAAAACCCCCGTTTAACAAACAAACCAATCTTTTTTTTGAAGATAGCCCTATCCAAGTCCCTCCAGCAAGAGCATCTTTTGGGTAGTGCAAAGTAGTATTGTTTTCAATATATTTTTTTGGAAAAACTGTATTTCTTGAAGGGGATTCATCTCTATTAGAAGTAGCTATAAAACCTTCTTTTGTTGGCAAAAAAGTAAAGGTGCACATAATTAGAAAATTTCATCCATGTTTATCTAGGATATGGGAGAAAATAAAGTTTTTTAGCTACTGTAGGCTATATTTTTCCCTTTTAAAAATGAAACAAGTAAAACTAGAAAGCAAGTGAATAGTATTTTTATTTTCATTATTTGAATTATTAATACTAATTAAACAATAAAAACAAATCTATTACAATTTAAATTAATAGAAAGCATGTTAGTCTATGAACGAAAAAAAGAGTTTTTTATCTAAAAAGCAACCAACATTAACACATTTTTAGTACTTTAGTAAAACTTTTTGTTAAAGAGAAAATATTATTAACTAATTTAAATTTATTATGAAAAAAATTACTTTAATTTTTATGGCATTACTTGTCACCTGCTTTGCATGGCAAGGAACTGCCCAAACTGTTACAGGTAGTAATTTAACCTTAACTGCCATACCAGACAATGATCCTGCTGGTGTTACAAATACTGTGGCTATTGCTGGTATACCAGCAGTATCAAATATTACCGATGTTGAGCTAGATATGGATATTGAGCATACATGGGTGGGCGATGTATCTATAACTCTTACTGCCCCTACTGGCGATGCTATTACAGTAGTAAATCGTCCAGGTAGAACAGGTGGTGTTGGTGCTGGAGACAGTAGTGACTATGCTACAGGTTTCCCAATAACTTTTACAGATGCATCTGTTAATGATGCAGAACAAATGGGTGACACAATACTTGGAGGTGATTCTGTTTGTGAAGATGATGGAATTTGTGATTACTTTACTAACCCAGATGAAGTTGGGGGCATAGCTAGTTTTGCAGATTTTGCAACTGCAATTAACGCTAGTGGTCTAGACCCTAATGGTAACTGGAGTGTATTAGTACAAGATGAAGCCGCAGGAGATACAGGAGACTTTTTTATTCCTGAGCTTAGAGTTACCTATATGGTAATACCGCTTTCTGGTGTTTGTGCTACAGATAACCCACAAGCTGTAGACGATTTTACTTCTGTAACATCTGTAGTTACATTAGCAAATCCTGGAGTTATTGGTGCAATGACAAATCAAAATACTTTTGAAGAAGCTTTAGTACAGTTACAACATGACAGAGCTGCTGATTTAGTGATGACATTAACCTCTCCTGCTGGAACTGTATTAGAATTATCTTCTAACAATGGTGGTGCAGATGGTTTAGACGCACAAGCAAATGTATTGTTTGTAGACGGACAGCCTAATGTAACAACTTGGACAGGTGCTCCTGTAGATGCAGCTGGATACGAAGCAGAAGGTGGTAGCCTAATGGCTACGTTTGCTGGTGAGCCAGTAGCTGGTGATTGGACACTTACTATTTTAGATGGTGGTCTTGGTGAAGAAGGAGATCTTTTTGAGTTTTGTCTTACAATTAACAACAATGGAGTAGTTGGAACACCTCCTACTATTTCTTGTCCTGCAGATATTACAATCACTACCGATGATGATGGAGCTGGAGATTGTACAGCCGCTGTATCTTTTGCAGATGCTGCTGCTATTGATGCAGAAGATGGTCCTATCCCAACAACACAAATGGCTGGTC
>NZ_JAVRHZ010000006.1:0-182637 GCF_031846325.1 Patiriisocius hiemis | reverse complement strand
AGTCTACCAATACATTGTCAAATGTGTTTTGATCTGTCATTGCACCAACAACTCCTGGTTGTGTAAGTGTTACAACAGATGTTACAGGTGTAAAATCATTGATAGCCTGTGGGTTATCTGTAGCACACTCTGTAAATTGTCCTGGTGTTGGAGGTACTGGAGCCATAAAAGTTTGTCCAGCGTTAATATCTCCAAAAGACTGCGCAATGTCGGCAGCCCAAGCGAAATCTGTATACTCTTCACCTGTTCCTTGTAATTGCAGAGATTGTGTAGAAGTAGTTGCACCACTTTCAACAACACCTATGTCTGTTGAAGTTGTACCAGCAGCACCAGCAACACCTCCATTGTCAGCGTCTGCAGTAAAAGAACCTTCATAGCTTAGAAACTGTACAACATTAGATCCAGCATCGATTAGAGCGATTCCATCTGGACCTCCATTTTGAATACTTGCTATTGCAAAATTTAATGCTCCATAACCACTAGCACCTTCATCATCAATAACACCAGAAAGTGCTACTGTGTTATAAAGATCACCGTTAGATCCATTGTAAAGTTCTAAAGCCCATCCAGTTAAATCTGTACCAGCTGGTCCAGCGATTTCAACACCTTCGTTAAGATCACCACCACTATTGTCATAGTGAATTTCATTTATGAAAACACTCTGCGCAGATACGGCAAAGGCAATCATCAAAAATGAAAAGAATAAAGTAATTTTTTTCATAATAAGTTTTTATTAAAATTTAAATTCGCGCAAATATAATATTTAACAAAGATTTGTGTTAATTAAATTGTAAGAAAATTTTGGATTTATGAGAATCTTAACGTTTTAGTAATATTTGATTTCAAAAAATACTCAGTAACGGGTAGGTTTTGATTTTAAAGGGCTGGTTGCTTTTTGAGAATTTTAAGAAATTAAAAATAAACTGGAAATAATTATATTACTAAATAGTAGGAAAAAATCTGGATTAATTTAGTTTTTCTGTTAATTTTTTGAAAACTTTTTTTGGATTTTTGTTTTCATAGAGAATATTATAAACTGCATTTATAATGGGTGTCTTTGCTTTTTTCTTGTCTTTTTTGTTATTTAACATGTAAGCACTTTTTGCAGCATAAAAACCTTCAGCAACCATACTCATTTCCATTTGAGCACTTTTTACGGTATATCCCTTACCTATCATATTGCCAAACATTCTATTTCTACTAAAAACTGAATAGCCTGTAACCAATAAATCTCCCAAGTAAGCAGAGTTATTAATATCACGTTTCATTTTATGTACTTTTTTTACATACCGCTTCATTTCTCTAATTGCATTACTCATTAATACACTCTGGAAATTATCACCATACCCTAATCCATGTGCAATCCCTGCAGCAATAGCATAAATATTTTTAAGCATAGCAGCATATTCTGCTCCTATAATATCATCACTTGTTGTGCATTTTATGTAATCGCTACTTAAATTTTTGGCTACAATTTTAGCCTTTTCATTATCAGCACAGGCAATAGTTAAATAAGAGAGTCTTTCTAATGCTACTTCTTCTGCATGACAAGGCCCTGTAATTACCCCTATATCTTCAAAAGGGATATTGTGATGGGTGTAAAAATGGTCGCCAACAATTAAACTTGTTTCTGGAACAATACCTTTTATAGCAGAGAAAATTACTTTGCCTTTTAAACTTTCGGTTACTTTTTCTAATTCTGAATAAATAAAAGCAGAGGGTATTACAAAAATTAAATAATCTGCATACCTAACCATTTCATTAATATCATTACTCAGTTTTAATTGCTCTACTTTAAACTCCACAGAGCTTAAATAATTTGGATTATGATCTTCCTTTTTTATGTGTTCTAATGCATATACATTTCGCATATACCAACCTACTTCATCAAGATTTTCACAAAGCATTTTCACAATTGCTGTTGCCCAACTTCCGCCGCCAAAAACAGCAAATTTAGGAGATGTACTCATAGTTGTTTTTTAAGTGTTTCAAAAATACATAATTAAAAATTCATTATAAATAGATACGAATCAAGCAATTACAACTTTGGCATGCTTTTGGGTTTTAATAGAGCATTAACATTAAATGATGGGATTATGAAAACGATTAAATTTATTTTCGGCTTTAGCCTAGTAGCATTACTATTTACTTCTTGTTATACAGAGGTGATAGTTGAAGACCCTTATGTAGATCCGTATCCAACTGCTTCTTTACGTGAAGTATTAACAGGACATGAGTTGTGGTATGTAGATATTAATCAAACTACAGGAAATGGATATATCCCATTTTTGCAAAAGGCATTTACTATTTCTTTTAGAAATGGAACATTGTTTGCAAACAATAATTTAGTTGGTATTGGAGATCAAGGAGGAGGCTTTGGGATTGATGTAGGTTTCTTTAACACCTATGATACTTACTTAGATATTACACACGATATTGATGGTTTTTACTCTTTTGAAGTAACCCAATTAAATAATAATAAAATTGAGCTGTATTTTCCACAGCAAAACCTATCATATATCTTAATTGGCTATCAGCGCAGTACGTTTGATTATAATGCGTTGTTTTATGATAATATACATTACTTTTTGCAGGAGTATATTACATGGGAAAAAATATACACAAGCCCATATGGAAGTCCTAATGAGTTTGACTACGAGAATTTTGTAGCTTTTTTGCCAGGAGGTGGAGACGGTAACTTCCAAAGCTCGCAAGACCCTAATGGAACAAACATTAACACTATTTACTGGGACTATACAGGGATTTATAATGTTGATAATGTGCCTAATAATAGATATTTAAAATATTTAACATTGGATTATGATTATTTAGGCAATGAATACTTTGAATTGAGCGTTACTAATGATAATACAATAGAGCTTTTCCATGAAGCATCTGGAACAGTTTACAGATTTAGAGGAAAAGGATACATACAATACAAAAACAAAGACGGAAAGTTACGTCTTAGCGATGCAGAAATTGCAAAGCAAATGATTAAGATTAGTAACTTCTAGTGACGATACGTCTTTTTAAAAATAGACGTTAAACAATTTTTTGGTTGGTTATTTAGTTGAACCGCTTCGTAAGTGAAAACTTATTGGAGCGGTTTTTATTTATAAAAATTCATTTCATCAAGGTATTCCCAAACATTTTGTGGTAGTAATGGGCGGATGTTCTTTTTTTTCTTGATTGCTTTTCTAATAAACGTAGAAGAAATCTCCATAATAGGAGCTGATACTTTTGTGATGGTAGCAGAATTTGCAACAGAGTCATGCACTTTTACAGCCTCACTTATTCTGGGGTAGACATAGATTTTATATCGCTCCAGTAGCACCTCATAGTTTTTCCATTTATGTAAACTTTTTAAGTTGTCCTCACCCATGATAAGACAAAAGCTTTGCTCTGGGAATTTTTCTTCCAGATGGGCTAGTGTGTTTGCGGTATAATTAGGTTGCGGTAAATCAAACTCAATAGTACTTGCTTTAAGTTTTGGATAGTCCTCAACAGCAATCCTAACCATAGCCAATCTATGGATGTCTTCAAGAAGGGTTTTTTTCTTTTTATGAGGATTATGAGGAGTAATAACAAACCAAACTTCATTTAAGTCGCTAAACTCAACCATATGGTTTGCAATAGCTAAATGCCCTACATGAATGGGGTTAAAGCTTCCAAAATAGAGTCCTATTTTTTTAGTGCTACTCATTGCCAATAAATTCTGAAACTAATTGTTTTGCTTCTGCAAGTGCGGTATTAAGGTCATTATTTTCTATCACAAAGTCAAATTGTGGGGCAGTAGCTAATTCTACCGATGCTTTTGCAATACGCATATTAATACGCTCTTCACTTTCGGTTTTACGTTTTTTAAGCCTTCGCTTAAGCTCATCGACACTTGGAGGCTTTACAAATACTGCGAGAGTTCTTTCGGGGTACTTCTTTTTAATTCGTAATCCACCTACAACATCAATATCAAAAATTACATTTTTTCCGTTGGACCAAATTCGGTTAACTTCGGTTTTAAGTGTGCCGTAAAAGTTATCTCTATAAACCTCTTCCCACTCTAAGAAATCACCATTTTTTATATGTTGCTTAAACTCTTCAAGCGTAATAAAATAATAATGTTCTCCATGCTTTTCTTCACCTCTTGGATCACGGGATGTCGCCGAAATTGAAAATGATAGGTTTAATTCTTCTTGCTGAAGTAAATACTGTACTATAGTAGTTTTACCACTTCCTGAAGGTGCCGAAAAAACAAATAATTTACCTCCTTTCATTACAATACATTTAAGGCTTGTTCTTTAATTTTCTCTAGCTCATCTTTCATTTGTACTACTACTTGTTGCATAGAAGCATAGTTAGCTTTGGAGCCAATAGTGTTTATTTCTCTACCAATTTCTTGAGTGATAAACCCTAATTTTTTTCCATTGGAATCATCTGAAGAAAGTGCTTTTAAAAAATAATCTAAGTGATTGGTTAAGCGTACTTTTTCTTCGGTAATATCATACTTTTCAAGGTAGTACATAAGTTCTTGCTCAAAGCGATTTTCATCTACCTTCTCTTTAATTTCTGCAACGGCTTTTTGCAGTCGCTCTTTTACATTTGCTATTCGCTCTGGGTCAATTTTAATAACTTCTTCAAGTAATGATTTTATGTTTGTAATGCGGGCTTTAAAATCCTTCTCTAAAGCAGCACCTTCATCACTTCGATACTTATTGATTTCTTTAAGGGCTTGTTCTACAGCATTAATAATTTGGGCAAACTCATCTTCATTAACTTCTTCTCTTTCGGTCTTAAGCGTATCTGGTAAGCGCAATGCCATTTTAAGTAAGTCTATATCTTCAGCAGGGACAACATGTTTAAGTTGCTCCATATATTGCTTTACAATAGTTGCATTTACTTGTGTATTGGTAGCCTCTCCGGTAACTTCAACATATAAACTAAAATCTACCTTCCCGCGCTTTAATGACTTTGCCAAAAGATTACGAATGGTAAGTTCTTTTTCTCTGTAAGCAGAGGGCACTCTAGCATTAAGGTCTAGGTTTTTACTGTTAAGCGATTTTATTTCAACAGTTACTTTTTTTGAAGGTAATTGTAGCACGGTTTTACCGTAGCCCGTCATGGATTGAATCATACCAATAATTTAGGCTGCAAAGGTACGTAATTCTATTTTCTGAAAAAGGATTAGACTTTACTTAGGTTTTCCGTTTGCATCAAAGTTTTTCGACAAGTGTTTTTCAGTAAAAAATATAATAGAACAAACAAGCAAGGTGTTAGCAATAACGGTAATGAGAAAATTATAATCTGGAATAATGAAATAACAAAGCAAAGGAAAAATAAGACTATACAAAGAGACTTTGAGCATTAAGTTACTTGCATAAGTATTGGCAACTGTCCAGATGTTTTGATTTTTCATGGAGCGAGTTGTTCTATACCCATAAAAATGATTTATTTTCTTAGGTGGAAATTTCTTTAGCACTAAGGCAAGTACAATTATAAATATGCAATATCCAATACTAACTAATAATTCAATTTCTGGGCTCATTAATAAAATCTAGTGTTCTTTTTTCTGAATAGTATTCTTTGTTATTTATATGAAACCCTACGTGGCCTCCATGCTTAGGAGTTTCAAGATATAAATATTTAGATTGTGAAGCCAGTTCTTTTGGATAACATTTTTTTGATAAAAAAGTATCATTTAACGCATTTAGCAGCAAAACAGGGGTTTTAATATTTGGCACATATTGAAGGCTACTACTTTTTTCGTAATACTCATAGGCATCCTTAAACCCATGCGCTGGAGCAGTATAAAAAGAATCAAAGTCAAGTAGTGTTTTTATTTTTTTAAGTTCCGCTTTGCTCATTTTATCTGGAAAGAACTTCATTTTACGTTTATACTTTTGCTTTAAATCTAGAATAAACGTAGTTCTATATACCCAGTTTTCAAACTTCATTAAAGATTCTAATGAGCCTTTTAAGTATAATGGAGATGAAATAGCAGCGCAATTTTTGATTTGTTTAAAAACAGTCTCTCGTTCTCCTAAGTATTTTAACACTAGATTACCTCCTAAACTAAATCCAATTAGTGAAATTTGAGCATACCTATCTTTTTCTACAATTGAAGTTGTTAATAAATGTAAATCTTTTGTTCTGCCACTATTGTAAGATAAGTAGAGTCTATTTTCTTCTCCACTACAACCTCTGTGGTTCATTGCAGCTACGTCCCATCCATTTTCAACTAACTTTTTTGCTTGCCCTTGGATATATACTCGATGAGCGTTGCCTTCCAAGCCGTGTAATAAGATTGCTACTTTAGTTGTAGGTTGTTTTGAATAAGACCAATCAATGTCTACAAAATCGCCATCGGGAAGCTCCAGACGCTTCCGGTTATATACTGCCTGTGGTACAGGTCGCAATTTGGCACTATAGATTGTAGAGAAGTGACCGTTTTTAAAAAGCCCTTTGGCTTTATATGATGGCGCAATAATTGGCATTCAATAAAAGTCTTGAGGTGATAAAGATACTTAGATATTCTCTATTACTTAATAAGTATTAAATACTTTTGCATACAAAGATACCAATTGGTATCTTTGTGTCATGCGAAATGCCGAAGTAACAAGGAATAGTATTATTACAGAAAGTGCAAACTTGTTTAATACAAAAGGATATAAGTCTACATCTATAAGTGATATTACTAGGGCAACTGGTTTAACAAAAGGAGCTATTTATAGACACTTTGAAAATAAACAAGACTTAGAGCAGCATGCTTTAAGGAGTCTTTCAAAAAAGATGTTTGATAAAATAGGAGCGTCTATTAGAGAGGAAAATACGTGTAAGGATAAGTTTGAGGTGATTTTTAATTTTTTTGAAGCGTACCTCAATACCCCTTTGTATGAGGGAGGTTGTCCATTAATGAATGCTGCTATAGAAGCAGATGATGCTAATCCCGTTTTAAGGCAACAAGCCTTTACTATCTTAGCCCAGCTAAAAGCGAGTGTTGTTAAAATTTTAGAAAACGGAATTGCTAATAATCAAATTAAAAAAGAGATAGATACTACACATTATAGCACCATTGTAATTGCGTGTTTGGAGGGAGGAATAATGATGAGTAAACTAGAAAGAAACAAAAATGCAATCTCAGCTACTACCAAACACTTAAGAAGTTTAATAGATAGTATTTCAGTAGCATAAAAAAAATTTAAAATTATAGATACCAATCGGTATCTTATTGATATGAAGAAACTTATAACAAACATTATTGGAACCTATTTTAATATTGGAGTTTATTTTTTTCCAAAGAAAATTAGAGAGCAAGCCTTTAGTCTATTATGTAAAGTAAAACCCATTCCAGTTAGCAAAGAGGCTGCCACATACTTTAAAAACACTACGTATTTAAAAACAGATTTTGGTGATGCAGCATTACACAGTTGGGGAAATGGTACTGAAAAAATACTTTTCTTACATGGTTGGTTAAGTTATTCAATTAGATGGAAACCTTACATTGATCAATTGGATACAAGTAAATACACTATTTACAGTTTAGATGCACCAGGACATGGATTTGGGAAAGAGAAGTATCTTAATATTGAAGTGTATAGGCAAGCATATGCTAATGCCTTAGCTGAAATTGGGGAGGTAGATACTGTAATTACACATTCGTTGGGAGGACTTGTTGCTGGATATGGATTTCTAGAAAACCCATCAATTTCAATAAAAAAGTATTGCATCATGGGCGCTCCAGCCGATATGAATGCCATTTTTGATTACTCTAAAAAGATACTTAGTCTTTCAGATAAAATGGTTGAAGAGCTATTAATAAAAGCTAATGAAATTTTAAAACTACCAACAAGCGATATTACAATGAAAACTTTTTTTTCTAATGTAAAAAAACCGGTGTTGGTTGTTCATGACACTCATGATAAAATAACACCTATAGAACCTATAAAAAGGGCTATAAATAATGATACAGCGACTTATTTTACCGAAAATCAAGGTCATAATTTAAGGGATAACAGTATAGTAGAAACTGTAATAGCCTACATAAAAAACTAGAAGTATGTACACAAAAGAATTTGAAGTTAGATGGAACGATATTGATGCTAATAGACACTTAGCTAATAGCGCTTATATAAATTACATGAGCCATACCAGATTAAGCTACATGCTTGAAAATGGTTTTGGGCAAGCCAAAATGGTTGAATTCAATATTGGCCCTGTAGTATTTTACGAGCATATGTATTATTTTAAAGAAGTTTTTCCAGGAAAACCCATTAATGTTTCATTACAGTTAAAAGGTCTTTCTGAAAATGGAATGTATTTTTCTTTTTTACATAACTTTTATGATCATAAAGGTAGAAATATTGCTCGCTGTGAAATGATGGGTGGATGGATTGACCTTACTAAAAGAAAATTAAGAGACCTCCCAGAAGAGTTGCTTGATAATCTAGGAAGTCTTGAAAAAACGGAAGATTTTAAGGTGCTAACAAAAGAAGATACTAGAAAATTTAACCAAGTGCCAATGCATCTTTAATTATAGCCCATACAGATTTATAAACTTGTATGGGCTATAATGTTTTTTTATTCCTCAGGAACGTCATAAAAAAATTGTTCACGAACAATTTTTCCATCTTTAACTTCGTATACGCTAATTTCGGACATTTGACTTCTTTGTCCACTTGGTTTGTGTGTCGTGTCCATTTCATGTCTTATACTAAACCAGTTATCTGCCACAATAGGAGCACTTGCTTTTGTGCTATGTACTTCAAAATTTTCTTCCCACCATTCACCTTTTTTGGCTACTTCTTCCATGCCTCTTGCGACAGGGTTTTCAGAAGCACCTTCAGGTTCTATACTTACTATATTTGGACTGTATAGTTCTTGGTAGCATCTAGCTTCATTACCACTATTACACCATGCTACTAAATTATTTGCAATTTCTTGTGTTGTCATAATCTATTGTTTTAAGAGTTAGGATATTAAAGATACAAATTAGTTTACCTTGTAATGTTATCTATATTTTACTTTTCTGAAACTTTAACAACACCTTTTCGTTTTCTTGTAGATAAAAACACTCCAAGAAAAATAAGTCCAGCTGCAACAACCCTAAGCGGAGTTAGCTTGTCGGCACCAGTAAGAATGGCAAAAACTGCAGCTAAAAGCGGTTGTAGATAAATAAAAGCTCCTATAGTAGATGGGCTTAACTGTTTTAGTGCATAAATATTAAATAGATAGGTAAGTACTGTTGTGCAAACAACCACGAAGGCTAGTTTCCATATCGCATCAAAATCTAACTCAAGCCATGCAACATTAGAAAACTCTGTAAAGCCAATAGGTATATTTATAAGTACAGCAAATAAGAAGAAAAACTTCATAAGTGTGATACCACTATATTTTGCCACAAGTGGCTTTACGAAAATGAGATAAAAAGAATAGGATGCCGCATTTACAATAAAAAGAGTATTCCCCAATGGAATGTTAGGGGCATTAGGCTGTGTTTTTATTCCAAATAAGATTAACAGCAAGGCACCAATAAGTCCAAGTCCAATGCCAATAGACTTTAACCAAGTAATTTTTTCTTTTAAGAAAAAAGCAGATAAAATAAGTAATAAAACAGGAGATAATGTAATTACAACAGAGCTATTAATAGGTGTGGAAAGTTCTAGTCCTTTAAAAAAAGTATTCATGTTAAGCACCATTCCAAAAAAAGCACAAGCAATAATCCGAAACCAGTCTTTTTTGTCAATTTTTTCACTAGGGTAAAAGAAACTTATAATCCAAAATAACAATGCTGCTCCAGTAACCCTAAGCAATATAAACCCATAGGGTCCAATTACGTTAGGCATTAATCCCTTTGCAATAGTGTGGTTAACTCCATAAATGGTACTAGCAGCTGTTGCTGCTATAAGTGCTAGAAGGCGAGAGTTCATTTGTTACGAGTGGATTGCGTCTTTTGCAGCAGCTACTACTTTTTTACTGTTACCAATAAATATTTGATTGTCATAAACTAGAACAGGCCTTTTTAAAAAAGTATAGTGCTCTAATATAAACTGTTTATAATCTCTCTCGCTAAGCGTTTCGTTTTTAAGATTGCGTTCCTTGTATAATTTAGCACGTTTACTAAATAATGCCTCGTAACTACCAGCTAATTCTTTAAGTTCATCTAGTTGCTTTACAGTAATTTCTTGGTCTTTTATTTCTTGCTTTTCGACGCTTGAAGGTAAATTTAATTCCTTTATAATACGTTTACAAGTATCACAAGTTGTAAGATGATATAGTTTGTTCATAGTAATGCCCGCGAAAGCGGAGGTCTTTAAAGGTTAGGTTAATAATTTAAATAGTCGCTAGCTTCGTCTCTAGAAATTTTAAACTCAATAGGGCCAGCGGCATAACTAGCAATATCATATTGATTGTATCTAATAATAATATGTTGATTAGTAACACCTATGCTTGGTGGAAGAAAAAAAGTGTCGTCTTCAAACCAAAACCCGGTTGCATTTATAGAACCCGTTTGTGGTATTTCAAATTGAGTTCTAAATTTTTGTTCTGCAAAGTCGGTAAAAGCATCTATGTTTTTTACTAAATCTGCTATGCTCAATTGTTCTCCAGTTTCTAGGTCAAAATTCTTAAAAATGACACTACCATATCCGTGAGCACCTCCAGTAAAAAGATAATTTCTCATTTCTAACGATACCAATTGTGTAGATTGGTAGAGTTTTGAAACATTTATTTCGGCAAAATAAGCTGTAGCCATATCCGGAAACTCTGCGCTATGCGTGTTATACATCTTAATAAAATCCTTGGCAGATTCTGTAATAGTGCTAGCTTGAGGTTCTTGCTCAGGATCTCCAATGTAAAGTGAGCTTATTATAAACTCATTAATGGTTGTGTTTATAGGAGTTGAAATAGCTTCATCACCTAAAATTTGCAGGTAATTAATAGTAATTTCGGGGCAATTTTCAGAAGCACATTGCGCTAATTCTTTTTCTGAAAAACTTTCAGAAGAAATACGAAGTGGAGCTTTGTTTTTACAACTAAAAACTAGAATTAAAAAAACAATAGAAAGAAGGGTTTTGTTATTCATTCGTTAAAAGTACAACAGAATTTTCTATCGTAGTAGAAACCTTTATTTTTGTTAACGAAATTTTTACACAAAGCAAAAAAGTAAATAATATGAAATTTAACACCAAAGCAATTCACGGAGGACAACATGATATAGACCCAGCGTATGGCTCTGTAATGCCTCCTATTTATCAAACGAGTACTTACTCACAAAGTACACCTGGAGGACATAAGGGTTTTGAATATTCTAGAAGTGGAAACCCAACAAGGACTGCTTTGGAACGTGCCTTTGCAAGTATTGAAAATGGAAAGTTTGGGCTTGCTTTTGGGAGTGGTCTTGCTGCAATTGATGCCGTAATTAAATTATTAAAACCTGGTGATGAAGTAATTTCAACCAACGATTTATATGGAGGGACATATAGATTATTTACTTCAATTTTTGAAGATTTTGGCATTAAATTTCACTTTATAGGAATGGAGAATGCTTCAAACATTGAAGATTACGTTACAGAAAACACAAAGTTAATTTGGGTAGAAACACCAACCAACCCAATGATGAATATTATAGACATTAAAGCTGCTGCGGCTGTTGCCAAAAAGCATAATGTTTTATTAGCTGTAGATAATACATTTGCTACTCCTTACTTACAACAACCACTAGACTTAGGTGCAGATATCGTAATGCATAGTGCTACAAAATATCTAGGAGGACATAGTGATGTTGTTATGGGAGCATTAGCAGTAAAAGATAAAGAACTAGCAGACCGCCTATATTTTATTCAAAACGCTAGTGGAGCAGTATGTGGTCCTCAAGATAGCTTTTTAGTACTTAGAGGATTAAAAACGTTGCACATACGCATGCAACGTCATTGTGAAAATGGAAAGAAAGTTGCTAATTACTTAGCTTCACACCCTAAAATTGAAAAAGTATATTGGCCAGGTTTTGAGAACCATCCTAATCACAATATTGCAAAAGATCAAATGAATGATTTTGGAGGGATGATATCTTTTGTAACCAAGGGAAATAATTATGACGAAGCTATTAAAATAGTAGAAAACCTAAAAATATTTACACTTGCTGAAAGTCTTGGAGGTGTAGAAAGCTTAGCAGGACACCCAGCAAGTATGACACATGCGAGTATTCCAAAAGAAGAACGTGAAAAAACTGGAGTTGTAGATTCATTAATTAGGCTTAGTGTTGGTATTGAAGATGCAGATGATTTAATTGAGGATCTTGAACAAGCTATAGGATAAGCTTTAAGAGATTTATAAAGCTAAAAAAGCCTCGCTATAAGTAGCGAGGCTTTTTTTAATGCTTTATTATAGTACGCTTTAATCTATGTAATAAATAAACCCAATATTTAACCAGTAAATCCAATCGTTAGCTTTGTTTTCTGGAACGGGAACACCATTACCTTCTCCCAATACTTCCTCATTAAATTGTTCTTGCGGGTTTAAGCCATCTACCCAATTAGAAAAATAATATTGCCAACGGCTATCTATCATTAAATCGGTTAATGGCGTTAATTTATAACGTAACCCAAAGCTGGTTACTAAAGAAAAAGTAGAATCTCCTTCTTGCTGAAAACCATTATAATATTTGGGCGGAGTAGTAATAGGAGTATTTAAAGCACCTAAATCACTAAAAACCTCAGGGTCAAAACTTACCCAATGTATTCCTAGGCTCACAAATGGGGCTACACTTCCGGGTCTAGAAGCAAAGTCACGAATACTTAGTGGGAAGTATTCTAGTTGCGCTCCAATGTCAAATACTGTTGTAGAACCTTTCATGGCTCTCAATTGGTCTGCAGTTAAACTTGTTTTATCTGGATCTACCCACTTACCAAAATGGTCAAAATTTGTTTTATGATAGTCTAATTCTGTTCGTACTTTAAAGTGATCGTTAAAGTACTTATCTCTTGTATAACAATTACAGTCTGCTCTGTAAGAAAAGTTAAGATAATGTATAAGCCCCACTCCAAAACCTACGTTTCCTATATTAGTTTCAAAGTCGTTTCTTACTCCGTAATCTGAATAAAAAGTAACGGGTCCAGTTATGACTCCAACCTCGTGGGAAAAGCCAAATTGAGCATTAATTTCTTGCTTTGAAAACAGAAGTAAGAAAAATACCAATAGGAGATATCTGGTATTCATTAGTAATTTAGGTTTAGATTGAGACATAACAAATATATAAAAACATATCAAACAGGGAAATTTTATACTATTTTTTAGCTTTTATGTTACTATTTTTTTAATTTATAATTAGTATTAAAGTTATATTTGCATAGTAATAACGAAAACGTTTTCAATAGAGTATTCGTAAATCAAATTTGTTTTATAATCAAGTATTTAGAGTATTCTTATTTTTGAACAAAAATTTATATAAATGAAACAAAGCATTAAAGATTTCATTGCTTCGGTTGAAAAATCCAACCCTAATGAACCAGAATTTCTTCAAGCTGTAACAGAAGTTGCAGAAACTGTTATCCCATTTATTGAAGAGAACGAAAAATATCAAAATAAAATGTTATTAGAGCGTATGGTTGAGCCAGAACGCACAATCCTGTTTAGAGTTACTTGGACAGACGACGAAGGTAACATTCAAGTTAATAAGGGGTACAGAGTAGAGTATAATTCTGCAATTGGTCCATACAAAGGAGGTTTGCGATTTCATCCTTCAGTAAACCTTAGTATTTTAAAGTTTTTAGGGTTTGAACAAACATTTAAAAATAGTTTAACTACACTGCCAATGGGTGGTGGTAAAGGAGGAAGTGACTTTAACCCAAAAGGAAAAAGCGATGCAGAGGTAATGCGATTTTGCCAGAGCTTTATGACAGAGTTATCAAAACACATAGGCCCTAATACAGACGTGCCAGCTGGAGATATTGGAGTTGGAGGAAGAGAAATAGGTTACATGTTTGGGCAATATAAAAGGTTAAGAAATGAATTTACAGGAGTTCTTACTGGTAAGGGTATGTCTTACGGAGGCTCATTAATACGACCAGAGGCAACAGGATACGGTAATGTATATTTCGCACAAAACATGCTTGAGACTAAAGGAGAAAGCTTTAAGGGCAAGACAGTAGTCATTTCTGGTTCGGGTAACGTAGCACAATATGCTGCCGAGAAAGTTATCGAACTAGGTGGTAAAGTTGTTACCATGTCAGACTCTTCTGGATATATTCATGATGACGAAGGTATTTCTAGAGAGAAGTTGTCATTTATAATGAACCTTAAAAATGTTAAAAGGGGAAGAATAAAAGAGTACGTTTCAAAATACCCATCAGCAAACTTTTACGAAGGAAAGCGACCTTGGGGTGAAAAGTGTGACATTGCACTTCCATGCGCAACGCAAAATGAACTAAATGAAAACGAAGCACAAAGCCTCATCGACAATGGCTGTATTTGTGTAAGTGAAGGAGCTAATATGCCTTCTACTCCAGAAGCTATTGAAGTATTTACCAAGGCAAAAATTTTATTTGCACCAGGGAAAGCTTCAAACGCAGGAGGTGTTGCAACTTCTGGACTTGAAATGTCTCAAAATTCATTAAGATTAAACTGGTCAAGAGAAGAAGTAGATGAAAAACTGCACGGGATTATGAATGATATCCACGCAGCTTGTGTTACCTATGGAAAGGACGGAGATGGTCATGTAGACTATGTAAAGGGAGCAAACGTAGCCGGTTTTGTCAAAGTTGCAGATGCAATGATAGCTCAAGGAGTAGTTTAATTTTACCGCATACTATTAAAAAGCCTTCATTATTACTTAATAATTGGTAATAATGAAGGTTTTTACTTTTAAAACAACAATAAATGTACTCTCAAGATGTTATATTTGAAGTAAATACTTGCCTATGAAACGAGCTTTTTGTTTTGCTTTTATTTTGCTTTCTAGTTTATCTTTTAGTCAAAATTTTGAAGATACCTGGGAGGATCATTTTTCATATAATTCTGTGAAAGCTATTTCAGAAGGAAATAATAAGATTTATGCAGCAGCAGAGAACTCAGTTTTTGTATATGATATTTCTACACAAGAAATAGAAACTATTTCTACAGTACAAGGGCTTTCAGGAGAGCTAATTTCTACAATATACTATAGTGAAAATTTCGGAACACTAGTAATAGGATATGAAAATGGATTAATAGATATAGTTATGGATGATGAGGAAGAAGTTCTTACTGTTGTTGACATTTTAGAAAAACAAACAATACCTCCAGATAATAAACGTATAAACCAATTTAACGAGTACAATGGAAATTTATATATAGCCGCAGAGTTTGGTATTTCATTGTACGATTTATCTGCATTAGAGTTTGATGACACTTATTTTATTGGAGAACAAGGAGCTCAAATTGATATAAGACAGACCGCTATTAAAGAGCCTTATATTTATGCCGCATCTTTTGGAGGTGGATTAAGACGTGCGTTAGTAGATAATGATAATCTTATTGATTTTGAAGAGTGGTCCACTATTGCAACTGCAAATTTTAGGGGTGCTCAAACAGTTGGAGATGAGATATACTTTGTTAGGTTTACTAATAACATAGTACGATTTGTTGAAGGCTCAGGGTTAATAAACGTGGCTAACTTAAATGGAACTATTGTTGATTTTACTGAAGTAGATAATACGTTAACAATAAGTACAGAAGAAGAAGTTTTAGCCTATGATGAAGATTTTAACCTTCTAAGTCTAGTTCCTTTTCCGGTTCCAGACTTTGAAAGTGTTCCACAATCTGGGATTTCTTTAAACAATAATTTTTTTATAGGAACCTCAGAGAAGGGAGTTCTACAAATTCCTTTTTCTAGTAGTAATCCTACTCAAATTTTACCAGATGGGCCATTATTTAATCAAGCATTTGCAATAGATGCATCACCTGGACAATTATGGTTAAGCTATGGTGATGTTGATGTTAATTTTAATCCTGCTCCAAAGACTTTTAGGGGTATTAGCAATTTAGTTGTTGAAGAGGGATGGACAAATATTGACTATGAAGCCCTCTTTCAAGCATTTGGAAAAGATGCAAATGATATTGTAGATATATTAATTAACCCTAATGATCCACAAGAGGTATATGCCACGTCATTTAGTGAAGGATTACTAAGATTACGAGATCAAACACCAGAAATACTATTTGACGAAACTAACTCTAATAATGTTTTAGAAGATGTTTTTGTTGGTTCTAATAATGCCGGAATAAGATTATATGGAATGGACTTTGACAACGAAGGTAATCTCTGGACAGTACAATCAAGAACAGATGAAGGACTAATTAGGCTATCTCCCTCTGGTCAATTTCAGTCCATAGATGTTACTCCAATACTAGAAAACGTGTCAGGAATTTTAGCATTAAGCGAAGTAAAAGTAAGTAGAGAAGGGTTTATATATTTTGGAACATCAGACTCTGGACTTGTAGCATATAACCCAGGTACTGGAAGCTTTAACATTATACAGGCTAATGAAGGTAATGGTAATCTACCTTCGCCAAATGTAAGAGCTTTAGCTTTTGATGCCAATAACAGATTGTGGATAGGAACCTTAAAAGGAGTTAGGATATTTTTTAATGTTGGAGGAATTTTTGAAGAAAATGCAGATGTAAACTCTCAAGAAATAATTATACTTGAAAACGGAATACCTCAAGAGTTTTTATTTAATATATCTATTACAGACATTGAGGTTGATGGCTCAAATAATAAATGGATTTCTACGGCAACTTCGGGTGTTTTTTACGTTTCTCCAAATGCCCAAGAAACGCTCTTGCGATTTACTGAAGATAATTCTCCATTACCCACAAATAACGTCCAGGATATAAGTATAGATGAAGAAACCGGGACTGTCTACTTTGCTACTCAAAATGGACTTGTAGCCTTCAAGGGGACATCAACGGCTCCAGAAGAAGATTTATCACTATTAAGAGCATTTCCTAACCCTGTTAGGCCCGGTTTTGAAGGAAACGTAACTATAGATGGTCTTACTGCAAATGCAAATATTAAAATTACAGACATCACAGGAAACCTTGTTTTTGAAACAACAAGTGAAGGGGGTAGTGTTTTGTGGGATACTCGAGCTTTTGGTTCTTATAAAGTACGTTCTGGAGTGTATCTAGTCCTAGTAACTACAGAAGATGCTTTTGAAACCAAAGTAGCAAAAATTATGATTGTTCGCTAATGCTAATCACAACAAAGGCGATTGTAATTTCATCCATTAAATATGCCGAAGCAGACCTTATTGTAAGTTGTTATACACAACAAGTAGGATTAAAAAGCTATATGCTTAGAGGGGTGTTAAAGTCTAAAAAAGGTAAGCTAAAAGCCTCTTATTTTCTTCCACTCACTCAGTTTGAAATGGTTGCTTACCACAAAGGTAAAGGGACCTTGGAACGCATTAAGGAAGTTAAAATCACAAAGCCATACAAGGAACTCCACACTAATGTAATAAAAGGAACCATCGTCTTATTTCTTTCTGAAATAATTAAAAATGCAATACAAGAGGAAGAAGCCAATAAAGCCTTATTTCAATTTTTAGAACAATCACTATTTTGGTTAGACACTTCTATAAATTACGCTAACTTTCATTTGCTGTTTTTGTTAGAGTTAACTACTTACTTAGGGTTTTATCCAGATACTTCAAATATCAATGCAGATTATTTTAATATTCAAGAAGGAAACTTTCAAACTAGTGATGCAGGATTTTACTGTGAAAAAGGGGATGTGATTAACAATCTTAAAAGGCTTTTCGGCATAAATTTTGATACGTTATCACAATTAAAACTAACAAAAAAACAACGCTCTGAGGTCTTACATTTGCTATTAGTCTATTATCAGCTACATTTGCAAGGGTTTAAAAAACCGAAGTCATTAGACGTGCTAAACCAAATATTTTCTAATTAATGAGATTTCTTTTTTCACTTTCCTTTTTATTAATAAGCATTTCAATTTCAGCACAAAAAATTCAAGTTGTGGAACTAAGCTCACAAGATCCAATTTCTGGTGTAGCGATTTTTAACAATGACAAGTCTAAAAGTGGTGTAACAGATTTTGATGGCATTGTAGACATTTCAAATTTTTCAGAAAACGAAAACATCACTTTTCAGCATATATCTCATTACAGAATTACACTTTCAAAGCAGCAAATTATTTCTTCCGGAAATAAAGTAGAGTTGCAGCTAGATGCTTCAAGTCTTGATGAAATTGTACTTTCTGTTTCAAAATTTGGTCAAAAAAAGAGAGATATCCCACAACAAATAGTTAGTGTTACAAGTAAAGATATATCATTCACAAACCCGCAGACAGCAGCAGATTTATTAGAAACTAGTGGGCAGGTTTATGTACAAAAAAGCCAGTTAGGTGGAGGTAGTCCTTTAATCCGTGGTTTTTCTACTAATAGGTTATTAATTGCAGTAGACGGAGTGCGTTTTAATACAGCAATTTTTAGAGGAGGAAACGTACAAAATGTGATATCTATAGACCCTTTTGCTATAGAAAGAACCGAAGTTATTCTAGGGCCAGGCTCTGTTGTATATGGTAGTGACGCTATAGGAGGTGTTATGAATTTTTATACAAAGAAGCCAAGTTTTTCTTTTGAAGAAGGTGTGTCCTTTTCCGGTAGTACTACAGGGCGTTATGCAACTGCAAACAATGAAAAAACAGGACATATAGAGCTTAATATTGGCGCTAAGGAATGGGCTTTTTTAACAAGTGTAGCTTATAGCGATTTTGATGATTTAAGAATGGGAAGCAATGGACCAGATGATTATTTACGTCCAGAGTTTGTAATTACCCAAGAGGGAGAAGATGTTATAGTCCAAAATAACGACCCAAGGGTTCAAGTTTTTACAGGTTATAGCCAAATTAATACAATGCAAAAGGTTAGGTATTCACCTTCTGAGAAATGGGATTTTAACTTAGGTCTATTTTACACTACCACAAGTGATTACCCAAGATATGATAGGTTAATTAGAGAAAGAGATGGACAATTGCGCTCTGCAGAATGGTTCTATGGTCCCCAAGAGTGGCTAAGTGGTAATTTACAGGCTACTAATACAGCAGAACAAGGAATGTATGATGAGAGCAATATCACATTATCATATCAACGATTTAAGGAAAGTAGGAACGATCGTGATTTTGGTGATACAATACTTTTTGAAACAGATGAAACAGTTAATGCCTATACTGCTGGTTGGGATTTGATTAAAAGAATAAATAACCTATCGCTTAATTATGGTGTAGAGTATGTTTTTAATAAGGTAAATAGCGAAGGAAAACAAACAGATATTATAACAGGAAATTCGCAAGAAGATGCTTCGAGATACCCAGACGGTTCTACTTGGCAATCTATTGCTGCTTACAGTAGTCTACAATGGAAAATTGCTGACGATATTTCTTTTCAAGGAGGATTGCGTTACAACCATATTCTAGTTGATGCTACTTTTGACAATGTGTTTTTTGACTTTCCTTTTTCTGAAGCAAATATTAGTACAGGAGCATTAACAGGAAGTGCTGGAATTGCATGGAATCCTAATAAAGTTTTGGGTTGGAGAGCTAATTTCTCTACAGCCTTTAGAGCTCCTAATATAGACGATGTCGGTAAAATTTTTGACAGCGAACCAGGAAGTGTTGTGGTTCCAAATCCAGATTTAAAACCAGAGTATGCTTACACAGGAGAAGTGGGTGTAACACTTAACTTCAATGATATTGTAAAATTAGATCTAGCAACCTATAAAACTCAATTAGATGATGCACTTGTACGAAGAGATTTTGCGATTAATGGACAAACCGAAATTGAATATCAAGGTGAATTGAGTAACGTACAAGCAATACAAAATGCTGCTAAATCTGAAGTCTACGGATTTGAAGCAGGATTAGAAGTTAATTTTACTAAACAACTTAGGCTTACCTCACAGTATAATATTACCGATGGTTTTGATGAAGACGAAGACGGAAACAGAACTCCTACTCGTCATGCCGCTCCTCAGTTTGGGAACACACACCTTACATTCACAAAGAAAAAATGGAAAATTGATGCCTTTACAGAATATAATGGCCAGTTTGATTTTGAAGATTTAGCACCAAGCCAACAGAGTAATGATTTTTTATATGCTAAGGATATTAATGGAAACCCATTTTCTCCAAATTGGTACACCATAAATTTTGGAGCACAATATCAAATTTCATCAGACATAGAACTTACAGCTACTCTAGAAAATATTACAGATCAAAGGTACCGTCCGTACTCTTCAGGGATATCTGCTCCTGGAAGAAATTTAATACTAGCTGCAAATTATATTTTCTAAATACTCTAGAAGTTATATAGCTTTAGAAAGTAGTGATTTAACTCTAGATTGCCATTCGGGTTTTAAAATACTAAGTACAATACTATCTCTTCTTCCTGTTGGACTAGTGCAATTGTTTCTTAATATACCTTCAACATTACACCCTATAGACTTCATAGCTGTAATGCTTCTTTGGTTTGTAGCATCTGCTCTAAATTCTACACGCTCTAAACCTAGAACATCAAATGCATAGGAGAGAAGCAAATATTTGCAGTTTTTATTGAGCCCTGTCCTTTGAAATTTTTTACCATACCAAGTATAACCTAACTGTACTGTTTTGTGATTTGGTCTATAATCATAAAAGCGAGTGCTACCAGCATACTCTTGTGTAATTTTATCAAAAACTATGAAGGGATAAGAGTCTTCTTCTTTACGCTTTTGTAAAGCGAATGCAATGTATTTTTCAAGATTTTCTTTTCCGTCGGCAGGTAGAAGCGAGTAGGTCCAAAGCTCTGGTTCATTAATAGAAAATGGTAATAAATGTTTTAAATCTTCTTCTAAAAGAGGTCTTAATAAGACTCGATTGTTTTCAAGCGTAGTATCTTTCTTAAAATTTAAAACTCCCATAAACCTAAAGTACAACTTTTGAGAATTAAACCTTATAAAGCGATAAAGTTTTTATAATAATATACTTTTGTCAGTATTTTAGGCTGTAGCTTTTTTGGTATATGTGCTTTTAGAAGAGATGTTTTTTACAATAGTTTCCCTAAATTTTTTAGCATCATATGGCTTTACAATGATATCATTCATTCCGCTTTCAAAAATTTGATCTCTCATTTCTTCGATTTCTACAGCAGTTAAAGCAACGATTGGAACAGTTTTGTTAAAACTTCTAATTTTTTTAGTAGCACTTAACCCATCTAAAACGGGCATATTTATATCCATTAAAATAAGATCGTAGTTCTTGTTTGAAACGCTATCGACAGCTTCTTTACCATTGTTAGCCAAATCACATATAATTTTATCTTTCTCTAAAATTTTTCTTGTAACTATTTGATTAATTCTGTTGTCTTCAACAATTAATATGCGCTTGCCTTCAATGTCTTTTAAATTTGAAATAGAATCTGTTTTCTTTTCTTTTTTAACCTGAACAACATCAAACTCTAAACTAAAATGAAAAGTAGTACCTTCTCCAATTTCACTTTCAACATAAATTTGAGAACCTTCGGCATCTAAAAGCCTTTTTACAATTGGAAGCCCAAGCCCAGTTCCCTGATAGTTATAATTTATAGACTCTGCTTGTTGAAATTCTTCAAAAATTGCCTCTAGCTTTCTTTTTGGAATCCCAATCCCTGTATCTTTTACCGAAAAGTCTATCATTGCTTTTTTACTACTTTTTTTACTAAGCGATGCGGTAATGGTTATGTCCCCATCTTCAGTAAATTTACATGCATTTCCTATTAAGTTCATTAACACTTGGGAAAGGTGAATTACATTTCCTTTAAGTAGTTCCGGAATTTCGTCAGATACATTGATATGAATTTTGTTCTTGTTTTGAAGTTTCATAAACTCTAAAGAAGTAACAATTTTCTTTATCAAATCTTTTACTGAAAAGCTTGTTATTTCTACATTGGTTGAATTTGCATCTATTTTGTTAATTAGTAAAACATCGTTAATTAAAGCAAGAAGATATTCTGCAGAAAATTTTAGTGAGTTTAAATCCTCCTCATGATTTTTTAAACTTTTGTCCTCTAATAGAATTGTAGAAAGCCCAATAACTCCATAAAGTGGTGTTCTAAGCTCATGACTAACCGTTGAGAAAAACTTGCTTTTTGCCTTGGAAAGGTTTTCGGACTCTTCTTTTGCTTGTAAATATTCTTTGTTTTTTTCTTGCAATAGCCTTACTAGTTCTTTTCTTCTTGTATAGGCTCTATAAAAGAATGCAAAGAGGATAATACCAGCAATGGTAATGCCAATTAAAATATAATTAATAATAGCTCTTGTTTTAAAGCGCTCTGCTTGTAATTGGTTTTTTATTTCGGCTGCCTCAATTTCTTTGCGAAATTGATTTACTTGAAAACTTGCAGCTGCAGCATTTTTTTTAGCAGCTTCCTCGTCTGCAGAGTTAATAGCGTAGTATTTATCGTAATTATTTCTAGCAAAAGAGGCTTCACTTACTTTATTAGTCTTCTCGTATAAATCTACTAGTAATCCATAAGAAATTTCAAGATCATATGTAAGTGAATCTTTTATTGCAAGCTCTAAGGCATTATTTATCTGTGTTTGGGCAAGGTCATACGATTTGTTTTCTATGTAATACTCAGCCTTTAAATTATGTAAAGCAATCTTTGTGATTTTATCGTTTATGCCGTTTTCGATCTTGGAAGCAGCATTTAGGTAAGCCATCCCTTCCTCATAATTTTCATTTTCAAAATGAGTAAGTATAGTGTTAAAGTATGCCTTTAAAAGATTAACAGAGTCTTTAGTTCTAGTAAAAATCTCTATGGATTTTTCGTGAAACCTTTTAGCTTTTTTCGTGTCATTATCAATTAGAAAACTATAGTTTGCAGCATCCATGTAGTACAAACCTATAACCGTATCATTGCTAGATTCTAAGGCATAGTTTTTGGCTTTATCAAAACTTTCTTTAGCAGATATTGTGTCCATAAGACTCAAATAATCATATGCTATTTTTCTATACCCCTGGTGTAAGTATTTAGGCTCATTAATTTCTAATGCAATTTTTAAAGTTTTAATACTATAATCTATAGACTTAACAAGGTTTGCTTGATTGTAAAATATGTCCGAACTGTCTTCGTATTTTTTAAATAATTGCTTCTTTTGCTCAATATCAATCCCAGATGTGTATTCTTGGCCAATTGCAAAAGGAGAAATACATACTAACAACAAGTTTAAAAGATATCTCATCTTGTTAGATAAATTATATTAATGACTAATATTTTAAATGGGGATAATACGTAAAGTATATTTCTATTTAATCTTAGAATTATAACTTTGGGCAAGTGTAAATATACCTTTTCCTACAAAAACTTACAATATGTTTAAGAGTAAATTACCTAGAGTAGAACAAAGCATTTTTTCAGTAATGAGTAGTATGGCAAATAAACATGGTGCTGTAAACCTCTCTCAGGGCTTTCCTAATTTTCCAGTTGATAAACAATTAATATCACTTGTTTCTAATGCTATGAAGCAAGGTAATAACCAATACGCTCCTATGGCAGGAGATGCAAGATTGAGGGAGGTCATCTCTCATAAAATTGAAAAACTTTATTCAAGAAAGTTTAATCCAGAGTCCGAAATAACCATTACCGCTGGTGCTACTCAAGCCATTTTTACTGCAATAAGTGCCGTTATCAGGGAGGGTGATGAAGTCATTTTATTTACTCCAGCCTATGATTGCTATGAGCCAGCTGTACAATTAATGGGTGGTGTGGCAAAAAAAATCCAACTTAAAGCGCCTGAATATAAACCTAATTGGGATGAGGTAAAAGCAACAATTACTTCTAAAACAAAAATGACTATTATAAATACACCTCATAATCCTAGTGGTGTTATTTTTTCTGAAAGTGATATGTTACAATTGCAAACCATTGCAGAAGATTACAATCTTATAGTTTTAAGTGATGAAGTATATGAACATATTATTTTTGATGATTTAAAACATCAAAGCGCAGCAAGATTTTCATTGTTGAGTCAACGTACTTTTATTACTGCATCCTTTGGAAAAACATTTCATACTACAGGTTGGAAAATGGGGTATTGTGTAGCGCCAGAAAAGTTGATGAAAGAGTTTCAGAAGGTACATCAATACAATGTTTTTTGTGTAAATCATCCTTTTCAAAAAGCGCTAGCTATTTATCTTGAAAATGAAAACAACTACCTTAGACTCCCTAGTTTTTACCAGAATAAAAGAGATTTTTTTCTCAAAAAGATAGAAGGTTCAAAATTTAAAGTAATTCCATCTCAAGGCACGTATTTTCAGTTATTGGATTTTTCTGAAATTTCCAAAGAATCTGATATTCAATTTGCTGAAAGACTAACAAAAGAAAACAAAATTGCAACGATACCTACGTCAGTTTTTAATAAAAACAAAGAAGACTTTAAACAAATAAGAGTATGTTTTGCTAAAACAGAAGAAACTTTACTTAAAGCTACTGCTATCTTAAATTCTATATAAAACTAGTTGTCTTATCTTGTGATTGTTGGTTTGGAGTCTTAACTTTACTCGATATACAATATTTATATATTACGAGCTTAGCCTCGAAATTTATTTTTTCAAATAAACACTTTTGGTGTCTATATCTAAGAGGTTTAATATTTTAAAGGAAGACTATGAGCCAGCAATTATTTAATGCTATTAGAAATGAAGATGTAACAACGTTAGAGAATTTACTCGCTAATGATCCAAGCTTGGTTACCACAAAAGATAGTAGAGGCTCAACACCTTTATTATTGGCAACCTATTATGGGTATATGCCTATTACTGAAGCTCTTTTAAGACACCCCCAAGATGTTAATGCCAAAGACGCCTCAGGTAATACTGCTTTAATGGGGGTTTGTTTTAAAGGATTTACAGAAATTGCTAGCTTATTAATAGAAAAGGGGGCAGATGTAAACGAAACAAACTTTAATGGCGGGACAGCGTTAATTTTTGCAGCTACATTTGGCAAAACCGAAATAGTAAAACTATTATTAGAACACGGAGCAGATACCTCTCATAAAGACGATAGAGGTAATACAGCATTAGACCATGCAAAAATGCAGGAAGCGACTCCAGTTGTACAACTATTATCCTAACTACTTTTGAGCAATACGTTAAACATAACCATAATACAATCTCACTTGCTTTG
Organism: Patiriisocius hiemis; assembly: GCF_031846325.1. Taxonomy (NCBI): domain Bacteria; kingdom Pseudomonadati; phylum Bacteroidota; class Flavobacteriia; order Flavobacteriales; family Flavobacteriaceae; genus Patiriisocius; species Patiriisocius hiemis. The sequence continues at coordinate 157,444 of NZ_JAVRHZ010000006.1, read as the reverse complement.
GGAAAATCCAGTTGAGAATAGAAATCTTTTTTCTGAAAAAATTAAATCGATTTCTCAGCCCACAGACCTTATTGTACTTCCAGAAATGTTTACTACTGGCTTTACCATGAATGCAAGCCCACTTGCCGAAGAAGAGCAGGGAGAAACTTTACAATGGATGCAACAAATTGCCCGAAATAAAAAAACTGCAATTACAGGAAGTCTTATCATAAAAGAAGATGATAATTATTACAATAGATTACTCTTTGTTTTTCCAGAGGGTACCTATAAAAAATATGATAAACGACACACTTTTACATTAGCAAAAGAACATGAGACCTTTTCTGCTGGTACTAAAAAGCTGCTAATTAATTACAAGGGGTGGAAGCTTTGTCCACTTATTTGTTACGATCTCCGTTTTCCAGTTTGGGCAAGAAATACAGAGGACTATGACGTTTTATTGTACGTGGCTAATTGGCCAAATAAGCGAGTAAGTGCATGGGATTCACTTTTAAAAGCAAGAGCTATAGAAAACATGGCATATTGTATAGGCGTAAATAGAATAGGTCTAGATGGTAATGGCTTTGAATACTCTGGACATTCTGCTATTAACAATGTTCTTGGAGAGCAACTTACAACACAAGACTATGAAAAAGAGTTTATAGAAACTATAACTCTAGAAAAAGAGCATATAACTACTCTTCGGGATCATCTACAGTTTCTACAGGATCGAGATTTGTTTCAGATAAAATAAAGGTCTCATTAACACTCCAGTTTGCTTTTACAGCAATTTGTGAAGGATAATAAATTACTTTTTCTGGTGCGCTATTTTTTAAAAAGTTACCTGTATCCCACTTACCATTTTTGTTAGTATCCAAAATAACTCTTAAGTAATAACTTGCTGGAGATATCTCATCAAAGAGGAGTGGAGCATTTTCAGTAAGAATTTTTTCGTCCTTTACAACAAATTGTGAATCCACAAGTTGAACTACTAGGGGGAAATCGCTTACATTATCAAGAGTTAGTGTTATGGTTCCATAGTCTGAAACCAATTTAGTTCTTACTCCATATTGTAGTGTGTCGTTTTGCGTTTCAAAATAATCGGTTATCGCACCAGGTAATAAAGTCACGATATATTTTTGGTCTTCAGTTTTCGGAAAGTTAATAGAAGCTGTATTTGTACTAGTGTCTAGTATGGTGTTTACAGCAACATCAAGTGTGTCTTTGTCTGTAACTTTTATTTTTTCTTGATTAATAGTTATCAATGGAATATTTGCCGAAATTTTAAAAGTATCTCTTAATTTTTGAGTCCCAGCATTAAGTTGATTAATTTTTAATGAATCTTTAAAAAGATCTCGTATTCTTAAATTTAAGGTGTCTATGGTTTCTTTGTAAGTGCTTTTAAATAATAAAGAGTCAACACCTAATTCGGGTTTAAACCAGTAGTAAAGTGTGTCTTTTTTTAGGTCTTTAAAAAGAAGGTTTTCATGACCTTGAGGTTTTTCTGAAATTAAAGAAATATCTGGCGGTGTTTTAGCACCTTCATACCCAAAAATAATTGAGTGTTTTGAAACATGCTTGGGTTGGCTTATTCTGTAGGCTTTATCTTCTTTAAAAAGAGAAATAGTGTAACTAGAGTCTGTTGGGAGTGTTACAAAAGCTTCTTCATATCCTATTTTGTCTAGACTTGGTTGAAATATATAGTCGCTATTTTGATCTTCTAGAGCAATAAGTCTATAGGTTCCTTCTTTTAGATTTGTAAACTCAAACGTACTCCCTTCTTTAGTATTGGATATATAAAATGGCTTTTCTTTAAATACTAATGAGTCTGTGTATTCTTCATTAACTTCATATAGCATTACAGTAGCAGGCTCTTTTAATGAAGGTAATAACGCGTCTTTTATAGTGCCATTTAGTGTTAAACTGTCTATAAAGGTTCCTGTAGAAAATACGTACTTATAATAATCGTAAGGATTACCTTCATTGTTATCTACAATACTTTTTCCAAAATTAATAGAGTAAGTTGTATTTTCACGAAGGGTGTCCATTAACTTAATCTTTAAAACTTTTGAGGTACTTAAAGGAGTAATTATGGGTTGGTTTTTTAATGGAGGAGAGATAATTAGATTTTTCTGAAGATCTTCTAGTTTAATATATTCATCAAAATAAATTTTAATCTCATCTTCTGTAAAGCTAGTAGTAAAGTTTTCTGGGTCACTTTTTACAATTACTGGAGGAATACTATCTTTTTTACCACCAGAAGGATTCCCTTTTTTGGCGCAATCTATAAACGAAAGCATAAATAAAAACAAAATAGGTATGTAAAGTAGCCTGTGTTTCATCAAAATTAATTAGACTTCAAAAATACTTCTTTTTTGGTGTATAGATTAATAAGTGCTTAATATTACGCTATAGCTATGGTAGCAATACTAATAGTAACGCCTTCTACCTTTAGTAATTGTAATGCGCAATTCTCTAAAGTAGCTCCTGTAGTAACAATATCGTCAACTAGTAATATATGTTTGTCTTTAATGGCAGAACTATTTTTTAGAGCAAATACTGCTTCAGATTCAAAACGTTTTAGGCGTTGTTTAAAAACTTGAGAACTGGTTTTAGATTCTTTAACAAGAATGGTATCCATGTAAGGTACTTGTAAAGCGCTTGCGAGTTCTTTACCAAAACCTTCTACTTGGTTATATCCTCTTTCTTTTAATCTTTTTTTATGTAGAGGGACAGGAATAACCATATCAACAGTCGTATATGGATATATATTTTTAAGTTCTTCCCCTAACCAAATTCCAAAAAAGGCACTTATTTTTTGTTGATTTCGGTACTTTAAATTGTGTAAAATCTCTTGTGTAATTCCTTTTTTCTGAAAAAATAAAAGAGCAGTTGCTGCCTTTAACGGAAATCTTCCGTAAAAAATATTTGATAAAGTAGGGTCATTATTTTTATGAAAACAAGCTAAGGGAAGTTCATGCCTACAAGAGATACAGAGTATTTGTTCATTTTCTAACAGCCTGTTTTTGCATCCGTTACACAGCTTTGGAAAAAACAGATTTAACATATTTTAATTTTTTTTACCATTTCCTAAACGTTTGAGCCATTACTTTAGCACCATAATAACAAACAAAACGAATTATTATGAGTACTGAAAACAATAGTAACAAATTTAAAGTAGTAATTGGATTACTGTCTGTAATATTGATTGCTTTAGCTGTATATACATTTACATTGTATAACGATAGCAAAACAACTGTAGCTAGCTTAGAAAACCAAAAAGACGAAATTGAAGTAGAATTAGAAGGACTTATCGCAAACTATGATGAGGTAATTCAAGATAACGAATTAAAAGATAAAGATTTATTAGCTGCTCGTGAACGTATTGAAGTATTGTTAGACTCTGTCAAAGATGCAGAAGCTAATATAGATTTAATTAAGAGGTACAAAATTGAAGTTGGTAAACTTAAAAATGAGCGTATAGTTTTATTTAAAAGGGCAGATAGCCTAGTTGCTGCTAACCAAAGACTAGCTATGCAAAGAGATAGTACAAATACTGTTTTAACAGAGACAATTAAAGTTGTAGACTCTGTAAGTACAGAAAATGTTGCTATGAGTGAAACTATTAAAAGAGGGTCTGTTGTAAATGCTGTAGATTTAAGAGGAGAAGCTGTAATTGTTAGAAATAGTGGAAAAATTGTAGATACTAAGAGATCAAGTAGAGCAGATAAAGTAAGAGCTTGTTTTACATTAGCTCCAAACCCAATAGCTGAAAAAGGAGATAGAACATTATACGTTCAAGTAATTAATCCTAAAAATAACCTTCTAGGTAAAAAAGCTGTATATGAGACTGAGAATGGGACTATTAATTATAGTGAAGCAACAAAAGTTTTCTATGAAAATGAGGAGCTTGATGTGTGTGTAATGGTAAATGCACTTGAGGCAGATTTAGTAGAAGGAAAATACATAATTAATGTATTTGATGGAGAGAAGCAAGTAGCCACAACTACAATGGTTCTTAAATAAGACTTTTTCGTTCCAAAAAAAAGAAAAATTATTTTCAAACCGCTACGAGCTTATCGTAGCGGTTTTTTTATTTTTGCGTTATGGCAAATAATCAAGATCAATTTAAAAAAGTAGTATCCCATGCAAAAGAGTATGGGTACATTTTTGGTTCAAGTGAAATTTACGATGGATTAAGTGCAGTATATGATTACGCACAAAACGGAGTAGAGCTCAAGAAAAATATTAGAGACTATTGGTGGAATAGTATGGTACGGATGCATCAAAATATAGTAGGTATTGATGCTGCTATATTAATGCACCCTACTACTTGGAAGGCTTCTGGTCACGTAGATGCTTTTAATGACCCTTTAATTGATAATAAAGATTCAAAAAAACGCTACAGAGCAGATGTTTTAATTGAAGATTATGCCGAAAAGCTGAATCAAAAAGTACAAAAAGAAGTTGCAAAAGCAAGAAAGCGATTTGGAGACAGTTTTGATGAAGCGCAATATGTAACTACAAACCCTCGTGTTGTTGGTTATATAGAAAAACAGAAATCTGTTTTAGAGCGTATGGCAAGGAGTCTTGAAAAAGAGGATTTAGCAGATGTAAAAGCACTTATTGAAGAATTAGGTATAGCAGATCCAGATACTGGTAGTAAAAACTGGACAGATGTTAAGCAGTTTAATTTAATGTTTGGAACCAAGTTGGGAGCCTCAGCCGAGAGTGCTACAGATCTGTACTTGCGTCCAGAAACAGCACAAGGTATTTTTGTTAATTTCTTAAATGTTCAAAAAACAGGAAGGATGAAAATTCCTTTTGGAATAGCCCAAACAGGAAAAGCTTTTAGAAATGAAATAGTTGCAAGACAATTTATTTTTAGAATGCGTGAGTTTGAACAAATGGAAATGCAGTTTTTTGTTCGTCCTGGAGAAGAAATAAAATGGTACGAATACTGGAAAGAAACAAGGTTAAACTGGCACCTGTCTCTTGGAATGGGAAAAGAAAATTATCGCTTTCATGATCATGAGAAATTAGCACATTACGCAAATGCTGCAACGGACATAGAATTTAATTTCCCTTTTGGATTTAAAGAGCTTGAAGGGATCCATTCTCGTACAGATTTTGATTTAAAAGCACACGAAAAACATTCAGGGAAGAAGCTGCAATATTTTGACCATGAAATTAATGAAAATTATACACCTTATGTTGTAGAAACATCTATTGGACTAGATAGAATGTTCTTAGCGGTGTTAAGTAATTCATTGCAGGAAGAAACATTAGAAGATGGTAGCTCAAGAACTGTTCTAAAACTACCATTTATTCTAGCGCCAACAAAAGTGGCAGTATTGCCATTACTCAAAAAAGACGGTCTTCCAGAAATTGCACAAGAAATTATTGATGACCTTAAATGGGAATACAATGTACAGTATGATGAAAAAGATGCTGTAGGTAGAAGGTATAGGCGTCAAGACGCTGCTGGAACTCCATTTTGTATTACTGTAGATCATCAAACAAAAGAAGATAGAACCGTTACTTTAAGAAATAGGGACACTATGGAACAACAAAGATTACCCATAGAAATGTTACTAGAAACCCTAAAAAAACACTTTTCTATGAGATTTTAATTAGAAATTTTTAAAGTCTTTAATTTTATTAAGTGATTAGTATTTAGTAGTTTTAACATCTTTTTAAGATTAATAACTAAAAAACAAATACTATGAAACTTAAAAATTACTTTTTTGTTGCATTATTTGGGCTTTTTGCTACAATAGCTCATGCCCAGCAACAAACAGTCGTAGGTCCCACAAATACTGGGATGTTATCCAATCCTGTTACTGTTCCAAGTATTGCAAAGCAATTACAAGACGGTACTTTCAAAAATGCAGATAACACAGCTGTAGAAGGAAGACCTAAAAGACAGAGAGCAAACAATGTAATTCCTGGTAAAGGCTCTCAAGGAGTAGATAAAGCATTACAGACTATGGCTCCTATTCACCCAAGTAAAGCACCTCTTTTAACTTTTACAGCAGATATTTCGCAAGCAACTCCTTCAGACCCAACTGGTGCTGTAGGTCCAGATCATTATGTAGGTGCTTGGAATTCCGCTTTTAGAATATTTGACAAAACAGGAACACCTTTAACTCCAGAAGCTTCTTTAGCTACTATTTTCCCTGGAAACGCAATTGGTGATCCTATTGTATTTTTTGATCCATTTATAGAAAATGATCCAGGTGAGCCAAGAGGACGTTTTGTAATTACAGAGTTTGACTCTTCACCTAATGGTTTCAATGTAGCAGTATGTCAAGGACCAGACCCAGTAAATGATGGATGGTATGTTTACACTACTGGATTTACTACTGGAGCTTTTCCAGATTACACGAAATTCGCTGTTTGGAGTGACGGATATTATGTAACTGCAAACATTGGAAGTTCTAATAGACTTTTTGCTGTTGAACGCGAGCAAATGGCTAAAGGAGAACCAGCTCAAATTATTCGTTTTCCATTACCTGGAATAAGTACTAGTGGTTTTTATAGTCCTCATGGATTTACAGCTACTGGAGGATCTGAGCCAGAACTTGGAGATTTTTGTGTTGTATATCTACAGGATGACGCCTGGGGTGGAGTTAGCGATGACCATTTAAAAGTATGGACTGTTAATGTAGATTGGGAAACTACAGCGAATTCTACAATTTCAACACCTCAAGAAATTATCACAGCAGACTTTATAAGTGTTTTTGATGGAGGTAGTTTTGCAAACTTAGACCAACCTGGTGGACCAGACATTGATGCTTTACAAGCAACAGTTATGAACCAAGCTCAATTCAGAAAATTTGATGGCTATAATTCTGCGTTATTAAACTTTGTTGTAGACACAGATCCTACTGGAGGAGAATTAGCAGGAATCCGTTGGTATGAACTCCGTCAAACAGCTCAAGGTGAGCCATGGACAATTTTCCAAGAAGGAACGTATATTGCTCCAGATGGTCGTGATGCTTTTTCTGGAAGCATGGCGATGGACATCTACGGTAATATTGGTATGGGCTATAGTTCAGTTAGCTCAACCGAAAGTATATCTATTAGATATACAGGTAGATTAGCAGACGATCCTGTTAACACAATGTCTATTGCTGAAGACTTAATTATTCAAGGAGGAAATAGCCCAACAACTCGTTTTGCTGATTATGTTCATTTAACAGTAGACCCAACAAATGATGCTACTTTCTGGCATATTGCTGAAGCATTTGACCCAACTAGAAGAGATGTAGTAGGTGTTTTTGAACATGCAGTAATACCAAATAACGATGTTGCAATTATTAACTTAACACCTAATACGGGCGAGTTAACAAATTCTGAAATAATTACTGTTGAAATTAAAAACTATGGTACAGACACTCAAACAACAATTCCTGTTACCTATAGTGTTGATGGAGGTACTCCAATAGCAGAAGTTTATACTGGCTCAATCGCTGCTGGCGAAACAGATACTTATGAGTTTACAGTGCCTGCAGATTTATCTGCTTCACAAACTTTTAGAATTGAAACATCAACAGCACTTGTTGGAGATGAAAACGATTTTAATGATGTGTATGGAGAGAATGTAAGAAATGAAGGTGAAATATTAGGTGTTGAAGATTTACAGATTGAAAACGCTGAGTTAATAGTTACATCTTCAGACAATAAGAATTTTGTAATCACATTAACTACAACGTATGATGATGTATTACCTTTATCGGTTTACGATGTTACTGGTAAACAAGTTGTTTTTAACAATTTGGTTAGAACGGGTAATAAGTATCGTTATGAATTAAACATGTCTTATGCTAGTTCAGGAGTATATCTTGTAAACTTAGGGAGAGGTGCAGTTCAAAAAACGGCAAAAATCATTGTGAAATAATTTTCACCATTTTTATATAATTTTAAAAGAGAGGAGTTCTACTCCTCTCTTTTTTGTATTGAAGTAATTTCTACTGGACTTGCTTTAGTACACCTATTTTGTCTCCTTAACGGGCGATACTTTACCCAAACCTTTTCACCATTAGATTTGTATTCTTCTTCAAGGTTTATAGGGTCGTAAAGCATGTCTTTATTATTATTAACCATAAGTGTGTACGGACAATCGTTTTCGACTTCTGAAGCAATTACAATTGCTTCTTGAAAACCTTCTGCAATTAGTTTTTCGCTCATTTTTATTTCTTCGGTATTTTTAGAGGATACTTCTTCAGTAGTGTTTTTTGTGGTATTACATGATGCAGCAATTAAAAACAAGAAACCAAATGTAATTTTTAAGAATGTCATAATTTATTTTTTGCGATTCAATATATGAAAATACAATTTATATGCCATTTTTTTAAGGGAAAGTAATTTAGTTCACATTTAACTAATGGGTTTTTAGATATTTAGATTCTATTTGAAGTTGTTAAAAAATAGAAATATCACTCTTAAAACATTGTTAATTCGATTTTAGATGTTATTTTTATTGTTCTCATAATTTTTTAACCAAAAACCTAAAAATGAAATTAAAGTTTACATTATTAACATTTTTGTTTAGTGCATTTACTATGATATATGCACAGCAAGATCAAGGTGCAACATATGTAGGTACTGCAGATGGGCATACCTATGTACCGTCCCTAGCATCAAGAATGAGTGAATTGACACCATCTACCGTTAAACCTCCAAAGGAAGCGCAAGATGGAAGATCTTACAGAATTAAAAGAGAAGTTATTCCTGGAAAGGGAAGACAAACAGATATTTTATCTCAAGACCCACATAGACTAAACCAAAAAATACCTGGAAGAGTGCCAGATCTTGTATGGACAGGAGCTACCTCAAACTCTCAACCTACAGATCCATCACTTGCAGTAGGTCCAGATCATGTATTTGTAGTATTTAACACAGGGTTTGCTATATACGATAAAGATGGTAATACTTTGGTAGGACAAACATCACCTAATCCAGCAATTTTCCCATCAAGTGGATGTTGTGATTTAACAGTTTCGTATGATCCTGTAGCGACTTCTGCATCAAATCCAACTCCTGGAAGGTGGGTTTTATCATTTCTTGGAGGTGGCGCACAGGTAGCTGTTTCAGATGGTCCAGACCCAGTAACTTCTGGATGGAATGTATATAACATTAACACAATTAACGATTACCAAAAACTTTCAGTTTGGAGTGATGGTTATTATGTTTCTGATCAATCATCAGGTAACAGAATTTATGCGATGGAACGTCAAGCAATGCTTGATGGTGAACCAGCTGGTAATGTGTCAATCCAAGGATTTACATTGCCTAATTTCAACAACCAAGGATTTGCTAGTGTGCAAGCCTTAAACATCTCTGATGATCAATACCCTGCTCCTGGAAACGCAACAATAATATTTTTCCAAGATGATGCTTACGCAGGACAGACTGACGACAGTATTAAGTTTTGGGATCTTGATGTAGATTTTGATACACCTGGAAACTCAACAATCTCTGCGCCACAAGAAGTATTAGTTACACCTTTTACTTCTATTTTTGATGGGACTTCATTTGCTAACTTAGCTCAACCTAACGGAGGAGCAGATATTGATGCTTTACAAGGTATTATTATGAACCAAGCACAATACAAGAAGTTTCCAACATATGAGAGTGCTATTTTCAACTTTGTAATTGATATAGACCCAAGTGGAGGAGAGCAAGCAGCTATACGTTGGTATGAGTTTAGAAGAGATACCCCTACAGATCCATGGGTAATGGAACAAGAAGGAACATTTTCAGACCCAGATGGACGTCACTTTTGGCATGGAAGTATGATTATGGATACGCAAGGTAATATTGGTATGGGATTCTCTGTACTTGGTAATACTGCTACTGGAAATGGTACTGCAAATGAGTTTGTATCTAGTTATTATACTGGAAGACTAGCAAGTGATCCTAATGGAACTATGACTATAGCTCCACAATTAATAGCTGCGGGATCTGCAAACATTCCTGGATTACGTTATGGAGATTACAGTAAGATAGACCTTGACCCGGTTGATTACAAAAGAATGTATTTCATTAATGAACTTATGTTCCCTGGAAGAAGTGATGTTGTTGGACGTTTTCAAGTAGCTCCAGACTTTGATACAGATGCTGGTGTTGTAGATATTGTTGCTCCTGTAGATGGAGACCTATCTGCTCCTCAAGATGTAACAATTTCGGTAAGAAACTTTGGATTAAATGATATTTCAAATGTACCAGTAAGTTATACAATAGATGGTGGAGCTCCTATTGCGGGAGTTGTACCTGGAACTATTACATCTGGTGCAACCGTAGATTATACTTTTACGGTACAAGCAGATTTATCTATTGAAGGCCAAACATATTTAATTGAATCTTCTACTGCTTTACCAGGTGATGAAGACCCAGGCAATGATAGCTTCTCAAAAGAAGTAAAACATATTGCGCCTAATGATATTGGTGTCTCAGAAATTACATCACCAACTTCAGGAGAGGGGTTAGGAGACGAAACAGTTACCGTTACAATTGAAAACTTTGGTACTGCAGATCAATCTGGTTTTGACGTATCATTTTCAGTAGATGGCGGAACTCCTGTTGTTGAAACTGTTGCAGCAACAGTTGCTGCTGGGTCAACTATTTCGTACTCATTTACACAAACTGCTAACTTATCTGCGATTGGATTGTATGCTATTGAAGCTAGAACATTGCTTGCTGGAGATGCAGACCCAAGTAATAATGCTACTACAATTGGTGTTCAAAACTTACCATGTAGTACTTCTACCAATGACACAAACCAACCTATTGGACCTAATGCTGGAACAGTAACAGAATCTATTATTACAGTAACAGATGATTTTGGTATTGAGGATGTAAATGTAACGTTGAATTTGACACATACTTTTACTGGAGACTTAGATATCTTTTTGATTGGACCTGATGGTACTTCTGTAGAATTATCAACAGATAATGGTGCGGGAGGAGACAATATGATAGGAACTATTTTTGATGATGAAGCTTCAAGTCCGATAACTGGAGGAAGTGCTCCATTTACAGGCTCTTTCCAACCAGAAGGAAGCTTGTCAGATTTTGATGGTTTATCCTCAGCAGGAGATTGGACATTATCTATTACAGATGATGCTAATGCAGATGGCGGTCAATTACAAGATTGGTCACTACAGTTATGTTCAGACCCAATTCTTTTTGTTGAAGACCAAAGCTTCCCAGATGGTAGTGAGCTAATCATTGTTGATGAAGGTAATGATCAATATAGATTGTTATTAAATACAACAAGTGTAAATAACACCTTACTTATGAGTGTAACAAATATGTTAGGTCAAAAACTGTCTCAATATCCTTTGGATAATACAGGAAATGGTTATGAATACTTATTGGATATGTCTTATGTTGCTTCAGGAGTATATATTATCCGTTTAGGAGATGAAAATTACTCAAGCGTAAAACGTATTGTTGTTAGATAATATAAATTGAATTTTAGTTTTAAAGGGAAGTTGTTAATTCAGCTTCCCTTTTTTCTTTTTTAAAAAAATGCCCTCAGCTGTACTGTCCCTGTATGTATTGCTCTAGAAGTTTCACTCTTTCTTCCAAAATAAGTAAGATTAACATCTAAGAACTTTGTAACTCTTTTCTGAAATAATAAGCGCCACGTAAAGTTTGTTCCAGGTTGAAGCCCCTCTAATAATTGATAAGCAACTGGAGAAAAGGCACTCCCTTTAAAATCATTAGAGATATAGTTAAACTCTCCGTTTATAGATATTTTCTCGGTATTATTATACGCAAAAGAAGTGCCTAGCTTTTGCTGGTTTAATAGCTCTTGTTCTCCTAACAAGTTTTCCTTGTTCAAAAACTCGTAAAAAACATCAAACCTAGTTTGCTGGTTCAATAAATATGAAACCTTTGGCTTAACCTCATAACTATCAATTTCAAAATTTCTATTAGCAAAGTTCTCAGAGATACTTACATTAACGCCTAATGCACTTGTAAGGTTAAGTAACCAGCTTTCCCAAAACTTATGAGTAAATGATAGTTGATGGCTTTGTAACTTATTTTCTTGTAATCCTAAAGAAATTAAATTACTTGTAGAAGTACTTAAAAATGTATAGCTCGTAGTATATTTTTGTTTTCCTCTATTAAAAAAAAGAGCATTCCTAAAATTAAGAGCCAGCCCAAGCTCTCTTTCTTCACCACTATTAAAAGGGTTAATATTAAAAGCGCTATTATCCCTTTGTGTTCTTCTGTCTAAGGTGTAGGAAGTTTGATTATAAAACTTAGAAAGCAATTTTTTAAATCCTGTTGCAGAAGACCAACTTTGTGGATTTAGTGTTAGTGTCTGGCTAAACTTATTCTGACGTATTTTTAAGAATATTTGGTTGGGAAGTAAGACTCGTACAAAAGTTGCTTCATCTTGAAATTGTGCAACCTCAAATTCTTCTAGTTGTTGTATGCCATCATTATTATAATCATTCCATGTAAACACCCCCTGTCCTGGCTCCACTTGTACATAGGTAAATTCTTGTTGGGGAATAACTCCATTACTAGATTCGAGAGCTGTAGAAAGCCTTATGCCATTTTTGAGTAATGATTGACTGTACAAAATCCTGCTACTAAGTGATTTCTCTTTTTCAACAATATCGTTAGCTTCCATGAATTCATCTTTTAATACCCTATAATTGGCAAATATGGATAATTGCGAATTTGAGTTACTAAGAATTCTCGATTTTAAATAATAGTTATTAGAAGTATTTACTTTTTGCAATTTATTACTTCGAACACTATCTGTTGCACGTATTTGGTATCCTACTTCTACAAAAACCTTAGTACTATCTCCTATACCAGTAAAAACTTCATACTGGTTAAAACGTTGGCTTACGGGTGTAAGACTATCATTTATTATTGTAGTTACTTGGTTATCTTCTAGGGCAACTTTACCACCCACCCAACCTTTATTATGTGTATATAATGTTGCGTTATTTAATCTGAAAAAAGTAGAACTTAAAGAGTCTCCTTTACTATCAAGATAACTTCCATAGGTAATAAGCTTCATTTTATTAAGCTTTATTTCTGAAGCTGCGACATGTCTAATCCCTGAGAAATTTTCAGAAAAATCTAAGTTCTGAAATTCATAGCGACCAGAACCATGTTTAGGTGAAAAAAATTCAGCTCCACCAGTTATAAATCGTTGATTTCCTTGTGGATTTACCAAGTTCCAATCACGAGTAAATTCAATGTTGTACAACCGTTCAATGGTTCTAAAATCATCATTTATAAAGTCTAAAGTTCCTGTGGCGTTTATTTGCAAGCTATCTGTTGTAGTTATGACACGTTGCTTTGCAGCAAGACGTCCAGCAAAACCGTTATTGTTACTGTCGTCTATAGACGAGAATAGGTTTAGGTCATTTTTACTTCCTGCAACTTCAAAATCTATAGTTGTTTTTTCTGAGGGGTGATAACTTCCGTTGAGACCTCCTATCTGCAATTTTGTGGGTGCTTGTAATTGTATAATTGGTTCGTAATTACCTTGAGGAATTCCGTTAATAGGAGGGACATATTCAAAAATTCTATTAATCGCACTTTGTGAGCTTATTACATAATTACCCATATTGTTACCTACAAGTGTAAACCTCACATTAAAAAGTTCGTCTTCGGGATTAGTTGAAAAAACAAATACTTCTTCTCCATTTATAACTTCTCTTCTATATAGGGTTTTATTTTCTGAAAAAGTATCAGGCACAGCAGATGGTGCTGTCATTAACTCCATATTATCTCCAGCAGCTTGTAATATAGCTACTTGCTCTTCTGTAAGGCTTTGTTGTAAGGGTTGGTTTTTTGCATCACTTTCAGAATATACATATGTACCTAAATCTAATTTTTCGCTAGTGTAATTTCCTCCTCCATAACCTATAAAACGAGTATAACTTCTATCAGTAAATTGATATTCTACTGTAATACGCATATTGGCTGTAATGGGATAGGTAGTATTAAAAGTAATTTCTCCAGCATTATAGTCTATAACATAATCGTAATTTTCACCTCTTTGGAGTAGTAAACCATTTACATACACTCGTTCACTTCCAGAAATAATTAAAATAAATAATTCGCCGTTAGGCCCTACAAGCTTGTAGGGTCCTTGGTTTCTTTCTTGTCCAGTAAATTGACTTCGCTGAAAAACCCCTCTTACTAGAGCACCAGCGGCATAAGCACTTAAAGTAGAACCATCTTTATTATTTAATTTTCCTGCTAATGAAATTCCTTGTACCTTCTTAGTAAAACGTCCAAAATAGCTTCCATTATTTTGCAGGTCTACGTCTCCGGCTCTAATATTCCAGTTATCACTAAAAAGTTCAATAAATATTTGGTCAAATTCATCTAGGCTTTGGGAATACCCACCTTCTTGTGTTGGGATATTAGCATCTTGTATAGAGGCTCTAATAGATACTTTGTCATTAAGTCTTCCAGTAATTTGCAAATCTAACTCCGAGTTTACCACAGCATTTTGATTATTACCAACAGTTACACCTCTTGTAATACTTCCAGAAGTTGTAAGTCCATCAAAGGGAGTAAAATTATTAGTAACATTACTTTGTTGTAACTTCACTAATTTATCTGCAACTGCTGTGTTTTCAACAATAACTTTTGGGTCAAATAAAAAATAGTCTTTGGTTAAAAAATCTGGATATCTTAGATAATTAATAATAATGCTATCGGTTGCATTAGAAACTTCAGGCTGCAATAACAAAATTCCTTTACTAAAATCTACTTGATATTTTGTGCTATCTATTACGACTCCAGTTTTTGAAGTAATTGTAAACTGTGAAGGATTTATAGCAACACTATCTATGGTAATAGTGTCTTGAGCTATAACTTTTTTTATTCTATAATTAGAAATAGTGTCTTGAGAAAAACCCAAGAGACCAAAGCTTAGAAAAATAAAAAGTAATGTGTACTTCAACATTATTATAAAACTACTACTTATAGAATTTATTTTGTTGATTTCTTATGTAAAACCTTTCAGTAAGTAACATTGTCTGGCTAGACGGGCTTGTTTATTTTTGAGGTAGTATTAATTTAATGATTAGATGCCCGTTTTAACGGGGAATGAATATGAAAATACTATCCTACAATGTAAACGGTATTAGAGCTGCAATGCGAAAAGGTTTGTTAGAATGGTTACAACAAGCCAATCCAGATGTAGTTTGTATCCAAGAAACAAAAGCAAATAAAGACCAAGTAGATACAGCTTTAATAGCAGCAGCAGGGTATCCTTATCATTACTGGTTTAGTGCCCAAAAAAAAGGGTATAGCGGAGTTGCTATTTTTTGTAAGCAAGAGCCTACTCATGTGGAGTATGGAACTGGAATAGAATCGATGGATTTTGAAGGCAGGAACATACGTGTGGATTTTGATGAAGTTTCGGTAATGAGTTTATACTTGCCAAGCGGAACAAACATAGCCCGTCTGGAACATAAATTAGAATACATGGATTTGTTTCAAGAGTACATAGATACTTTAAAACAATCCCTACCCAACTTAGTTATTTGTGGAGATTATAATATATGTCACGAAGCTATTGATATCCATGACCCAGTTAGAAACAAAAATGTATCAGGTTTTTTACCTGTAGAAAGAGAGTGGATAGATAACTTTATAAAAAGTGGTTTTGTAGACAGTTTTAGATATTTAAACAAAGAGCCTCACAATTATACTTGGTGGAGTTATAGAGCAAATGCCAGAGCAAATAATAAAGGATGGCGGATAGATTATAATATGGTGGCCACTCCATTACAAGAAAACATTAAGAGAGCCGTTATACTTTCACAAGCCGTTCATAGTGACCATTGTCCGCATATGGTTGAATTACATTTTTAATTTCTGAAATAACTCAAATGAAAAAATACATTTCTATTGCAATAGTAAGTTTACTAGTAACCTCAAGTTGTGTCTCTTCAAAAATTTACGAAGATTTACAAGCAAAATACGATGCATTAAAGACTGAAAATAAATCTTTAATGGCGCAACTTGATACTGAAGGTGGAAACTCAAATCAATACACAGTTGCGCAACTACAAGAAAAACTAGATAAACTTCAAAATGAAAAAACAAAGCTAGAAATGGATCTAGCAGCTTTAGATACTAAGTACAACTCATTAAAAGCCTCTTATGATGCATTAGAAGCAAATAGTAGTGAAAATTTAACCGAAAACTTAGAACGAAACCGAAAGCTTTTAGAACAGTTAGAGGCAAAAGAGAAAGCATTAAATGCTGAAAGCGAACGTTTGTCAAAACTAGAAAAAGAACTTGCAAAACGTTCACAACGCGTAGATGAGTTAGAGGGAATTATTGCTGCAAAGGATGCAAAAATGAGACAATTAAAAGATGCCATTTCTGCTGCACTTACAAATTTTGAAGGCAATGGTCTTACCGTAGAACAAAGAGATGGTAAAGTCTATGTTTCTATGGAAAATAAATTGCTTTTTGAGAGTGGTAGTTGGGCTGTAAACAGTCGTGGAAGAGAAGCAGTAGTGTCATTAGGGAGTGTATTAGCACAAAACCCTGAAATCGCTGTTTTAATAGAAGGGCATACAGATAACGTACCATATGGTGGAAATGGAAACATTAAAAATAACTGGGATTTATCTACCAAAAGAGCGACAGCTATTGTTAATATTTTAACCGAAAATAACAATATTCCTAAGGATAATCTAACAGCCGCTGGTCGTGGGGAATATGCGCCTATTGCTCCTAATACAACTTCTGAAGGCAAAGCAAAAAACAGAAGGATTGAGGTAATCCTAACGCCAAAACTTGATGAGATAAATAAATTGCTGAATGAGATATAAATCATGAAATACACTACCCTTCCAAATACACCATTAAAAGTTAGTAAAATCTGTTTAGGTACTATGACTTTTGGTCGCCAAAACACAGAAAAAGAAGCACATGAGCAGTTAGATTTTGCCCTAGAGAAAGGAATTAATTTTATTGATACTGCAGAGATGTATGCTGTTCCTTTCACAATGGAAACACAAGGACTTACAGAGCAGTACATTGGAAATTGGTTAACAGCTTCTGGAAATAGAGATAAGGTTGTATTAGCGTCAAAAATAACAGGCCCAGGCAGAGGCATTTTTAAAGATATTAGACCTAACCTAGATTTTAGTGCTGCTTCTTTAGAAGATGCATTGCATAAAAGTTTAAAACGGCTTCAAACAGATCATTTAGACTTATATCAACTACATTGGCCAGAGCGTAGTGTAAATATTTTTGGAGTTAGAGAATATAATCACAAACCCAATCAAGAATGGGAAGATAATATTTCAGAAATTTTAGAGCGATTAGAAAACTTTGTAAAAGAAGGGAAAGTAAGACATATTGGACTAAGTAATGAAACCCCTTTTGGTGTGATGCGCTATATGGAAGAACATCGTAAAGGCAAACTTAAAATGGTTTCTGTGCAAAACGCATATAGTTTACTACAGCGCAGAGATGAAATTGCTTTAGCCGAAGTCCTACAAATGGAAAACATTGGATATTTACCCTATTCTCCATTAGCCTTTGGTGTGTTGTCAGGCAAATATCTAAACAATAATAAACCTGAAAATGCAAGGGTGACTTTATTCCCTAATTACTCAAGATATAGTAGCGCATCTTCTTTGAAGGCAACAGCAAAGTATAATACAATAGCTCAAAAGTACGGGCTATCTCTTACACAAATGGCATTAGCATTTGTAAATACGCGTCCATTTGTGACATCAAATATTATTGGGGCAACTTCTTTAATCCAGCTTTCAGAAAATATAGAAAGTATAAACATTTTACTTTCAGAAGAAATCCTATCAGAAATTGAAAAGGTACACCAAGAAATGCCTAATCCTGCGCCTTAACCAAACAAATGCCTAACCACATCATGCACCTTTGCTACTTTAATAATATTAATATGGTAGCTTTGCTTAGGAAGCTTACAATACTTTGAAATCACAATAGAAGAAAACCCTAATTTTTCGGCTTCAAGGATTCGTTGCTCAACTCGAGTGACAGGTCTAACCTCACCTGCTAATCCAACTTCGGCTGCAAAACACATTCGTTTGTCAATTGCAATATCAACATTGGAGGATAAAACAGCAGCAACAACTGCTAGATCAATTGCTGGATCATCAACACTAATGCCTCCAGTAATGTTTAGAAAAACATCTTTAGCACCCAATTTAAAGCCTGCTCGTTTTTCTAAAACGGCAAGAATCATATTTAAACGTTTGGCATTATAACCCGTTGCGCTACGTTGCGGAGTTCCATAGACTGCACTACTAACTAAGGCTTGTATTTCAATAAGTAGCGGGCGCATGCCTTCTAGCGTGGCGGCAATGGCAGTTCCACTAAGGTCTTCTTCGTTTTTAGAGATTAAAATTTCGCTAGGGTTACTTACTTCCCTAAGCCCATTTCCTTGCATTTCATAAATACCAAGTTCATTTGTGCTACCAAACCTATTTTTATTAGCACGTAAAATTCGGTAGATGTGATTTCGATCTCCCTCAAATTGTAAGACCGTATCTACCATATGTTCTAGAATTTTTGGTCCAGCAATGTTTCCATCTTTAGTAATATGGCCAATTAAAATAACAGGGGTGTTGGTTTCTTTTGCAAAACGTATAAGTTCTGTTGTGCACTCTCGTATTTGTGAAATACTACCTGGACTACTTTCTATATAGTTTGTTTGTAACGTTTGTATAGAGTCTATTACCACAATATCTGGAGTGATTTCTTCTATATTTTTAAATATGTTTTGTGTTTTTGTTTCAGTAAGAATAAAACAATTTTCGGCTTCTGATTGAATACGTTGTGCGCGCATCTTAATTTGTTGTGCGCTTTCTTCGCCAGAAACATAGAGCGTTTTGTAAGGAAGCAGGAGCGCTACTTGAAGCATTAGTGTACTCTTTCCAATACCTGGTTCTCCTCCTAAAAGGGTTAACGATCCAGGCACTAAACCTCCACCAAGAACTCTGTTAAGTTCATTGTTTTTGGTGTCTAATCGCTTGGTGATATCTTGAGATATTTCGGCAATACGCTGAGGTTTGGCGGCTCTTTTTTGAGAAGCTTCGCTAGATTTCCAACTATTTTTTTCTGGTTTTTGTATCACTTCTTCAGCAATTGTATTCCATTGTTTACATGAAGTACATTGTCCTTGCCATTTTGAAAATTGTGCACCACAATTTTGACAGAAAAAAGTAGTTTTTGTTTTTGCCATAGTAAAAAGCTAAAGTAATTATTATAGACTAACTATGCCAAAAAGAAGTAATGTTTTATAGACTTTTAAATAAGTGGATACACGTATATAATGTTTGTCTATTATATTATAATTTAGTGAGATAGAAAATTATTAACTAACTAACCGAACTCTTCCTCTTTTTAATAAATTCTATACATGTTTTTTTAATAAACTTAATTTTTTTTAACGTATGATACGTAGACTTACTTTATGCTTTTTACTTTCATTTTTTGCTATTGCTTTACAAGCACAGCATACTCAAAATGTTTTAGAATTTGTAAATCAGCAATTTCGAAATACAAACCAAGTAACATCTTACAACCTATTTAATTCTTCTTTTGAAGATGCTAGAACTAATTATGCTACAGCAGTAGAACAAGGAGTTGTTTTTGATATTAATCTAGAAGAAGTTTCTAGAATTTTTGAAGATAACCCACAAGTGATAGAGCTAACATTGCCATTGAGGTCAAGTGGAGAAACGGTTCATTTAAAGTTAGCTCAAAAGAATATTTTTTCACCAGACTTTATTGCAAGAACAAGTGATGGGCAAGACATTACATCTCAAGTGTTAGATAGTAAGCACTACCGCGGAATTATTGATGGAGTAGATAATTCTCTTGTGTCCATAAGTGTTTTCAGAAATGAAATAATAGGGTTTGTTTCTTCTTCTGAAGGTAACTTTACACTTGGTAGACTTCGAGATTCTCAAACAAAACACATTGTTTATGAAGATGCAACTTTACGCCAAGCCTTTGAAGGAGGCTGCACTATGGAAGATGATGGAGTTTCTTATACTACAGAAGAATTAAGTTATGAATATGACTCCAGAGACCCTGGAGATTGTGTAAATGTATATATAGAAGCGGGTCAATCTGTTTATAACTCATTTGGTGGAAACTTAACTAACACAACAAATTTTCTAAATGGTGTTTTTGGACAAAGCTATATTTTATATGCTAATGATGGTGTGAGTATGCAAACTTCAGAGCTGTTTATTTGGACAACTCCAGACCCATACACTAGCGGAAGTACAGGCGGTCAGTTGGGAGAATTTCAAAATCAGATTTCTTCAATGAATGGAGATATTGGACACCTTGTAGAAGTACAAAACATTGGAGGATTAGCTGCAGGTTTTTCTGGAATTTGTAATAGCAATATTGATAATAGTTTGTGTTTTAGTGGTTTTTCTGGTAACAATTATAACAATGTACCAACTACTTCATTTAATGTATATATCATTACCCATGAAATGGGACATTTATTAGGTTCAAGACACACACATGCGTGTGTTTGGAATGGAAACAACACAGCAATAGATAGTTGTTCTGGTTTTACAGAAGGCTCTTGTCCTTTGCCAGGTTCTCCGCCAGCTAATCAAGGAACCATTATGAGTTATTGTATAAACTCTGTAGGCCTTAATTTTTCGGAAGGATTTCATCCACAGCCATCTGCAGTTATTAGCAATACTGTTGATGCAGCAGGAAATTGTTTAACAAGTTGTGTTACATGTAGCTTGTCAATAGATTGTAGCGGTATAACAAATCAAACCTTAGCATGTATTGATGATCTTCCAGCTCCAAACACCTCTTTAGTAACAGTAAATAGCTCATGTGGAAGTGCAACTATTACGTCAGATACAGCTACATCTAGCGATACAGGTTGCCCAGGGGATCCAATGATAATTTTGAGAACGTATACGGTTGAAGATGATGATGGAAATATGCTAGAGTGCGAGCAAGTATTTACAATTATTAGTAATGCCTTACCTGTTATAACATGTTCACTATCTGATATGGATGAAAACCTAGATGCTAACTGTGAATTTGTTGTTCCAGATTATTTGAGTAATATTTCAGCAACTGCAGAATGTGGAGTTGCTACAATAACTCAGTCACCAGCTCCTGGTACAGTAATTAGTGGTACGGGAGCAAATACAATTACTTTTGAAGCTACAGATGAGTGTGGACGTGTAGTTGATTGTAGCATTGTACTTACTACCATGGATGTAACACTTCCAGAAGTATTTTGTCAAGATATTACAGTTTCTTTAGATAGTAGCGGTCAATATACACTTGACCCGCTAGAGATAGATAACGGAAGCTTTGATAATTGCGGAATTGACCAACGAGTTCTTTCGCAAAGTGTATTTACCTGTAATGATATAGGAGTACAATCTGTAGATTTAACTATTATAGATGATAATGGAAATATTAACATATGCACGGCTTTAGTTACAGTTATTGATAACTCACTACCAACTGTTATTTGTCAAGACATAACACTTCCCCTAGATGCTTCTGGAAATGCTAGTATTAGTGCTTTGGATATAGACAATGGAAGTAATGATGCTTGTGGAGTAGCCACTACAACTATTAATATTTCTAGTTTTGACTGCTCTTCTATTGGAACAAATATTGTTACTCTTACAGTAACAGATGTAAATGGTAATGTTGCAACTTGTGATGCAACAGTAACAGTAGTAGATACCATTGCTCCAGAATATGACCAAAGTACCTTGCCAGACGACCAATCTAGAGAAGCAGATAGTAGTGGTAATTATACTTTAGAAGATTTTACTGTTGGTGTTTCTGTAACCGATAATTGTAGTGACCCTTTATTGCCGCTTTCTATAATACAAGATCCAGCTATTGGAACACTACTTGGAATTGGGGTTCATGATATTACATTAAGTGCTATTGATGATGAAGGAAATACTACTGACCATGTTTTCGAATTAACTGTTACAGAAGAAGTATTGGGTGTTTCTGAAAATGAACTTTCATCATTAGTATTATACCCAAATCCAACAAGTGGTATACTTAAGATAGAAAACCCTAATAGTATTGATATAGAACAGATAGAATTGTTTGATATTACTGGAAGACTTGTACAATCGTTTAACCCAAGTATCTCAGAAAATAAAATCACTCTAAATATTCAATCGTTAGAAACGGCAACTTATTTATTAGTAATACGAACAGACAATAGTTTGATTACTAAGCAAATACTTAAAAAATAAGTAAAATAGAAATTTAAAAAAGCCTCTAAAACTTAATTTTAGGGGCTTTTTTAATAAGGTTAAAGGAAGCTTTAATACCCAAAATCTGCTTTAATCTTATCTGCTTTGTCAAGCATTATATCTATTGTAATAAAATCTACCTCTTCTTTATCATATGCCCCTTGAAAAGTACGCATGGCTTTTTTAGGTTCTCCAGTTTCTTCATAATAGCGCCCCATATAATAATCACCTAAAACAGTATCTGGATATTGTTTTTTTGCCATAGTAGCAATTTCTCTAAGAGACTCCCATTGTTTTTTCTTTTCGGCTGCAGCAGCAACAGCTAGAAAATCATTTTCTCGTATAGCATTAGTTAAACCGAAGAGGTCTTCAATGGTTTTGTATTTTTCTAATAAATACTCATGTATTGGAGTGTTAAGCTTTAATAAAACATCTTTATACTCTTGCTTGCTAATGGGTCTATATACTGAAAAGATCTTCTCCATAGCATTTGGCAGTCCTCTTCCTACAAGTGAATAATGGGTAGCACCTTCAAAATTATCATAGTAATAATTAAAGTTTTTATTAGTGACTCCTTTCAAGACAGTATTTAAATCTTCTGAAGCCTCCATAAGCCCTTTTATATCATCTGTTCCTGTTGCTAGGTAGTAAAATATTTTTTGCTCTGTACTAGCTAACCGCTGCGGAAGCCTTTCGGTCATCATAGGATCAAGGTCTGGACTAAGATTAATAAACCCATTAAAGAGTGAAGGCTCTTTAAAGAGGTAATAATTAATAAAGTTTGCTGTAAAGTCATGACCAACAGCAATAATAAACTTTGCTGTACGATAATTGTTATCTATGTAGGGCATGAGTTCTAAACCAATGAACTCAAAAAACTCAGCACCTTGATCTGCTGGTAAAAAGTTTTTGTCGTCATAATAACAATCATCATACCTTTTATCTCCTTGCATTACTCCAACTACAATAGACTCTGGCATGTCTTCCCAGTAGCTAAAGTAATCTACATTACCTGCAACAGGTTCAAAAAGATAATCTGCATCTAGTACTAAAACAATGGGGTAAACTTTTTCAACATTGCTGTCGTAATTTCTAGGTAATTGTATTTTAAGTCTTCGGGTTTCTCCAAGCTTTGAAGAATTAAATTCTTCATAAATTATTTGTGCTGAAGCAAAAACACTAATGAATAAACAGAAAAGGAGTACGAGCGATTTTTTCATTGAAAATTTTATTTTCATTTCCTTGTAAAGGGAAATATTGTTTTTCTTTTGGAAAGATAGTAATTTTTGGAGCGAGTTATAAAGTTTTTCTTTTATACCCTTCCCTTGTTGTAGATAGGCAAGAAAATAAAAGAGAGTACACCAAACAAAATAATAGAAGCAATATTTGATGTCCAAACAATCCAACCAAAGGCAGTACCTACATCTTTTGTTATTCCAAAAACGAGTAAAATACCCATTATGGCTGCTGGATACGTGCCTAAACCACTATTGGTAAAAGCAAATGTAAAACTCCCTACAACAAAGGTAATTAAGATAGTACCAAAAGTAATTAAAGAGGTTTCTTCAAGCGCAAGTGAAGCTGTATAAAAAGATAAAATATAAAGCCCCCATATTATAAAACTATGTAAAATGAAAGCACCTTTTTTCTTCATTGTAAGAATACTTAATACCCCATCTTTTAGACCAAAAATAAAATCTTTAATCTTTTTGTTAATGTTGGATTTTGAAAACTTAAGAAAAAGGAAAAACCCTACTGGCATTAAAACAATAGCTGCTAGAATAATATAAATGGTTTTTTGAGGAATAATATCTTTTAGGTAGTTGTATAATTCATCAAAGCGTAATAAAAGAGCTGTTATTGTAAATGCTAAAAGAAATAATAAATCAACTACTCTTTCAGAAATAATAGTTCCAAAGCCTTTTTCAAAAGGAATTTTCTCATATTTATCTATTACAATAGCTCTTGAAACTTCTCCACTTTTTGGGATTAATACATTCATTAAATACGCTACAGATACTGCCATAAAACTATTGGCTAGCTTAGCTTTATGCCCTAATGGTTCTAGCATAAAATTCCAACGATACGCTCTAAAAACATGGCTTATTACACTAAGGGCTACAGATAGTAGCACAAAAGCATAATTTGCGTTTTTAAAATGTGTCTTTACTTCGTTAAGTTGTTCTGGAGTTAATGAGGTATAGATATACCAAATTAAAAAAATCCCGATAGCTAGTGGGATAAATATTTTTAAAAAAGTTGCAAGACTTTTATTCAAACTAGTTTAATAAGTTATTGGCTTCATTAGGAAAAACCAAGGAAGGTTTAAACGTTTTGGCATCCTCAATATCCATAATGGCATACGTAATTAAAATAAGGATGTCTCCTGGAGCTACTTTTCTGGCAGCAGCACCATTTAACGTGATTTCACCGCTTTTTCTGGGACCAGGAATAGCATACGTTTCAAGGCGCTCGCCATTGTTATTGTTTACTATTTGTACTTTTTCACCCTCCACGATATTGGCAGCATCCATTAAATCTTGATCAATAGTAATGCTCCCTATGTAGTTAAGGTCTGCACCTGTAACTTTTACTCTGTGTATTTTAGATTTTACTACATGTATTTGCATACTGCAAAGATACAACTAGATTTTAGAATCTAAATTATCTCATTAAATTTTGACAAAAGTCAAGAAGTTTGCTTTAAAACTAGTTTAAAGCCATATTATCTATTAACCTAACTTCTCCTGCAAATGCAGCAATAAAGCCTCTGTACTCATTACCTTTTCTTTTTCTAGAAGCAGTTTTAAGCGTTTTTACATTTGCAATTTCAAAATACTCCAACTCAAGATGTGAGCTGGCATTAAACTTTGCTTTAATATGGTTTGTAATTTTATTAATAGAAGTAGTTTTAAATAATTTTTTTGCTTCTTTAAGGGATTGCGAAATAAGCGTTGCAGCTTCAAATTGCTCTTGTGTAAGTCTTTTATTTCTAGAACTCAATGCAATTCCATTTTGTTCCCTTACAATAGGACAGCCTTTTATTGTAGTATCAATTTGTTCAATTTCAACTAGCTTTCGTACAATTTGTAACTGCTGAAAATCTTTCTCTCCAAAATAGGCATGAGTTGGTTTTACAGCCTTTAAGAGTAAGCTTACAACAGTTCCTACACCATCAAAATGTCCTTTTCTGTGCTTTCCTTCCATTTCGTTGGCAATTGCACCAAAGTTAAATTTCCTTGAAACTACATCTCCACCGTACAAATCCTCTGCTTCTGGTGCAAAAATGAATACTTTGCTATTTAGAGATTTAATTAAGTTAACATCTTCTTCTAGAGTTCTTGGGTACTTTTTTAAATCGGACACATTATCAAACTGCGTAGGATTTACAAAAACACTAACAATTGTGTGGTCGTTATCTACTATAGATTGTTCAATTAAGCTAAGATGCCCTTTATGCAATGCTCCCATAGTAGGAACTAACCCAATTTTTTTTGAGGGTTTAATTGTTTTTAAGTTTTTACTTAAAGCTGCTTTTGTGTAAAAGATTTTCATGCAAGATTATAAGATGCTTCAAATTTAAGTTATTACCCTCAATATGCATAAAATTTCGTATTTTTGCATCCTTTTACAAAGAAAGCCAATAAAAATATTCCTATGAAAGATAAAAGAGTCTTATATGTATCTTCAGAAGTGATACCATATCTTCCAGAAACAGAGATTTCTTCAATGTCGTTTGAAGCACCTAGAATGGTAAATAACAATAACGGGCAAATTAGAATTTTTATGCCTCGTTATGGTAATATTAATGAACGTAGACATCAATTACATGAAGTAATACGCTTAAGTGGTATGAATCTAGTAATTAATGACTTAGATATGCCATTGATTATTAAAGTAGCTTCAATTCCAAAAGAGAGAATGCAGGTTTATTTTATTGATAATGAAGATTATTTTAAAAGAAAAGCTACGTATGCAGATGAAGATGGAAATCTTTTTAAAGACAATGACGAAAGAGCCATATTTTTTGCAAAAGGGGTTATTGAAACTGTTAAAAAATTAAACTGGGCACCAGACATTATTCATGTACACGGGTGGCTAGCTTCTTTTCTGCCATTATACCTCAGAAACTATTATGGTAATGAGCCCCTTTTTGAAAACAGTAAAATAGTTACTTCTATATACAATCATGGCTTTGAAGGAACGTTAGATAAGAAAATAAAAGACAAAATTCTGTTTGATGCAATTGATGATGACGCAATTAAGCTATTAGACACTCCTAATTACGAAAATGTAATGAAAGTTGCTATTGACAATTCTGATGCTGTAATAGTAGCGTCTAGCGAAGTTTCTAAAGGATTGTCTAGTTATATTGAAGAAATTTCAAAACCGGTTTTACAATACGTGCCAATGGATGAAACAGAAGAGGCTTATCTAGATTTCTATCAAAACAAGGTTCTAGAAGAATAGTTGTAATCTATTAGATTTCCTGTCGTCTTTGCAAATAAAGAACGCAAAACAAAAAAATTAATGAATACAAAATATATAATTCCAAGAGTAATTGCCATATTAGTAATTATTATAGGATTAGCATCATGCGAGGAAGAATTTTCTAGCATTGGTGCGGAGGTAATTGGAGGTGATGGTTCTAATATCCAAATGGATGACTCTAGAAGTGTTCTTGCATATAGTAGAAAGCTCTTACCAGTAGAAAGCAACAACCTTCCTTTATATCAATTAGGTGTTTATAACGATCCTACTTACGGGAAATCTACAGTAAACTTATTGAGTCAAGTAAGATTAAGTTCAACTAACCCAGAATTTGGGGATGAACCTATACTAGATAGTGTAGTCCTGTATGTGCCTTTTTTTAGTGAAGCAACCCAAACAGAAGATGGAATAACCTATACTTTAGATTCTTTGTTTGGCAATAGTCCAATAGACATTTCTTTGTTTGAGTCTAATTTCTTGTTAAGAGAATTGGACCCATCTACAAATTTTGAAGAGCGACAAAAATATTTTTCTAATCAAGGTCAAACATTTGAAAACTTCCTTGGAGAAGAAATTACAACAATTAACGATTTTGTTCCTAGTAATGAAGGTTTTGTGTTTAATGAGGGTGAAGATGATGAAGAAAATGTTGCGCCTGGCATACGAGTATTGTTGCCAGTTGATTTTTTTACTGAAAGAATTATTGAGAAAGAGGGAGACCCTGTACTTTTAAACAATAATAATTTTGTTGATTTTTTTAGAGGGATATATTTTCAAGTTACCTCTGATGTGGATGATGAAAACCTTTTCCTGTTTGATATTGGTGATGCTAATATTACTCTTTTTTACAGTTTTGATGATGAAGATGAAGAAAATGGGAGAGGCACAGATGATCTAGAGTTATCTTTTAACGGAGTTAATGTAAATGTTTTTGAAAATGAGTTTCCTGCTGAGGTTCAAGACGCTTTAGATAACCCTGATATATTTAATGGAGAAGAAAACTTATTTTTAAAAGGAGGTGATGGAATAGTTTCTGTAATAGAGCTTTTTGGAGAAGATGCAGACAATGATGGAGTCCCAGAAGAGTTGGAGGAGTTAAGAAACAGAGAATGGCTAGTTAATGAAGCTAATTTAATTTTTTATGTTGATGAAAATAGTATAGAGTCGGGACAGAGAGAGCCAGAACGAGTAATAATTTTTGATGCTACAAACCAAAGAGTGTTAACAGATTACGCAAACGATATTACAGCTTCTCAAACCCCCATAGTAGATGCCTTAACCATTCACTTAGGTAGATTAGAAAGAGGAACAGATAATGCTGGAGATTTTTACAAAATAAGAATAACAGACCATATAAGTAATTTAATAAATAATGATTCAACCAATGTCCCTCTTGGGTTAATGGTTTCTCAAAATGTTTTGCTTGGAGGATTTCAGGATTTACAAAACTCACAAGCTCCTGGTGTAAATGGAGTGCCTTCAAGTAGCGTTATTTCCCCAGAAGGAACCATTTTATTTGGGAATAATACCGCAAACGAAGAAAAAAGATTAAAACTCCAAATTTTTTATACAGAACCTAATTAACAAAGCAATTTTATATGTGTGGTATCGTAGGCTATATAGGTAAAAGGGATGCATATCCTATTATTCTTAATGGATTAAAAAGATTAGAATATAGAGGCTATGATAGTGCAGGTGTTGCCTTGTATGATGGGACTAATATTAAACTAAGTAAAACAAAAGGTAAGGTTGCAGATCTTGAAGAACGAGTTTCTAAAGAAATATCTACAAACGGAAGTTTAGGGATTGGTCATACCAGATGGGCGACACATGGAGTACCTAATGATATCAATTCTCACCCACACTATTCTAATAGTGGGAACCTTGTAATTATCCACAACGGAATTATTGAAAACTACGCTTCTATAAAAAAAGAACTTATAAATAGAGGGTATACGTTTACTTCAGATACTGATACAGAAGTGCTAGTAAACTTAATAGAAGAAGTTAAAAAACAAGAAGATGTAAAGCTTGGTAAAGCTGTTCAGATTGCATTAAACCAAGTTGTTGGAGCCTATGCTATTGCTCTTTTTGACAGAAATAAACCAGACGAAATTGTTGTTGCAAAACTAGGAAGCCCTCTAGCAATTGGTATTGGAGAAGATGAGTTTTTTGTTGCTAGTGATGCAACACCCTTCATAGAATTCACAAATAATGCTATTTATCTTGAAGATGAAGAAATGGCAATTATTAGAAGAGGGAGAGATGTGAAAGTTCGTAAAATTAAAGGTGACGAAATTGTCGCACCCTACATACAAGAACTTCAGCTTAATCTTGAACAAATTGAAAAAGGAGGGTACGATCACTTTATGCTCAAAGAGATTTATGAGCAACCTAGTGTAATTAAAGATACATATCGTGGTAGGTTGTTAGCAAATCAAGGCATTATTAAAATGAGTGGACTTGAAGATAACCTATCAAAATTCACTAATGCTGATAGGATTATTATAGTTGCTTGTGGTACATCTTGGCATGCAGGTCTTGTTGCAGAATACATTTTTGAAGATCTTGCCAGAATACCTGTTGAAGTAGAATACGCTTCAGAATTTAGATACAGAAACCCAGTTATTACTGAGAAAGATGTTGTTATTGCTATCTCGCAAAGTGGAGAAACAGCAGACACTCTCGCAGCTATTAAATTGGCGAAACAAAAAGGAGCTTTTGTTTTTGGAGTTTGTAATGTAGTAGGGTCTACTATTTCTAGAGAAACGCATGCAGGAAGCTATACTCATGCGGGGCCAGAAATTGGAGTTGCTTCTACAAAAGCTTTTACAACCCAGATTACAGTATTAACAATGATAGCACTTCGTCTTGCTAATGTAAAAGGAACAATCTCTCAAAGTGACTATATGTTACAATTAAGAGAATTAGAATCTATTACCTCTAAGGTTGAAGAAGCGCTGCAAAGTGAACCTAAAATTAAAGAAATTGCTCAAGTATTTAAAGATGCTGCAAACTTTTTATACCTAGGTAGAGGATACAATTTTCCAGTTGCTCTTGAAGGAGCGTTAAAATTAAAAGAGATTTCCTATATTCATGCAGAAGGCTATCCAGCTGCAGAAATGAAACATGGTCCTATTGCTTTAATCGATGAGCAAATGCCTGTTGTAGTTATTGCTGTAAATAGCAATCATTACGAAAAAGTAGTAAGTAATATTGAAGAAATTAAGGCTAGGAAAGGAAAAATTATTGCTGTAGTCACCGAAGGTGATACTCAAGTAAAGCAATTGGCAGATTACATCATGGAGGTTCCTGCAACTCCAGAATCCTTAACACCACTTGTAACAACAATTCCATTACAACTACTATCTTATCATATTGCAGTTATGCTTGGTAAAAATGTAGACCAACCAAGAAACTTAGCAAAATCTGTTACAGTAGAATAGTATTGTTTTCGCAGAATAATTTTACTTTTATTCTGTGAAAGTTATAAATCTTATTTCAGGACCGCGAAACCTATCTACTGCAATCATGTATTCCTTTGCTCAACGCAATGATACTAAAGTGGTGGATGAGCCGTATTATGGATACTATTTAAAGCATGCCTCAATTGTTGTTAAGCACCCTTCAGAAGAGGAAATAGCAGCAACAATGGATACAAGTAAAGAGGCTATAACCAATAATATCGAAAAACTTTCAGAAAAATCAAATATGTTCGTTAAAGGAATGGCGCACCATTACTTTTCAAATACACCTAAGCATATTCTAAATTGGAATAATGTAATTTTAATTAGGCATCCAAAGAAACTAATCACCTCTTTTTCAAAAGTAATTGATAACCCATCTATAAATGATATTGGTATAAAAAAAGCAGCAGAACTTTTTTTATATCTTCAGAAAAAAAATAAAACACCTATTGTTATAGATAGTGATGAGCTACTTAAAGATCCGGAAGGCTATTTAAAAAAGTTATGTGCATTGCTTCATATTCCTTTTCAATCAGAAATGCTATCATGGAAAAAAGGAGGTATTAAAGAAGATGGGGTTTGGGCAAAACATTGGTATAAAAACGTACATAATTCTACAGGTTTTTCAGCACAAAAATCAAGTAGTAATGCGATGCCAGAAAGGTTTAATGCATTACTAGATGAAGCACTATCCTATTACGAAATATTAAAAAAAGAAATATTAAAAAATTAAATATGCTACAAAAAGCCAATCCAAAAAATGATAATATAAAGGTGTTTATTAAGGACAGATTATACTCCAGAGAGGAAGCAAAAATATCTGTATTTGATAGTGCTGTTCAGGGAGGAGATGCTGTTTGGGAAGGATTGCGTGTATATCCTGAGGGAGTTGTTTGTTTAGATAAGCACTTAAACAGACTTTATGAGAGTGCAAAAACATTAGCTTTTGTAGATATCCCAAGTAAAGATTTTATAAAAAATGCCATAAAGCAGACCTTAGAGGCAAACGGGATGAACGATGATACTCATATTAGACTTACCCTTACGCGTGGTGAAAAAATTACAAGTGGTATGGACCCTAGGCTTAACCAAAGTGGCTCATGCTTAATTGTACTAGCAGAGTGGAAGCCGTTAGTTTACGATAATGCTACTGGAATAAAGGTAATAAGTACAAGCCAGCGCAGAAATAGCCCACAATTTTTAGATAGTAAGATTCACCACAACAATCTACTAAACAATATCATAGCAAAAATCCAAGCTAATATTGCAGGAAAAGATGCTGGACTTATGCTTGACGACAGAGGCTTTGTTGCAGAACTTAATGGGAGCAATGTCTTTATGGTTAAAGACAATATAATATATACCCCTTTTGCACATGCTTGTTTGCCAGGGATTACTAGGAATACAGTAATGGAACTTTGCAAGTCCAATGACATCAAGATTATTGAGGCTGACTTATCACTTGCGCAATGGTATAATTCAGACGGTGTATTTGCAACTGGAACTATGGGCGAATTAACCCCTATTGTTGAAATTGATGGAAGAGAAATTAATAGAGATAATACTTTAATGAAAAAAGTACTGGACCTATTTAAAGAAAATATTAGAAGCTATTGTGAGACTCTCTAAGCCTTTGTCTTTAATTACTTACATTTACCTAAAAAGAAAAAGACTATGAAAAAATTATTACTCTCTATTGGTGTATTATTTACAATTACACTAACAGCACAAACCCCATGTAGTTCTGGAAACTCTATTGGATTTCCATGCGATAACTATGGTTTACAATCTAACATTCCTTTATCAACTTTTGGAGCTAATTCTTCTAATGACTCTTGGGGTTGGACAGACCCTGATACAGGGAAAGAATACGCTATAATCGGTTTAAGAGATGGTAGTGCCTATGTAGATATCACAGACCCTGTTAACCCTATTTATGTTGGTAAGTTGATTTCGCCAGTTTTGGATGAATTTAGAGGGAACTGGCATGATGTTAAAGTTTATAATAATTATGCATTTATAGTCAGTGAAATTGACGGGCATGGAATGCAAATCTTTGATTTAACAAAGCTTAGAAATGTTACAAACCCTCCAGTAGCTTTTACAGACGACGGTGTCTATACGGGTTTTGGTAGTGCACATAATGTTGCCATTAATACAGATACAGGTTTTGCTTACGGAGTTGGAACAGATACATTTTCTGGCGGGGCACATTTTGTAAATATTCAAGACCCTACTAACCCAATTGCGGCAGGCGGGTATGCAAATGATGGCTACACACACGATGCGCAAGTAGTGATTTACAATGGTCCAGATACAGACTATCAAGGAATAGAATTATATATTGGTAGTAATGAAAATGAAGTTGTCTTTGTAAATGTGAGTGATAAAAACAATCCTCAAAACATCAATTCTCTTAGCTACAATAACTTTCAATATACGCACCAAGGTTGGTTAACAGAAGATCATAGATACTTCTTAGTTACAGATGAGCTTGATGAGGTTTTTAATGGTAATGATCTACGTATAATTGTGATGGATGTTACAGATTTGGACAATCCAGTAGTACACATGGAATATTTTGGCAACACGCCAGCAGTAGACCATAACATTTATGTAAAAGGAGATAAAGCATATTTATCTGCTTATACAGCTGGAATGAGAGTACTTGACTTAAGTGATATTGACAATATGAATATTACTGAAGTTGGCTTTTTTGACACATGGCCTGCAGATGACAACACGAGTGCTAGTATTGGTGATCCCGGCGCTTGGAATGTATATCCTTTTTTTGAAAGCGGAAATTTAGTAGTTAGTAATTTTTCAGACAACGGAGGATTGTTTGTTCTCGCTGAAAACAATATAATACTGGACACTCCTTCTCAAGCTACAACTAGCTTTAGTGTTTTTCCGAACCCTGCAAATAATAAAATTACTGTTAATAGTGGAGATTCTTCAGTAATTAATGAAATTAAATTGTTTGATGTAACTGGGAAACTACTGTTAGAAGAAAGTAACATAAATGCAGATAGTAAAGTTTTGGATATTTCATTATTATCTAGTGGGATGTATATGGTTTCAGTTAATAATCAATCTTCAATACGAGTGATAAAGCACTAGTATTTTAGTGCAACCTAGGTGTTATTTAACCAAAAAAAATAACTTCAGAAAAATAGTAAAATTCCATTGTTATTTTAGATAAGAAAAAACTATCTTTGCACCGTTCAAAAACAAGGTGGTGTAACCCCTTGTATATAACTTAAAATTAAACAAGTACAGCATGTCACAAGTTACAGGAAAAGTTGCACAAATTATTGGCCCAGTTGTAGATATTGAATTTGCAAACGGAGCAGAGCTTCCAAAGATTTACGATTCTTTAGAAGTAGATAATCATGGAAATAAATTAATCCTTGAGGTACAATCTCACATTGGAGAGAATACAGTTCGTACTATCTCAATGGACTCTACAGATGGTTTAAGCCGTGGTGTAGATGCTGTAGCAACAGGAGCTCCTATACAAATGCCAATTGGTGAAGATGTTTACGGAAGACTTTTTAATGTAATTGGAGATGCTATTGATGGTATTGGAGACTTACCTAAAGAAGGAGACAACGGATTGCCAATTCACCGTGAAGCTCCAAAATTTGAAGATTTATCAACTTCTACCGAAGTTTTATTTACAGGGATTAAAGTAATCGACCTTATTGAGCCGTATGCAAAGGGAGGTAAGATTGGATTATTTGGAGGTGCCGGAGTAGGTAAAACAGTATTAATCCAGGAGTTAATTAATAATATTGCAAAAGGACACGGTGGTCTTTCTGTATTTGCTGGAGTAGGAGAACGTACACGTGAAGGAAATGACCTTTTACGTGAAATGTTAGAATCTGGAATTATTAAGTACGGTGACGATTTCTTACACTCTATGGAAGAAGGAGGATGGGATCTTACTAAGGTTGATAAAGAAGCTATGAAAGAGTCTAAAGCAACCTTTGTATTTGGGCAGATGAATGAGCCACCTGGAGCACGTGCACGTGTAGCACTTTCAGGATTAACTATTGCTGAGTACTTCCGTGATGGAGCAGGAGATGGCCAAGGAAAAGATGTACTTTTCTTCGTAGATAACATTTTCCGTTTTACGCAAGCAGGTTCTGAGGTGTCAGCACTTCTTGGACGTATGCCATCTGCCGTAGGATACCAACCTACCTTAGCAACAGAGATGGGTGCGATGCAAGAACGTATTACATCAACTAAAAAAGGATCTATTACATCTGTACAAGCGGTATACGTACCTGCGGATGACCTTACCGATCCAGCACCAGCAACAACGTTTGCTCACTTAGATGCAACAACAGTATTATCTCGTAAAATTGCAGAGCTTGGTATTTACCCAGCGGTAGATCCACTAGATTCTACTTCTAGAATTTTGACAGCAGATATCTTAGGAGATGAGCATTACGATTGTGCACAGCGAGTAAAAGAGCTATTACAACGTTATAAAGAATTACAAGATATTATTGCCATCCTTGGTATGGAAGAATTATCTGAAGAAGATAAAATGGCGGTAGGACGTGCACGTCGTGTACAACGTTTCTTATCTCAGCCTTTCCATGTAGCAGAGCAATTTACAGGTATCCCAGGAGTATTGGTAGATATTAAAGAAACAATTAAAGGATTTAACATGATTATGGATGGTGAATTAGATCACCTTCCAGAAGCAGCCTTTAACCTAAAAGGGTCTATTGAAGAAGCAATAGAAGCTGGAGAAAAAATGCTTGCAGAAGCATAATTAATGAGATTTTCACCCTAAGCGTAGTCGAAGGGCCTATATAAAAACAAGACTCCCTTTTTCAAGGGAGTAGTTAAACAAGTTTAACTATGTATTTAGAAATAGTAACACCAGAAGCATCAATAGTTGCAGGAGAAGTAACATCAGTTTCTGTTCCTGGAGTAGATGGTTCATTTCAAATGTTAAATAATCACGCTGCTATTGTATCACTATTAGTAGAGGGAGAAGTAAAGTTTACTGGCAACCCAACTATTGCTGAAGGTTTTGAAGGTAAGTTTACTCAAAAAGATGGAGCTTGGATACTGCCTATTAATGGAGGTACTGTAGAGATGAATAACAATAAAGTGATTGTATTGGCAGATTAAACTTAGCAAATCAAAAAAATTAATATACTAGACCTCACAGGTTTTTAAAACTTGTGAGGTCTTTTTAAATTAAATATATCAACTCCCAATCCTGCCCTCCAGAAGAATAAGTAGATAGCTTCTTAAAACCAATAGCGTAATGTGCCTGTAAAGACCGATTATTTTTGATATCGACTTCTGTAATAATGGTTGAAAAAGTAGGTAATAAAAAAGCTTTCATTGCTGTATATAACTCCCTAAAGATGCCTTGCTTTCTATATGCTACATCAATGCAAATTTGTCCCATTACTATATAGTTTTTTAGAGTGGAATTCTTTTTAGTAACAGTATCTATCTCTGTAAACATTGGTTTAAGCATTTCTATAGAGTTCCCAAATTTGGGATGCATACTTAAAGCATACCCAATCACAGTATCACCGTCTTTAGCAATTGTATGTGGACAGCTTTCATTCATTTGTTGTAAAAGTTCTAACGTATGATGTACAGAAACAAACCCCTCCTTTTTTGCTTCTTCTTCAGAGATTCCTGAGAGAAGATTCCTTTTTTGTAAGGCTAGTATTTGCTTAAGTTCTTTAATTGTATTAGCCTGTTTATAACAAATCATATTCTAAATATATGCAATATTTTTACTTCCGTATCTTTGAGTAATGCTACCCAAAAAATTACACCATAAAATAGAAAAACGTAAAGCTGCAAATGCATTTAGGAGCTTAGGTAAACCTAAAGAGTTAATCGATTTTTCCTCTAATGATTATTTAGGACTTAGTACCAATAAGTCTATTTTTCAAGAAGCGTCAAAACTGCTTAAAGAACATAATCTTGAAGTAAACGGAGCCACAGGTTCGCGTTTACTTTCGGGAAATCATTCTTTATATAAAATCGCTGAAGATACTATCGCTACCTTTCACAAAGTTGAATCGGCACTTATTTATAATAGTGGATATGACGCTAATACAGGGTTTTTTAGTTGTGTGCCACAACGTGGAGATATTATTTTGTATGACGAGCTATGTCATGCCTCTATACGTGATGGTATTAAAATGAGTAACGCTAAAGCGTATAAGTTTAAGCATAACGATCTCATGGATATTGAAAAACTATTATCCCTGCGGTCACAAACAAAAACTACAAATACCTCACTATATTTAGTTACAGAGTCTATTTTCTCTATGGACGGTGACCAACCAAACATCAAAGAATTGGCAAAGCTTTGCAAAAAATATCAATGTCATTTAATCTTAGATGAAGCTCATGCTATAGGAGTAATAGGCAAAAATGGAGAAGGAATAACGCAAAGTTTAGGATTACAAGATGACATTTTTGCAAGGATTGTGACATTTGGCAAAGCACTAGGGTGCCATGGAGCAGCTATTTTAGGTAGCAAAAACCTTATAGATTACTTAATAAACTTCTCAAGAAGTTTTATTTATACGACTGCGTTACCTCCACATAGTGTTGCATCTGTAATAGCTTCTTACAATTATATAATGAGTGACATTGGAAAAGAAAATATAAAATCGTTACATTCAAATATTGGAATATTACATTTATATAATAAAAATCAAAACTTAATAGATTATTTTATTCCAAGCAATTCTGCGATACATTCCTTTTTGATTTCAGGAAACGATGCTGCAAAAAACCTTTCAAATAAATTGGACAAAAGTGGCTTTGATGTAAAACCTATTCTTTCTCCTACTGTCCCAGAGAAAAAAGAAAGACTACGTATTTGCCTGCATAGCTTTAATACGCAAGAAGAAATAGAAAAACTTGTTACTGTATTAGCTACTTTTGTAAGATGATTCAAACCTATTTCATTACTGGAATTTCTACTGAAGTTGGTAAAACAGTAGTTTCGGCTATTATTACTCAAGCATTACAAGCAGATTATTGGAAACCCATACAAGCTGGAGACTTGGATAATACAGACTCCCATAAAGTTGAAAAATGGGTGACTAACCCTAAAACAGTATTTCATAAAAGTGCTTTCAATTTAAAAACCCCAATGAGTCCTCATGCAGCAGCAGCAATTGATAGAGTGGATATTTCAGTAAAAAATATAAAACGCCCTAAATCTAAAAACAATCTTGTGATTGAAGGAGCAGGAGGACTTCTCGTTCCAATAAACGAAAAAGAAACCATCGCAGACCTCATAGAACCAAATGATAAAGTAATCGTTATTTCAAAACATTACTTAGGAAGTATAAATCATACTTTACTTACTATACAGGCGCTTAAACAAAGAAATTTAACTATTTCAGGTATTATTTTTAATGGTACAGAACACCCAACTACTGAAGCCATTATTGCTTCAAAAACTGGAGTTCCTATTTTAGGTCGCATTGATGAAGAACCTTATATTAACGAACACGTAATTTCGGAGTACGGAGAAATCTTTAAAGAAAAGTTATGACCCTTTCAGAAAGAGATCAAAAGCACATTTGGCACCCCTTAACACAGCATCAAACTGCTGCGCCACCTATTCCAATTATACAAGCAAAAGGAGCTGTACTGCGTGACGAAAATGGTAAAGAATATATAGATGGTATTGCTTCTTGGTATACCGCAATGTATGGTCATTGTAATCCAGTTATTGCCTCAAGAGTTGCGTTGCAGATGCTTACATTGGATCAAGTAGTGTTTACTGGGTTTACCCATGAACCTGCTGTAGAACTTTCAGAAAAGCTACTTAATATTCTACCTGAGAATCAAAAAAAAGTGTTTTTTAATGATAATGGCTCTACTGCTGTAGAGGCGGGAATTAAAATGGCACTACAATATCATTACAACAAAGGAGAAAAACGAAATACACTTATTGCTTTTGAAGAAGGGTTTCACGGAGACACTTTTGGTGCAATGAGTGTTTCTGGGCTTTCGGTTTATAACGGTCCCTTTGAAGATTTTTTTCTGAAAGTAGAACGTATTCCCACACCTAGAAAAGAAAACATAGATGAGGTTCTTAAAAAACTACAAGAAATACTAGCAACCAATCAATGTGCTGGTTTTATATATGAACCTTTAGTGCAAGGAGCTGCTGGGATGAAATTCCATGAAGCTGAAGGACTCGATAAAATAATAACACTTTGTAAAGAGAACGATATAGTTTGCATTGCAGACGAGGTAATGACAGGCTTTGGAAAAACAGGAAAACATTTTGCCTCTCAATATTTAGAATCACAACCAGATATTATGTGTTTAAGTAAGGCACTTACCGCAGGTATGGTTGCAATGAGCATTACGAGTTGTACGCAAAGTATATTCAATGCTTTTTTGGATAATGATATTGCAAAAGGTTTTTTTCATGCTCATACCTATAGTGCTAACCCTTTAGCTTGTGCAGCTGCAATTGCAGGGATTGATTTGCTTTGTTCTCAAGAAATGCAAGACAATATTGAGCGTATTAATAAAAGTCATAAAGCATTTAAAGCTAACATTGCTGGCAATCCTAAAATAAAAGCTACAAGAGTATTAGGGGTTATTTTGGCAATAGACCTAGAAGTAACTATGGAGCGTTATGGAGTAACTAGAAACAAACTCTTTGATTTCTTTATGGAAAAAGGGGTCTTTTTAAGACCTTTAGGGAATACCATTTATGTATTACCCCCTTATGTTATTTCAGATATAGAGTTACAAAAAGTGTATGATGTTATCAAGGAGAGTCTATTGCTAGTCTAACAACTTGTCAGGTTTTAAGTCAATAATTTCTTGAGTGCTTTCTAACTTAATTTCTAGTACTTCATATGTCCAATTGCCATTAGTTTTTGTTGCATCCACGGTAATAATTGCATTTCCATTAGGGCCTTTTGCTGGCACATCAAAAAAGGCTTCTCCATCATCATTACTTAGATTGATAGAACCTTTAATCATTCCGTCATTTTCAATAGGACTTCCTAGTACAGAGGTTACTTCTTCATTGTTATTTGCCAATTCAAAGGCTGTTTTATAAGGTTCAGATTCAGAAAACATAGAAGTAACTCCATAAAATATAGTTCCTGCAAATGCTATGATTAGTATAATAATTAGTAAGCAACCACCAGTTGGAACGGCCCATTTCCAGTTACGTTTAAACCAACTTTCTTTTCTTGTATTTTCTTCCATATACATTGCCCGAAAAATCGGGAGATTTATTAATTTAAATTGAAGTGAGCTTAAAAAGAACACTTATTTTTGCTCTAAATTACAAAAAGATTTGAAGCAAAAAATTTCAATAGTAGCTATTCAATCTATTTCGGCATTAGGTTCCTCTTCAAAAACCATCTGGGAAAGTTATTGCTCTGAGACCTCTTTTTTTTCTGAAAAAGAATTTAACGGAGAAACAGTACCAGTAAGCACAATTATTTCAGAAACTGAAAAAGAAATAATAAGTCTAAAAAATTCGTCATCTAAATATAAAAATTTAGATAGGTCTGTATTATTAGCAATGTTAGCTTCAAAAAAGGTAACAGATGGATATATACTCAAGAATAAACATATTGGAATTAATATAGGGTCTTCTCGAGGAGCTACTTCTCTTTTTGAAAAACATCATTATGACTTTATAAAAACTAAAAAAGTATCAGCCTACACTTCTCCAACTACTACCTTAGGTAATATATCTTCATGGGTAGGACAAGAATTAGAAGTGGAGGGTGTGCAAATAGACCACTCGGTAACTTGTTCAACCGCAATGCATGCATTATTAAATGGTATTGCTTGGTTACAGGCAGATATGTCAGATGCATTTTTAGTAGGAGGAAGCGAAGCAGCCTTAACCCCCTTTACCATTGCACAAATGCAAGCTTTAAAATTATATTCTAAAAGCAAGTCAGCATTTCCTTGTGAATCATTAAACTTTAATAAAGCAAATAACACAATGGTGTTAGGAGAAGCAGCAGTGGTTGCTTTATTAGAAAAAGGAGTTTCTGAAAAATCATTAGCTACTATAGTAGGTTATGGGTTTGCTTCAGAAAAAATTAAACATAATAGTGATATTTCAGAAAATGCTGAGTGTTTTCAAAAGTCAATGAAGATGGCTTTGCAACAAGCAAATCTTGAAACAATAGATGTTATTGTGATGCATGCTCCAGGAACAGTAAAAGGAGATCAAGCTGAAAAAAATGCAATCGATATAACTTTTGGCAGGAAAACTCCGAGATTGACAACTAATAAAACATTGGTGGGTCATACCTTTGCAGCTTCTGGAATGTTGAGCATAGAAATGGCTATTTTAATGTTGCGTAAACAAAAGTTTATTCAAAACCCATTTTTTTATTATACAGAAAAGGAACTTTCAAAACCTATTAAAAGCATTCTTGTTAACGCTGTTGGATTTGGTGGAAATGCTGTTAGTATAATTCTTGAAATTCCTGAAAACTAAATAAAATATTTACTTATTTTTGAACAGATATGAGCGAACTAAGAAACAACTGGACCAAAGAAGAAATACTAGAAATTTACAACAAACCTATGATGGAGTTACTGTATGACGCAGCAACGGTTCATCGTAAATTTCATAACCCAAACCAAGTTCAGGTTTCTACATTACTATCAATAAAAACGGGAGGTTGCCCAGAAGACTGTGGTTATTGTCCTCAAGCAGCGCGCTATCATACAGATATTGAAGGTAATGATTTAATGACTGTTTCTCATGTAAAAGCACAGGCCCTTCGTGCCAAAGCTTCAGGAAGTTCTAGAGTATGTATGGGTGCTGCATGGCGTAATGTAAAAGACGGAAAAGAGTTTGATCAAGTGTTAGAAATGGTGCGCACTATTAATAAGCTTGACATGGAGGTTTGCTGTACCTTGGGTATGATTACCGAAAACCAAGCAAAACGTCTAGCAGAAGCAGGATTGTACGCTTATAATCACAACTTAGATACTAGCGAAGATTATTATAAAGATGTTATTTCTACAAGAGCCTATCAAGATAGATTAGATACTATTGGTAATGTTAGAAAAACCAATGTAACGGTTTGTAGTGGAGGGATTATTGGCATGGGAGAAGCACTAGAAGATAGGGCAGGTATGTTAGTAGCGCTTGCTTCATTAAGCCCTCAACCAGAAAGTGTGCCTATTAATGCACTTGTTGCTGTAGAGGGAACTCCTATGGAAGAGATAGAGCCTATTTCTATTTGGGATATGATTCGTATGGTTGCTACTACGCGAATTGTAATGCCTAATACACAAGTTAGACTTTCGGCAGGGAGAACTCAAATGTCTCGCGAAGGACAAGCTATGTGCTTTTTTGCAGGTGCAAATTCAATCTTTGCAGGAGATAAATTGCTAACTACCCCTAATCCAGATGTAAACGAAGACATGGAAATGTTTAAGTTACTAGGGTTGCAGCCTATGAAACCTTTTGTTAAAAAAGCACAACCCGAAACAGTAGAAGCGCATGATTCTCAATACCAGCCACTTGGTGAAAAACCAAAATGGTCACGCCCAGGACATACCATTGAGCGTAATGTAGAGGCTAAAGCAAAAGCTACTAAATAAACTATTTTTCAGCTTTCTTTCAATAAAATGTAATTCAATACGTTTTTAAAACACATTGAAACTTACAATTTAATCTTATGAAAAAACTTTTTTTGAGTGCATTTATAGCACTCGCACTATTTGCTTGTGATAAAGATGACGATACTGGTAACCCTAATTGTAATGAACCGGGAGAAATTACTCTTGAAGAAATTAATAGTGGTTCTGTCTTATTCTCTTGGGAACCTAATGGAGAAACAGCTTGGCAAATTGAGTACGGATTAAGAGGGTTTGATGTGGGTAATGGAACCATTCGTGGAACTTCAGAAAGAGACTTTTTTATTGAAGGTTTAGAACCACTTACTGACTATACAATTTTATTAAGAGCTAATTGTGGCTCTGATGGGTTTAGTTCAGATAGAAGAGTTGACTTTTCAACAATAGAAAGCACAAACTCCTGTATGACACCAACAGATGTATTTGTTGCAGACGTTGGGACAGATTTCTTTTCTATAGGTTGGCAAGAAAATGGAGAAACAGCATGGCAGGTAGAATATGGTCCTTCAGGCTTTTCTTTGGGTACAGGTACAGTTATTGAAACTTCTCAAAGCAATATCACAATTTCGGGACTACCATCACAAACAACTTATGAAGTCTATGTTAGAGCCAATTGTGGTTCACAAGGATTTAGTGACTATGCAGATGCAATAGTGGTTACTACTAATTAATTTATTTTATAAATGAAGAATTTTAAAGCTGGCGTAAGCCAGCTTTTTCTTTGAAATTACTTTACATTACTATTAAAAAGCAATATTACCTAAACGTAAGATTAGTGTTAAGTTTTGTAAATTTGCCAACATATCAAATCCATGAGATTACAAGAAATAGATAGAGTACAAACTATTACTAAGAAAGAATTTCTTAGTAATTACTTTAAGCCACAAAAACCTGTGGTGATAGAACAGTTTATAGAAGACTGGCCTGCGTATTCTAAGTGGAACCTTGATTATATGGCAAAAGTCGCGGGGGATAAAGAAGTGCCTTTGTATGATGATAGACCCGTAACACATGAAGATGGCTTTAACGAGCCACATGCAAAAATGTTGATGAGTGAATATATAGATTTACTCAAAACAGCCCCTACCAAATACCGTATTTTCCTCTGGAATATCTTGAAAGAAGTTCCAGAATTGCAAAAAGATTTTACCTACCCGGATTTTGGAATTAGGCTTATGAAGGGGTTACCTATGTTGTTTTTTGGGGGAGAAGACAGCCATACGTTTATGCATTATGATATAGACTTGGCTAATATTTTTCACTTTCATTTTCACGGAAAAAAAGAAATTATCCTTTTTGACCAACAACAGAATGATTATCTATATAAAATCCCTCATTCCTTAATAACTAGAGAAGATATAGACTTCTCCAACCCAGACTATTCTAAATGGCCTGCCTTAAAAAAGGCAGAAGGCTATAAAACACACCTAAATCATGGTGAAGTATTATATATGCCAGAGGGCTATTGGCATTATATGAAGTATGTTACCCCCGGATTTTCTATGAGTCTGCGTGCTATTGCGCGCAATCCTAAAAATCTAGCCAAAGCAGTATATAATGTTATTTGGATGCGTCATTACGATAACTTTATGCGTCGCAGAAAAGGACAAGCTTGGATAGATTGGAAAAATGAGCAGGCGGTTGAGCGGACACAAGCGAATCTTGAGGTTATTTAGATTTAAGAAAGCTGCCTAACCTTCCCCCAAACCAGCTCAGGTTCCCAGCCCCGATAAAAAAGATAATCGGCTAGTTTTTTCTTCTTTTTATTTATGTTTATTTCGGAAGTAAGTTGTTGTAGTCTTTTCTCAGCAAGCGCCTCAAAGGTCTGTAAATAGGCATCTTCTGGGATTTCTTTTAAAGCAATTTTTATATTGTATTGTCCAATAGCTCTAACTTTTAATTCTCTAACAATACGTTGCTTTCCCCATTTTTTTGTGTTGAATTTCCCTCTGGCAAATGCTTTTGCAAAACGGGTTTCATTCAAGTAGTTTTCTTCAATTAAATGTGCGGTAATAAGATTAATGGCTTCAGGAATCATTTTCATATCCCGTAATTTTTGTTGTACTTCTTTATGGCAACGTTCTTGGTAGGCACAGTAACGTTCTATGCGTTTTTTTGCTTCTTCTACTGTATATGTTTTTTGGGACGGCATATAGTTTCAAAAGTATGTAAAAACAAAAAACCCTGCCAATTACTTGACAGGGTTTGTATTATAATATCTCCTCGCCATTTTTATCGACAAAGTGATATTCAAGATACGTGTAAGCATCTCTCGGTTGAATTTTTACCCATTTTTTGTGCTCCATGAACCATTTGGTTCGCACAGATGGAAATCCTTTTGTTAAAAAGGCTGCTATAAAAGGATGCGTATGTAACGTTAACTTTTTATAGTCTTTTTTGAAGAGTTTTTTAACATCTTCGTTTATTCTATTGACCACGTTTATTGGTGCTTCTATTTCACCATCGCCTCCAGAGGGGGCTTCTTCTCGCGTTTTTATATTCATTTCGGGTCGTACGCGTTGTCTTGTAATTTGTATTAAACCAAACTTGGTTGGAGGTAGAATTTTATGCTTAGCACGGTCATCTTTCATTTCGTTTCTAAGATGCTCGTAAAGCTTTTTTCTATTGGCAGCAGTTCCCATATCTATGAAATCTACTACTATTATCCCTCCCATATCTCGTAAACGTAATTGTCTTGCTACTTCACTAGCAGCGATTAAATTTACTTCGAGTGCTGTTTCTTCTTGGTTATTAGATTTGTTACTTCTATTTCCACTATTTACGTCAATGACGTGCATAGCTTCTGTGTGTTCTATAACCAAATAAGCTCCTTTACTCCCCGATACGGTTTTACCAAAGGATGTTTTAAT
Organism: Patiriisocius hiemis; assembly: GCF_031846325.1. NCBI lineage: Bacteria > Pseudomonadati > Bacteroidota > Flavobacteriia > Flavobacteriales > Flavobacteriaceae > Patiriisocius > Patiriisocius hiemis. The sequence goes on along the minus strand of NZ_JAVRHZ010000006.1, from coordinate 112,687 downwards.
TTGACGCTCAATCCCAAATTTTTCAAAAATGGGAACTTTAGAGTCATAATGTCTTACAATACCTTCTTTATTGGGTGCAATTTCTTGCACATAATCTTTTATTTGTAGATAGAGGGTTTCATCATCAATACAAATATTGGTGAACGAATCGTTAAATACATCTCGAATAATAGATGCACCTCTGTCTAGCTCGCTTAGCACCTTACTTGGGTGGTGCGCCCCCCGTAGCTTTTTACACATCGCTGTCCAGCGATCAGTGAGATTTTGTAAATCTCTATCCAGTTCTGCTACTTTTTTGCCTTCTGCTACAGTACGTATAATAACACCAAATCCTTTAGGTTTTATGCTTGTAATTAAGCGTTTTAACCTTTCTTTTTCTTCTCTAGACTCTATTTTTTGAGAAATAGAAACTCTATCTGAAAATGGGACTAACACAATATATCTTCCAGCTATTGATAGCTCAGAGCTTATACGTGGTCCCTTAGTAGAAATGGGTTCTTTTACAATTTGTACCAGAATAGATTGATTGGATTTTAATGCATTGTTAATGCCTCCATTTTTATCAATCTCTTTTTCTAATGGGAATTCTTTTAAAGAGTACTCTTTAAGTTTACCTGTGCTTACACGTTTTACGAATTTTAAAAGCGAAAGTACTTTTGGACCTAAATCATGGTAATGCAAAAATGCATCTTTTTCATACCCTACATTTACAAATGCAGCGTTGAGACCTTGAACAGTTTTTCGAATTTTGGCGATATAAATATCTCCTACCGAAAATTTATTGTCCTCTTCCTCTTTATGTAATTCTAATAGTTTTCCATCTTTTAAAAGGGCAAAATCAACTTCTTGTGAACTGGATCTAATAAATAATTCGTAGCTCACTATTCATGATTTTTTCCCGACATTTTATCGGGATGGATTAAACAATAATTTTATCACAGGTTTTTTGCTACCAATTGGTAGCGATTAACCCGTTGAAATAGCTAGTCTTTACAGTTAAAAAGGTGTTGCTATTTCGTTTTCAAAGAACGATTTTGTATTGCTGTAAACAAAAAAAGTAGTGAAATACTACTTTTTCTTGTGGCGGTTAGCGCGTCTTCTTTTCTTACGCTTATGCGTTGCTACCTTATGTCTTTTTCTTTTTTTACCACTTGGCATATGTATAATTATTTTTTGTTTTGTATGCTACAAAACGTTATTATTACTTTACTTCTACGTTAGTTTTAACACCTTCTACAAATACTTTAGCAGGCTTAAATGCAGGTATATTGTGTGCAGGAATTTTAATTGTTGTATTCTTAGATATGTTTCTTCCTGTTTTTTCTGCTCTCTTTTTAATTATAAAGCTTCCAAAACCTCTTAAGTAAACATTGTCACCACCTTCTAGTGAGTTTTTCACTTCGTCCATAAAGGTTTCAACTGTAGCTTGTACATCCCCTTTTTCCATTCCTAATTTTTCTGAAATCTTTGCTACGATATCTGCTTTCGTCATATTCTTAATTTTTAATTTATTCTTTATAGGTTTATTTTTTTCAAGACGGCAAATATAATCATTTTAAAATCAATTTGTCAAAGGTAATGGGTTAAAAAATAAATAGATAAACTTACATTTGTCTAATGTTGAAAATGGATACTGAATTTTCTAAAAGGCTTATTTCTTGGTACCTACAAAACAAACGAGAATTGCCATGGCGTACTACGACAAACCCTTATGCTGTTTGGCTTTCAGAAATTATTCTACAACAAACCAGAGTTGCTCAAGGATTACCTTATTACCAAAAGTTTATAACTACATTTCCAAGTATTCATGATTTAGCTGCTGCACCTCAAGAACAGGTATTAAAACTATGGCAGGGATTAGGGTACTATTCAAGGGCAAGAAACCTCCACGAAACGGCAAAAAATGTTGTGGTTAACTATAATGGAAAATTTCCAGATAACTACAAAGAACTACTCAATTTAAAGGGTGTTGGTGATTATACAGCAAGTGCTATTGCTTCAATTTGTTACAATGAAGCTGCTGCAGTTGTAGACGGCAATGTGTATAGAGTATTGTCTCGTATTTTTGGAATAGAAACACCTATAAACAGTACAAAAGGGCAAAAAGAATTTAAAGCTCTTGCACAACAATTAATAAACCCTCAAAAACCAGGGACTCATAACCAAGCAATTATGGAGTTTGGTGCTCGATATTGTGTGCCGCAAAACCCAGATTGTAGTAACTGTATATTTAATGATAGCTGTGAGGCCTTTGGTAAAAGAAAAGTTGCTTCCCTTCCTTTTAAATTGAAGAAAGGTGCTATCAAAAAGCGGTATTTCAATTATTTGGTTTTTATTTCAGAAGATAACAAAACACATATAGAACAACGTACCAAAAAAGGTATTTGGCAACAATTGTATCAATTTCCTTTGGTTGAAACGAAAAATCAAGCAACCATTAAAACTTTAATGGAAGACAATGACTTTTTAAAACTTACAAATCAATTTTCTGAAGTTGATATTACTCAATATAACAATGCACCCATACTTCATAAGTTATCACATCAGCATCTCTATACAACATTTTGGATTATTTTTATTTCTGAAAAGCTCCAAAACGGAATTGCCATTAGTACAATTGATGACTATGCAGTACCTGTTTTAATTTCAAATTTTATTTCGGAATTTACGACATTCAATAATTTGAAAAATTAACTATATTTAAAGAACAAAACATACCTTTGTACAGGTAAAAACAATATACAACTATGAGTGGAACATTGAATAAAGTAATGCTTATTGGGCATACAGGAGATGAAGTTAAAATGCATTATTTTGAAGGAGGAGGAAGTATTGGTCGTTTTCCGCTTGCAACTAATGAAAGCTATACCAATCGTACTACTGGAGAGAAAGTAGTAAACACAGAGTGGCACAATATTGTTGTACGTAATAAAGGTGCAGAAATCTGCGAGAAATATTTAAAAAAGGGAGATAAGGTTTATATAGAAGGGCGTCTTAAAACTAGAAAATGGCAAGACGATTCTGGTAATGATAGATATAGTACAGAAATACAATGTACAGACTTCACTTTTTTAACACCTAAAAATGAAAGTGGATCTACAATGCCTCAATCAAACGGCGGGACACAGCAACCCTCTCAACAAGCTACGAGTTCTCAACCCAAAACCGAAGAACATCTAGGTGAAGAGGATGATCTTCCGTTTTAAAGTTTAACTAAGCACACCATTTTGGATATAGAGCCTCCTAGTTTATTACTCATAAATGCGCTAAGCTTTCCGCAAATTATAAGCTTGGTAGTGCTTTTTGTACTACTTTTTTGCTCTGCCTTAATCTCTGGTGCAGAAGTAGCTTTTTTCTCTTTAACATCCACAGATTTTGACGCCTCAAATGGAAATGAACCTCCCAAAAAAATGGAGCTGGTTCAGCGGTTATTGTCTAAACCTAAAAAGTTACTCGCAACTATTCTTGTAGCCAATAACTTTATAAATATTGCTATAGTATTATTATTTGACTCACTCACTTCTTTTCTCTTTGCGAATATTGATTCTGTTTTATGGGGGTTTTTAAACGTACGATTTATAGTTGAGGTTGGTGTTGTTACATTTTTAATATTACTCTTTGGCGAAATTTTACCAAAAATTTATGCAAGCCGAAATAAAGTTTCTTTTGCTTCTATGATGGCATTTCCGTTACGTTTCCTAGATGTTATTTTTACTCCGTTGAGTATGCCTATGCGCGCAATCACAATTTTTATGCAAGAACGTTTTGGAAAAAAAACAAGTAATATTAGCGTTGATCAATTATCTCAGGCTTTAGAACTAACTAATGAAGAAGATACTACTAAAGAAGAACAAAAAATATTACAAGGTATTGTCACTTTTGGAAATACAGATACCAAACAAGTAATGAAACCTCGTATGGATATTTTTGCTTTGAACGAAGAACAACTGTACAAAGATATCATGCCTGAAATTATTGATAAAGGCTACTCCAGAATACCGGTTTATAAGGATAACATAGACAATATTACAGGTATCTTATATGTAAAAGATTTAATGCCGTACATAGAGCGTAAAAATTTAGATTGGCAAGATCTAAAAAGAGAAGCGTATTTTGTTCCTGAAAATAAAAAACTAGACGATTTACTGAACGAGTTTAAGGAAATGAAAATGCACCTTGCTATTGTTGTAGATGAGTATGGAGGTACAAGTGGATTAATCTCTTTAGAAGATATTATAGAAGAAATTGTAGGTGAAATAAGTGATGAGTTTGACGATGATGATTTAATTTTTTCTAAACTTGATGATAATAATTATGTTTTTGAAGGAAAGACTCCACTCAAAGATTTTTACAAAGTAATTCAACTAGAAGACAATCAAGTGTTTGAAGATGCCAAGGGAGAATCTGAAACCCTAGCAGGATTTTTATTAGAAATTTCCAGAGGATTTCCTAAAAAAGGAGAAGTACTAAAGTTTCATGAATATTCGTTTACTATTGAAGCGTTTGAGAACAAACGTATAAAACAAATTAAATTGACAATCACGTCTGTAATATGAGGTTTTTTCTGGTTCTTTTAGGGTTTCTTTTTTTAACTTCTTGTGGTGAGGATACAATTGTAAAACCAAACGCTCTATTAGCTTTAGAATACCCAGTGGGGGAATATAAAAAGCTTGAAACAGATTGCCCTTATGCCTTTTTAAAAAACACAAATGCTCAAATTAAAAAACAAAAAGGGTGTGGTCTTAACATTTATTACCCAAATATGAAAGCGTCGGTTTTTATAACCTACCAAAAAGTAAAGGACTCTAACCTTACGGGTTTATTATATGATGCCCAAAAACTTGCTTATGGTCATAATATTAAAGCCAATAGTATCCCAGAGCAGCCTTTTGTAAATCCTGATAATAACACCTATGGAATGTTATATATGATAAATGGAGATGCTGCTTCACAATCTCAATTCTATATAACTGATAGCACAAAGCATTTTGTAACTGGGGCATTATATTTTGAAGCAAAACCCAATTTCGATTCTATATATCCAGCAGTCATGTACCTTAGAGACGACATGCGTACTATAATGGAGACTATGGAGTGGAAAGAGTAGTACTTTACTCCTATCTTTTAAAGTCTAGTTAATTTCTAAATACAAGCATTAACATTCTAAATAATTTGTCACCTTTGCAACTTCTTTATGAAAGGTATCGATAAAAAATGGGTGTTTCTTTTTATTCTCTCTGTAGTTTGGGGGAGTAGTTTTATACTTATTAAAAAAGCGCTTATAGGGCTTACACCTCTTCAATTAGGAGCTTTAAGAACTATTTTTGCAGCAATTTTTCTACTTATTATTGGATTCAATAAGCTAAAGCTAATTAAAAAAACAGAATGGAAATGGATTACCATTTCTGCATTTGTTGGAACTTTTATTCCTGCTTTTTTGTTTGCATTTGCAGAGACAGAAATAGATAGTGCTATTGTTTCAGTATTAAATTCTACTACACCAATAATGACTCTTTTGCTTGGTGTTGCAGCATTTTCTATTGGTTTTTCAAAAAATCAATTGGCAGGAGTAATTGTGGGTCTTTTGGGAAGCTTATTACTTATTTGGAGCGGAGCAGCTGTAAATCCAAATCAAAATTATTGGTATGCTTGTTTAATATTAATTGCATCGGTTTGTTATGCAACAAATGTTAACATCATTAAACGGTATTTGCAACATACTCCAGCAATGGCAATTACAGCTGGACACTTTGTAGTGATTTTAATACCAGCAATTTTGGTCTTATTTTTTTCTGGATTTTTTAACCAAGCAACATTAACTTCAGAAGAATTGATGCCTTCTTTAGGCTACTTGTTATTACTTGCGGTAATAGGAACTGGTCTAGCTAAAATTTTATTTAATACACTAGTACAAATAAGCACTCCTGTTTTTGCTACTTCTGTGACGTATACTATTCCTATTGTTGCTTTGTTTTGGGGTTTGCTTGATGGTGAAAAGTTTAGTCTTCAACAAGGAGCCGCTGCCTGTCTTATTATTTTTGGGGTGTATTTGGCAAATAGAAAGAAAAAAAAGACCACTTAAAACAAGTGGTCTTTTTCTTCACAATTTATTTGGATTTTAAATTATTCAAAATCGGCATCAGAGACACCTTCATTTATAATAATCTTACTAATAACAAACTTTAATTCTTGAGGTCCAAAAGATTGTGAAATAATGTGAGGCATTTTTATGCCATTAACTTCTTTGTAATCTGCAAAATTTGTAGTGGTTTTTACTTCTTGTCCATTTGCTTTTTGTACAGCATCTGTTCTTACTTTTAGACCAGTGCTTTTGTCGTAATAGTTAACACTATCGCCTCCTAAGGAAACAGCATATGCATCTTTACCGTCTATATTCTCAATTCCTTTTAATGTTGCACCTTCTGCAGTAAGTTCTGGGAAAGGTTTTGCTTGCATCAAAGCAGCTTCGTTTTGCTCATCTGTATATTCAATGCGTTGTCCTTGTGCCACCATATATCCTTTTTTCCCGTCAAAAATTACTTTTTGCATTGGATTTCCACCCATAGAAACTACAACAGAAGATTGACTTTTAGTTGTTGTTATTGTCTCAAGACCTAGCTGCATTCCTTGCATTTCTGCACTAGCAACCATTTTTATAGATTTTACATTTAATAGTGCGTCTTTCCCACCAATTGCTTTAATGTAATTGTCCAATACAGATTGTGCTGTTACACCCGCATCAATTTGCTTGTTATAATTAGGCTCCTCTGTAGGTTCACCAAACTTATCGAAATATGATACAGGAATTGGTTTTCCATTAGGCCCCTTTAAGTTTTTAAGCGATGTAATCACTTCACTTCCTTTACCAACAATTACAATTCTTAGATTATCAGACTTAAAATATTTCTTAGCAACTCTATTAATGTCTTCTGGAGTTACTGCATTAATTTTCTTTAAGTAGTTTTTGTAGAAGTCTTCAGGAAGATCCTGTGTTTTAATATTTAGCGCATAGTTTGCGATAGTTCCAGGTCTTTCTAATGCCAAAATAAACCTCCCGGTAAACTTTGCTTTTGAGTTAATTAATTTTTGACGATCAATTTTTTGCTCCGCCATATTATTAATCTCTCTTAAAATTTCTACAACTGAACTATCTGTTACCTCATTACGTACACTTGCAGTAGCAGTAAAACGAGTTACCTCTTTATCTCCTCCAATGTTTGAATACGAACCGTACGTCCAGCCTTTATCTTCTCTTAAGTTTAAAAATAAACGCCCTTCTCCACCGCCACCAAGAATATCGTTAGCTAATAGAACAGCATGATAATCTGGGTCACTCATCTTTAAATTTACTAGATTTTGTACTGTAACTTCAGACTGTACAGCATTAGGCATGTCTATAAAGTTTACTTGAGTGTATTGTACATCCTTAGGCGTAGTGTAGGTTAATTCTGGTACTGCAGACATCTTCCAATCTCCTAAATGTTTCTCTAATAATCGCTTAGTTTCATTATAATCTACATCACCAAGAACAACTAAATAGCCATTTTTTGGAGAAAAGTAATCACTGTAAAAGCTTTTTACATCTGCAAGAGTTAGCGCTTCAACTTTTTCTTGTGTAACAAACTCCCCTTTTGGGTGGTTTTTCCCATAAGCTAATGCAGTATTTACTCTCCCGGAAACAGCAGTTACCGATTTTTCTTGACTTTTAAGACCTTCTAAAACTAAATCCTTTTGTTTTTTAAACTCTTCTTCTGTAAATAATGGGTTTTTAATAGCATCTGCCATTAACTCTAGAACTCTAGGAAAGTACTTTGAAAGTGAACTTGCAAAAGCGCTTTCAGAACCAAAATTTACATTCGCTCCAAGAAAATCTACTTCTTCATTAAAGTCATCTTTAGAAATTGATGTTGTACCATTACCCATCATTGAAGCAAAAATACCTTCGACACCTGCCTTGTTTCCAGATGCGTGCATTGGGTTGTCCATTAGTAGTTGAACACGTACTCTAGGCAACTTGTCATTTTCAACTATTAGTACCTGCAAACCATTTTTCATGGTAAAACTTTGTGGTTTTGTCAAGTTTATAGTAGGTGCGGGCCCTGGTTTAGGTTGTTTGCTTCGGTCTATTTGAGCCGTTATTGTAGTTGCAAATACAAAGGTTGCAATTAAAAATGTTATATATTTTTTCATCTTACTATTTTTAAATTTTTCTATTACTTAGTACTTTCTGGTAAATATTCTAATCGTACTCTCTGGTTAGGATTTAGATATTTCTTTGCTACATCTCTTATTTCCTCTCTGGTAATAGATCTATAAATCTCGTTTTGTTTATTAATTAAACTTGTGTCTTCATAGAAAACGTGGTAATCTGCTAATGAATTTGCGATACCTGCAATTGTAGAATTAGCATTTACATATCTGTTTTCATAAATATTTTGAAGTTTTTCAAATTCTCTTTCTGAAATTAATTCGGTTTGTATTTTTACAATCTCTTCGTCAATTTCTTCAGTTAATGTTTCTAATGAAGTATTGTTTAAAGGAAGTCCAAAAACAGCGTAAGTGCCGTAATCTTCTTGCTTAAGATTTATTGCCTGAACTTGTAATGCTTGTTTTTGTTCGTCTACTAATTTTTTATATAGTCTAGAACTTTTTCCTTCACTTAAAATTGAAGAAATCATATCTAATACATACGCATCACGTTCTGTCATTGCAGGTGTTCTATATGCATGAATCAATGCGGGAATCTGTATATTTGGGTCGTAGTATTTTGCGTCAATTTGACTTGTTAAAGCAGGTTCCTTGATATCTATTTCTGGTACATCTGCACCTCTTGGAATTGCTGCAAAATAATCCTTGATCATCTTTTTAGTGTCTGCTTTGTTGATGTCTCCAGCGACAACTAAAGTAGCATTGTTAGGAACATAAAATTTTTCATTAAATGCTCTAAACTCCTCAAGGGTAGCAGCATCTAAATCTTCCATCTCACCAATTGTTGTCCATTTATAAGGATGTACTTTAAACATGTTCTCCTTAATGGCTTTAAGTATATTTCCGTAGGGTTGATTATCAACACGAAGTCTTTTTTCTTCTTTTACAACTTCGTTTTGAGTGTCTACTCCTATTTGGTTAATTATAGGGTGTAGCATACGCTCACTTTCCATCCATAAACCTAACTCTAGGTTGTTAGAAGGAAATATTTCGTAATAATAAGTTCTATCATCTGTTGTATTGGCATTATTGCTTCCTCCGTTTGAACTTACCATTTCAAACCACTTACCACGCTCAATATTCTTAGTGCCTTCAAATAAAAGGTGTTCAAAAAAGTGAGCAAATCCAGATCTTCCTGGGGCTTCATTTTTTGCGCCTACATGATACATTACAGAGGTAACAACAACGGGTACAGTATTGTCTTGATGTAGTATTACGTGGAGACCATTATCAAGCGTGTATTCTTCAAATTCTACTTTCTGGGCATTAATGCCTAGGATGGTTATGCATATTAGTAATATGCTGAGAAATGTTTTTTTCATATTAATAACTTTTGTTTTGAGTGTTAGTAGCATTGTGATGTAATATGTTACTTTATTTATTAACTTTTTCCTGAAAAATTTAAAATACCACATTTAACGCTGGTTTGCAAAGCTAACCTGCTAATTTTAAAGCTTAACAATATTTTTGGAATAACTATTTCTGTGATTTCGTAAATTGTGGTGTAACCAACAAGAAACAACAATGAACAAAGTAATTATACGCTACGGAGTTATAATAAGCATCGTACTTATTGCATATTTTTTAATTTCAAAACTAATAGGACTGCATCAATATCCAGTATTTAGTGCTGTAAATGCTGTTATTTTTGGTTTTGGAATTTTGATGGCTATGAAAAACTTTAAATCAAATCAATCTGAATTTAAATATCAAAACGGGTTTCAAGTAGGGTTTTTCACAGGAGTATTTGCAACTATAATTTTCACAGCATTTATGGCTGTTTATGTATATATGATTGACAAAGAGTTCTCTGGAGCTATATTAGATTCTTATGGACTAGATTATAATAAAGGATCGCTTATAATGCTAATAACCCTAGCAATTATGGGAATCTCCACCTCTTTAGTATTAACTTTATCATTTATGCAATTGCTGAAAGAATCATGGAACACAAATCAGAAGCAATAGCGCTCATATTTAGGCAATAAAGACTTTGTAAATTCGGTTTTTAAAATTATATTTGCACCCGCTTTAAAATGAAGCGGGTTTTATTTTTAAATTAACTAATATTAAACGTTACGCTATGTACGCAATTGTAGAGATAGCAGGGCAGCAATTTAAAGTTGCAAAAGACCAAAAAGTCTTTGTAAATCGTTTAGCTACAGAAGAAGGAAAAAAGGTCTCTTTTGACAATGTACTTCTTATTGGCGACGGTGACAAAGTAACTGTTGGCGCCCCGGCTATAAACGGCGCTCAAGTTGGAGCAAAAGTCGTTAAACACCTTAAAGGTGATAAAGTAATAGTTTTCAAGAAAAAGAGAAGAAAAGGATACCGTGTAAAAAATGGTCACAGACAAGCTCTTTCTGAAATTATTATAGAAAGTATTGTAAGCTCTGGAGCAAAGAAAGCCGCTCCTGCTAAAAAAGCTGCACCAGCAAAAGCTGAAAAAGCAAAACCTGCTGCAAAAGCAGAGAAAGCTGCACCAGCTAAAAAAGCTGCTCCTAAAGCTCCTGCTAAAAAGGCAACTGGAAAAGCAGATGATCTTAAAAAGATTGAAGGTGTTGGGCCAAAGGCAATGGAAGCAATGGTTAACGCAGGAATAGATACTTTTGCAAAAGTAGCAAAGTCAAAACCTGAAAAGCTTTCTGAAATTTTAACAGAAGCAAGTTCAAGATTAGCTCATTTAGTAACAGACACTTGGCCACAACAAGCAAAATTAGCTGCAGATGGTAAGTGGGATGAGCTTAAAGAATTACAAGACAAATTAGATGGTGGTAGAGCGTAATTGCTTTTCACTAAAGTTTAACCTTATAAACCTAAAATAACATGGCTCATAAAAAAGGAGTTGGTAGTTCAAAAAACGGTAGAGAATCAGAATCGAAACGCCTTGGTGTTAAGATTTTTGGTGGTCAAGAAGCTGTTGCTGGAAATATCATCGTTAGACAAAGAGGTAACACACACCATCCAGGTGAAAATGTGTATGGAGGAAAAGACCACACATTACACGCAAAAGTAGATGGAGTTGTAAAGTTTACTAAAAAGAAAGATAACAAATCTTATGTTTCTATTGTACCGCACGGAGAAGCGTAAGCATTTGTAATACAGTTATATAATATTAAAACCTCAACTGGAAACAGTTGAGGTTTTTTGTTTTTAAGCAACAGAGCCCCATTTTGCTAACTATATTTTGTAACTTCATAGTTATTAACTAAAACTATTTCACAATGAAAAAACTAATTATTTGTAGTACACTATCCCTCTCTTTATTATGTTCAAGCTGCTTAGGCTCTTTTAGTGCTTTTAATAATCTTAAAGATTGGAATCAAGATTTAAGTGATAGCAAGTTTGTAAATAACCTTGTGTTTTGGGGATTAAACATTATTCCGGTTTATGGATTATTCTTCCTAGGTGACGTTATTATTTTTAATGTTATTGAATTTTGGAGTGGAAGTAACCCAATAGCTATGAAAGACGGTGAATTTGAAACTCAAATTGTGGTTCACGAAGGCACAAAAATGGAAATGACTGCTTCAAAAAATCGTTTTGAAATCGTAATACTTGATGGAGAACGAAAAGGAGAACGTGTAGATTTGGTTTACAAGCCTTCAGAAAAATCGTGGAATGCTGTTAAACAAGATGGAGAGTTAATAAAATTGTCTTCAATAAAAGATGGTTTAATAGTGTATCACTTGCCTAATGGTGAAAATTTTAAACTTAACCCTAATACTCCTAGAGAAGAAGGACTTGCTACTATAGAACAAAATGTATTTAACTATACTAAAAGTGAACTTACGGTAGTAGGAAACTAGAACTTTTATAAACATTTTAAAACCCCTCATTTTTTTGAATTGAGGGGGTTTTTTTATCGGCATTATTTTTGAAGCTAGTCTTTTAAAAAAACTATGCGTTATTTCTTACTATCCATTTGTTTTTTGTTTACTTTCTCTTGTATCCCTTTAGCAATAGCGCCAGATTTAAAAGATGGCAAAGTAATGAAAGGCAAAAAGTTTAAAAGACAACTACCTAATCAATACACCTATATTTTTGAAGATCCAAAAAGGGCGAATGAGTTTTATAAATACGTAAATGCAAAGTTTCAAGTAGATTATGATGATATAGAAGGAGATGTTCCTGTAACTATTGGAGAAGAGAAGTATTTCCTAACATTTTATGAAGCAGAAAAACAAACAAAGACTATTAACTTAATACCTATGGTTATTGATGCTGGTTTAGAAAAAAATGGAGTTTCCTGTACTAGAAGATGCTCATGAATATAGAAAAGGGACTTGGTATATTGTACTTACAGCTAGAGATAGTAAACTAGTTGATGCTTTAAATCCAAATTATAAAAACCATGTTGTTATTGAAAAGTATTTTAAAGCTATGCGTTATGAGTATTTAACTACACAAGAATATATTGAGGTCTATTTGAAAGCGAAATAAAAAACCCTCACATTGCTGTAAGGGTTATAAAAATTTCAAAATTTTAAATTCTATTAGTATCTATAATACTCAGGCTTAAATGGCCCTTGTACTTCAACACCAATATATTCTGCTTGATACTCTTTAAGTTCGGTAAGCTCTACACCTATTTTTTCTAAATGTAAACGAGCTACTTTTTCATCAAGATGCTTTGGTAGCATATATACTTTATTTTCATACTTATCACTATGGTTCCAAAGTTCAATCTGTGCAAGGGTTTGGTTTGTAAATGAGTTACTCATTACAAAGCTAGGGTGTCCAGTTGCACAACCAAGATTTACTAGGCGACCTTCAGCTAATAAAATAATATCATTACCATCAATAGTATATTTATCTACTTGAGGTTTAATCTCAACTTTGGTATCACCATAATTATCATTTAACCAAGCTACAGCGATTTCATTATCAAAATGACCAATGTTGCACACTATGGTTTTATCTTTCATTGCCTTAAAGTGCTCACCTGTTACAATGTCTTTGTTTCCAGTAGTAGTAATTACAACATCTGCTTTGTGTAATACATTTTCAAGCTTTTTTACTTCAAAACCATCCATTGCAGCTTGTAAGGCACAAATAGGATCTATCTCTGTTACAGTAACTATAGAACCAGCTCCTCTAAACGAGGCTGCAGTTCCTTTTCCAACATCACCATAACCACAAACAACCACACGTTTTCCTGCTAGCATAACATCTGTAGCACGACGTATTGCATCTACAGCACTCTCACGACATCCGTATTTGTTATCAAACTTAGATTTAGTAACACTATCATTTACATTAATTGCAGGCATTACTAGTGTTCCGTTTTTCATACGGTCATATAAACGGTGTACTCCAGTTGTTGTTTCTTCTGATAGGCCTTTAATTCCTTTAGCTAATTCTGGGTACTTGTCAAACACCATATTAGTTAAGTCTCCTCCATCATCAAGAATCATATTAAGTGGTTTACGGTCTTCCCCAAAAAATAAAGTTTGTTCTATACACCAGTCAAATTCTTCTTCATTCATACCTTTCCAAGCATATACTGGGATTCCAGCAGCAGCAATTGCAGCGGCAGCTTGATCCTGTGTAGAAAAGATATTACATGAACTCCACGTTACCTCTGCACCAAGAGCAATTAAAGTTTCAATAAGTACTGCAGTTTGTATTGTCATGTGTAAACACCCTGCTATACGAGCTCCTTTTAGTGGTTGCTCATCTTTGTATTCTTCACGTAAAGACATTAATCCAGGCATTTCTGCTTCGGCAAGTTCAATTTCCTTACGACCCCAATCTGCTAGGGATATATCTTTTACTTTGTACGGTACGTATGTTGTCGTTTCTGCGGACATAAAATTGTATTTTAATCTCCCAACTAGTGGGAAACTCATTAATTATTATTTACTTTTAATCTTGAAAAGGGAAGTCCCTTATTTTCAGACTGCAAAAGTACGTAATATTCACTAATTTATAATGCCTCTTTACAAAACAATAACAGTAAATAACCACACTAAAGTTCTCATTTGGAAGATAGAAGAATCTTTTGAAGAACTCTCAACAGGTATTGAGCTAACGTCAAATTGCAATACACGTGTACAAGGAATGAAAAGCGATTTACACCGAAGAGGTTTTATGAGTGTTCGCCATTTACTTGCTGAAGAGAATTACACCGATTTTGACTTGTACTATGATGAAAATGGGAAGCCACACTTAAAAGACGGAAAGTGTATTAGCATTACACATTCGTATATTTTCTCGGCAATAATTATTAGTAATAAAGAAGTTGGAGTGGATATTGAAAAACAACGACCTAAAATTTTAAAAATAGCACATAAATTCACTCCAATTGAAGAATATAGAACCCTTGCCAATGATGATGCAGTAATGCGAAAATTAACAATGGTATGGGGTGCAAAAGAAAGTTTATACAAGAGTTTTGCTATGCCTGGCTTAAGTTTTTTACAGCATATATATGTTGAAGACTTTAGACTAGAAACTATGGAAAGTATAGCGAATGTTTCTTTTAAAGAAAAGGAGCAGGATTATAATGTATGGTTTTTAGAGTTTGAAGGTTTTACATGCTGTTACGCGCTTATTTCTGAAAAATAAAATAGCATGATAAGTTTTTACGAATCCATAGTTACTTCAGAAAAAAAACTACTAGCAATTTTAATAGATCCAGATAAGTTTTACGAAGAAAATGTAAGTCATTTTCTTTCTAGAATCCCAGTACAAACTACCCACATTTTTGTAGGAGGAAGTACAGTAGCTAATAATAAAACGGAAGTAACTGTAAAGGCTTTAAAAAAGGAAACCAATCTTCCCGTTTTTTTATTTCCAGGCAATTATGAGCAAATTACAAACACGGCAGATGCCATATTGTTTTTATCATTACTCTCTGGTAGAAATCCAGAATACCTTATTGGACAACAAGTGAAAGCTGTGAGGATGCTAAAAGAATCAACACTCGAAGTTATCCCAACAGGATATATTTTAATAGATGGAGATAATGAGAGTGCAGTTGCCAGAGTAAGTCAAACGCAACCCATGCCACAAGACAATATTGAAGCAATTGTAAATACTGCATTGGCGGGAGAATACCTTGGCGCAAAACTTATCTATCTTGAGGCAGGAAGTGGTGCGAAAATTCCTGTAAATACTAGCATTATTGAAGCTGTAAAAAAAGAGATTACTCTACCACTTATTGTTGGAGGAGGGATTAGAACAAATGAGCGAAAAGAAGCTGCCTATATTGCTGGGGCAGATATGGTAGTTATGGGAACGGTGTTTGAAGAAGAACTACTAGAAAGTAAATAACAATAAACAAATTCTAAATACCAAAACTGTATTTTTGAAATTTCAAACAAAGTATAACTAAAAAAGATTACTGTCTTTGCAGGAAGTATTATGAATATCTCTGTAGAACTTACCTTGACACCTTTACAAGACAATTTTGAACCTGCCATCATTAACTTCATTAAAAATTTGCGCGCTTCTGGATTAACAGTTTTAGAAAATCCACTTAGTACACAGGTTTATGGAGACTATGATGCTGTGATGAAAGTTTTAACCCAAGAAATGAAAATTGCCTTAGATGCGGTGGAAAGAGGATTACTATATATTAAAATTGTAAAATCAGACAGAAGCGACTATGAGCCCCATTTTTGAGTTTCTTTTTGGGCAGTATAAAGGATATGAAACACACCAAATAGTGCTTGAGGCCATAGGTGTTTTTTTTGGACTAGTATCTGCATTGTGCTCTTGGAAAAATAGTGTTTGGGTATATCCTACAGGTATTATTAGTACGGCAATATTTGTGTATTTGCTCTGGCAATGGGAATTGCTTGGTGATATGGTTATACAAGCGTATTATTTTATAATGAGTATTTATGGTTGGTACATTTGGACAAGAAAAGTTACTCCAGATACTTACACACCTATTACAACTACCACAAAAAAAGAGCACAAAACAACACTCTTTATTTTCCTAGGAGCACTGCTATTTATCTATATTATTTATGAGGCATTCGATAAATGGACTTCTTGGACTGCATATGTAGATACGTTAACAACAGGCTTGTTTTTTGTTGGAATGTGGTTACTTGCTAAGCGAAAAATTGAAAATTGGTTATATCTCTTGGCAGGAAACATAATAAGTGTTCCTTTGTATTTTTACAAAGGGTATACTTTGAGCAGTATATTATATCTAGTGTTTATTGGAATTTCAATTGCAGGATATTACGCATGGAAAAAATACTTAAACAACAACCCAGCGATTGCATAAAGATAGTATTGTTTGGGCCAGAATCTACTGGAAAAACTACACTAGCTAGGGAATTATCCATGCATTTTAATTCCTCATGGGTGCCAGAGTATATGCGCGAGTATCTTCAAGAAAAATGGGATACAAGTAAAAAAGTTTGTGAAATAGATGACTTGTTGCCTATCGCAAAAGGACAAATAGAAGCAGAGAATAAAGCTTCAATTCAAGAAAAAAAAGTACTCTTTTGTGACACTAATTTGCTAGAGTTAAAGGTATATAGCGAATATTATTATAATGGATTTTGTCCAGAAGCAATAAAAAATGCAGCCTTAACAAACAGGTATGATTTCTATTTCTTAACAGATATTGATGTGCCATGGGTAAAAGATGATTTAAGAGATAGACCTAATGATAGGTCAACTCTATTTAGTATTTTTGAAAAGGAATTAATACAAAACAAGTTACCGTATCAATTACTAACTGGTACAAAAAAAAATAGATTACAAACAGCAATTACTAAAGTAGAAAAGCTGCTACATCCCAAATAATGCTAACAAATACTGACCTCACTCAAATAAAAAAACACGGTCTTTCCGTAGATGATATTATAAAACAGTTAGAAACCTTTAGAAGAGGGATTCCTCCTGTAGATATTGTTACAGCAGCCTCAGTAGGAAATGGTATTGAGGTAATTCCTGAAGAAGTACAGCATAGGCTGGTATCTCTTTACGACGAAAAAAAACAAGCATTAGACATTGTAAAATTTGTGCCTGCTTCTGGTGCAGCAACACGAATGTTTAAATTTTTACACGAGTTTTTACAATCTTTTAATCCGGAAGAGGATAGCTTTAAAAAATATATAAAGAAGTATCGAAAACAAGAGGTTGAAACATTCTTCAATAATTTTAAACTTTTCCCATTTGTAAATTCAGTAAGAAAAACTATTAGAGAACAATATCCAGACTATAAAACCTCTAACAAAGGAGAGCGTAATATTTGTATAGCAAAAGCAATGCTTGAGAAAGAAGGTTTGGGATACGATGATTACCCAAAAGGGCTAATCCCTTTTCATAAATATAAAAAGTATGCAACAACAGCCTTTGAAGAGCAGTTGTACGAGTCTGCTTTTTATGCTTCAGCTTCTAGTGATGTATACCTTCATTTTACATTTGCAGAAAAACACGTTCCGTTTTTTAAAGAAGAGTTTGAAGCAATAAAAAAAAGAGTCACTTTTAAAACAAAAAAAGAATTTCATATTTCTTATTCTTTTCAAAAAAAGGAAACAGATACACTTGCGGTAAAAAAGGATGATACTCCTTTTAGAGATGTTAATGGTGAACTGGTCTTTAGACCTTCGGGACATGGTGCATTATTAGATAATCTTAATGATGTAGATGCCGATGTGATTTTTATAAAAAATATTGACAATGTGGTTATTGAACCATACGTAGAAGAATTAGCGTTTTACAAAAGACTACTTGCGGGTAAATTGCTTTTTCTACAAGCAAAAGTGTTCGATTATATAAGAAAACTACAAGAAGAAACTATTACAGAAGATTTATATAAAGAATTAAAGTCTTTTTTCTGGAACGAACTTAATTGTAAGGATGTCCCAGCAGACAAACACCAAATGCTCTACTTATTAGATAGACCAATACGTGTTTGTGGAGTTGTAAAAAACACCGGTGCACCTGGTGGAGGGCCTTTTTGGGTTAAAAATGAATATGGACATGTGTCTATTCAAATCGTAGAAATGTCTCAAATAGATAAGAAAAAAGCTGAGCAAATTAAGTTACTAAACGAAGCAACACATTTTAACCCAGTAGATATTGTTTGTTCTACAAGAAACTATAAAGGAAAAAAGTATGACCTAGAGAAATTTGCCAATCAAGATTTAGGTTTTATTGCCTCAAAATCTTACGATGGTAAAACCATTAAAGCTTTAGAAAGACCTGGGTTGTGGAACGGGGCTATGTATAACTGGAATACTGTTTTTGTTGAAGTACCTCAAGAAACCTTTAACCCTGTTAAAACGGTTAACGATTTGCTTAACAAGGCTCATAGACCTGATGCCTAATGCAAGAATCCATTATTTTAAATGAACTTTCTTTTAAGGCCATTCTTAGTAGTGGTGCAGGAGGTCAACATGTAAATAAGACTGCCTCTAAAGTTGAGGTTACTTTTAATTTATTAAATTCTGAAGGGCTTTCAGAAACCGAAAAACAAAGACTACAAGAAAAATTAGCTTCTAAGATTACACAGGAAGGGAACATTGTTCTACAATGTGGAACTTCCCGAAGTCAACATAGAAATAAAACAACAGTTATAAAACGACTACTTGACTTACTTAAGAAAAATATAATTGTTCCAAAAAAGAGAAAGAAAACAAAACCCACTAAAAGTGCTATTGAAAAGCGACTCAAGCAAAAAAAGAATACTGCACTTAAAAAGGCGAATAGAAAACCACCTAAAATAGATTAGTACACACTTTTTTGTATAAAAAATACACAGTTTATACGCGTTTTATACACTTTTGTAGTTTAGCTTTTTTTATTTTTAATACAATAAGTTGTTGTATGTCATGGACTTACATAAACATCACTAAAAATATTCTAACTGGCATTACTTTTTCTTTAGCTAGAACAGAAATAATAAATAATCTAAAAAAGTAAACATTATGAAAAAGTTAGTTTTAGCAACAGTATTCGCATTTGGGACCGTAGTAGCAGTTAACGCACAAGAGAAAACTACTCCAGAAACACAAGAAACTCCAAAAGTTGAACAACAAGCAGATGAAGAAGCAAAAATGATAGCTCAAGCAAAAGGCATTGCAGCATTTAAAGAAATTAAAATTTCTGAGTTACCAGATGCAGTTGTAACTGCCGTTTCAAAAGATTTTGAAGGAGCAGAAATTAATCAAGCGTTTGTAAACGAGCAAAAACAGTACAAACTAGTTTTAAGTACACAAGCAGATGGAAAAAAAGCTAAGAAAACTGTTTATGCAAATGCAAAAGGTGAGTGGTTAAAGACAAAAAGCCAATCATAACATTGAAGAAGCAGTAATTGCAATAAGTTTTTTACTAGATTCAAGAAAGAGCGTCTTATAATAAGACGCTTTTTTTTATGAAAACTTTAAAGGCATCTTCTTTGTCAAGGCTTTATTTTTGAAATTTGACAAAGGCTTATGAGTAATGATATTTTAATAATTGAAGATGATATTGCGTTCGGAAACATGCTTAAAACTTTTCTGGAGCGAAAAGGTCTCTTTGTCTCAGTTTCTTCTACAAAGACTGGTGCTGAAAAAATAATTAATTCTACCTCCCCAGCTCTAATTATTACAGATATTAAATTACCTGATGGTTCAGGAATGGATATTTTAAAATTTGTAAAGGATAAATACCCTAGTATAGCAGTTGTTTTAATGACTGGATATGCAGAAGTAACTATGGCAGTTGAGGCTATAAAAAAAGGAGCTTTAGATTATATCTCAAAACCATTTCGGCCAGAAGAGTTGTTAATGGTTATTAACCAAGTATTAAAGGAAAAATCCAACAAAAAAGTAACAACCAGTAAGAAAAACAATTCACCCTTAAAAAAAACAAGCTCAACAAATTATATTACAGGCTCTAGTGAAGCTGCAAAGAAAAACCACCAATACATACAACTTGTAGGACCTACAACTATGAGTGTTCTTGTACAAGGCGAAAGTGGAACAGGTAAAGAAGTAGTTGCAAAAACAATACATGACTTTAGCGATAGGAAAGAAGAAGCTTTTATAGCGGTAGACTGTGGCGCGATTCCTAAAGAAATTGCGTCGAGTGAGTTTTTTGGACACGTAAAAGGAAGCTTTACAGGAGCAATAAACGATAAAAAGGGACATTTTGAAGCAGCTCACAGGGGAACTTTGTTTCTAGATGAAGTAGGAAACCTCTCTTACGAGAATCAAGTACAACTATTAAGGGCATTACAAGAAAGAAGAATTAAGCCAGTTGGGAGTAATACAGAAATTGAAGTTGATGTTCGACTTATTTCAGCGACAAACGAGGATCTTACCAAAGCTGTTAACGAAGGCACCTTTAGAGAAGATCTATATCATAGGCTTAATGAATTTTCATTACAAATACCTTCATTAAATGAACGTAAAGAAGACCTTCACTTATTTATAGAATTCTTTTTAGAACAAGCCAATTCTTCTTTAAAAAAAAATATTCTTGGTCTTTCGCCAGAGGTTTCAGAAGCTTTTAAAAACTATAATTGGCCAGGAAATTTACGAGAATTAAAAAATGTAATTAAACGCTCTGTTTTGTTAACCCAAGGTGAGCAAGTTCCTATTGATGTTATCCCTAGAGAGGTGAGCTCATTTAATGAAAATAAAGAAATAAAAAACTTTAATATTCAAACAAGTGAAAAAGAGTCTATTTTGGCTGCACTTAAGGAAACAGGGTATAATAAATCTAAGGCTGCAAAGCTGCTCAACATCACTAGAAAAACACTTTACAATAAAATGGAAAAATATAAACTAGATTCCTAAGTCTGTTTTAATTTGAGATTCTAAAGCATCAATTTTTTGCTGTAAATTAATGTAATAATTCTCTAGGTTTGCCTCGGCTGCTTCATCAATTTTTTCTAAATATTCCAAAGACACAATTGCTTCTTCCGCTTGAATCTGTCTAAACATTGTAAGCATCCTATGTGCAATTTTATTAATTGCACCATAGTCTTTATTCTTTACAAGAACTGCAAGAGTTTTATTGTCTTTTCTAGTTTGCTCAATAAACACATGTAGTATTTCATCCAACTTACTTTTTTCTTCAATAAATAATTTTAATAGTGATAGGTTATATAATTCACCACTCTTTTTTTTAGACTGAATTGAAGTATCTTGAGCAAATTCTATGTCTGGAAATAATTTAATTATTACACTAATTAGTTGTTGCTTACTAAAGGGCTTAGGAAGCATAGCAGAAAAGCCTTTCTTTTTGTAATAAGCTTTATCATGCTCTTTACTGCCAGTCATTGCTATAACTGGTTGTTGGTTAAAAGTTTCTATACTTCCAAGCTTTAGTTTTTCCAAGAACATAAACCCATCTACAGTAGGCATTTGTATATCTGTTAAAATAAAATCGAAAACTAGATTTTTATAATTACTAAGCTCTTTATAGGATGTAAAAGCATGTGTTGAAATTCCGAGTTGAGTAAAAACATCTTTAAGTAATGCAATAATAGTTGGGTCGTCGTCAAGTATAACAACAGTAAGTTTTTTTGAAACTACTTGAGAAGTGTTATTAGACTCTTTAATTTTAACAGGACTAGAAGTAACCTCAAGAGGAAGTGATAGCTTAAAACTACTCCCTTTTTCTAGCTCACTAGTTACGGTTAATGAGCCGTTGAGTAGTGAAGTTAGTTTTTTTGATATTGTAAGACCCAGGCCATACCCTCCAAAATTACTAGAATCATCATCATTTGCCTGTGTAAATTCTCGGAAGATAACATCTTGTTTATCTGGAGCAATGCCAACTCCTGTATCTTTTACAATAATTACAACCTCAAAGATGTTATCAAGTAGTTTTTTTGATGTGACCTTTACTGTTACACTTCCCTTTTTAGTAAACTTAAATGCATTACCTATTAGATTGTTTACTATTTGTTGAATCCTTAATGGGTCACTTTTAAAAACTAGTGATTCAATTTCTTGATCGATTTCTAAAATCAATTCTACATTTTTGTGATGGTTAATTTCTGCAATAGCCTCACTAACTTGTCTTATTAAATTACTTAACGAAAAAGGAGCTTTTTCAATTACTAGTTTCCCAGCATCTAGTTTAGAAAAATCTAGCAAATCGTCTACGAGTTTTGTAATATAACTCGTGCCTGAGTGTATTTGTGAGATATATTGTTTCTGTTTAAGAGAGTTAGAAGTATTGTCAAGTAATTCTGTATATCCAGTTATAGTTTGTAATGGAGTCTTAAGATCATGACTAACAGTTGCTATTAATTGCTCTCTACTTTTAAGAAGATTTTCAGCATATTTTTTACTTAATTCAAGAGATTTTTTAAGGCGTTCTATCTTAAAGAAATCCGTTAGAATAAAATAGGAAAAAACAAGCGCTAGTATTAGAGAAATAGCTCCTGCTATTTTTAAAATGTCTCTTGTTTTTTGAACTGAGGCATCCCTATTCTCTGTAAGTAAGGTGTTATTTTTAACAACTTCTGCATCAAAAGTTGCAATAATACTTCGTAGTTTTTGTGAAAGGATTAAGTCGTTTTTTATTAATTCGTTCTCTTTTTGTTGTAGAGATTTTCTAGTTCGGGAGTTTTCTTTTTTGGCCTCTGCAACAATATATCTAGAGGCTGCTAGCATAGAATCTACTGTAGTGACCTTAACTGTGCTAGTGTCTGTAAATTTTGTTGTATTAAAGTAATCTACCCATTTACTCCATACTTTTCTTTCTTCCTCATTAAGACTTTCAGGATTATTTGTGGTATTCCCAAGTGTGAATTTCCCCATTGAGTTTTCTAGGGTACTCATTTGCTCTAAAATGTCGTCTAAGGAGGTATCCTTGTTGGTTGTTAATTTTAAAAAGCGAAGTTGATCTATATTTTCTCTTTTTCTTTCTAAGAGTATTGTAACGCTATCGAGTTGTTGTAGTTGGTTTTGACTAGTTATGAGCTCTTTTATTTCTTCAATTTTTTTAAATAGTGAATCTGTTTTGTCTTGATATTTTTTGTAATCTTTTTCGGTTTGTGTTAGGAGTGCCAATCTTGAAAAACCATCGGTTTCAAATACTTGATTTATAAGTGTTCCTGTTTCAATAAACTTTTTGTCTTCGGTAATTTGTGGGGAAAGGTTTGTTGCTTTTTTGTACTCAGAATATAAAAAGTAGGAAACCAAAACTGCTACAGCTCCTAATACTAAGTAGCTTAAAACAATTTTAAAGGTAAATTTATTCTTTATGCTTGCCATTTGTCAAATTTAAATACAATTTAAGCGGGGCTTTATTAAGGTTTTTATAAATTATTTAGGGTTAGTTAAGATGTTTATTCTACCTTTGTCAAACATCTCAAAGGGGTGCTAGATAGATTTAAAATTATTTGGCTGAGATTATACCCATAGAACCTAGAACAGGTAATGCTGTTTAGGAAATAACGTCACACCGAGTGCATTCGAGATGTATTTATAATCGATAAATTCTTTAATTCGATTGTACTCGAGCAGACACCATTTTTATTAATTATAAACCAAGAATAATACCCCTTTTATTCGTAAACATTTTTTACGGATGAAACGATTATTTTTTATGGCAACTTTAGTAGGAAGCTTCCTAGTTGCCAAGGCTCAAGAAAAGCCTAAAGATTCTACCAAAGTAGAGGCTCTTGAAGAAGTTTTTATCAAATCGGTTAGAGTAAAAGCAGACTCACCAATTACACATTCTAACTTAGAAAAAGAAGAATTAAAAAAAAGAAATCTAGCGCAAGACATTCCATATATGCTTAATTACTTGCCTTCTGTAGTAACTACAAGTGATGCTGGAGCAGGAGTAGGGTATACTTATTTAAGAGTACGAGGAAGTGATGGATCTAGAATAAACGTGACCCTTAATGGAATCCCTTTTAATGATGCCGAAAGCCAAGGAACTTTTTTTGTGAACCTTCCAGATTTTACTTCATCTGTAGAAAGTTTACAATTACAACGTGGGGTTGGAACTTCTACAAATGGTTCTGGAGCCTTTGGTGCTAGTTTAAATATTTTAACAGATGGTATTTCCGAACAAGCCTATGGAGAAATTTCTAGCTCTATAGGGTCTTACAATACTACTAGAAACAACCTTAAATTCTCTACAGGATTACTTAACGAAAAAATTGAAATTGCTGGTCGCTTGTCAACTATACAAAGTGATGGATATATTGACAGGGCTTCTTCAGATTTAAAATCATACTTTTTACATGCAGCCTATACAGATAGGAACACACTTATAAAAGCAATTGCATTTGGAGGTAGAGAAGAAACCTATCAAGCATATTACGGAATTGATGCTGAAACTTTAGAAAATGACAGAACATTTAATTCTGTTGGACAGATTTTTGACGATGAAGGAAATTTCGAAGGGTTTTACGATAATGAAGTTGATAACTATGCCCAAGATCATTATCAATTACTCTGGAACCAGAAATATAATAATAATTGGAGCACTAACTTGTCTCTAAATTATACATATGGAAGAGGGTATTTTGAACAATATGTAGATGATTTTTATTATTCGAATATTTTATTTAGTGGAGACTCCTCTTTTGAGTTTTTAGGGGCAGATCCAGTAACAGTTAATGGAGAAGAAATTACTAGTACAGATTATATAAGAAGACGTTGGTTAGACAATGACTTTTATGCAGTAAACGGAACCGTAAATTACAAGAATAATACTGTAGATGTTACTGCAGGCGCTTTTTATAGTTATTACGATGGAGATCATTTTGGTGAAATATTATGGTCTGAATTCCCTACAGGATACGGGTATAAAGATCGCTATTATGATAGTAATGGTGTTAAAACCGAATTTACAGTATTTAGTAAGGCCACTTGGAGAATTGATAACAAATGGAGTGTTTATGGAGATTTACAAGGACGATTTGTAAACCATGAAACAACGGGGTTAAATAGTGATAGAGAAGTTTTTGAAGTAAACCAGAGTTACTCCTTTTTTAACCCAAAGGCTGGTGCGTCTTTTCAGCTAGATGCTAAAAACCAGTTTTATGCATCCTACGGAAGAGCCAATAGAGAGCCAAGAAGAAGTGATTTTGAAGAAGGCCTGTTTACTGCAGAACGCTTAGATGACTTTGAGTTAGGTTGGCGATATGCTTCAGAAAAACTAATGATAAATACCAATGCTTTCTATATGGATTATAGAAATCAACTAGTCTTAACAGGAGCTATAGATGATGTTGGTGCTCCAATTCGTGCTACAAGTGGTAAGAGCTATAGATTAGGGCTAGAAGTAGATGCGGTTGTATCTATTTCAGAAAAAATTAGTGTACAACCCAACCTTGCACTAAGTAGTAATAAAAATGTAGATTTTATCTTTCAAAGAGATGGAGAGTTGGTAAACTTAGGTAATACAAACCTATCCTATTCTCCAGAAATTGTGGCAGGTAATGCATTTTCGTATAGGCCTATGCAAAACCTAGAAGTTTCTTTATTATCAAAATTTGTGGGAGAGCAGTTTCTTGGGAATATAGATAGCGAATTATCTAGATTAGACAGCTATTTTATTAACGATGTAAATGTAGTTTATGAAATTAAGGGCGTGCCTTTTGTAAAGTCTATTTACCTATCGGCACTCGTAAATAACATCTTTAATGTGGAGTATGTGTCTAATGGGTTTTTCTTTACGTTTGATGATGACTTCAGCGAACCAGGAGTTATTACAACGGTAGAAGGAGCTGGATTTTATCCACAAGCTACAACTAATTTTCTATTAGGGGCTACGGTACGATTTTAATTAGTAATCCTAATCACATCGTTTGTTCTGGTAATTCTATATTGTTGCATAGGAAATAACGTAGGATCTGTTTGATGTTCTCCTGTGATAATGTTGTACTCATTGTCATCACTAGAACAAGGGCATGTAGCGATAGGAGCTTCTACTTCCATTCTAGAACAAGAAGAAGGCGTGTGGTTAGGATCACTTAACTCAAAAGCGGTGTACAAGTCATTGTTTACATTATAGACAACAATGCCTTTTATGCCCTGACTATTTATTAAAACACTTCCCCCAGGGAAGTTTAAAGATTGATATTGCGGCAAACTTAAGTTTAATGTTAAATCCACAAGAGGGTCAATAAGGTTTGGGTTATCATTTCGCACATCATCATTGTTAGAACAACTTGAAAAAATAACTAGTAATAAGGATAAAAGTAAGAGACGTTTCATTTACAATTTTATATAATTTCAAAAATACAACAAATACCCAAAAACTAATTTTTTGTATATTTGTATTTACAATCCCGTCGTGCATGGGATTTTTTAATTCCCTAAACTGAAGGGGTTGTAGATTAAAAACGATGAAGTTATGAGTAAAGTATCTTATTATACTGCGGAAGGTTTAAAAAAGTTAAGAGACGAGTTAAATCAATTAAAAGACATAGAACGCCCTAAGGCATCACAGGCTATTGCCGAAGCTAGGGATAAAGGAGATTTAAGTGAAAATGCAGAGTACGATGCTGCTAAAGAAGCTCAGGGTATGCTAGAGATGCGTATTTCTAAAATGGAAGAGGTTTTAGCTAATGCTCGTGTTATTGATGAGTCGCAGCTAGACACCTCAAAAGTTCTAGTACATTCTACTGTAAAAATAAAAAACCAAACTAATGGAATGGAGATGGTCTATAAATTGGTAGCACAAAGTGAAGCCGACTTAAAAACAGGTAAAATATCTGTAGATTCACCTATAGGAAAAGGATTGTTAGGAAAAAAAGTAGGAGAAACTGCAGAAATACAAGTCCCTAATGGGGTAATGAAATTTGATGTACTAGAAATCACTAGAGAATAAATGGCTTCAATATTTACAAAGATTATAAATGGAGAAATACCATGCTACAAGGTAGCAGAGGACAAAGATTTTATAGCCTTTTTAGATATAAACCCAAACGCAAAGGGGCACACACTTTGTGTGCCTAAAAAAGAAGTTGATAAAATTTTTGATTTAGACGAAGATACTTATCAAGAATTAATGAAATTTTCCCGTAAGGTTGCTTTAGCGTTAGAAAAAACTGTTAGCTGTAAGCGTATTGGGATGTCTGTTATTGGGCTAGAAGTACCACACGTGCATGTGCATTTAATTCCTTTAAATGAAATGAAAGATGCTACTTTTTCTCATAAAGTTACTCTTAGTGAGGAAGAGTTCAAAGCCTTAGCAAGTTCAATTGCTAAAAATCTATAATATCTTATTTAGCAAAGTAATAAACTAAATATAGCAGCAGTAAAATATCTCCAATAACTAAAATATACCCTAGTGTTTTAAGCTTAAAAGAGGCTTTATTTGGATCGGCTAATTTTTTGTGGTATTCATACACTCGCTCAATATCTTCATCCCAATTCACAGGATAAATAGTATTGTTACAATTATGACAAAATAATGTTTCCTCTACTTCTTTAGATGGCATTATAAATAAAGGGTTTTCTGCTATTTCTTGAGAAAAAGTAAATTCTAAATCATTATTTGCATAACAAGTAGGACAATTATTTGCAATTTTAGATTTATGTAGTATTTGTCTTTCTTTAGCCATTATTCTTTTAATATTTTTAGAGAGATTTGCAATGTAGTTCCCTTTCCAATGCTACTACTAGACACTTTAATCTTTCCGTTGTGATATTCCTCGATTATACGCTTTGCGAGCGATAGTCCTAACCCCCATCCACGTTTCTTGGTAGTGTAACCAGGGTTAAATATTTTTTTAAAACTACTTTTAGGAATTCCTTTTCCAGTATCAGTAACATTTACAATGGCATATTTACTATTTTGGGAAATACTTACTGTGATTGTTCCCTTACCTTTCATAGCATCTATTCCATTTTTCACTAGATTTTCGACGGTCCAGCCATATAGTTGAGAATTTAGCATTACGTATAATGGCTCTTTTGGAGTGTCTATTTTAAAATCTATTAGCTTAGAACTTCTATTCTTTAAATAATCAAAAGCTTCTTTTGTTTCTTTAATAAGCTCCGTTTTTTCAAGCTTTGGGACAGAACCTACTTTAGAGAAGCGTTCAGTTATTGTTTTTAAACGATCAACATCCTTTTCAATTTCAGCGATATAATCTGGGTTTATATTTTCAGATTTCAAAATTTCGGTCCATCCTACAAGTGATGAAAGTGGTGTGCCTATTTGGTGTGCTGTTTCTTTTGCCATACCAGCCCATAGCTTGTTTTGGTCTGATGATTTTGAGGTTTTATAAAAGAAATAAATTGCTGTAATAAACAAGACTAAAATGAGTATTAAACCAGCAGGATAATATTTAAGCTTGTTAATTATTGGAGAATTTCCATAGTAAATAGTTTGTAGTTTTTCTCCTTGAAAAGTAACTTCAAGGGGGGTGTATTCTTTTGAGAAACGCTCCACATATTCTTCATACCTATTATTTGTAACTATTTCTAGGGAGTCTTTTGATGAAAAATTACCTAAGGTGTAACTGTCTTGCGAATGCGTATATACTACAAGAGGGGTAGTAGAATTGCTAGATATAGTTTTTAAAATTAAAGGGCTTAATTCTGCTTTATCACTTAATTGATATTCTTCAAGTTCTTGTTGAGCAGATGCCCAAAGGGACATTTTATTTCGTTCATTCTCTTTTAACTGATTAAAAAAAGAATACGTATTCCATAAAATAAGACTAATAATAGTAACCGAACCTAAAATATAAATCCAACGGTTTACCGAATTTTTGGTAATCATATTGCAGTATTATTGGCTAAATATATAAAGTAAATATGTGACTATTATTGTTTAATTTCATTTTTAAGCACTTAATATTAAATATCTTTGTACAATGATTACAATAGACCCAAAAGAAGTTTCTACAGGAAAATTGCATAGTTATTTACTGGGAGCTGTTGCTCCTAGACCTATTTGCTTTGCAAGTACAATAGATTTAAAAGGAAATGTAAATCTTTCTCCTTATAGTTTTTTCAATGTATTTAGTGCAAACCCTCCAGTTATGATATTTTCTCCAGCAAGGAGAGTTAGAAATAATACAACCAAACATACCTTGGAAAATGTGCTAGAAACCAAAGAAGTAGTTATAAACATAGTAAGCTACCCTATGGTACAACAAATGTCATTGTCTTCTACAGAATATGCTAAGGGAGTAAATGAATTTGTAAAAGCAGGTTTTACAGAATCTCCTTCACAAAAAGTAAAACCTCCAAGAGTAGCCGAGGCTCCTGTACAATTTGAATGTAAAGTAAAAGAAGTAGTTGAGCTTGGTAAAGAAGGAGGTGCAGGTAATTTAGTAATCTGTGAGGTGGTGCAACTACACATTAATGAAGCTATATTAGATACCGAAGGAAAGATTGATCCAGTCAAGATTGATGCGGTGGCACGTATGGGTGGAAACTGGTATAATAGAGCTAAAGAAGGTATGTTTGTAGTTCCCAAACCTCTCACAACCTTAGGGATTGGTGTTGATGCCTTACCTGAAAAAATACGGTTAAGTAAAATTCTTACTGGGAACGATTTAGGGATGTTAGGGAATGTAGAAGGGTTACCAGAAAGCGCGTTACAATTTGTTTCAGAAGATATTAATACCCACAAAAGAGCTCAAGAATTATTAAAAAAAGGGGATGTTAAAGAAGCTTGGAAAGCTTTAACCACTTCTTGATAACTCGTTAAAAAACAGTATAGAAAAGTAAGGGTTTTACCTTTGAAGTTTTTACTTTTGAAACTAAATTACAGCCTGTTTGATTACAAACAATAGAAAGCATAAATTAGAATATGGAAATTCAAGGAAAAATAAAATTAATTGACGAAACTAAAACCTACGGAAACAACGGTTTTAGAAAAAGAGAATTAGTAATCACTACTGAAGAGCAATACCCACAACATATATTAGTTGAGTTTGTACAAGATAAAACAGACCTATTAAACAATTATCAAGTGGGTCAAAATGTAAAAGTAAGTATCAACCTTAGAGGTAGAGAGTGGACAAACCCTCAAGGAGAGGTAAAGTATTTTAACTCTATACAAGGATGGCGAATAGAAAATGTAGACCAATCCGTTTCTGCAGATATGCCTCCTATACCTCCAGCAGAAGCTTTTGAACCTGCAAACGACTTAAAAGAAGAAGATCACGATGACCTTCCTTTTTAGCTAGTTAAGATTTAAATAATCATAAAATCCTGCCAATTGGTAGGATTTTATCGTTACTAACAACCAAATGTTAGTATTTTTTGCCCAAATTCTCTTATTTGATGTATTTTTATTTTAAATTGGTATAATAAATGCACGTTGTTTAGCATTAAAATTATGTAAATGGTCGAAGAAAATAAAAATAAAGTTGTTTTGTATACATATATAGCTAAAGATTTAAAAACCGATAAAATTTTAGCGCAAGGAACTAAAATTGAAGAAGTTGATAAAATCGCTGAAGCTAGTGGGAGAGAGTATATTTTAAGTTTTGTCCCAAGTTCAAAATATTCTTTTGTCTTTTGAAAGTAGAATATCCATTTACAGAACAGGAAGGAAGATATAGACCTCTAATTCCTCTACTTTATACTAACCCCAAAAACGGGAAGAGCTATATTGCTGAAGCTTTAATCGATACAGGATCTGATTTAACAATATTTCCAAAATTCTTAATTAACAAAGTAGGATTAAATGTTGTCGAAGATTCTAAGACTTCCATTGATGGATATGGAATTACTCAAGCACCAGTTAAATTTTGGAATCACAACTTAGATATCACAATACTAAATACATCAAATAAACCAATAAAATCGTTTAAAGATATTACTGTTGGATGTACGGGATTAGAAAATGCATCTCCACTTATTGGGTCTAACATCTTTTTTAATGGATTAAAGATGACATTAGATTATAAAAAGAAGATTATAATACTAGAGTTTTAGGAATGAATCTTACCAATTGGCAGGATTTTTTATTTTTACTAGATGCAAATAACTACTACTATAGAAAATCTCTTTAAAAGATTTTTACCCTCTCCTTTTACAATAGCCGTTTTACTTACTATACTCACCATAGCCCTAGCCTATTTTTTTACTGAAGCTCCAGGTTCAGAAAATCACTTTTTAGCAATACTATCTTATTGGGAAAATGGTATTTGGAACACTAACCTACTGGTTTTTGCTTACCAAATGATGCTTATACTAGTACTTGGGCATATTTTAGTTCTTAGCAAGCCTATGAGCAAACTTATTAAGAGGTTAACTAATCTTGTGAGTAATACATCAAATGCTGTGGTTTTAGTATGCGTAACCACTTTATTAGTTTCTTTTTTCAATTGGGGCTTAGGACTCATTTTTGGAGCTATTATGGCACGTAAAGTTGCGGAAGCTGCCCAGGAAAGAAATTTTAAAATAAACTACCCACTAATTGGTGCCGCAGGATATGTTGGTCTTATGGTTTGGCATGGAGGTATAAGTGGTAGCGCCCCTCTTAAAGTTGCCGAAAGTGGACATTTGGCAAGCTTAATGATGGGCATTAGTGATGTAGGAGTAGTACAAAATTTACCAAATGCAATATCTTTTTCTGAAACTATTTTTAGTACACAAAATCTACTTTTATTTCTAGTGTTGTTAATTTTATTACCGTTTGTGTTATATCAAACTTCAAAAAGAGTAAAAACTACAGAAATTAATTTACCGGCTTATGTAACTGAAAGTCCTCAAACCAAAAAACTTGAAGGTGCAGAACGGATTGATTTTTCAAAATGGGTAGGTATTGGTTTTGGAGTATTGGTGCTAGGCGTATTTTTTTATCAATATTTCGGTAATTTAAGTAGTCTAGCAATAACACCAAACTTGCTTAATTTTTTTATGCTTGGGCTAGCGTTAGTTTTGCATGGTAATTTTTCAAGTTTTCTAAGAGCATTAGACGAAGCTATTAAAGGAGCAACGGGAATATTAATTCAATTTCCTTTATACTTTGGTATTATGGGGATTATGCGTGATAGTGGCATGGTGGTGGAAATTTCTAACTTTTTTGTTTCTATTGCAACAGAAACTACACTTCCTATTTTTACTTTTTTTAGCGCAGGTCTAGTAAATGTTTTTGTGCCTAGTGGAGGAGGACAATGGGCGGTACAGGGGCCTATTGTTGTTGAATCTGCTTTAAAATTAGGAGTGCCATTACCTAAAGCAATTATGGCCCTAGCATATGGAGATCAAATAACTAATATGCTGCAACCCTTCTGGGCATTACCTTTATTGGGAATCACAAAATTAAAAGCTCGAGAGATTTTACCATATACTTTGATACTTATGTTAGTAGGATGTGTGGTGTTTTTAACTGGATTATTACTTTTTTAATAAATTGCTTAGAGGGTAGGTATCTATAAGGCTTACTTATCCAGTTTTGACAATAAAAATGCTCGAACACTTTTACTTAAGTGTCAAAATTGTATTTATAAAACAATCTTAAATTAATACCTTGTATCCTTAAATAGCGGTTTTAATTATATGTTTCTACATCCTTCAAAAGCAAATAAAGACGGACTCTTGGCAGTAGGAGGTGATTTGTCTCAAGAGCGTTTGCTAGCCGCATACAATTCAGGTATTTTTCCTTGGTATGAAGAGGACCAACCTATTTTGTGGTGGTCTCCAAACCCAAGAATGGTCTTGTTTTTGGAGGACTTTAAAGTTTCAAAAAGTTTAAAAAAGACAATTAGAGATAATCACTTTTCAGTAACATTTAACACTAAATTTAAAGATGTAATTACCAATTGTGCAACCATTACTAGAGGAGGACAAAAAGGTACTTGGATCACAGAACAAATGATTGATGCTTACAGCAATTTATATAAAAAGGGGCATATACTTTCTGTTGAGGTATGGCAAGGAAAAGAGCTAGTAGGGGGGCTATATGGGGTTGATTTACAAGACAAAAAAATATATTGTGGAGAAAGTATGTTTAGTAAGGTTAGT
The DNA here is from genome assembly GCF_031846325.1 of Patiriisocius hiemis. Lineage (NCBI taxonomy): Bacteria > Pseudomonadati > Bacteroidota > Flavobacteriia > Flavobacteriales > Flavobacteriaceae > Patiriisocius > Patiriisocius hiemis. Next base: position 79,607 of record NZ_JAVRHZ010000006.1, on the reverse strand, counting down.
GATGCATCAAAAGTTGGATTATACTATTTGGTTAATTTTTTAAAAGTTAAAAAATATAGATTTATAGATTGTCAAATGTATACGCCTCATCTAGAAAGCTTAGGAGCCAAAGAAATTGAAAGAGAACAATTTTTAAAGTGTTTAGAATAATTTTTTCGATTAAATACATGGTTTTAGGTTATTTAGAGTTTAAATAATGCTTTTAAAAGACTATATTTGTAAAACAAATAAGAATTTTCTTACATGAATTTTTTTAAACCTTTTGTTTTTATACTTTCATTAGTTTGTTTCTTTACTATTTCGGCACAAACAGATGTAAATAGTGATGTTGATGTTACTAAAGTCTATGAACAGGTTGTTAAAGAAGGCTATGGAACACCATTAGTGTATAAAGATTTGGCAAATGCTCACTATTTTAAGAGCAACTACGAGCAAGCAAAAAAGTGGTACGAAAAATTATTTGAAACAGAACCTACAAAAGATCTTACCCTAAAATTTAGATATAAACAATCACTTAAAGCGCTTGGATTGTACACCGAAGATAACAAGTACTTATCCAATAAAACTGTTAGTACAAACTAAACTTCATTGTATCTAAAACAATCTACTAGGTGATCATTTACCATACCAGTTGCTTGCATATGTGCATACACAACAGTAGAGCCTACAAATTTAAACCCTCTCTTTTTTAAATCTTTGCTAATAGCATCACTCAAAGGTGTATTTGCTGGAGCTTCAGCCATAGTTTTAAGGTTATTTTTTATTGGAGCTCCGTCTACAAAGCTCCAAATGTAATCACTAAAACTACCAAACTCTTCTTGTACTTTTATAAAAGCTTGTGCATTAGTCACGGTTGCTTTTACCTTCAGCTTATTTCTTATAATGCCGGCATCTTCAAGTAAACTATCAATTTTTGATTGTGAATACTTAGCAATTTTTTTATAGTCAAAACCGTCAAAAGCTTTTCTAAAGTTTTCTCTTTTCTTTAGTACTGTAATCCAACTTAGTCCTGCTTGAAAAGTCTCTAGCATTAAAAATTCAAAAAGTGTGGCATCATCTTTTACAGGAACTCCCCATTCTTTATCGTGATACGCAATATATAGTGGGTCTTCTCCACACCATGGACATCTTTTTTTAATCATTTTATTGATTTAGTTTCAAATAATATAATCAATTATACTTTTCATAATTGGTCGCTTCTAGTGGATTTTTCGTTCCTCAAAGTCACTCGAACAGATAGACAATAAGGTTTTTATAAACATCAAATCACAGTACGTTAAATATAGTAAGTTTTAGTAGTTTTAGGCGTCTTAAAATTCATGAATACTTCTATGCAAAAAGAAATTAGTACTACAGAAATAGTGAAACTTTATAAAGATACACTTGCAATTGCAATAAGCTATCCTGAATATAGAGACCTAGTAGCAACCCATACAGAAAATAAGACAACTACTGGGCCAATTCAAACAGAAGACCTTGTACAATATACTTTGCTTAACAATTCGAGAATGAATAGACATGATAAAAAGATGGTTGTTCCAGATACAATTAATGCTTTTTTTAGTGGTTTTACTAAGAAACAAACGTGGTTAGTTTTAACCGAAAGCTGGTGTGGTGATGCCGCTCAAACCATGCCTATGTTGTATAAATTATCTCAATTAGCACCTTCTATAAATCTTAGGGTAGCGTTACGAGATAAAAATGTAGCACTAATGAACCATTTTTTAACCAATGGAGGAATGTCTATTCCAAAACTAATAATACTTGATAATGAAAGTGATTCCATTGTAGCAGACTGGGGGCCTAGACCTTCTCCCGCTATTAAAATGGTGAATGAATTTAAAGCGCAACATGGAAGTTTAACTCCAGAATTTAAGCAAGATTTACAGATTTGGTATAATAAAGATAAGGGGATTAGTACTGCAGAAGATATTTATAAATTACTAAAAGAAAACTAACGTTTTCCTGGGAAATTATAAGTAATAGTACCAAGTTGCTTGCTTTTTCCACTTTTTGAGGTAAATCTCGCTTTAGATGCGTATTCTAACGCACTATCGATAAGACAACCATTAGTAGTTGTAGATAGATTTTTGTTGTAGTCCATTTTTACTACTTTCCCAATATCACTTACTTGTATAGAAATAACAACTTTTCCACCTCCATCACAGGTATACACAGGGTTAGGTAATGCAAGTGTTTTTCTTTCTACAAGGCGATAACTTATTGTAGTTTTTCTACTATTGCCATTACTTTCTAGCTTAGTACTATTCTTCTTTTTACTATCTTCAAGCTTCTTTTTAGTCTCTTCAATCCTCTTTTTGGCTTCTCTTACGCGAGCCCCATTATCGTTTCCATAGGTTTCAGCAATAGCGGCATCTAACTTTGCAAGTTTTTGTTCAGTAGTTTCTTCTGGAGTCTCATTACGCTCGTTTTCTAAAGACTTTATAAACTTTTCAGCTTCATTATAGGCTCTATTTGTTTCAATAGCTGTTTTGGGAGCTTCAATTAGTTCTTCTAATTCTTCCTCTGGAAGAAGTAATTCTTCAGAATATTCAACATCATAACTCTCTAATACAACTTCTTGTTGCTTCGTTAATTTAATACTGTAAAGTGTGAGGTATAAAATTCCGAAGAGAAGCGCAGTAATTAAAAATGCTCGTAATGAATAATTAAAATTCATAGCTACAAAGAACACATTTTTTGCCGAAAAATACTACAAACAACTGAATATTAAGGCTTTTTTAACGTGTTAGTGCTGCTTCAAAAGCTTTGATACTAACAGCATTATCTACTTTAAAATCACCTATTTTAGTCCTTCGTAATGCCGAAAGATACCCGCCATTGTCTAAAGCTTTACCAAAATCATGCGCAAGAGACCGTATGTAGGTTCCTTTACTGCAAGAAACTTTAAAATGTACATCAGGAAAGTTAATTTGAATGATTTCAAAAGATGAAATATGCACTTTTCTTGTAGGAATGTCCACTTTTTCTCCTGCTCGAGCATATTCATAAAGGCGCTTACCGTCTTTTTGCAATGCTGAAAAAATAGGAGGTTTTTGTTGGATTTCGCCAATAAATTGAGATGTAGTTTCCTTTATTAGTGCTTCAGTTAGTTTTGAGGTATTAAAAGTGCTGTCAACCTCAGTCTCTAAATCATAGCTAGGTGTAGTAGCGCCTAATGTTATAGTTCCTGTATATTCTTTATGCTGTGCTTGGTAGGTTTCAATTTTTTTAGTGAATTTACCTGTGCATAAAATAAGCAATCCTGTTGCGAGAGGGTCTAGTGTTCCCGCATGCCCAACCTTTATTTTTTTAATACCAAATTGCTTTTTAATAAGCCATCGAATTTTATTTACTACTTGAAAAGAAGTCCATTCTAATGGCTTGTCTATCAATAATACTTGTCCAGCTTGGTAGTCTTCTAATGTGAGTTGTGTTTTTTTTGACATGTCTGTCTTTTAAATAAATGATTCATTTTCAAAATAATCATTTAATTGATTTGAGATTATAGTGTACTCACTTTTTGCTTGATTCATACCAATTATCCCGCCAGACATACCAGAAGAAGCCTTTAGAAGCCTAAGTGTTAAGTTTTCTTCTTCAAGAAATAACACATCCATTTTATGATAAGTAACAAAAGCTCCTAAAAGTAATCGAGTAGTGCGGTTTCCTTTTTCGTAGGTGTTTTTATTGTAAGTAAAACCTAAATTTTTATAACCGCATTTTTCAAAAAAAGTGTCTAAAACAGGTTTTACTTTTGAGGTGTCTTTACCTTCAAATTTAAAGTCAAAAGCGTCTCTATTATTTTCTATTCCAAGGTATTTCATTTTAAAACTATTTTAAACTAACAATAATGGCAATCACACCTACTATTAGACAATAAATAGCAAAATAGGAAAGTTTGCTTTTACGAACAAGCTGTATCATCCATGTACAGGCTATTAAACCAGAGACAAAGGCAGCTAGAAACCCTAACCCCAAGGTTGTATAGTTAGTAGCACTCGTAGTGAGTTCTCCACCAAGAAGGTCTTTTGCAATTTTTCCAAAGATTAAAGGAATTACCATTAAAAATGAAAACCTAGCTGCTTTACTTTTGTCGTTACCTAGCAATACCGAAGTAGAAATAGTAGCACCACTTCTGGAGATACCTGGTAGCATAGCTATTGCTTGTGCAATACCAATTACAAAAGCATTTTTAAAGGATACTGGTTTTTCTGTATTTTTAGCTTTGTCCGCAAGCCATAATAGTATGGCTGTTACTATAAGCATAGCACCTACAAAAGCGATACTTCCCCCAAAAAAGGCTTCTAGTTGTTCTTCAAAAAGTAAGCCTATCACAACAGCTGGTAGCATAGAAACACCTATTTTAAAAACAAATTGCGTTTCTTCATTCCACGAAAAAGAGAATAGTCCCTTTAGGATTTCTAAAATATCTTTTCTAAAAACAACAATAGTGCTTAGTGCTGTTGCAAAGTGAAGCACAACAGTAAATAATAAGGATTCTTCAGGAACACTAGTATCGCCAAGAATGGCTTTGCCTAGTTCTAGATGACCGCTAGAGGAAACTGGTAAAAATTCTGTGAAGCCTTGGACAACTCCAAGAACAATAGCTTCCCATACTTCCATAGATTATTTTTCTTTGTGCGGATTTAATAAAATAGCATACACCTCAATACCAAAACCTATTAATATAAGTGCAGGTGCTAAGCGAATGCGTCTCCAGCTATAAATTTCTGGATTAAAAACCGTTGGGTCATCACTACCACCACCCATCATTAAAATAAAACCAATGGCAATAAAGGCAATCCCAATAAGCATAAACTTATAGTTTTTGGCTTCAAAAATAAACGACTTTTGTTTTGCTGCTATTTTTCTTTTTTGTTCTCCCATGATGTATTTGATTTTTGATTGATGTTATACTTTATTCTGTTGATTGCTTTGTAAATTCAGTAAAAATAATACTATCGCTAACTTTTATTTGTGCAATATGATTAGAGCCTCCCACTAATGTATTTGCAAGATGCAAGGTAGCTTTTTTATTTAAAACGTATCCTCGCAATCCTTCCAGGGTGTACCCTTGTTCAAGCCCTCTATTAATGTAATAGAAATCTCCGTTATCTTCTGCAAATACAATATCCTTTTCACCACCTTCATAAATTTTATTTACAGTAATTTCTACAACCTCACAGTCTTCTGGTGATCCTGTAATAACAATGCAGCTTTGCAACAATAGTGCTACACATACAAACGTAATTATTTTAATAATAGAGTTCATCTGTTCTTAAATTTAAGAAACGTTGTGTGGCAAAAAATGTACTTATCCAAGTAATTACAAATCCCATTAAAAAGATAAATGCAAACAAACTACCAAGTAACAACGTATCGTCCAACAATTGTAATTCTGGAAAAGTTTTGTTGAGGTAGAATAAAACCAATGCCATACCTATCATCGCAACTAAAGACCCTAAAACTCCTAGTCTAACGCTCTTCCAAATAAAAGGACGTCTAATAAATCGTTTGGTTGCGCCTACCATTTGCATGGTCTTAATGGTAAAACGCTTTGCATAAACAGATAAACGTATAGAACTGTTTATTAACAACACAGCAATAAATGTAAATACGCCACTTATAATAAGCACCCAAAGACTTATTTTTTTAAGATTATCATATAGTTTTTGAATTAGAGGCTTATCGTACACCACTTCATCAACAAAACTTTTAGTCGAAATTTCAGAAACTATCTCTTCAATTTTTTCTGGAGTAACATATTCGGCAATCATTCTAACATCAATACTATTCTGTAGTGGGTTATATCCCAGAAACTCCATATAATTCTCTCCAATTTCTGCAGTATGCTTTTCAGCAGCCTCTTCTTTAGAAACAAAAGTTGCAGATTTGGTGTATTCTGCTAGGGCTAAACTCTGTTTTAACTGCGTTATTTCAACTTCTTTAGCATTGTCTTTTAAGTAAATTGAAATAGGAATTTGTTCTTTAAAATGGTCGCCAACTTTTTTACCGTTAAGTACCAAAAGCCCTAAAAGCCCCAATAAAAATAAGACTAAAGAAATACTTATTACTACCGAAAAGTAAGAAGATATCAATCTGCGTTTTTGGTATTTTTCAAAAGAAGATGCCATATACTAGGTTAGAATTTAGTTGTAAAAATACAAAACTAAAGAGGACTGCTCAAGAAGTTTTATACCCTTGTAGTTTACTAACGTTTAAACTTTTGTCTTTCGTACAATAGCTGTAAATTTGACGCCTATTTTCAAATGAAAAACATGAGCAAGTATCATTTTAACGATATTGAAAAAAAGTGGCAAGACTACTGGACAAAAAACCAAACATTTAAGGCCAGTAATCAAAGTGATAAGCCTAAATATTATGTATTAGATATGTTTCCTTATCCATCAGGAGCAGGACTACATGTGGGGCATCCATTAGGATATATCGCAAGTGATATTTATGCACGATATAAGCGTCACAAAGGATTTAATGTATTACACCCACAAGGATATGATAGCTTTGGGTTACCTGCAGAACAGTATGCAATACAAACGGGGCAGCACCCAGCAGTTACTACAGAGGCAAATATAAAAACCTATCGTAGACAACTAGACCAGATTGGTTTTTCTTTCGATTGGAGCCGGGAAGTCCGAACTAGTGACCCAAACTATTACAAATGGACCCAATGGATTTTTATCCAACTCTTTGAGTCATGGTATAATAACGAAACGAACAAAGCCGAAGCAATAGAAACATTGGTTTCAATTTTTTCTTCGGAAGGAAATAGCAAAGTAGACGCCGCTTGTGATGATGATGTACCTTCTTTTTCTGCTGAAGACTGGAATAGTTTTTCTGAATCAAAGAAGCAAGAAATTTTATTGCAATATAGATTAACCTACCTGGCAGAAACTGAAGTAAATTGGTGTCCAGCTTTAGGGACTGTTTTGGCTAATGACGAAATTGTGAATGGTGTTTCTGAACGTGGAAGCCATCCTGTTATTCGAAAAAAAATGATCCAATGGTCCATGCGCATTTCTGCCTACGCAGAGCGTTTGTTACAGGGATTAGAAACCATTGACTGGACAGATGCTTTAAAAGAAAGTCAGCGTAACTGGATTGGTAAATCGGTTGGAGCTTCTGTTACATTTAATGTACAAAACCATGACGCTACTATTGAGGTCTTTACAACACGTCCAGATACCATCTTTGGTGTTTCATTTATGACCTTGGCACCAGAGCACGAGTTGGTTTCACAAATAACAACTACTGACCAAAAAGAACAAGTTGAAGCATACATTACTGCAACTGCAAAGCGAAGTGAACGCGATCGTATGGCAGATGTAAAAACCATTAGTGGTGCGTTTACGGGAGCCTATGCAGAACATCCTTTTACTAAAGAACCTATCCCAATTTGGATTGGGGATTATGTGCTTGCTAGTTATGGAACTGGGGCTGTTATGGCGGTACCTTGTGGTGACCAGCGAGATTATGATTTTGCAAAGCATTTTAATATTGCGATCCCAAATATTTTTGAAGGAGTAGATATTAGCGAAGAAGCCTTTGCCGATAAAGCAACTACCAAGATTGCAAATAGTGATTTCCTTGACGGAATGAATTACAAAAAAGCAACCAAACGTGCTATTTATGAACTTGATCAAATAGGTCAAGGTAAAGGAAAAACAAACTATCGTTTGCGCGATGCTGTGTTTAGCCGTCAACGCTATTGGGGAGAACCCTTTCCGGTATATTATAAAGATGGAATGCCGCAAATGATAGCCAAAGAGCATTTGCCCATCACTTTACCAGAAGTAGAAAAATACTTACCTACCGAAGAAGGTGAACCGCCATTGGGAAGAGCAGATGTATGGGCTTGGGATACAGAGAAAAACAATGTAGTTAGCAATGACCTTGTAGATCATAAAGCAATTTTCCCATTAGAGTTAAACACTATGCCAGGTTGGGCAGGCAGTTCTTGGTACTTTTTTAGGTATATGGAAGAGCAAGCCAATCGAGGAGAAGTATTTGCAACAGAGGATGCACTTAAGTATTGGGAAAATGTAGATTTATACATAGGCGGTGCAGAGCATGCCACAGGGCATTTATTGTATAGCCGTTTTTGGGTAAAGTTTATGCATGATAGAGGTTTTGTGGATGTAGATGAACCTTTTAAAAAGTTGATAAACCAAGGAATGATTTTGGGAACGAGTGCTTTTGTATTTAGGTTAAATTACATGTTCTTTGATAATTCTGAAGATGACCAAACAGGAGTTCAAGTGATAAAAAGTCTTGAAAATGTTTATTTAACTTACTCAGAGGAATTGATAAATATTGATTCCAATGAAAATTCAGAGTATTTAAATAACCTAAAAAAGAGACTTGCTCTGATTGCTAGCGTGGAAGATTATATGTTGGAAAGTTTAACTATTATTCCTACTCCAATTCATGCTGATGTATCATTTGTTAATTCTTCGAATGAATTAGATATTGAAGCTTTTAAAAACTGGCGCCCAGAATTTAAAAATGCTGAGTTTATTACTGAAGATGATGGAACTTTTAAAGTTTCTAGGGATGTAGAAAAAATGTCCAAATCAAAATACAACGTCGTAAACCCAGATGATATTTGCGAACAATATGGAGCAGATAGTTTGCGTTTGTACGAGATGTTCTTGGGGCCATTAGAGCAATACAAACCATGGAATACTGCGGGTATTACTGGAGTACATAGTTTCCTAAAAAAACTATGGAAGTTATATCATCAAGGAGCCGAAGGAAGCTTTATGGTTTCAGAAGAAGCGCCTACAAAAGATAGCTTAAAAACACTTCATAAAACTATTAAGAAAGTAGAAGAAGATATTGAGAACTTCAGTTTTAATACATCAGTTTCTACGTTTATGATTGCGGTTAATGAGTTAACTGCTCAAAAATGCACCAGCAGAGAAATACTAGAAAATTTAATTGTCTTGATTTCTCCCTACGCGCCACATATCGCAGAAGAGCTTTGGAAAAAGTTAGGGAAAAGTGAGAGTATTAGCACAGCTCCATTCCCTGTTTTTAACGAAAGTCACTTGGTTGAAAGTAGTAAAGAGTATCCAATATCATTTAACGGAAAAATGCGTTTCACGCTAGAATTGCCATTAAATATGAGCAAAGACGATATTGAGGCTGCCGTAATGGCACATGAGAAAACCGCGCATTATCTCGAAGGTAGAACGCCTAAAAAGGTAATTGTTGTGCCAGGAAAGATTGTAAATATTGTGGGGTAACAAACTAGCATACTTTTTGCTATATTTAGTTTGAAATTAGGTTTAATAATTAAAATAGATACCCACTTTTGTGGGTAATAAGTATGATAGGATATTATATACTCGCAGGAATTATATTTTTAGTAAGTACGTATGTAAGTAATAAGCTAAAAAGTAAATTTAAACACTACTCAAAAGTTAGGTTACAAAATGGAATGAGTGGTAAAGAAATTGCCGAAAAAATGTTGGCAGACAATGGTATAACCGATGTACAGGTTATTTCTACACCTGGACAACTTACAGACCATTATAATCCAAGAAATAAGACCGTAAACTTAAGTGATGTTGTCTATAATGAACGTAATGCAGCTGCAGCAGCTGTATCGGCCCATGAGGTAGGTCATGCAGTACAACATGCAAAAGCATATAGTTGGTTAAAAATGCGAAGTGCTATTGTACCAGCAGTAGGAATAAGTAGTAAACTTTCTAATATTGTAATAATGGCGGGATTGGTGCTTTCAGTATCAGGGTCTTTACTTGGGAATACTATTTTCTTAATAGGGATTATCCTTTTTGCAGTAACTACACTTTTTGCATTTATCACATTACCAGTTGAGTTTGATGCTAGTAAGCGTGCCTTGGTATGGTTAGAACGTGAAAATATGGTAACCCAAGAAGAGCATGCGGGAGCTAAAGATGCCTTAAAATGGGCGGCAAGAACTTATGTAGTAGCAGCTTTAGGGTCGTTAGCAACCTTACTATATTTTATAATGATTTTCTTAAACAGAAGGTGATTTTAATGATGAATTAAATGTAAAGTCCAAGTTTGTGATCATTAATCTTGGACTTTTACCCTCAACCTTGTTTTATATTAACCAACAACTCCTTCAGGATTGTAACCTAAATAGGGGACATGTTTTTCATTAAATGTGATTCCGTAGCTTTCTAATTCTTTTAAAATAGGTTCATAAACTTCTTTTGCTATAGGAAGTTGTACGCCGGGTGTCGTAATTTCTTCATTTAAAATTTTAAGCGCAGCAATAGCAACAGGTAAGCCAACGGTCTTTGCCATAGCAGTATAGGTTTGGTCATCCCCTTTAATAACCATAGTACTGTCTATTTGTTTTTTCTCCCCATCTAGTTCGTATCCAAATTTATGGTACATCACAATCATATCTTTGTCCTCTGGAGCTAGTGTCCATTTATCTTCTAGAATACGTTGTAATGCTTTTGCAGGGGTTGCTTCTTTGATGCCTATTTTCTTTTCAGGATTAAAAATATCTAGCTCCAAAAGCTTTTCCCACATTAAATCATCTTGGTCTATTTTAAGTGCATGACGCATTTTTAGTTCTACCGAGTCTGTTGGAGAATATGGCAAAAATAGATTTATAAAGTCTCTGTACGATAGTTTTTCAGAATCAGGGATACTATACCCATCATCTGTCATGCCTAATTGTACAAACATATTCCATGCTTTACTAAATCCTACACGGCGTAAGGTTCCTCTATATAGTGTAAGTACATCTTCAAGCCCATAAATACTTTTGTACTTTAAGGAGTTCCTATTTGCATACCCTTCAAACCTTCCATATCCTTCAACATCTAAAAATTCTGTACGTCTAAACAGTCTGTGATATGGGATGTATTTGTAGGTGCCTTCTTGAATAAATTCTGCGGCACCTCCTTGTCCTGCAACAACAACATTTCTTGGGTTCCAAGTAAACTTATAATGCCAAAGATTTGTGTCACTTTCAGGGGCTACTAATCCTCCTGTAAAACTTTCAAACAACAACATTTTTCCACCTTTATCTCGTATGCGGTCTATTACATGCATGGCACTCATATGGTCTATACCTGGGTCAAGACCAATTTCATTCATAAAAACCAAACCTTTTGTAGTTACTTTTTTGTTGAGGTTTTGCATCTCATCACTTATGTATGAGGCAGTAACCATATGCTTACCAAATTTTAGGCAATCTCTAGCTACTTCTATATGAAATCGAGCAGGAAGCATAGAAATAACAAGGTCATTTTGTTGTACTGCTTCTCTACGTTGTACTTCATTAAAAACATCTAGAAGAATACCACGTCCATTGGGGTGCCCATCTGTAAATTTTTGGGCATTTTGAATAGAAATATCACCAATGGTTATAAAAAGTTTTTCAGCTTCAGATTTATCTAACAAATATTTAATTAAACTAGTCGCAGAACGTCCTGCTCCAATAATTAATATGTTTCTCATGCGTTGGTTTTTGGTATCTTTGTACGAAACTTTTGTTGGCTAGCGAAAGTACTAAATTGTAGAGATAACTATGAATAAACTTGATAAAAAAATTGTAAGTATTGCCTGTTTTCTGGCTGCATTAACAATTGGAATTGGCGCTTTTGGCGCTCATGGATTAGAAAGATTAGTGTCTCAAGAAGCTATTAATACTTTTGAAACAGGAGTGCGTTACCAAATGTACCATGTTGTTGCATTGTTCATTATTGGATTAACAAGACGTATTCCAGAAAAGGTAAAGAAAATTGTGTTTCGAGTTTTTTGCTTAGGAATGTTACTTTTTTCAGGATCAATCTATCTACTTGCTTTAAAGGCAGTTCTGCCTTTTTCAATTTCATTTGTAGGTCCAATCACCCCAATAGGTGGATTACTTTTTATAATAGGGTGGTGTTATCTGGGCTATAATTTATTAACAATTAGAGGGGATAATTAAGTTTTTTTAACGATAATTTCTATTTCATATTTATTACTTTTGTCCCACACAACAAACTAAAAGTATGGTAGATAAGAACCAAACTACGAAAACGATTTCGATAGACAAATACGGAATCAAGAGTGCAACAATACATTACCAACTTTCTGCAACAGAACTTCACGAAGAAACATTACAAAAAAACCAAGGTAAAGAAGCTAATAGCGGTGCGCTAGCTGTTAATACAGGTGAGTTTACAGGTCGTTCTCCAAAAGACAGATTTATAGTAAAAGATGATATTACACGTGACAAAGTATGGTGGGGAGACATAAATATCCCTTTTGAGGCAGATAAATTTGACGCGCTTTACGATAAAGTAACAAATTACTTATCTGAAAAAGAAGTGTATGTTAGAGATAGTTATGCTTGTGCAGATGAAAACTATAAATTAAACATACGTGTAGTTAATGAGTATCCTTGGTCCAATATGTTTGCGTATAATATGTTTTTAAGACCTACTGAAGAAGAACTTGATAGTTTTGATCCAGAATGGCTTATTATAAACGCGCCTGGATTTATGGCAGATCCTGAAGTTGATGGTACAAGACAACATAACTTTGCTATTTTAAACTTCACTAAAAAAATTGCACTAATAGGAGGAACAGGATACACAGGTGAAATCAAAAAAGGTATTTTTTCAGCACTTAATTTTATTCTTCCTGTTGATAAAAATACAATGCCAATGCATTGCTCTGCTAATGTAGGAGAAGATGGTGAAACTGCTATCTTTTTTGGGCTTTCTGGAACGGGCAAAACAACTCTTTCTGCAGATCCTAAAAGAAAACTAATTGGTGATGACGAACATGGCTGGACGGCTGAAAACACCATTTTTAATTTTGAAGGAGGGTGCTATGCAAAAGTGATTAATCTATCTAAAGAAAATGAGCCAGATATTTACAATGCAATTAAACCTGGAGCCATACTTGAAAATGTAATCATGGATGACAATGCTAATGTAGATTATACAAATACCTCAATTACTCAAAATACAAGGGTAAGTTATCCAATTTATCATATAGACAATATTCAAATACCTTCTATTGGTAAGAACCCTAAAAATATTTTCTTTTTAACAGCAGATGCTTTTGGAGTATTGCCTCCAATTTCAAAACTTACTCCTGGTCAAGCAGCCTATCACTTTATAAGTGGTTACACGGCTAAGGTGGCTGGTACAGAAGCAGGAATTAATGAACCAGTTCCTAGTTTTTCGGCTTGTTTTGGAGCGCCATTTATGCCGTTACACCCAACTAAGTATGCAGAGATGCTAAGTAAAAAAATGCAAGAAGCTGGTGTAAACGTTTGGTTGGTAAATACAGGCTGGACAGGAGGTCCTTATGGAATTGGAAGTAGAATGAAGTTGAAATATACTCGCGCTATGATTACTGCAGCGATGGATGGCTCACTAGAAGAGGCAAATAAGGATAATTATCATATACATTCTGTTTTTGGGTTACAGCAACCTAGAGTTTGCCCAAATGTTCCAACCGAAGTGTTAAGCCCAAGAAAAACTTGGAATAATGATGAAGGATACTACGAGACGGCACACAAATTAGCTAAGTCATTCAAAGAAAATTTCAAAAAATTTGAAAGTTATGCTAATGAAGAAATTCTAGGCGGAGCACCTTTAGGTGGTTAAACCAAAAAAAGAAGCACAAAAAAAGAGCTATCGTTTTGTTAGCTCTTTTTTTATTGAAATAGATGATTAATCTATTTATTTCTTATTTGCTTGCTTAATGTATTTTTCGAGAGCCATTGTCATGGAAGGAGTATCTGGAGTAGGCGCTTTTATATCCACACGTAATCCATTTTCAGTAGCAGCTTTTATAGTAGTGTTCCCAAAAACAGCAATACGTGTATCATTCTGTTCAAAATCTGGAAAGTTTTGAAGCAAAGATTCAATACCACTTGGGCTAAAAAACACTAAGATGTCATAGTACACATCTCTTAAATCAGACAAGTCACTTACAACAGTTCTGTAAAAAGTAGACTGCTTCCAGTTTACACCAAGCTCATCAAGTACTTTAGGAACTTCAGGTTTTAATTTATCTGAAGAGGGAAGTAAAAACTTCTCTGTTTTGTATTTTTTAATGAGTGGTGATAGCTCTGTAAATGTTCTTTTCCCTACATAGATTTTACGCTTTCTATAGACTACATATTTCTGTAAGTAATAGGCCACAGCTTCACTCTGGCAAAAATACTTCATTGTATCTGGCACTTTAAATCGTAATTCTTCAGCAATTCTAAAGTAGTGGTCAACGGCGTTTCTACTAGTAAGTATAATGGCAGTATAATCATTAAGATCAACTTTTTGTCCACGAACTTCTTTTCCAGATACGCCTTCAACGTGTATAAAAGGGATAAAATCTATTTTAACTTTCTGTCTATCGATTAAATCGAAGTATGGGGAGTTTTCAACCTTAGGTTCGGGCTGAGAAACTAAAATAGTCTTCACTTTCATATGCATCTTTATTTTAAATCTTACGTACTATATCAATACTTTATAGAGTATGATGTAGGGTGAAAATTCGAGAGCGCAAAGATACAAAATAAAATAAAAGAAATTGCCTATAATTAATTTACTGTGTGTTTTATAACTGTAAAACAGCGAAATACAGTTGAGAAGCACGATGATTGCTGCAATAACTATAAAAATTGTTGGACTAGGGTTTACTACATAAAACAAAAAAATAGAACAAATAAGTGCGAGTATTCCTATTAAGTTTCTATGGGTAAGTTTGTAGTAAAGATATTTATTTACAAGAGTATCTATAGAAAGCGTGGTTCCCACAATTTTTTCTACACAAAATTTACAGCAGGCAAATAGCGTATATGCAGAAGCAATTTGTATAAAAAGGTAGTTGTTAGTAGAAACTTCTTCAGGAAAAAAAACTGTAAAACTGCTATATAACAAAAGTGAAAAACCAATAATTTGTATCACAAAGAGTAGCATATTAAAGGGATGTTGTACAACATTGCCTTTACCTTGTACTAAAAAATAAGTATCTGTTAGTGGGAGCTTTATAAATTCTTGAAACCTATTTGGGTATTTGTACTTTACAATGGTAAGTAATACTATACAACAAACAAGTAAAGCTGTTATCCAGTCAAGCGAACTTACTTCTCTTTGTACATATTGTAATGCAATACTCATGGTACTAATGTACAGCATAAATCCCTTTTATAAAAAGCGACTTAGCTTGATTTTGAGCTGTCAAGTTATAGTAAAAATAGTACATTTGTTCTAAAATTTGCGTATGTCTAATGCGGTAGTCGTTATACCTACTTACAATGAGATTGAAAACATAGAGAGGCTGCTTAGAAACATTTTTTCTTTGCAACGCGACTTTGATGTTTTAGTTGTAGATGATAACTCTCCAGACGGTACTGCAAAGCAAGTAAGAACACTTTTTTCAGAATTTCCGGAGCGCTTACATTTATTAGAAAGAGAAGGAAAAATGGGTTTGGGGACTGCATATATAGCAGGGTTTAAGTGGGCATTGGCAGCCCATTATGAATATATTTTTGAGATGGATGCAGATTTTTCTCACAACCCAAATGACTTAATACGTCTTTACAATGCTTGTTTTAAAGAGAATTATGATGTAGCTGTTGGATCCCGTTATGTAACTGGAGTGAATGTTGTAAACTGGCCAATGAGTAGAGTTTTACTTTCTTGGGGAGCTTCAAGATATGTGAGAGTGATTACTGGAATGAAAATCTATGATACGACAGCAGGTTTTATTTGTTACAAAAGAGCTGTTTTAGAAAAAATTAATCTTGATAAAATAAAGTTTGTAGGGTATGCCTTTCAAATAGAAATGAAGTTTAAGGCTTATTTGGCAAAATTTAAAATAGTGGAGGTTCCTGTTGTTTTTACAGACAGGACTAAAGGAGAGTCTAAGATGAGTGGCGGAATTATTTCTGAAGCAATCTTTGGCGTACTAAAAATGAAATTTAGAAGTTTATTTGGGGGAAACAACTTTAATGAAATTTAATGGGGACAATTTTAATTAAAAATGCAACGATAGTTAATGAAGGCAAAAGCTTTCAAGGAGATTTACTAATTGAAGATGATAGAATTAGTGATATTTCAGAAAGCATAAGTGTGAAATCTTCAGACACAAAAGTAATTGATGCAGATGGGATGTTTTTAATTCCAGGTATGATAGATGACCAAGTGCACTTTAGAGAGCCAGGACTAACACATAAGGCAACTATTGCTACAGAGTCTAAGGCAGCTGCTTCAGGAGGTATTACCTCTTTTATAGAAATGCCTAACACAGTTCCGCAAGCAACAACAATTGAGCTTTTAGAAGATAAATTTAATATAGCAGCAGAAACATCTTGGGTAAACTATTCGTTTATGTTTGGAGGGACTAATAATAACCTTGAAGAAATCCTTAAGGTTGATAAAAATAAAGTTGCCGGATTAAAGTTGTTTTTAGGGTCTTCAACAGGAAATATGTTAGTGGATAACCCTAAGACTTTAGAAGAGATTTTCAGCAAAACAGATTTATTGATTTCTGTGCATTGCGAGGATGAGTCAACTATTAAAGCAAATACAGAAAAATATATTGCAGAATATGGAGAAGACATCCCTATTGAACTTCACCCTATTATTAGAAGTGAAGAAGCTTGCTATTTATCATCTTCAAAAGCAATAGAGCTAGCAAAAAAAACAGGAGCACGTTTGCATGTTTTTCATCTTTCAACAGAAAAAGAAACACATCTTTTTGATAATAAAAAGCCACTAGCTGAAAAGAAAATTACCGCAGAGGTTTGTATTCATCATCTTTGGTTTACAGACGAAGATTATAAAACCAAAGGCACAAAAATAAAGTGGAATCCAGCTGTAAAGACCCAAAAAGACAAAGATGGTTTATGGAAAGCACTTAATGACGACCGTATTGATGTTATTGCAACAGACCATGCACCACATACATTAGAAGAAAAAGATAATGTATATACTAAGGCGCCATCAGGAGGGCCATTAGTGCAACATGCACTAGAGGCGTTATTTGAGATGAGCTTTAAAGACCGAATAACTGTAGAAAAAATTGTAGAAAAAACTGCGCATAACCCCGCTATTTTATTTCAAATTGAGGATAGAGGATTTATAAGAAAAGGGTACAAAGCAGATTTGGTTTTGGTAGACCCCAATGCTCCTTGGACAGTAACAAAAGATAATATTGCGTATAAATGTGGCTGGTCTCCTTTTGAAGGAAGTACTTTTAAAGCAAGAGTTGTGTATACCTTTGTAAATGGAGCCATTGCTTATGACAACGGAAAATACCCTGCTGAAAACAGAGGAGAACGTTTAACTTTTACTAGATAATGAAGTTTCTTTACTACCTATCATTTTTTCTTTTGCTATTTTCTTGTAGTGATGTAAAGCGACCAGAAAAACCAAAAGACCTTATTTCTGAAGAGAAAATGGTTTCTATTTATACGGAAACTTATTTAACTAATGCCGCTAGAAGTGTAGACAGCAGGTTTATTAGAGAAAACGGAATTAAGTTAGATAGTTTTATATACTCGAAATTTGGTATTGACAGCCTTCAATTTGTAAAGAGTAATACATATTATGCTTCAGATATGGATACATATGAGTCCATATTTTTAAAAGTTGAAAAAAATCTTGCTGCCCTAAAAATAGAGAAGGATAGTATTGTAGAAGTTATTGATAAAGAGGAGGGTATTACAAAAGAAAAAAAGGATAGTGTTGTTAATGCCGAAGAAGGACTCTTAATAGAATCACAGACCTCTGAGGAGGAAGATAATTAACTTTCTTGCTTGTAGCGTTTAACTACTCTCTCTAGTGTTTCTTCAATAGGAGTAAAATTAAGCTCAAATTCTTGTTCAATTTTTGAAGCATCGTAACTAGATACTGTAAACATGGAGCTTACAATAGATTTAAGAAGCTTTCTTTTTGTTCCAAAAAGAGTAGAAATAAACCAGTCTATCGTTGTAGCAACTAGTAAAATCCATTTAGAAATATAAGTGCTTGGAGGCTTACTTCCTGCAATTGTTGCGATTTTCTCAAAGAAATCTTTGTACAATACATTTGCTCCATTGAGAATATATTGCTCATTAGATACATTACTATTCATACAAGTAATTAATGCTTTTACAACATCTATAACATCTACAAAGCCATTACCTCCTTTGGTTATATATCTTTGGCCTTCTATGGCATTTTTAATAAGCTTGCTACTCCCTTCATCCCAAAACCCAGAACCTAGAATAATACTTGGGTTTAAAATTATAGCGTTTAACCCTTCCTGTGTACCTCGCCAAACTTCCATTTCTGCACCAAATTTTGTAATTGCATAAACGCTATTTTTACCTTCAGCATTCCATTGGGTTTTTTCAGTAATAGCGCTGTTGTCGTTTGTCTTTCCCAATGTAGCAACAGAGCTAACATATACAATTTTTTTAACCTTATTGGCTAAGCACATATTTACAATATTTGCTGTTCCTTCAATATTACTTTTCTTGAGCTTATAATAATTTTTAGGATCAAAACTTATATATGCCGCAGCATGATAAACGTGTTTAATGTCTTTAAATGCTTCAGTAAGTGCAGGAATATCTGTAAGGTTGGCTTCACACCATTCAATTCTAGCATAGGTCTCTTCAACTTCTTTTGTGTAATAAGAGAAAACTTTTTTTACAGCAACTAAGTCACTATTTTTTCTATGGATAGCACGAACGGTAGTGTTACTTTTCAATAAAAAATATAACAAATGGCTTCCCACAAGACCTGTACCTCCTGTAACTAAAATCATACTATAAAAGTACTCTTTTTTACAATACTCTTTTGTGTTTGCAGGCATCAACCTATCTTTGCAAGGTTAAAAAAATAAACAACGATAGATGAGTATTTCAAACTTTGTAGAAGAATTAAAATGGAGAGGGATGGTGCATGATGTAATGCCAGAAACCGAAACCCATTTACTAGAACAAATGAGAGCTGCCTATATAGGTTTTGACCCAACGGCAGACTCCTTACACATAGGAAATCTAGTTCCTATTATGTTACTTTCTTTCTATCAAAGAGCAGGACACAAACCTTATGCTTTGGTTGGTGGTGCAACTGGAATGATTGGAGATCCATCTGGAAAGTCTAGTGAACGTAATTTACTAGATGAAAAAACATTACGTCATAATCAAGAATGTGTTCGAAAACAGCTATCTCAATTTTTAGATTTTACTAGTGGTAAGCCTAATGAAGCTGTGATGGTTAATAACTATGACTGGATGAAGGAGTTTTCATTCTTAGATTTTATTCGTGATGTTGGAAAACATATTACTGTAAACTACATGATGGCAAAAGACTCTGTTAAAAACAGAATCTCTGGAGAAGACACGGAGGGTATGAGCTTTACAGAGTTTACCTACCAACTCGTACAAGGCTATGATTTTTTACACCTTTATAAAAATCACGATTGCACTTTACAAATGGGCGGGAGTGACCAATGGGGTAACATTACTACTGGTACCGAATTAATACGAAGAATAGGTGGTGGTAAAGGATATGCTTTAACATGCCCTCTAATTACTAAGAGTGATGGAAGTAAGTTTGGCAAAAGTGAAGGCGGAAATGTTTGGTTAGATGCAAAGCGAACCTCTCCTTATAAATTTTACCAATATTGGTTAAACACAAGTGATGAAGATGCCGCAAAGTATATTAAGATTTTTACTTTTTTGGATAAAGAGACTATTGAAGGGCTTATTACTGAACATGGAGAAGCACCACACACTCGTTTATTACAAAAAAGATTGGCACAAGAAGTTACCACGACTGTTCATGGCATTGAGGAATATGAAAAAGCAGTTGCTGCTTCTGGAATATTATTTGGCCGTTCTACTTCACAAGATTTAAAATCACTAGATGCCGAAACATTCCTGGATATTTTTGAAGGAGTGCCTCAAGCCGAAATAACTCGCCAAGAGATAGAAGAAGGAATAGATATTATTGGAGCACTTGCTGAAAAGACAGGTTTTTTAAAATCTAATGGAGAGGCTAGAAGAGCTTTAAAAGAGAATTCCATCTCTGTAAACAAAGAAAAAGTTACAGATAGCTATCGTGTTACAACTTCAGACTTGATTAATAATCAGTTTGTGCTATTACAAAGAGGAAAGAAAAATTATTTTATAATTAATGTAAAGTAGTGCTACAACTAAGACCCACTTGTGAAAATTGTAACAGGTCACTTCCGCCAGAAAGTACGGAAGCTTATATCTGTTCTTATGAGTGTACTTTTTGTGCCTCTTGTGTGGAAAATGTTTTGCATAATGTGTGTCCTAATTGTGGAGGCGGTTTTCAACAAAGACCAATTAGGCCTAAAGACGAATTAATGCGAAATCCAAGTAGTACTAATATTGTTTACAAGCCAATAAATCAAGAAAAGTTTAAAGTGCTTTTGGGAAAAAACAAAGATGTTTTACCAGAAGAGCGATAGTGGTCAAGTACTTCAGAAAGTAATTATATTAGTCCATTTCAAAATAAATAAAACTAAAACGGTAATTCCAGTACTTGCATAAATTACTGTTTGCCAGTAATAGAGTCTAGTGCTCCAAAGTTTCCATACCTTATTACCAGCTTGTTTTCTTGAATAAGAAGCTGTAAGCTTCCAAAACAGAAACCCTACGACTAGTAAAATTAATATGGCTAACATCCAAGTATTCACTATATCTATTTATTTGTAGTTGTCTTATTCTAAGATACAAAAAAATAAATAATACTCTGTAAAAGGTGAATGCTTAAGAAAAAAGAAAGCTCTCCTTTATGGAGAGCTTTCCAAATTAACTAACCAACCAATTATGAAAAGGGACTAATTGCCCTTCAGCACAATACTCTTCCAGTTTGCATCTGCTTCTTTTTGTAAAGCTTCTGCACCTTCCTCATTCCATTTTTCTAGGGTGTTGGTTCCCCAACTATTATAGAATAAGTATAATTTGTTATCTATTATTTGAAATGTCTTTGGATTTACACTTACCTTATCTCCTTTTAAAGCAATAGCATATGCACAGTACCCACCATATTGTGGAACATACATAGCTGGGTTTTCTAAAAAGGTTTTCTTGTTTTTATTATTTGAAAACTTATATTTTACACCTTCATAAGTTGCAGTATAAGTCTTATCTCCTTTTTCAGCAGTATTTGAAAAATAAGAAACTACATCGTATCCTTCTGCGGCATACCCTTTTTTAAGGTTAACATGCTCTTGCGAAAACGCAATAGTGCTAATAAAAAACAGTAATAATAAAATTTTCTTTTTCATAACATGATTTAAGTCGGTAGTATGTATACTTACTTACAAAAAGTTTGAAACTTCTGGATATGGTACCAAAGAGCTTACTAATAGCGCAATTCCATCTTTTACTATTAGGGTAATACTTATAAGTATTGCAACAACTAGTAAGGCAACCGAAGTGTTATTCTGTTTAATTTCTTGAAACTCATTAACTCCTCTGGTAAGTATTGAGAATAAGAAGAAAACGGACCCATTAATAAAAATTGCAATAATAAACCCTATTGCTAAATACAGCCCAGAATACCCCAAAATTGAGACTCCACTAATTGCTTCACTTTGTGTAACAGACAATCTTATAAGATTAGTAATTGATGGAACAATTTCGCTTAAAATTAAGCCGATAGAAAGTACAATTCCTGAGGTAAATATGGTAAAAGCCATATTATCCCCACGTAAGTCTTCTTTAGCAAAGAATAGTCTTTTTAAAATTTTATAGGATAGAAATATAATAACAACACTAGTTACAATGGCGAGAATTATTTCTATAATGGAAAGCACAAATAATTGAGTATTCATAATTTTTTTATTTACTGGTTAGTATAACATCCCAATGGACAACATCTTTAAAATTATATGGGAGAGTTCCTGCTTTATAATATTTTGCTGTGGTTTCCCATAGCAGGTATTTTTTACCGTTATATAATTTATAGGTTCCAGCCGCAGGAATATTAAGTCCTATAATAGAGTGTTTGTAAAAATCACTATTAAGTATTGCAACGTCATAATTAAAATGCTTTAAAATTGCATAAATAAGTACCGTTCTAGTGTCACAATCTCCTTTTAAGTTTTGTAGAAAAGCTATGGGTGTTTGTACACCATATAAAATTCCACCAATACAACACTCAGGACAGTCTTCAAGAATAGCTTTTATACTGTCTTCGTAGTAAGGTGCTGGTTGACATTCTTCTTGAAAAACAAAAGAGTAAGGGATATCTTGAATACAACTTACTACCATTTCTGCAAACTCCATTTGATTGAGTTTCTTTTCGAAATTTATTTTTTCAAAAGTATTTAAAACGAGGTCAAGGCTTGGAGTTTCGGTATAGTCAATATAATCGTACAAACCTCCCCAAAAGTTTTTGGTTTTTGTGTAATCGTATTTTGAGGTGTTTCCTTGTAACCTTAAAAAATCTCTTTCTCGTATGGTTAATGTTCCATTATAATTATTCCCGTAGTTGTCTTTCCATATTCTATTGCTTTGATATACAGGAACAGAATCGTTTTCTTCAAGGTAGTATACTTTTTTTACTCCTTCTGTTTCAGAAAATGTATGATTTGTTTCTTCAAAAGCTGGAAAAAGTGATCCTAAAAAACTGAAAAACACTTTAAAACCAAAAAGCAGAAATAGGATAATTATTCCATTTCTAAACATTGCTTTTTTATAGAGTCCGCTAGAAAGAATATTAACAAATAGCACAGATAAAAAAACGGCAATGGCAAGCGATATGTATGTAGAAAAATTTAAAATGGAGTGAATAAAAACAAACCCAACCAAACTAAATATGCCTGTGAGTATAAACCACAAGCATCCGTTTTTTTCTTTGATAGGAGCTTTTGTCATAAGACTAGTAAGTTGCAACCGCGTATATCGCTATCATCAAATCTACCCAAAATTTTAAAACTACCATCATGGTGTAATTTTCCTAAATCTTGAGTAGCTATAAAAGAGCAAGAATAGTAATTAGCAAGATCAATTACATTTAGTCCTCCAGTCTTATTTTCTACATAGGTTAAGGCATCTTCTGTGTCACGTGTTAACACCTTCATCCACGGTGGACAATTGTAAACTCCGTCACCTTTGGAATAGGCTTGAGAGAGTAGTTCTGTCATCCCATATTCACTATGTATTTTATTAACTCCAAACCCTTCTTTTAAAATTGTATGGAGTTCTTCTTTTATCATTTCTTTTCGTTTTCCTTTCATGCCTCCTGTTTCCATTACTATAGTATTCTTTAATTGTAACTTTTGTTTCTCTATAACATCTAGTAATGCGTAGGAGACCCCTAATAAAATTGTTTTTTTATTGCAGGCTTCAAGGGATTTAATTTTTAAAAGTAATTTATCTAAGTTGTTAAGATAAAAACCGCTGTCATTTGAGTGAGTTTCTTTTATCAAACGGTCAACCATATAAATTAAAGAAGAGCCTTCTCTTTCTAGATAGGAGGGTAATAAGGCTAGAATAACATAATCCTTAATATTACCATAGGTGTTAGTAAACCCTTTTAGAAAACTAGTTTCATATAATGTCGTAGATGCTACATGATGATTGCTAGTAATACTTCCTGTTGTTCCACTACTTGTAAAAGTGATTTTCGGTTTTTCTGAAGAAGAAATTACGTTATGACTTTTAAAAAACTGAATAGGTAAAAAAGGTATGTCCTTAATGTTTTTTACGCTTGAAGGGTTGATGTTTAAAAAGTCACAAAAGGTTCTGTAAGCTACTACATTTTTATACTGAAATTGAAATGTCTCTATAGCTGCGGCTGTAAATTGAGCTTCAGTAGTGATTTCAAATATAGAGTTTGGTAGCATGAAGATTTTTTCTGAAAAAAATTCATTCAAAAATAAGCAAATAAAAAAGCCTCTTTAAAAAAAGAGGCTTTTAAAAAATATGTTTTAAAAAATTACTTAATAACCAACTTTTTAGTTACTGAAGCATTTTCTTGTGTAATTTTTACTAAGTAAATACCGCTTGTTAAAGCAGATACATCTAATCTGTTTATGATAGAAGTATTAATTACTTGTTTTCCAATTACATTGTAAACAGCTACTTGGATTTCTCCTGTTGTTGAAGTAGACTCAATATTTACAAACCCTTGGTTTGTTGGGTTAGGGTACATAGTAAATCCTATAGTGTTTACATTATCAACTCCTAAAGTAACATCACTACTAGCTTCGTCTGCATTTCTTGATGTGATGTAGTAACCACCGTCATCTTCTCTTTCAGTAATAATACCAGTTATTAAAACTGCGTTTGCAGGAACATCACTTCCTATGTAGTTAACATCAAAGAAAGTAGTACGGAAATTAAAGCTTCCTCCAGCATTTGTTAATGGATAAACAGTTCCTACATCCCATGTAGAGCTAGCTGAGTTATCAATAGTTACCTCTTGTTGAATTTGAACTAACTCAGACTCGTAGTTACCAGGGTTAGCAGTTAGATCTGCCATACTTACAACTTGAGGATCAATTTGATTTCCTGTAGAAGAAGGAGTACCAGGGTCTAGTGTTGGTACAAACTGTAACATTCCGTTAAATGAACTAAGAGTACCTGTAATTCCTGAAATACCATCACCAAGCTCATAAGATGTTGTTATGTTTTCTCCACTATCGTCTATTAAAATAGCACCAGTTGCATCTTCAATAAACTTTTGATTTCTAAAATCTTGCTGGAATGTTAAAATAGCTTCACCAGTTAATGTGTAAACTTCACCTTCAAGAGAGCCTCTTAACGTTGCTATATCTGCTACGTTAGTTCCTGGATCACATGCTGGAGATGTAATAGTATTTGAAATATTACATAGTGCACTTGTTATAGTGTATGTAAAATCTGTTCCTTCGTTAACTCCAGAAATGATAATAGAACCAGAAGCTGTACTTGAAGGATTGTCACCAGAGACAGTACCCGCAGTAGTCACAATTGTATAAGTTTCTGTACCACCACCTGTAAAGTTTAACGTTGTAGTATAGGTATCTGTTCCTGCTGTTACAGCATCACAAGTTACATCGTCTACAAAAACACTTAGTGCACAAACTGTAGAGCAGTTAATATTTGTTGCTCTTAAGGTAGGAAGTCCAACACAATACGTTCCATCTGCAGGGTTTCTCTGAATAGATTCAGTATCCTTCATACCGTTTGCATTTTCGTCATACTGAACAGTTTCACCAAGAGCTGTTAAAAGATCTGTATCATCAGGATCTCCAGTTCCATAAACTAACGCATCAATTAAATTTGTGTTTGTTACTGGCGTACCGTTTGGAAAATTTGCTGCATTGTCTTGATAAATTGCTATAGCATCTGCTCCATTTTGTATAGTGTTGTCAGGTCCTAAAGGGATATCAACACCAGGTACAGCATCACTACCTATAATTAAATATCCGTTTCCATCTGTTGTAAATCCAGATAAGTCTACAGTAGTATAACTCTCATCACTTGAACCATTATATAAAACAACTATATACCCGTTAAGGTTAAAATTTGGAGTATCAGAAAGTAGTTCAATAAATTCTGTTGTATCAGTACTAGTTTGGTCTGCATCAACCTCATTGATAACAATTTGACCAAAAGAAAAGCTAGCAGTTAAAAGTGCTAGTAAAAGTGTAATTTTTTTCATTCTAATTAATTTAAATTTTTTGCAGGGCAAATATACGTAAACAAATGGGCTTTTTTTACTACGGTTAAGTCTTTTATCAACAGTTTAACGATATGGTAACATTCACTAAGTTAAGCTGTTGTATTTTGTGGGCTATTATGTTACTAGAGGGTTAACAATTCTAGTTTAGTAACAATATTTAAAGTTGATTTAATATTATATTTGTAACACAACAAAATGGCTAATACTTTCCAAATATGAAAAAGAAAGACACCAAAATATTACTAGTTGATGATGAGCCTGATATCCTTGAAATTGTAGGCTACAACCTAACTTCAGAAGGATACAAAGTAACTACTGCTGAAAATGGAATTGAAGCGATCTCAATAGCTAAAAAATTAAAACCACATCTTATTATTCTTGATGTGATGATGCCAGAAATGGATGGTATTGAAGCTTGTGAAAAACTAAGAGCAATCCCAGACTTATCTGAAACTGTTATCACCTTTTTAACAGCAAGAGGTGAAGATTATTCTCAAGTTGCAGGTTTTGACGCAGGTGCAGACGATTATATAACTAAACCTGTAAAGCCAAAGGTATTAGTAAGTAAAGTAAAGGCGCTTTTAAGAAGGTTTAAGGAACCTTTAGAAGAAACAGCCAATATTAAACTTGGAAACCTCGTAATTAATAGAGAGGAGTACAAAATTATAAAAGGTAAAAAAGAAATGGTTTTGCCTAGAAAAGAATTTGAGCTACTTGCTCTTTTAGCATCTAAACCTGGAAAAGTATTTAAAAGAGAAGATATTTTGGACAATGTATGGGGCAATGAAGTTGTAGTTGGTGGGAGAACAATAGATGTCCACATAAGAAAGCTTAGAGAAAAAATAGGAGATGAGAAATTTAAAACTGTAAAAGGAGTTGGATATAAGTTTGTTGTTTAATGAATATAAACTATAAAAAAACATACCGTTTTGCGGGTTATACATCTTCTGCGATAACTATACTTTTAACACTCGCCATGAGTGTTTTTTTTTATTTTCAAGCCTCCCTCAACTGGTGGCTTTTAGTTGGATTTGCTGTATTATGTTATGTTTTTTGTTTTTTTATCATCCAGTACAGAGTCCAACGCTTTGTTTATAAAAGAGTTCAGAAAATTTATGACGATGTAAACTTATTAGAGTCCTCTAATTTAAGCTCTCGAATAACTACAGATATGGATACGCTTACAAAAGAAGTAGAGCGCTTTGCCGAAAATAAAAAACTTGAGATAGAAGCTTTAAAAATTAGAGAGAATTACCGTAAAGAGTTTATTGGTAATGTTTCACATGAGTTAAAAACACCACTTTTTACTGTTCAAGGTTATATTTTAACGCTTTTGGATGGTGCTATGAAAGATAAATCTTTAAGAAAAAAATATCTTCAACGAGCAAATAAAGGAGTAGAGCGATTAATTTATATTATAAAGGATCTTGATATGATTACCAAGCTTGAAGTAGGTGATCTTAACTTAAATGAAGAAGATTTTAATATTATAGAATTAGTCCAAAATGTATTTGATCTTATTGAAATGAAGGCTGCAAAGAAAAACATTACGCTAACTTTTGATAAAGATTATGAGGATAGCATTTTTGTCCATGCAGATAGAGAGCGTATCCAGCAAGTGCTAACTAATTTAGTAGTAAATTCAGTTAAATACGGAAAAGAGGACGGTACTATTGAAGTTAGTATTGAAGACTTAATAAAAAACAAAGTAATTGTTCGAGTTACAGATAATGGAGAAGGAATTGCAGAAGAAAATATTTCTAGATTGTTTGAACGTTTTTACAGAGTTGATAAAAGTGGCTCTAGAAAAGAAGGGGGTAGTGGCCTGGGACTTTCAATAGTTAAACATATTGTGGAAGCTCATAATGAAAAAATTTACGTTGAAAGTCAACTAGGAGTCGGTTCAGAGTTTTCATTCACTCTCGAAAAGTCTGAATAGTTTTTTGAAGTCTTGCCTTTTAGATAATTCACCTAGGCCTTTGTAGGCAATTATTTTTTTTAATTTTTTTTCTGAAAACTTATGTTGTTTACAAGAAGGAGCAATTCCTTGTTCTTTTAACTTTTTGGCAAGATATTCCTGTTCGTATTGACCAGGAGTAGGGATAAAAAAGGCTTTTTTACCCATTGCTGCTAGATCCATAATGGTAGTGTAACCCGATCTTGAAATTACAAGTTTACTCTCGTTTATAGTTTGTTCTAAATCATTGCTAAGTAAAAAATTAATAATTGTGATGTTGCCTTTTACAGTTTTTGTTTGTTTTTCCTCTAGTACACCTTGAACAAGAATTATTTTTTTTCTACTCCCAAATAATGTGCCTATTAATTTTTCTTCAAGCATTGTGCGTTGAGGTTCAGGCCCAGATAGTAAAATAAGAATGTCATATTTACTATCCATCTTTTTAGCTTGCATTCTACTTAAAGGGCCTATATATTTTATTGGAAATTTTGGATTCTGTAGGTGTCCAAGTTTTCCACTTAGATTAATGACATCATCTACGTCTGGCACCCAACATTCAGTAAACTTTTTAATTACTTTTTGGTGCATGAAACTAGTAAACTTTGTTGTAGTACCAGAAAGCACCTTTAATTGATGTGTTATAAATATCGAGGGTATTTTTTTATTCCTAACTCCTAATCTATTATCACTTATAATTCCATGAATGCGACCTTCAGCAACAAGCTTTTTAATTACATTTTTTTCTTCGCTAATAGTTTTTTGAATATGCGGAAGTTTAACTAATATTTTCCATTTAAAGTTTACTCCGTTTTTAGGGTATGTAATATTATAGGGCGGTAATTCTATGCTTTCAAGTTCAGGAAATTCTTTTTTCAATAATAAAAGTGCTCCACCGTCACTTGCAATAATAACATTGTAATTATGAAATAGTAAGCCTTTAATGATAGGAATACAACGAGTAGCATGACCTAAGCCCCAATGTAATGGTGCAACTAGTATGGTTTTTTGGGAAGTCATAAAAACAAAGGTATAGATTATAATTTCCGAAGACTATTTCCGTAATTTTACCAAATAGTTATCTAATATTAAATAGTCACATTTGTGGGGAGTAAAAATAAATTAAAACGATTTAAAGAAAACGATTCTTTTAAGAATGTAGTACAACCTACGCGAGAAGAAGTGTTTTCAAATAGTTTAAGATTAAAAGGCAATTGGAGAGCAAATTTTTTTAAAAATGAAAACCCTATCGTTTTAGAACTGGGCTGTGGTAAGGGGGAGTACTCTGTTAACTTAGCCAGAAAATATCCTAATAAAAACTTCCTAGGTATAGATATTAAAGGAGCTCGATTTTGGAGAGGCGCAAAAACTGCACTTGAAGAAAATCTTGAAAATGTTGGTTTTCTTCGTACTCAAATTGAATTAATAGACCACTTATTTGATGAAAATGAAGTTGATGAAATTTGGATTACTTTTCCTGACCCACAAATTAAATACACACGCACAAAACATAGGTTAACCAATCAAGATTTTTTAAAAAAGTATAAAACTATTTTAAAGCCTGATGGTTTTGTTAACCTTAAAACCGATAGTGAGTTTATGCATGGTTACACATTAGGGTTACTACATGGACTTAATGAACCTATTGAGTACGCACACCACGATGTATATGGAAATGACCATTCTCCAGAAGAAGTAACTTCCATACAAACCTATTACGAAAGCCAATACTTAGAGGTTGACAAGAAAATTACATACGTAAAGTTCTCATTTCGTTCTAGATAATTTCTGTATATTTAGCTAGTAATCAACCTTCATGTCCTTACTACTCAACTTTTGTATTGGTTATATTGCAGCGTTAATAGGTGTTATTCCACCAGGATTACTCAACATGTCTGCTGCAAAAATTAGTATGAAAGAAGGACGAAAGAAAGGGCTTCTTTTTTCAGTAGGAGTTTGTATAACAGTTTTTATTCAGACTTTTTTAGCCTTAGTTTTTGCTAGATATCTTGATATGCATCCAGAAATTGTAGGGTTGCTACAACAAGTTGCTTTAGGTATATTTATTTGTATTACTATTTACTTTTTTTTTATAGCCAAAGATACCAGAAGACAAGTTCCTAAAGATGTAAATAAATCTACTACTAATAGAATTTTTTCAGGTATTTTACTAGCAGCGCTCAATGTACTTCCTCTTCCGTATTGGGTATACATTAGCATTACTTTTGCTGGCTTTGGTTGGTTTAAGTTTACGCAACCTCACTTATGGATAGCTGTAATAGCATCAGTGTTTGGAACATTTACAATGCTTGCAATCTATGTTCAGTTTTTTAAGAGAAAAGAAGAACGTGGTCCTTCAAAATGGAATATGAATTATATAATAGGCGCCATTACCGCTATTATATCTGTGATTACTGCATTCAAAATTTTTCAGGATGTCTAGTGGTTTTTTTAAGAAAGTTCATGAAGTTGCAAAACTAATTCCTCATGGAAGGGTAACTAGTTATGGTGCTATAGCAAAATACCTAGGGGCTCCCGGAAGTGCTCGTATGGTTGGTTGGGCTATGAATGCTTCTGGTAAAGATCCTGATGTTCCAGCACATAGAGTAGTTAATAGAAAAGGGTTACTTACAGGAAAACACCATTTTAATGGAACAAACTTAATGCAGCAATTGCTAGAGTCCGAAGATGTAGAGGTTTTTGAAAACCAAATTCAAAATTTTGATACACTTTTTTGGGACCCTATGAAAGAGTTATGACAACACTTTTTTTAAATCTTCAGTAGACTTATTGCACAATAAATCATTTCAATCAACTTGCTTTAAAATCAAAGTGCTAACTCGTATATTTGTACTTTAGAATCATTCTTAATATTGGTTATTGATTTATGAAGTTAAACAAGCAAGAAATTCTTAAGTCTCTAGAGACTATTACCATTGCTGGTGAAGGAAAAAACATGGTGGAAAGTGGCGCCGTTACTAATGTCATGACCTTTGCAGATGAGGTGGTGGTAGATATAACAATGTCAACTCCAGCTATGCATATAAAAAAGCGAGCAGAAAAAGATATT
Source organism: Patiriisocius hiemis (assembly GCF_031846325.1). Classification (NCBI taxonomy): domain Bacteria; kingdom Pseudomonadati; phylum Bacteroidota; class Flavobacteriia; order Flavobacteriales; family Flavobacteriaceae; genus Patiriisocius; species Patiriisocius hiemis. Next base: position 48,907 of record NZ_JAVRHZ010000006.1, on the reverse strand, counting down.
GTAGAGACAATACATAAAAATATAGATAAAGAGGCAAAAGTGCAGGTTAACATAAAAGTAGAAGCTCCTGCAAAGCCAAAAAACCCTAACTTAATTAAAGGGAAGCCAATCCCTGGAATTAAAAATATAATTGCCGTAGCTTCTGGAAAAGGAGGTGTAGGGAAATCTACAGTAACTGCAAATGTAGCAGTAACACTATCCAAAATGGGCTTTAAAGTTGGTATCCTGGATGCAGATATATATGGTCCTTCCATTCCAATAATGTTTGACGTGGCTCAAGAACGCCCTCTTTCAGTAAACATAGATGGAAAAAGTAAAATGAAGCCTATTGAAAGCTATGGAGTAAAAGTACTTTCCATAGGGTTCTTTACTCAACCTAATCAAGCAGTAATCTGGAGAGGTCCCATGGCTGCCAAAGCATTAAACCAATTAATATTTGATGCTGCTTGGGGAGAACTTGATTTTATGCTTTTGGATTTACCGCCAGGTACAGGAGATATACATCTAAGTATTATGCAATCTCTACCCATCACAGGGTCTGTTATTGTAAGTACCCCGCAAACGGTAGCACTATCAGATGCTAGAAAAGGAGTTGCAATGTTTCAACAAGAAAACATTGACGTTCCTGTTTTAGGGATTATTGAAAATATGGCATATTTTACACCAGAAGAATTGCCAGAGAATAAATATTACATTTTTGGGAAGGAGGGCGCAAAACATCTTGCTGAAGACTTACAAGTACCATTCTTAGGAGAGGTGCCCCTCGTACAAAGCATACGAGAAGCAGGAGATGCAGGAAGACCTGCAGCTATGCAAACTGCTACCGCAACAGAAATAGCTTTTGAAGAAATTACAAAAAATGTTGTTTCTGAAACTGTAAAAAGAAATGAAACATTACCTCCTACCGAAGCTATAAAAATAACAACTATGGCAGGTTGTAGCGCAGTAAAAAAATAATATGACAGCACAAGAATTACAAACTAAAGTAGAGATTGCTCTCGATGAAATCCGCCCATTTCTTCAAAGCGATGGAGGCGATATTTCACTATTAGCCATTGAAGATGGTGGAACTACCGTAAAAGTACAACTTGAAGGGGCTTGCGTGGGTTGTTCAGTAAACCAAATGACTCTAAAAAGTGGTGTAGAAATGACCATAAAAAAACATGCACCACAGGTTGAAAATGTAATTAATGTTGAAGCATAGTTTATGATTACCACAGACATCTTGATAATTGGAGCAGGACCAACAGGTCTTTTTACTGTTTTTGAAGCTGGACTATTAAAACTAAAATGCCACCTAATAGATGCACTTCCGCAACCAGGGGGGCAATGCAGCGAAATTTACCCAAAAAAACCTATTTACGATATTCCAGCTTTTCCAGAAATTTTAGCTGGAGATTTGGTTGCCAATTTGATGAGGCAAATTGAGCCTTTTCAACCTGGATTTACTTTGGGAGAACGTGCACAAACTATAGATAAACAAGAGGATGGAAGCTTCATAGTCACTACTAATAAAGGAACAAAGCATCACGCTCCAGTAATTGCTATTGCTGGTGGCCTTGGCAGTTTTGAACCTAGAAAACCACCCATTTCAACTATCGCTGCCTATGAAGATAAAGGGGTCGAATACATTATTAGAGACCCTGAAGTATACAGAGGTAAAGACGTTATAATAGCTGGTGGTGGTGATAGTGCACTAGATTGGAGTATTTTTTTAACAGATGTAGCTTCTTCAGTAACATTAATTCATAGAAGAAATGAGTTTAGAGGGGCTTTAGATTCTGTTGAAAAAGTACAAGACCTAAAAAATGAAGGAAAGATTAGTTTAATTACTCCAGCTAATGTGATAGACATTTATGGTGAAGGAAAAGTAGAAGGAGTTACTATAAAAAGGGGAGCAACTTCTTTTAATCTAGCTTGTGATCATTTTGTGCCATTATTCGGTTTATCCCCAAAACTAGGCCCTATCGCAGATTGGGGGTTAGAGATTGAGAAAAATGCAATCAAGGTAGATAATACATTAGATTACCAAACAAATATACCGGGTATTTATGCCATCGGAGATGTAAATACATATCCTGGGAAATTAAAATTGATACTTTGTGGTTTTCATGAAGCTACGTTAATGTGTCAAAGTGCTTATCAACGTATATTTCCAGACAAAAGATACGTTATGAAGTACACTACAGTTGGCGGAGTAGAAGGGTTTGATGGAAGTAAAAAAGAAGCACCTAAAGCAGTTATAAAGAAAATAGAATAGTTTTTTGAAAGATATAACTATACATATTAAGGATAGAGAAGGAAATAACCATACTATTCAAGCTCCAACAGATATGAATATGAATTTGATGGAGGTCATAAAATCTTATGAGCTTGCATCAGAAGGAACTATTGGAGTTTGTGGAGGTATGGCAATGTGTGCATCATGCCAATGCTATATTGAAAGTGAGCATGAATTGCCAGAAATAAGTGATGCTGAAAATGCTATGCTTGCTGAAGCTTTTTATGTAGAAAATAATAGTCGCTTAGGTTGTCAAATTTTTATTTCTGAAAACTTAGATGGGTTGTCAATTACTCTTGCACCAGAAGAATAATCACTCTGTTTTATAATCACTTATTTTTTGTGGTCCTTCTAAAAGTACTCGTATTACTTTGAGTGTTCCACTTTCGGTAGTGGCTATTTGCCACTTTATTAGAGAAATAGTTCCTTTTTCAATCTCTAGACCTGTAATGCTTCTAGGATGAACACAACTACCATCATTAAAATAAGCAATATCTCCTGGTTCTGGAAAGCGGGGTCTATGTGTATGTCCTGTAATTGTAAAGGTGTTTTTGTTTTCAATAATCCATCGTTTAGTACGTCGTTCTACTTTTATCAATTCTTTAAAATTCTTAGCTGGACTTGTAGGGTCACCAATGCCAAATATTTGTAACTGTCGCCACAAAGCCCTTACCATAAATCTATTAAATTTCCACCCTCTATAATTCCACCAATCTGCTTGATGGCCATGCATCATAAAAATTTCCTGCTTTGTTTCTTCATGTTCTAAGACAAGGCCTTCATTAAAAGTAACATTAGGAAATAGTGGCTTGTCTTTGCCAGTAACTTTGTCAAAATAGGAGTACAAATGCTTCTCTACATATTTTTGGTTACGATACACCATATCGTGGTTTCCAAGAAGCCTATAGAGTCTTCCTTCTTTAAAGAAAAGCTGTAAAACTTCAAATACATTTTTATGTGCTTCAAGAATGGATTTGAATTCTAAATTTTCCCAAAGTTCGTCACCATCCCCTAATTCACAGTAAGTATAACCAGAGTTGTAATAGTGTTTTAGAGCATGAAAATATACATTACGATTATTTGCAAAATCATCTGCGAAGCTATTGTCTCCCCTATGGCAGTCACTAAATACTATAAATTTAGAAGCATCATTAAAAGAAATGCGTTTCGCATTTTTATAAGCATTTGTAATTCTAGTTTTTGAAGACATCTAGCATTTCTTTGCTTATAAAGATACAACTTTGGTTAATTTTTATATTGGTTTTGGCTCTAATAACTCGTCTAGAATACCATCCCATAATTGTTCTCTTGCATGTAATGAGGCTACTACAATATGTTCTACTTCCCTCCATTTTTTTCTGTCATTTCCACAAAGTTGCTCTACCATTTGTAATGCCATGGGTCCGTGTTCATCTCCATCCAGCTCAATATGTCTGTCAAAATAATACTTAAAATTTGACAAGTCTTTTTCGGGAAAGTTTTCTTGAATGTTTTTAATTATAACACTAAACATATCTGGGATTAAATCTTCTCTGCCAAAAGTAAAAGCAGCTGCAATCTCGTGCATTTTCCCTTTTTTTATGGTATTGAATGTAAAGTTTAGAAAAGTGACAATAGCTTTTGGAAGCTTAGATTTTTCAATTGCTTTAAAGATGTTTTTTTCAGTTTCAATAGCGATAAGTAAATTATCTATTTTTAAAGTACTTGCTTCTGCTTTTTTCATAGCATCTAAGTACATTTCAAAATGACTTTGACGTTTTCCATCTTTATTTATGTCGGTTTCTTCTGCAAGTACAATTTCATTAATAAGATAACGAGTTTCTGGGTTTCCAATGGGTTTCCAGGGTGCTGTTGTACAAGTAAGCCCTTGTTGCAATGCCTTAAGTAAAGACATAAAATCCCATACTGCAAAAACATGAAACTCCATAAAGGTTTGTAAGTCTAGTGGAGTCTTAATTTCTGAATATAAGGGATGTTCTAAGAGTGTATTTCGGTATCCTTTTATCTTGCTTTCAATTTGGGAAATCATAGAATTTTTTTACAAAAATAAAAAGGCTTTACCAATTTGATAAAGCCTTTAAGATAAGTTTAAAACAAGTTTTAATTGCTTACTAATACTCCGTTTCGATAGTTATGAGGATACCTAAAAATTATAATGTTTTTTCGCATGAATGCCCCGTGAGTTTGTTCCGGGCCAATTTACTTAAAAGCATTAAGGCCTGTGATATCAAGTCCTGTTATAAGTAAATGAATATCATGAGTGCCTTCATAGGTAATTACACTTTCTAGATTCATAGAGTGACGCATTATGCTGTATTCTCCAGTTATACCCATTCCTCCAAGCATTTGTCTAGCTTCACGAGCAATGTTTATTGCCATCTCTACGTTGTTGCGCTTTGCCATAGATATTTGAGCAGAGGTTGCTTTGTCTTCATTTTTAAGTTGCCCAAGACGTAGTGCAAGTAGTTGTGCTTTTGTGATTTCGGTAATCATTTCAGCTAGTTTTTTTTGTTGTAACTGAAAAGCTCCAATTGGTTTCCCAAATTGAATTCTCTCTTTACTGTAACGTAATGCTGTATCGTAGCAATCCATAGCTGCTCCAATAGCTCCCCATGCAATACCAAACCTAGCAGAATCAAGACACCCAAGCGGTGCTCCTAATCCTGATTTATTTGGGAGTAAATTTTCTTTAGGCACTTTTACATCTTGAAATATAAGCTCTCCAGTTGCACTAGCACGTAGTGACCATTTATTATGCGTTTCTGGAGTACTAAAACCTTCCATGCCTCTTTCAACAATAAGCCCGTGAATACGTCCTTCTTCATTCTTTGCCCAGACTACGGCAACATTACAAAATGGAGAATTAGATATCCATAATTTGGCTCCATTTAAAAGATAATGGTCTCCCATATCTTTAAAATTGGTAACCATGCCACCAGGATTACTTCCATGATCTGGTTCTGTAAGTCCAAAAGACCCCATCCATTCTCCTGTAGCAAGTTTTGGCAAGTATTTTTTACGTTGTTCTTCTGTTCCATATTTCCAGATAGGATACATAACTAACGAAGATTGAACCGAAGCTGTAGAACGCACTCCGCTATCTCCACGCTCAATTTCCTGCATGATTAAACCGTACGATATTTGATCTAATCCAGAACCACCGTACTCTGTTGGGATATAAGGTCCAAAAGCACCAATTTCTGCCAATCCCGGAATAATAGATTTCGGAAATTCGGCTTTTTGAGCTGCTTCTTCTATAATAGGAGAAACATCTCTTTTAACCCAAGCACGTGCTGCATCTCGTATAAGTTTATGTTCTTCGGTTAGTAAGTCATCAATATTGTAATAATCTGGAGCTTCAAATAGATCTGGCTTCATGGCTAATTTTTTTAGAAAGTCTTACAAATGTAAAAATCGCAATGAGAATGACCTACATTTTCAAATAAAAATTGGACACTATTTTTTGATATTCAGTAGTGTATTGATGTCTTTCGGTTTCAATTACTAGTGTTTCAATTTGTGGGGCTTGTTTTTTAAAAGAAAAAAGAATCATACTTCTTTTTATTTCGGCACTAGGTCTTCCTTTTACGCGACAAATTTTAAGTGGGTAAAGATTGCTTTCAGAAGCTAATTGAATAAAGTGATCTTCTTCTTTTTTAGGAATTATTACTGAAAAACATCCATCGTCTTCGAGAAGATGGGATGCGCACACAAGTAAATGCTTAAAGGGCAATGCATCTTCAAAACGCGCAGTATCACGACTTAAACTTTCAGTTTTAAAAGTATCTCTGTAAAAAGGAGGGTTTGAAATGATGAGGGTATACTTTTCATCAATTTCACTTGCAAATTCCTGAACAGAGGCATGATAACAAAACAGTCTATCTGTCCAAGGCGACGCTTCAAAATTTTGAGTACATTGTTCATGAGCAAGATCGTCAATTTCAATGGCATCAATAGTTTGTGCACCACAGCGTTGCGCCATTTGGAGTGATATAACACCTGTTCCGGCACCAATATCTAGGATGCTATCTGTATGCTTTGCAATAGGAGTCCATGCACCAAGTAGCACTCCATCTGTGCCAATTTTCATGGCACATTTGTCTTGATGAATTATAAATTGTTTGAATTTGAAGGATTGTGACATCTATAAATATAATTCAATCAATCCTTCAGGAACTTGCAACGTTATTTCTTTAGATTTCCTGTTAAGATTGACAATAAATTCGTCATTAATAGGGATAAGAATTTCTTTTTCATCTTTTTCGATAACAAATAAATGCTGTGCTGTATTATCATTTACACCAATAATGGTACCCACTTCTCCAAATGAGATATCTGTTACAGTAAAACCTATAATTTCATGGTAGTAAAATTTGTTGCCAGTTAGGGGAGGTAAAAACTGAAGTGGTAAATACAACTCTTTTCCTAGTAGAGCATCTGCATCAGCTTCGTTTTCTACTTCTTCAAATTGTACCCTAAGAAGTGACGATTTGTGAAGGGAACTTGTTTCAATAAAAAATGGAATCAGATTTTTGTGTTGTTCCACAAAAACAGATTCCATTTCTAAAAATTGTTCGGGGTCATCAGTATCAAGCTTGATAAGTAACTCTCCCTTAAAACTATATTTTTTAACGATTTTGCCAACGAAGAAACAGTCCTTCTTTTGCATCGTTATAAAATTTATTCTTCTTCTTTTGCAGCTTCAGCAGCTGGAGCTTCTTCAGTTGCATTCTCTAAAACTTCATCGGTAGCTTCACTTTCAGCAGCAGCTTCTTCAACTTCAGGAGTAGCTTCGGCAATTCTAGCTTCATTAACAGCTTTTTCAGCCGCTAATGCTTCTTCTTTTGCTTTTTGCTTCGCATCAGATAATTTAGACTCTTTTGCTGCTACTTTCTTAGCTTTTTCTTCAACCCAAGCATTGAATTTTTCTTCTGCTTGTTCTTCGGTTAATGCTCCTTTTGCAATTCCTCCTGCAAGGTGATGCTTTAGCATAGCTCCTTTGTAAGATAAAATAGCTCTAGCAGTATCTGTAGGCTGTGCTCCATTTTGTAGCCACTTTACAGCACCATCAATATCAAGTTCTATTTTTGCTGGGTTAACATTTGGATTGTAGCTACCTATTTTGTCTAAGTATTTACCATCTCTTTTAGCACGACTATCTGCGGCTACTATCCAGTAATAAGGCTTTCCTTTCTTACCGTGTCTTTGTAATCTAATCTTTACGGGCATATCAATTAATTTTAAAGGTTCCCGACCTTGGTTATAATTTATTTATTATTATTCCGTTTAAGGAGGGCGCAAAGATACTATATTTTTTTAATTGAAATTACAAAGATTACAATTTTTCTTTTACATTTGTGAATTAACAGTTGATCCCCAGTCACTATGAAACAGATAATTACGCTCCTACTTTTAGTTACTGTCTTTACTTCCTGTGAAGAGAATATTCAAGACAATACTCCTGCTATGCAAGGGTCTATTAATGAAGAATTTTTTAGAGCAAATGATTCAAGAGGAACACTCAATGAAGACGGAAGTTTTTTAATTCAAGGAATTAACGGTGTTGAAACAATGACACTTCGTCTTAGAGAGTTTAGAAGAACAACGTATCAATTAGGAGGTAATTCTTCAAATTATGCCACCTTTGAAGATAAAAATGGAAACGTATATTCTACAGACCCGTTAGGCTCTGGAGAAATTGTGTTGAGGTCGCCTTCAACAGTTGAGTCTGGTCTTGCTTATGGTGATTTTAAATTTATGGCGGTTAGACCTGGGATTGATACAATATTTGTAGATAAAGGCTTCTTCTTTGAAGTCCCTTTTGGTAATGGTGAAGATGACGACGATACTGTTAATGCAGGCTCGTTTGTTGCAGATATAGACGGGGTTACTTTTAATCCTTTTACTGTTTCTGCAGTAGATACAGGAAACTCCATTGTTATTCTTGCTTCTACTAGTAATATTAATATTACAATAAGTGTCCCAAATGATGTAACTCCTGCTAATTACTCATTACCCATGACTGGTTTTACTGCAACTTATGCAGATGGTACTATAACCGAATCTGCTAATAGCGGAACAATCATTGTCTTAGAGCATGATACAGCTACAAATGAAATAAAGGGGACTTTTGCCTTTGAAACAGATTCTAAATCTATTTCTCTAGGACAATTCAACGTAGTTTATTAAAAAAGTTAGCATAGCAATAGTTAACAACTCTTAACAACTTTACTTCCTTGTATAGTTGTGTTTTTTTACTTTTACTAGGTAAGCTTTGCCACCTTTTCTGGCATTCTAATTCTATTACATGTACTTAATTTTTGATACCGAAACAACGGGTCTTCCTAAACGTTGGGATGCTCCTGTAACAGATACAGATAACTGGCCTAGATGTATCCAGATTGCTTGGCAATTACATGATAACATGGGTAATGTTATTGAGCATCAAGACTACCTTGTAAAACCAGAAGGTTTTAATATACCTTATGACGCCGAAAAAATTCATGGTATCTCTACTGAGTTGGCTGAACAACAAGGAATATCTTTGAGAGAAGTTGCAGTTGCCTTTAAAGAAGCGCTCTCTAAAACCAAATTTATAGTAGGGCAAAATGTTGGTTTCGATGTCAATATAATGGGAACAGAGTTTCATAGGTTAGGACTTGAAAATTCATTGCCCTCATTACCTGTTTTAGATACTTGTACCGAAACTACTGCACAATTATGTCAATTACCAGGGGGTAGAGGTGGTAGGTTTAAACTACCAACACTTACTGAGTTACATGAGTTTTTATTTAAACAGCCCTTTGCTGAAGCCCACAATGCTACTGCAGATGTTGAAGCAACCACACGCTGCTTTCTTGAGTTAGTTCGAAGGAATATTTTTACTGCTCAAGAGCTAGATGTTCAACCTGACTATTTCGAAAAGTTTAGAGAAAATAACCCTAACGAAATTGAACTAATAGGGTTAGAACATATTAACTTAAAAGCAGCTTCAGAAAAAATTAGAAAATCTTTTGAGGCAGCTCAAGAAGCGCAAGAACTTTCAAAAGAGGAGAAACAAGATAATATAGAGATACTGCAAGAAGCACCTTTTGCGCATCTACATAACCATTCTCAATTTTCAATCCTGCAATCCACATCATCAACCCAAGATTTAGTAAATGCTGCTGTAAAGTATAATATGCCTGCAGTTGCATTAACAGATAGTGGGAACATGATGGGAGCATTTCATTTTGTAAGAGCTGTTAATAATTACAACGCATCCCTTGCTGAAGAAGAAAAAGAGAAATCTATTAAAGCTATTGTTGGTTGTGAGTTCTTTGTTTGTGAAGACCACACAAATAAATCGCATAAGGACAATGGCTATCAAATGGTATTTCTTGCTAAGAACAAAAATGGGTATCATAACCTAGCAAAAATGTCTTCTATTGCTTATACAGATGGGTTTTACTATGTTCCGCGAATCGATAAAAAAGTAATTGAGCAGTATAAAGAAGATATTATTGTTTTAACAGGTAGTTTGTATGGGGAAATAGCAAGCAAAGTTTTAAATATTGGTGAGAAACAAGCAGAAGAGGCCTTAGTATGGTGGAAAGAACATTTTGGTGATGATTTATACATGGAAATCATGCGTCATGAACAAGAAGATGAAAGAAGAGTAAATACAGTTCTTGTTGACCTCGCAAAAAAGTTTGAAATAAAAATAGTTGCATGTAATAACACCTATTATATAGATAAAGAAGATGCAAATGCGCATGATATTTTACTTTGTGTAAAAGATGGTGAGAAACAAGCAACACCTATAGGGAGAGGGAGAGGTTATCGCTATGGACTTCCTAATCAAGAATACTATTTTAAATCACAAGAGGAAATGAAAACGCTCTTTGCAGATTTACCAGAAGCTATAGAAAATATTGCTGAAGTTGTCTCAAAGATTGATCCTTTTACATTAGCTCGTAAAGTATTACTACCTAATTTTTCAATTCCTGAAGAATTTTTAAACCCGGAAGATGCCGATGGTGGAAAGAGAGGGGAGAATGCCTATTTAAAACATCTTACCTATAAAGGAGCAGAAAAGCGCTATACAGAGATTACCGAAGACATTAAGCAACGTCTTGACTTTGAACTCGAAGTTATTGCCAATACAGGATACCCGGGCTACTTTTTAATTGTGCAAGACTTTATTGCAGAAGCCCGTAAGATGGGAGTTTCAGTAGGACCTGGACGTGGTTCTGCTGCAGGAAGTGCTGTTGCATATTGCTTAGGGATTACTAATATAGACCCTATTGAATACGATTTGCTTTTTGAGCGATTTTTAAATCCAGACCGTGTTAGTATGCCAGATATTGATATCGATTTTGATGATGAAGGTAGAAGCAAAGTAATGGATTATGTAATTGAAAAGTACGGAAGCAATCAAGTAGCTCAAATAATTACCTATGGTACTATGGCAGCTAAATCCTCTATTCGAGATACAGCTAGAGTGTTAGATTTGCCCTTAAATGATGCCGATAGGATTGCTAAACTTATTCCAAATATGACTAAGCTCAATAAAATTTTTGGATTAAGTGATCAAGAACTTCGTGGTAAATTTAGAAGTGATGAACTGCCAAAAGTAAACGAGCTTTTAAACTTAAGTGAGGGTGAAGACTTGGAAGCACAAACCATAAATCAAGCAAAAATACTAGAAGGGTCAGTACGTAATACTGGAATACATGCTTGCGGTGTAATTATTACGCCAGATGATATTACCAATTTTGTCCCTGTTGCCACAGCAAAGGATAGTGACCTATATGTTACCCAGTTTGACAACTCTGTTGTAGAAAGTGCAGGGCTATTAAAAATGGATTTTTTAGGGCTTAAAACGCTTACCCTTATTAAGGATACAGTAAAGCTTGTAAAACATAAACACAATATTGACTTAGATCCTGATGCTTTTCCTCTAGATGATGAAGAAACATACGCATTGTTTCAAAGAGGAGAGACAGTTGGGATATTTCAATATGAATCTGCAGGAATGCAGAAGTATATGAAGGAATTAAAACCCACGGTTTTTGCAGATTTAATAGCGATGAATGCTCTTTATAGACCAGGTCCTTTAGAGTATATCCCTAGTTTTATTAAGCGAAAAAATGGAGAGGAAGATATAGACTACGACCTCCCAGCGATGGAAGAATACCTTAAAGAAACTTATGGTATTACGGTATATCAAGAGCAAGTGATGTTGTTATCTCAAAAACTAGCTGGCTTTACTAAAGGTGAAGCAGATGTGTTGCGTAAAGCAATGGGAAAAAAACAAAAAGCAGTACTTGATAAAATGAAACCTCAATTTATCGAGCAAGCTGCTGCCAAAGGTCATGATTCTGAAAAGTTAGAAAAAATATGGAAAGACTGGGAAGCGTTTGCGAGTTATGCATTTAACAAGTCACACTCAACTTGCTATGCTTGGATTGCTTACCAGACTGCTTATTTAAAAGCACATTATCCTGCAGAGTACATGGCGGCTGTTCTATCAAATAATATGAACGATATTAAACAAGTTACTTTCTTTATGGAAGAATGTAAACGTATGGGTGTTGAGGTTTTAGGGCCAGATGTAAACGAATCGTTTTATAAATTTACTGTAAATGATAAAGGGGCAATTCGTTTTGGAATGGGGGCAATAAAAGGTGTAGGAGGAAATGCTGTTGCAACTATTGTAGAGCATAGAAAAGATGGAAAATATAGATCAATATTTGATTTAGCAAAGCGAATAGACCTGCGCTCAGCAAATAAAAAAGCATTTGAAAACTTAGCACTTGCAGGTGGTTTTGATAGCTTTGATACACATAGAGCACAGTACTTACATGACGAAGGTGATGGTGTTATGTTTCTTGAAAAAGTATTGCGATATGCTTCAAAATACCAAGAAACACAAAACTCGTCACAAGTAAGTTTGTTTGGAGATGCAAGTGAGGTGCAAATTCCAGAACCAGAAGTTCCTCCTTGCGAAGAGTGGGGCACAATGAAAAAGCTAAAACTTGAAAAAGAAGTAGTTGGAGTTTATATTTCTGGCCATCCCCTTGATGACTTTAAAATTGAAATGAAAAACTTTACAAACTGTAAAGTGGCAGACTTTAATGAATTAGAGAAGTTTGTAAATAGAGAGTTATGTTTTGGTGGGATTGTAAGTGATGTTCAACATAGGGAGTCTAAAGCAGGAAAAGGCTGGGCTATTTTTACTGTTGAAGATTATGAAGATAGTTATGAGTTTAAAATTTTTGGGGAAGAGTATTTAAAGTGGAGACACTTTTTAATCCCCAACAACTTTGTTTATGGACGGGTATTTGTAAAAGAAGGATGGGTAAATAGAGATACTGGAAAAAAAGGAGACCCAAGGTTGCAATATAACCATATGCAGTTGTTGCATGATGTAATGGATAACCAAGCAAGAAAGCTCACCTTACAGATACCAATTGAAAAACTTGCTAATACTACTGTGGAAGACTTAAAAGACCTCTTTAAAACTTACAAGGGCGATAAACAACTACACTTTACTATTTACGAAGTTGAAAACAAAGTGAAATTGAGTATGCCTAGCCGAAAGACCAAAATTAATATTTGCAAGGAGCTATTGGATGAATTAAATGAGCAAAATGTAAAATATAAATTGAATTAAGGTTACGTTTCGGGCAGGGATAGTAGCGGCATCCTTTTTGTCTCCTTGAGCGCAGTCGAAAGGTCTTTGACTAAAAGATACAGCGAATAGCCCGGTGACATTGTTTTTAATGGTAGCTCGCATAATTATAATAAATAATACTATCAAGCTTTCTAATACTTTGATTGTAAGGTTTGGAACAAATTTTGACTACTTTTGTGTATTATTAAAAAATAAAACAAAATGGCTTTAGAAATAACAGACGCAACTTTTGAAGAAACAGTATTAAATAGTGACAAACCAGTAGTGGTTGACTTTTGGGCAGCTTGGTGTGGTCCTTGCCGCATGGTAGGTCCAATTATTGACGAATTAAGTAAGGATTACGAAGGGAAAGCAGTTGTTGGAAAGGTAGATGTAGATGCAAATCAAGAATTTGCAGCCAAGTATGGAGTGAGAAACATCCCTACAGTACTTGTATTTAATAATGGGGAATTAGTAGGTCGTCAAGTAGGTGTTGCAGCAAAAAATGTTTATGCTGAAGCAATAGACGGACTTTTATAATACTTTTTACATAGAAAAATAAAATGAAAAGGTTTGGCTTGTAGTCAAGCCTTTTGTTATTTTAGTAATCACATATAACTTGAATGATATTAAAGATGAGTTCAGAAAAAAAACAAAAAGTACAAGATAGAATTGAGAGTCAACAATTAGATGACAGAACCATATTTTTATGGGGAATGGTAGAAGACAAAACGGCTAGACATGTTGTAGATAGGTTGTTGTATTTAGATTCAATTAATCATGATGAAATAAAGCTTTATATAAACAGTCCAGGGGGATATGTTACATCTGGATTTTCTATGTACGATACCATAAAACAAATTAAGAGTCCAGTCTCCACTATATGTACTGGCCTAGCAGCTTCTATGGGAAGTATTTTATTGAGTGTTGGAGAGAAAGGGCGCAGATTTATACAGCCTCATGCTAGAGTAATGATACACCAGCCTAGTGGTGGAGCCCGAGGACCAGCTAGTGATATAGAAATTTCGGCTCAAGAAATTTTAAAAACAAAAGAGTTGAGCGCAAAAATTCTTGCAGAAAACTGCGGGCAAGATTTTGATAAAATAATGAAAGACTTTAATCGTGACCATTGGATGGACGCAGAAGAAAGTGTAGCCTACGGAATTGTAGATGGTATTCTATAAAAAGTAGAAAAATAGAAAAACGAAAGTAAGCGTTTATGTTTTTACTTTCGTTTTTTGTTTTTAGAGTATGGATATAGAAAAGCAAATAAACCAAATTACTGGATTTAAAAATTTAGAATTACTCGCTACCCAAGTGGTAGAAGGGTTTATTTCTGGGATGCATAAAAGTCCCTTTCATGGATTTTCGGCAGAATTTGCAGAGCACAAAATTTACAACAATGGAGAAAGTACTAAGCATATAGATTGGAAACTTTTTGCAAAAACAGATAAACTCTACACGAAACGTTACGAAGAAGAAACCAATCTACGTTGTCATTTAATTATCGATAATAGTAGCTCGATGCACTATCCCAAACATAAGGAGTATTCATTAGAAAAAATTAACAAAATAGCTTTTTCGGTATTAGCGAGTGCCGCAATAATGAATTTACTAAAACGGCAACGTGATGCAGTTGGTCTTAGTGTGTATAGTGACACATATGAGTTTTATACTAATGAAAAGGGGAGTGAACGCCATCACCAAATGTTGTTAAATCAATTAAATCTGGCACTTTCAAAAAATAAATCACAAACAACCACAAAAACTTATACCCATTTACACCTAATTGCTGAAAAGTTAAAAAGAAGATCACTTGTTTTTCTTTTTACCGATATGTTTCAAAGTGATACCGAAGAAGAAAAGCTTTTTGAAGTATTGCAGCATTTAAAATACAACAAACACGAAGTGGTGTTGTTTCATACCTACGATGCAAAAAAGGAATTAGAGTTTGACTTTAGTAATCGCCCTAAACGATTTGTGGATGTTGAGACAGGAGAGCATGTTAACTTATATGCAGATAACATTAAAGAAAACTATGAGGCTGCAGTAAAAGCTTATTTTACTGAATTAGAACTTAAGTGTGGACAATATAGAATTAAATATGTTCCAGCAGACATTAATAAAGGATTCCAAAAGATTTTAACTACGTATTTGGTAGAACGGCAAAAGTTTGGGTAAACTTCCTTAAAACAAAAAAAGCCCATCCATTTGGATAAGCTTCTCATCAGTCTATTTCTAAACCACGAGCCACATTTAGGTGACTCAACACAACATTGTAAGTTTCCTTGAAGAAGGAAATCTTGCGGTCTGGACGAGACTCGAACTCGCGACCCCCTGCGTGACAGGCAGGTATTCTAACCAACTGAACTACCAGACCGTGCTACTATTTTTAAGACTTTAAAAGCTTGTCTACTATTATCGCTAATAGCGACGGCAAATATACACTACCTTTTTATTATGACAAATAAATTTTTATTTTTTTTTCATTCTTTTGAACTAAAAAATTAGTTTAAACTAATTTTTTAGTTATATTTACTTTTAGTTTTAAAATTTCTTACTATGAAGTATACATTAACAATAGCTTTTCTACTTATTGCTAACGTATTATTTTCTCAAAAATATATTGGCTACAAAGTATAGGAATATTGTAACTAGTTTTATAACTAAAGCATTACTTAAAGTTTAAACATCAATCAATTAAATCTAATATTATGAAATATCTATTATTACTATTTTGTCTAGTTACTGTTGGAGCTTTTGCTCAAGAAACAATCGATAAAGATGAGGTACGTAGTGCCTGTATGGATTACCTAGAGGGGTTTTATGAAGGCGATACCTTAAAAATTAAAAGAAGTCTACAGCCTAGTTTAAATAAACTTGGTTTTTGGAAAGATAAAGAAACGGGAAAATATAAATCTCAGGGGTATATGACCTTTCAAGAAGCGGTTAATTATTCAAAAGGAGTGTTGGAAAAAAAGAAATTTCCTAAAGAAGATGCCTCCAAAGAAGTAGAAATTTTAGACATAAGTAAAACTACGGCAGCTGCAAAAGTAACTGCTTGGTGGGGTACAGATTATGTGTTGCTTTCTAAGCAAGGAGACAAATGGATGATAGAACAAGTGCTTTGGGAAGGTCCGTTAGAAAAGGAGTAAATTAAACGAGCTTATATGCACTACTGTATTTTATTTCATCAAAACTTGAAATAACTTTATCTGCTAGACTATAGTCTTGTAATGTAGAGTGTTTACTGTTATAACCCACGCAATAAATACCCGCGTCTTTGGCTGCTTTTATTCCATTAGTGGAATCTTCAATAACCATACAGTTTTCCCTTGGTGTATTTGCGGCTTCTGCAGCTTTGATAAAAATTTCAGGATGAGGTTTACTTTCTTTTAAATCGGCACCACTAAGTTTTGCTACAAAATACTGGTTAAGGAAAAAACGGTCAAAAATCCTATTGATGTTAGGCATCGATGCCGAAGAGGCTAATACAAGAGTAAGTCCGTTTTTGTAATAGTCTTTTATTAGTTCTAACACCCCATTTAACAAGGTTAGCGAATCATCATTTTCAAAAAGGTGTTTAAAATGTTTTCTTTTTCGATCTACGAGTGCTTCAGGAGCTTCAGAAAGTGAAAAGTGAGCAACTAATTTTTTGCAAATGTTTATAGTAGATTGCCCTGTGAAGCTAGTATATAACTCTTCAGAAACAGTTAAATCATAATCTGAAAACATAGCAAAATATGCTTTTCTGTGTAAAGGTTCGGTGTCTACAATTACACCGTCCATATCAAATAAAACTGCTTGAAGCATAGAAACTCTTTTTAGATAAAAACAATTGTTGTAAAGATATTTGTTTTGTAACTTTTCAGAAAAAATAAACGTAAATGCTTTCAGAAATTATTAAGGGACGTAGAGCTGTATTTCCTGTACAATACAACCAAGAACCTATAACAAAAATAGAAATAGAAACAATTTTAGAGGCGGCTAATTGGGCACCAACACACCGAAGAACAGAACCTTGGCGTTTTAAAGTTTTACAAGATAAGTCTAAAATAAAGTTGGCTACTTTTCTTTCTGAAACCTATAAAATAAGTGTTGAAAATTTTAAAGAAACTAAATATTTAAAATACCAAACCAACCCTCTTAAGGCTGGATGTATTATTGCTATTTGTATGAAGCGCGACCCTAAAGAAAGTATTCCAGAATGGGAAGAAATTGCAGCTACAGCAATGGCAGTACAAAACATGTGGTTGACTGCACATAACTTAAATATTGGAGCCTATTGGAGTTCACCAACTATAATTGACCAGATGCATCTTTTTTTCAATCTAGAAGAAGGAGAGCGTTGTTTAGGTTTCTTCTATATGGGGAAGTATGATGATGACTTGCCAGAGGGAACTCGAAAATCTACAATAACTGATAAGACAGAATGGTTATAAAAATGTGATGACATTTGTTTTTTGTTTCGATGTTATAAAAAACGTAACCATGAAACAATTTAAGCTTTATTTAATTGCACTTTTATTAGTAGTACTTTCTTGTAGTAAGGATGATGAAAACAATCCACAAAACGATTTTTCAAATTTTACATCACAAATTTGTGAAAATGCAGTTGGTGTAGATGCATTATACTGGGATTATTCTAATGCATTACCGGTACCTCTTACACAGATTCCAACTATCCAAAACCCTGGTGAATTTTTTATTCATAGTGCCTACCCACAGTTAGGCTTTACTTTACCGCAGGGATATACTGCATTTGAAATTTCACAAAACAACCCTCCAGCGGTAGGAGTAGATGTTATCAGAAACGATAATAATGTGATATGGCGTTATGTTCCTTTAGTTTCTTTTCAAGGAAATGTAGGGATTAATGATGTTGTAGCAAGTCAAGTTAATAGTATGTTTAATTTTCACAACTTTAATAGCTCTAATTTTAATGTAATTTGTTCAGAAACCAAAACAAGTAATAGTGGAGGACTTCAATTTACATTTGGGGCAAGGCTTATAGAGTTTGGAAATTTTACGGGATTAGTATGGGTAAATACATTGTATGTTCCTTCGGTAGATAGTACATCTATTTCTGTTTCAATTTCATCTGCACCTACAGCAGAATTTGATAATGAAGTATTTAATACATTTTTGCCTATTAGCTTTCAGTTGCTAGTTATAGATGATGAGGTAAGAGATACAGACTTAGATGGAGTTCCAGATAATCAAGATGCAGATCCGTTTGACCCAAACGTACAGTAAGATAAAAATAACCCTTTCTAAAGTTCTCAGGAAGGGTTCAATTTTTTTAAAACAACAATTCCCAATTGGCAATTACTTTCCAAATAAACAAACCTAAAAAGACTAATGTAGTAAGGAGTTTTATGAAGGTAGAAGCAAGAAAGCCCATAAAACTTCCAAACGCGGCTTTAAGTGCTTGAGGTCCTTCGGTTTTATTAAATAGTAATTCGCCTAACAAAGCACCAAGAAAAGGACCAATTAAAATACCAAAGGGGGGAAAGAAAATAATTCCAATAAAAAGACCTAAAGTTGTTCCCCAAGCTCCAGCTTTACTGCCACCAAACTTCTTGGTTCCCATGGCTGGTATAAGATAATCCATCACATAAATAAAGATTGCAACAACTCCAGTAATTATTATAAACGGCCAGCTAAAGGGAATAGATGGAGCCAAATATAAGAGGAGTAAACCTACCCAACTTACTGGTGTACCTGGAATTACAGGTAGAATACTACCAACTATACCAACAAGCATAAATATAAACCCAAGTGAGATAAAAAGAATGTCCATACAGTATATTAGAATCTAAAAATAACAATAAGTTACATTTTTGTAACTAAAAAATTAGTTTAACTAAAAATTTAGTTGTAAGTTTGAAACTCAAAAATAATTTTAATTGAAATAATAATAAAAAGTTACCCACTTTAGTGAGCAATACTATGAAACAACTTACCAAAGCAGAAGAAGACATTATGCAAATACTCTGGGATCTTGAGGAGAGTAATGTAGCTACTATAATAGACCAATTACCAAAACCAAAACCAGCTTACAATACAGTTTCTACCATTGTAAGAATACTTGAGAGTAAAGGCTTTGTGGATTATCGTAAAGAAGGGAGAGGCCACATATACTTCCCTAAGGTTTCTAAAACCGAATACAGTAATCAATCAATTAATAAGCTCGTTGATGGGTATTTTCAAGGCTCGTTTAAAAGTATGGTTTCTTTTTTTATGAAGAAAAACGATATCAGTATTAAAGATATGGAAGCTATTATGAAAGAAATTAATAAAGATTAGAAATCATGATACACTATATTTTACAGATCATCGCATTTCAGTTAGTTTTCTTACTAGTGTATGATATTTTCTTAAAGAAGGAAACTTTTTTTAACTGGAATAGACTCTATTTATTGGTTACACCTATACTAAGTTTTGTCTTGCCACTTATTAAAATTGATGCAATCCGACAACAAATTCCAGAAAATTATATAGTACAATTACCTGCTGTTATAATTGGTGAAAAAACTAATGAGGTCCTTGTAAATACTAATAATGTGTCTAATTCTTTTTCTTTTGAAATAATACACTTATGGTACTTAGGGATAACTATTACAGGAACTATTTTACTTGTAAAACTCATTAGACTTTATCTCCTTAAACAAAGAGGGGTTACAAAAATTATTGAAGGGCATGAAATAATTCTTCTCCCAAAAACAGATGTTGCGTTTACTTTTTTTAATACCATATTTATTGGAGAAACACTTACACCAACACAACAAAAAACTATAATAGCACACGAGTTAATACATGTACAACAATACCATAGTATAGACTTATTATTTTTTGAAATCCTTCGCATTATTTTCTGGTTTAACCCACTTGTATATGTATATCAAAACAGGACAGCTGTATTACAAGAATATATTGCAGACGCTGAGGTGACAAAGGCAAAAAATAAAAAGGACTACTACCAATCACTATTATCTCAGGTATTTGATACTTCAGTAGTATCCTTTACAAATACATTTTTTAAACATTCATTAATCAAAAATCGAATTATCATGATTCAAAAATCAAAATCTAAAAAAATCTTTCAATTAAAGTATTTATTATTGGTTCCCTTAGTATTTGGTATGTTAGTTTACACCTCTTGTTCCGATGACAAAACGGGTGTTTCTGAAGAAGCCAATCAGGTTTCAAGTTCAGATACAGAAATAATGACAAAAATAAATGAGCTTTCTGAAGCTATAATGAAAAAAGGAAATTTAACTGATGAAGAAAAAAGAGCCTTAGACTTTTTAGCAACTGAAGCTAAACCTGGAGATAAAGTTTACACTTCAGTTGATGAATACTTAGAAGAAACAGAGAGCATTCCTTTTGCTGTTATAGAAAAAGTACCTGTGTATCCTGGATGTGACACTTCTCAAGAAAATCAAGAGCTTAAAAAATGCATGACCGATGCGATTACTAAACATATAATCGAAAATTTTAACACCAAAGTTGAAAAAGATATATCTGGTCGCCAACGTATTTCTGTTCAATTTAAAATTGATAAATCCGGTAATGTAAAGGACGTAAAAGCTAGAGCTGCACATCCAGAGTTGGAAAACGAAGCTGTTAGAGTAGTAAGTTTGCTTCCTAAAATGAAACCTGGAGAACAAAAAGGCAAAAAAGTAACTGTAGTATATGCTTTACCAATAGTTTTTGAAATTAATGAGTAGACTATTCTTCTTATTTATAATAGTATACATAGCTAAAGCTTCATCGCAAACAGATGGAGCTTTAGCTATTGGTGATAGTTTGTATGCGCTTGGGAATTATGACAGAGCTATTACTTATTATGAGAAAGCACCTTCAACTAGTATTCAAAAAAGTAAAATTGCTAAAACGTATAAAGCAAAAGGGAATAACAAAAAAGCACTACAATATTATAAAGATGCTGTGACAAAAAATCCAGATGCTGTAATATCTGTTTATAACTATGGAAAGTTAGCCTTAGATGCAGGAAAACTTACTATTGCAGATAGCGTTTTTGAACTTCTTTCAAAAAAGTATCCAAACAACTTAAACTACACTTATCAAAAGGGATTGGTACAAGAAGCTAAAAGAGACTCAATGTCATTTATGACTTTTATGTTTATTGCTCTTAAAGATAGTACACATCTTAATGCTGCCTATAAGGTTGCAAGAAGGTTGGTGACTAAGAGAAATTTTAATAATGCCATGCCATATATAGAAAGAGGACTTGAAGCTGACCCCGAAAGTATACGTTTTTTAACTCTAAAGGCCTTGGTCGCTTACTACTCTAAAAACTACCATCTTTCAATAAAGATTTTTGAAAAGTTACTTTCATTAAACCAAAGTAATGAGCAGTTGCATGAAAATCTCGCAATTAGTTATGTGCAAACCAATCAATTTGAGAATGCAATTGAACAATACACTATTTTAATTAATGAGTTTAATGATAAAAGCCCTTCTTGGCATTTTGCACTTGGTAATGCCTATAGTGCGCTGCGATATTTTGATAAAGCAATAAGACATATTGAAATTGCCTTAGTACTGCAAGATGTAAGTCTGGAGAGAGAATATCTTGCCCTTGCCACTATTTATAAACGACAAAAGGATTATAAACTGGTTTTTGAAATGATGCAAAAGGCAGTTGGAGAGAACCCTTCTAGTGATACGCTTCAATACCAATTGGCCATTTCAGCAGATACATATTTTGAAGATAAAGCGTCTGTAATAAGTTACTATGAAAGGTATATTTCAAAATTTGGTGAGAAGGGAAATTATATAGAATTAGCAAAACAACGGGTAAGTGACTTAAAAAATGAACTTCACTTAAGCAAAGATTAATTTGTTGCTAAAAGCTTATTGAAGTACCTTCAGAATATATAAAACACAATTATCGATTAAAAAATTGTAATTTTCGGGCAATAATGTAATGGATGAAAGTGTTTTTTGCCCTTTTTTTAGTCTTTTTCTGTAGTTCTTGTCAGTTTTTTGAAACTGAGAAGATACCTTCAGAAGTTTTTTATGATGAAGAAAAACAAACAATAGACTGGAATGATGTAGATCAGTTTCCTGTATTTAAGTCATGCAGTAATTATTCAGAAAAAGAAGCACAGCGCACTTGTTTTGAAAATACGTTAAACCAAAGACTACTCACTACACTTCAGCAAGAAGAGTTACAAATAACTACCCAAGAAATTATAGATACTGTCCTAGTTCATTTTACAGTTAGTAAAGAAGGGATGCTTTCAGTAAAACAAATGGACTTAGATAGTCTTACCGCTACTCGATTTCCTAATTTTAAAGAAGCTGTATTAAATGCGATTTCTAACTTAGAAGTAGATGCCCCTGCATACAAACGTGGTATTCCTGTTACTACAAGTTATACTTTGCCCATAGTGTTGCAATCAAATTAAAGGTTAATTTTATACCCTACAGCAAGATTGATCGGGAACTCGTCTCCCTGTTCAATACCTAAAGCAAAAATATCAATGTAATTAAGTGTCAAAAACCCTTTTCCAAGTGCAATATCTGCGCCAATTCCAAATGCACCAGGTGCTCTAAGATCACCACCAGAGCCTTTGAGTAATTCATCATCATCATTTCCTTCTCCCACGACTAGAACATCACGTGACACATATACATAAGAAGCAAACTTTACATTGGCGTAAATGTCTATAGTACTACTTTTCACAAATTTAAAACGATAGTTTAATGAAAACTCACTTTTATTAAAATCGTAGTCGCTATTTCCTATAGTTTGTTCAAACTGTGCTACTACAGAGTGTCTTTTTAAGTTTTCAAGCTCTATAAGTTCAAAATCAATCCCAAAAGTGGGTAAAAAAGTATTGTCTGGATTTACAAAATAGGCTGTATTAGAATATCCTACAAAAGCACCTAATCTGGTTTTTAATTTTCCACCTTTCTCTTTTGGTGTAAAATTAGAATCTACTTTTTTATTATACTCATTTACAAAATTAAGTAATGAGGTTCTGGTTAATTTTACTTTGTCAACCGTCATTGGGCTATCTATGGTTAATACCTTTAAAGACTCTTTGTATTCTTCTTGATAATCTCTATTAGTTTTTGTGTTTTTAAGCTCTGTGATAGCTTCTCCTTTTTTAATAAAGTAGCGGTACTCTCCATTTACAGTAGTCCAAAGTAGGGTAAGTGGTCCTTCTACTTCAGTAGTTAAGGTATAAGTTTGACCATTAACTGTATATTGTTTTTGTTGTGCCGAAATAGTAGTGATACAAAAGCAAAAAATGATAATTGGTAGAATGCGTAGGAGTTTCATAAGGGCATGATTTTGATAGCTAAAGGTAAAAAAAAATTGCAGACCGCCTATTTTTTAAACTTCCTGTTTTTCCATTGATAGTTACCTAATAAGCTCTTTGTAAAAACCAATAGACTCAAAATAGGGTATATTATGCTACTTACTAGAAAATGTATAGTAGATATTTTGCTCGTGTAGATTTCTTTAGTTTTTGATAATAGCATATAATCCAGCATAAGTTTTAATAAAAAGACACTAGCTAAAAAATAGAAATAACAAAATTCAAAAAATGATGTAACACCAAGAACCACTAAAAGAAAATTAATAGCTACCACAACTAGCCCCGTTAGTTTTACAAGTGCAGACTGTTGTTTTGTTGTTTTAGAAGCCCAACGTACTCTTTGTTCTATAATTGCTCTGCAGTTTTTTTCTAGACGAGTAGTAACGGTAGCTTCATGGCTTTTTAAATACGCGATTTTTTCTTGATACTTTTTTGCAAACTTCTCTAATAGAAATATATCATCTCCAGAAGCAATTTTATTATTGTCTTTAAAGCCTTCAACCTCTATAAATGCTTCTTTACTGTACGCAAAGTTAGCTCCATTACATAATAAGGGCTGCTTAAGACCAAAAAAACCTATGGTAGTAGCTTGTAAACTTAAAATGTCTAATTGCTGAAATATTTGTAAAAAGTTATTGGCTTTTTCCCCTTTTACAGGAGCGGCTATTGCAATTGGGTTATGTTTTTGTATAAATGAATCATAAACTTGTAACCACTTTGGTTTAACCTCCCCATCTGCATCGGTTGTGAGAATCCAAGGGTGTTTTGCTTTAGAAATACCTAAGGTAATCGCATCTTTTTTTGGGGAGTTTGAAATAGGTTTGTTTTCTATAATTGAAAACGGAATGGCTTTATCTGAAGTTTCAAAAAAACGATTTATTATTTCAACCGAAGCATCTGTAGAAGCATCATCTATAAAAATAAGCTCGAAATATGATGTAGGATATTTAATTTTTGAAAATGAACTAAGCAAATTTGGTAGATACTTCTCTTCATTTCTAAAAGGAATAATAATAGAGAATTTTGTTTCTAAATTGAGTTCTTCAGAAGAAAAAATAGGAACTTTACTAAACCCAATAGTTAAACTAGCAATTAGAATAGTATACAAAAGGGTAATACAGACTATTGCAACTATCATAAGCTTTTGGGTTTGTACTGTATAAAAATGAGATTACCTATAAAAGCAGGTAACGCAAAATTTAATAACCACATATATAAAACACTACATAATACAAGAACTTCAGGAACCCCCATTAATGAGAATACCCAGACTGCAATACCACCCCTAACTACTACATCCAAGATAAAAAGTGTGGGAGTAATTGAGACTAACAGATACATGGTAAATATAAGAGGTGCTGTTTCATTTACTTTAGTATCAGCTCCCAAAAACTTTAGCACTAAATAAAATAATGCGCTAAAAACAATGTATCGTAAAATGGAGAGCGCTCCTATTTTAAGGTTGAAAGTAGCAGGTAATTCTCTAAAAAAAATCCATATATTCTTTAAAGAAAATCCTTTCACTAAAAGTTCACGTTCTTTAAATAAATAACCCAATACTATAAATAAAACTATAACAATAATCGCAAGAATAATATTTGTTGGTTTAATGGATATTGAATAGCTAGATACCGTTATGATAACTCCTATAATACCAAAGAGAAGTGTGGTTAAAAGCTGCATTCCGTTCCCAAGAAAATTAAGCACTAAAATTTTTTTCCTTTTTTTAGATGGATAAAACATAGCCTTAGCTCCATAATCCCCAATACGATTTGGAGTTAATAACCCAATGGCATGAGCAGATAAACTTTGCTTTGCAGCCGTTTTAAATGAAATTAAATGTACTCTTGAAGCAAGAAGTTTCCATTTTAAAATCTCTAACAACCAATTTGTCATGGCTAAAAAAAGGCATAGGAAACCAAAAAACAGTAAAATTTCAATGGGGTTTGATTCCCCTACACTTTGCAGGAGTGACTGTAAACCTATTGGGGCTTGGCTTATTTTATAGTAAATATACCATAAAGTCGCTCCCAAAATCAATACCTTTAGAGCGGTAAGTAGATATTGTTTAGCTTTGTGTGAGAGGGAAAACATCATAACGAAGTTACATAATTTAATATAACACAAATCTCCTATTGGCAACTGAAAAAATAATATTAGGTATTGACCCCGGAACTACAATTATGGGATTTGGACTCATAAAAGTTGTAGGAAAAAAAATGGAGTTTTTACAACTTAACGAGTTGCAACTATCTAAATATGACGACCACTATGTGCGCTTACGACATATTTTTGAGCGAACTATAGAGTTAATAGATAGTTTTCACCCAGATGAAATTGCTATTGAAGCCCCTTTCTTTGGTAAGAATGTTCAATCCATGCTTAAATTGGGAAGAGCACAAGGTGTAGCAATGGCCGCTGGTTTGTCTAGACAAATCCCCATTACAGAATATTCTCCTAAAAAAATTAAAATGGCCATTACTGGTAATGGAAATGCCAGTAAAGAACAAGTTGCCAAAATGTTACAAAGCTTATTAACACTTAAAGAACTACCTAAAAATTTAGATAGTACAGATGGACTGGCTGCTGCTGTATGTCATTTTTACAACGCTGGAAAAGTAAGTACAGGAAAAAGCTATACAGGATGGGCTGCTTTTGTAAAACAGAACGAAAAGAGAATTAGTAAGTAATTATTTTGGCGATGGAAGTTCTAGAACAAATTCGTAGAATTATAGATGGTAATCTTATCTACTGCCTTCCATTTACAATAATAAGTTTAATGCTTATTGAACTATTTTTCAATAATAAGTTTAAAACCAAAATAGTACTCAATTGGATTAGATGGATTATAATTAGTTACACAGCTATAATTCTTATTAGCTTTATTGTTGGGATGCTTATAAATCCTCAAGAATATGCAATCGTAAATAGAGCTACAGGCGATTATAAATGGGCCTATTGGGTAATGAGTTTTTGCACTTTAATTTTACCTCTCTCCTTATTAAACAATAAGCTAGCTAAAAGAGGACTCTATGTATTGGCTATTAGCATTTTGATGAAGATTGGTTTTTATTTAGAACGTTTTACGATAGTTACAACAAGTTTTCATAGAGATTATAATACATCACAGGGTTTTGATTTCAAAATTATTTTTAATGGAATTGTCATACCCTTGATTCAAGGAGTGATAATAGCATTTGTATTTTTATTTTTTGCCCAAGTGTATAAAAGAGAACCAAAAAAAGTAAACTATTAGCACCAAACAGAAACATACTTGTAAAAATTGTGATACTCTTTTAGAAGATAACTTTTGTGCTTTTTGTGGGCAGAAAGCTGCTGTGGATAGAGTTACATTTAAAGAAACACTTTCTGACTTTTTTGATGCTGTTTTTTCAGTAAACGCTCCTTTGCTTAAAACACTACGATTATTATTTTTAAATCCTGGTAAGCTATTTAGAGAATACCTTTCAGGTAAAAGAAAAACGTACTACAAGCCCGTAGCTTTTTTTATTATTATTACTGTAGTCCATATCCTAATACGAAACCTTATTGAGTTTGATGCTTTAGAAAATGTAAAAGTTCAAAAAAGAGAAGGCTATGATACTACCCTTACAGTTGCAGCAGGCAAGTTTATGTTTCAAAATGTAAACAATTTCTTGTTCGTTTTTGTGGGAACTATGGCACTCATGTTAAAAATGTTTTTCTACAAACGTTATTTTTTGGCAGAGTATGTTGCGGTCTCCTTTTATATGGTAGCTGCATATACTATAATTGGGACTTTTAATGCTTTTTTTATGAAGTTTGTAGATAATAGTATACAGTATCTGGCTATTATCGCAATGCTAATTTATTATTGTCTCGCCTTGGTTTCATACTTTAAAAAACCAGCCTTTTGGATTATTGTAAAAGGTTTTTTTAGTTATGTCTTTGCTACAATTTTATATATGATTATTGCCTACGGAATTTCATTTTTAATAGTTTGGTCTCGTAGCTAATGGCTGGTATCTATATACATATTCCGTTTTGTAAACAAGCGTGTCACTATTGTGATTTTCATTTTTCTACATCTTTAAAAAAGAGAGATGAAATAATTACTGCTATCTGTAAAGAGTTGGAGTTACGTAAACACGAAATGTCACAAGAAGTAACCACTATTTACTTTGGAGGTGGAACGCCTAGTGTTTTAATGCCTTCAGAAATTGAGCTTATAATTAATCAGCTACATAAACAGTATAAAGTTATTTCTCACCCTGAAATTACATTAGAAGCAAACCCAGATGACCTTTCAGAAAAAATAATTAGGGAGTTTTCAAAATCTCCAATAAACCGTCTTAGTATAGGTGTGCAATCTTTTTTTGAAGAAGATTTAAAACTCATGAATCGTGCACACAATGCTGCAGAAGCATATAAGTCGATTGAATTAACAAAGCAGTATTTTGAAAACTATAGTATTGACCTTATCTACGGAATTCCACAAATGAGTAATCAACGTTGGTTAGAAAACATAGATAAAGCTATGCAATTAAATGTGCCCCATCTTTCTTGTTATGCATTAACGGTAGAGCCTAACACAGCTTTGCAAACCTTTATTAAAAAAGGAGTTATTGCTCCTGTAGAAGACGCTGTGGCACAAGAGCATCATTCACTATTAGTTGAGGTTACAGAAAAAATGGGATACAATAATTATGAGTTTTCAAACTTTGGAAAGAAAGGTTTCTACTCTCAAAACAATATGGCATACTGGCAAGGCAAGCCTTATTTAGGTGTAGGCCCTTCGGCTCATAGTTATAATGGAGAACAACGCAGCTGGAATATCGCCAATAATAGTATTTATTTAAAAAAAATTACCAAGGGAGAAGTTCCTCAAGAAATAGAAAAACTCTCTTTAACAGATAAATATAATGAATATGTAATGACACGTTTACGAACAATGTGGGGTATATCTCTGGACGAGGTAAATACACTATTTGGTAAAACGTATTTAGAATATTTACATAAACAAGCCCAGCAACATATTACAAATGGGTTATTAGAAATTAAAGAGCAAAGAATGCTAGTCACTAAAAAAGGCAAGTTTTTAAGTGATGGTATAGCAAGTGACTTATTTTTATTGAATTTACAATAAGTTCATTGTATCTTAGAAGCTGTGAAGGCAACAATAAAAATAAAAGAGCACTTATATACAGTTAATTTATCTAACCCTATTGATATTTCTATCGCGCTGCGAGCTTCAGAAAAAAATCCTGAGGCATGGTATTTATCACCACCCACTATAAAACCTGTAGTTTTAGATAATTGGGTGGGAAGTGTACAGGAAGGAGCCTCGGTAAACTTTAACACTATAACATTTAATCCACATGCTCATGGAACACATACCGAATGTGTTGGGCATATATCCAAGGAGTTTCATGCAATTTCAAAAACACTTGATCGTTTCTTTTTTGTTGCTGAACTAATTTCAGTAGCGCCAGAATTAAAAGGAGAGGACGAGGTTATTTCAGAAAAACAAATAAAAGCACTACTTAAAAACAAAAAACCTGAAGCCTTAATTATACGAACCTTACCTAATACAAAAGATAAAAAGCAGCGCCAGTATAGTCATACTAATTGGCCGTATTTAGACCATAAAGCAGCTCAATTTTTAAGAGAGATAGGTGTAGAGCATTTGTTAATAGACTTACCAAGTGTTGACAAAGAAAAAGACGATGGCGCATTGCTAGCACATAAAGCATTTTGGGATTACCCTAAAAACCCAAGACTAAATGCTACTATAACCGAATTTATTTACGTGCGAAATAGAGTAAAAGACGGGAGTTTTATACTCAACCTACAAGTAGCTAGATTTAATAATGATGCTGCACCAAGTAGGCCTGTTTTATATGAAATTGAGTCATGAGGATAGTAGGTTTATTTTTTCTCTTTTCATTTTCCTTCTGTTTTTCCCAAAACTATGAGCAAGTAGATGCTACCATACAGTTATATCCTGAGCGAGTAAATAGTGCAGAAGAACTTTCAAGATTTATTACACGAGATTTTAAAACCGAAGACGATAAAGTACGAGCTATTTATTCTTGGCTTATTAAAAATGTTGCCTACGACCCAGATGAGTATAAACAATTTGATTATAGCTTTAAAAACTACAGAGACCGAAACCAAAAAGAGGAAAAAACAAGGGCTAAAATTATACAGAGAACCCTCTCCAAAGGGATAGCCGTTTGTGAAGGCTATGCAATGGTTTTTGAGCGCTTATGCCAATTGCAAGGCATGGATAATTATTTAGTTAGAGGGGATATAAAAACAAGTTTTGATGACATTGGCAGACCCTTTAAAACCGTCCATATGTGGAATATAGTTATTATTGACGGTAAAGCACACTTGTTTGACGCTACTTGGGGAGCTGGAAAATACAACGGTAAATTTATAAAAGAACCTAATTACTTTTTCTACAAAACACCACCACATCTTTTTGTAAAAACACATTTTCCAACACAGCAAGAAGATACTTTGTTAAAGGAGCAAATTACAAAAGAACAGTTTGCATCGTGGCCAATAATAATAGCACCAAAATTGCCACTAGATGCTATAGAAAACCCAGTTAATGGAATTATTTCTTCTGAAAACCTTTTAGGTGAAATTAACTTTAGTATCAAATTAGATAGTGAACAAGCGATTAGTTATAGCTACGGAAATACTAAAACTCCAATAGAAACTACAAAAGAAAATGGAATGACTACTTTTACCATTCCAATTGAGTTAGGACAAGAAAACTTGCTTATTTATTTTAACGATACCCCTGCCTTAGCTTATAAAGTAAAGTAGTTTATGGATATTGAAAACTTTAGAGAATATTGTTTATCCAAAAAAGGAGTTACGGAAAGTTTTCCTTTTGATGAACACACCTTAGTCTTTAAAGTAATGGGTAAAATGTTTGCTTTATGTGGTCTAGAAAGAGTACCGGCACAAGTGAACCTTAAATGTGACCCAGAGCGCTCAGTAAGCTTAAGAGCAGAGTATGACGGTACAATTATTCCGGGATACCATATGAGCAAGCTACATTGGAATACCGTTTATATGCAAGAAATCCCACCAAAATTACTAGTAGAGTTGATAGACCATAGTTACAATCTGGTAGTCGCAAACCTTACTAAAAAACTTAAAGAGGAACTTAATACCTTATAATACTTAATGCAAACACCCCAAGAATTTTACAGTTCTCAGATTGAAGAAAAGTCTGCTAATCTAGCCCAAATTAAAAAGCGATTGTTACTGCTAAGTCTTTTGCGATTAGGCGTTTTTTGTGTAGTTGGATTTGCAATGTATCTAACTTTTGCTAATACGCCTTTATTTGTTGGGATACTAGTTGGAGGGCTTATCTTATTTATTTTTTTGGTAGTAAAGCATACAGGTGTAACCTATAAAAAAGAGTGGTGTAAAAAGCTATTAGCACTTAATAAAGATGAATTAAAGGTGCTTAATGGACAACGAGACCATTTATTTTCTGGAGAAGAATATAAAGACGATACCCATGCTTATTGTAATGACATTGATCTTTTTGGGGAAGGCTCTTTTTTTCAGTACATAAACAGAACAGCCCTAGAGACTGGAAGAAATACCTTAGCTTTTTTACTTAAAGAGAATGTAATTAATAAAATTCAGATAAAGCAAGAAGCTATAAAAGAGCTAGCAGCAATACCAAAATGGAGACAAGATTTTTCGGCTACAGCAAGTTTAGTTAAAACTGAAGTGTCTGCTAAAAAAGTAATAAAGTGGCTACAAGACTATCAACCTTTTGTTCCAAAAATAATGCAATGGATGCCTATTGTATTTTCAATACTTTCAGTAATATTTTTCACGGCATACTTTTTAGATTTTATTTCGGGATATGTAGTGTTTGGATGGTTTTTGGTGGGGTTGGCTATTTCTGGTGCATACCTAAAAAAGGTAAATACACTTTCGGCTCATACAGCTCAAATTCAGAGTACATTTCAGCAATATTATAAGCTTTTATCAAAAATTGAAGCACAAGAATTTTCTTCTCAATTGCTTTCAGAAAAAAAAGTAAGTATCATTGATAAAACTAAGAATGCATCTTCAATTTTAAAGCAATTTTCTAAAAGATTAGATGCCTTAGACCAACGTAATAACATGTTGATTGGGGTTTTGGCTAACGGATTTATGCTTCGAGATTTAAAACAATCATTATTAATAGAACAATGGATTGCGACCTATAAAGATGAGGTGAATACTTGGTTTAAAGCAATTACTTTTTTTGATAGTTATAATAGTCTTGGAAACTTTGTTTTTAATCACCCAAAGTATGTTTTTCCTATTATTAATAACAATGATGTGATTATTGACTCAAAGCAAATAGGGCACCCATTACTTAATCCAAATAAAGTGGTGCGAAGCGATTTTTCAATTGCTAAAGAAACTTTCTTCATTGTTACAGGAGCAAATATGGCTGGGAAAAGCACTTTTTTACGTACAGTTGGATTACAAATTGTGATGGCAAATTTAGGATTACCTGTTTCTGCTGAAAAAGTAAATTATAGTCCTATAAAATTAATTTCTAGCATGCAGACTTCAGATAGCTTAACAGATGACGAATCCTACTTTTTTAGTGAGTTAAAAAGACTAAAATATATTGTAGAAGCCATTAAACAAGACGAATATTTTATAATTCTGGATGAAATCCTGAAAGGAACCAATAGTACCGATAAGGCACAAGGTTCTAGGAAGTTTATTGATAAGCTAGTTGCTTCAAAATCTACAGGAATTATTGCAACACATGACCTTAGTTTGTGTGATGCTGCAAATGAGTATGAAGAAGTTAAGAACTATTATTTTGATGCCGAAATTGTAAACAACGAACTATATTTTGATTACACTTTAAAAAAAGGAATTTGTCAAAATATGAATGCTTCTTTTTTATTAAAAAAAATGGGTATAGTTAACTAATGGATTCAGTAACTCAAATAGTTCTAGGAGCAGCTGTTGGTGAAGCAGTTTTAGGGAGAAAAGTTGGCAACAAGGCAATGTTGTATGGTGCTATTGGAGGAACTATTCCAGACTTAGACATTATTTGTAACTACTTTGTAGATACAGTAACTGCATTAGAATGGCATCGAGGAGTTACACATTCTATTCTTTTTTCTATAGTTGCGGCTCCTTTGTTTGGTTGGCTTATTTCTAGGTGGGAAAAAATAGCTACTGCAAAAGATTGGTCATGGCTTTTCTTTTTTTGTTTTCTAACCCACCCCTTACTTGACGCGCATACCACTTGGGGGACACAACTTTTTTGGCCGTTTGATTTGCGTTTAGCGTATAAAAACATATTTGTTATAGACCCATTGTATACACTCCCTTTTTTAGTGTTTTTACTATTGGCAATGCGTCGAAATCGAACAGACCTTAAACGACGTAGACTTAATAATTTAGGGTTATGGGTAAGTAGTAGTTATCTACTTTTAACAATTGCATTAAAAGGATTTACGTATGTGAAGTTTAAAAATAGCTTAGATGAACAAGGCATATTTTATACTGAAATTGAAACAAAACCAGCACCTTTAACGACTATTTTATGGACAGCCAATGTTGATGTTGGAGATGCTTTTTTAATTGCAGATTATTCTTTATTTGATAGTAAACCAATTGAATTTTATGACCACCCAAAAAACCATCATTGGTTGGGAGATTTAAAAGAGAATGAAAAAATAAAAAGGCTTATAAAATTAACAAACGGTTGGTATACCATTACTCAAAAGGATGGCAATCTATACTTTAACGATTTACGTTTTGGAGTACTAAGTGCAAACCCAGCTAGTAAAGAATACGTCTTTAGTTTTTTGTTAGATGGAACAAGAGAGAAATTAACCATAACCGAAAATCAAAAAAGACCGGAAGACGCTGCAACTCTATTAAGCGATTTATGGGTGCGTATAAAAGGGAATTAAGATTCAAAAGATATATAGTTTGAAAAACTCGTCAGTTCGAGTGAATTTTTTGAGTAACAATGAAAAAAAATCGTACTAAGAAGAACAACTTTGCTATTAAATTAGTTCTTGATACGATTTTTTGTTCTTCAAAATCACCCAAACTTACGCTTAATCTTATAGACAATCATACTAAGGCAGCAAATAAGAATAAGTGCTTATTCCTTTATTTCTGTGCCAAATTTATCCATTTCAGTATCACACTTTTTACAAGTATAACCCCCAAATAATGCTTGTCTTTGATTAGCTGGCTTTCTAACAATAGGTTGTTTTGTGTTACACTTTGGACAAAAAACTCTTTTAAAATTAATGCCAAAATCTGAGTATTTACTGTTTTTGCCAATTAACGAAAACAAAAATAGGAGCAATAAAAGTAAACCAAGGCTAACTAAAAATACTTTCATTTTTTTAATAACTTATTTTAAAATAATCCTAAAATATCTACTGTAAATAACTAATTAAGAACTCATATCCGCTACTATTTTCCAGGCACCGTTAATCTTCTTAAAAATGATTAAAAAATTACCATTAGCATCGCCAACCTTTCTTTTAAGGTAGTACCTGCCCATTACCCAGTAGCTATTATCTTCAATTTTTGAAATATCATCAATCTCAAAATTTAAGGTGCCACTATGCTCCTTTGTTGGGTATCCTTTTTTGTAATTATCTAGCGTTTGTTGCCACCCTTTTGTGAGTCCGCTTTTACCATAAAACTTTAAGGAGTCACTTTTCCAATAACCATCCATAAAACCTTCTAAGTCATTGGCGCTCCAAGCTTCTTGTTGAATTTTCATTACTTCAAGAATAGCTTTTTTGTCCTCTATTTCTGTAGATTGCGCTATACAAGATGTTGTTGTTATTGTAAAAATTAAAAGAAAGAAAAAAGTTCTCATTGTGTACATTTGTTTCAGCTAAAGATACTTCCTTTTTATACTTTTATAAAGTAAACTTTTGTAATGACAGATATCACCATTGTAACCGCTAAGCAATACCTAACGCTTTCTGAAGAAAATGAATATACGGCAAACATTGCAAAAGAATACTACTTACTAAAAAATGCACTTGAAGAAAAAGGTTTTACTGTAGCGAGAACCCATTGGGATAATCCAGATTATGACTGGTCAAAGACTAAAGTAGCTGTTATTAGAACTGTTTGGGATTATTTTGAAAAGTTTGAAGCATTCTCGAAATGGATGAAAGTGGCAGCAACCAAAACAAAACTTATCAATCCACTAGCATTACAGCAATGGAATAGTCATAAATTTTACCTCTCTAATTTAGAGAAAAAAGGAGTAAGAATAGTACCTACGGAATTTGTAAATAAAGGAGCAACCCAAACTTTGCGAGAAATTTCAGAAAAAAGAGACTGGCAAAAAATGGTCATCAAACCAGCGATTTCTGCAGCGGCGTTCCATACCTATGTAGTTTCAAAAGAAGATTTTGAAGATAAAGAACAGCTTTTTAATGAGCTCTTACAAACAAGAGATATGTTAGTACAGGAGTTTCAAGAAACAATTACAACAATGGGTGAAGCGTCTTTAATGGTGTTTGGAGGAAAATTTACCCACGCCATATTAAAGAAAGCCAAAGAGGGAGATTTTAGGGTACAAGACGATTTTGGCGGGACTGTGCACCCTTATACACCTACAGATAATGAAATAAAATTTGCAGAGTTTGCTAATGCTCAATGCCCTGTGAATCCTATATATGGAAGAGTTGATATTATTTGGGACAATGAAGGTCTTTGTTATCTGTCTGAAATGGAATTTCTTGATCCAGAAATCTGGTTGCGCAATGCTAAAGAAAGCGCTACTGTTTTAGCTGAAGCGATTAGTAAAGAGCTTAATTAAAATTCCTCTTCAAAAAGTACACTTGGGTTGGGACATAGTTTTTTCCACTTTTCAATTTCTGAAGGAAATGCTACGCCATTATAATTTTCAGTTTCATTTAATAAATCAGTAATAAACTGAAAATGAAGATGCGAGACCCAATGCCCATTTTCCTCTTCACTACCTAAATAAGCTAGTAGTTCTCCTTGTTTAACGTTTTTCCCTTTAGGCGAAATAACTAATGACTCTTTACTTAAATGTCCATATAATGTATAAAATGGAGCTGTTTCTGTCTCGTGCTTTAAAACCAATAAAGGACCGTAATCTTTATGATAATTATTATCATGAGCAATTACAATAGTACCATCAAAAGGAACATGAACAGCTGTGCTTTCGGGAAGCCAAAAATCTGTTCCTAGGTGGATGTTTCTATATTCTTTTACTCCATGTAATGTGCGTTCAAAATTAGGAGTATTGTAAAAGGCACGTTCTTCTAAGTATCCGTTGGCCAGTAAACTCATTGGATATTTATTTTGAAATTTTGTAATCTTTTCTCTAGCCAAGTCTAGGTTTTCATGTAAAGGATCTTCTCTAAAGAAATCACTATTTACACTCATGTCAATAGCTGTAATTTCTGTAAAATTTACAGTAGGGAAGAGCGTGTGTAAGGATGTTTTTGGAAACATCAGGCAAAGGTAAATATTTATTTCACTCGGAATTCATGGAGCAGAGGGAACCTTCAGAAATTTTAACAAAAAAACCTCACGGTTTTCTTTACTTGATAATAAATAAACAATGAGGCTTTTTAAAACAAACTCTTAAACCCTATAAAACTCCCTTTTGCTTCTTGTAAAAAGCGTTGGCTTGATCTTGTAGTAAAGAGCGCGCAATTTTACGCTTGTAGTCGTACAATTCTTGTTCTTCTGCTATATCTGCATATACGCGATTATTTACATCTCTATCTGTTGTGACAAGGACATCACGTTGTGTTTTTTGTTGTGCTACCCAAGATTTTAGCGCGCTTTCTTCTTCTTCTAGCTTTAAGTCGTAAGCTCCTTTTGGCGATAGTAGCTTTGCAATAATTGGAGAAGTTTCAATAGCTAAAAACAAAAGAAAAATAAAGAAAGAAGGTAGCCAAGGTAATTTGTCTAGAGCATTAACACGTGCCATTAACCCATCGAAACCATCAATAACTGGCTGCGTCTCGGCAACTTTATCTTGATACTCTTTAGCAAGGAGTGCCATTTGTGCTTCGTTAGTTTCTATCTTTTCAGCATTAGTAATACGTAATTCTTGTAAAGCAGCTAACTCTGCATCGTGCTTTTCTCGTTTTTCTTTGTACACAGGTCCTTTTCCTAGAAGTTCGGTTCCAGCACGTCCTTCGGCTTCAGCAATATAGGTTTCATATAACTCATTTACAGAAGTTTCCTTATCAGCTATTTCTTGCTTTAAGGCTTCGTTTTCAGCAGTAAGAGCGTCAATTGCTGGGGTGTATTGTAAGGCTAATTGATCTTTGTTTGCCAAAGTCATATCGTTTTTTTCTTCAAGAAGAACTTGATTAATTTCCTTTTCAAAAATTTTCATTTCTAATGGTTTAGAAATAACGATAGCAATTATAATAGCAAGTGCAATACGTGGGGTTGCTTGTAAAAATTCGTCAAAAAAATTGTCTCTTTTTTTAATAGTAGAAACAATAAACCTGTCGAGATTAAAAATCAATAGGCCCCAAATGAGACCAAAGAAAATGGCAGTAAACAAATTATCGAATACTGTATAAAGTGCATAAGAGCCAGCAATTGCAGCCATAACAGCCGTAAAGAAGACGGTAGCACCAATGCCAGCATATTTTGTGTTTTCTCCAGGAGAGCAGTCTTCAAGAATAGCAGTATCTGCACCAGAACAGAAGATAAAAAAACGTTGTAACATAGTATGATTGTATTTTGATTGACAGACTATTAGAACGTGTATTTCTTGATTTTGTTACACATTTACTGGAATTATCTTCTTTACACTTTCAAAGTATTTTAGCCTTTCCTTTTTTAAATAAACCATTCCTCTTTAAGAAGTAAGAGGAATGGTTTTACAATTCTATGTTGTGTTGGGTTTTTTATTCTAGTTAGAAAGTTTTACAACATGGGTACCATTATTAGTATTTGTCGAGATATTGATGTTTTTGTTCTTCTTTACAATACCTATTGCCTCGTCACTTGTTATTTTTTTATTGTTGTAATAAAATGTTGCTCCTTCTTTTGCCATTTCAATTACATGATCTAATGGAACTGGTGGTGCAGGTGGTGGTGGAGGTGGTGGTGGATCTTTCTTGTCTAATGCTGGTGGAGGTGGAGGTGGTGGAGGTAATAATTTAAAACCTCCGTTAGCTTTGGCGTAACGAGTTTTTTGAAACTCTGCCTCAACTTTATTTAAAAATTCTTTAGAAGAACCTTTAATTAGTATAGAAGGGTGTGCCGATGTGTAATCTGTTTCTTCCCAATCTTTTGTGTACTCATCTAGTTTACGGGCAAAATCCTTTAACTTAATATATTTATTATTGAGCTTAATTTTATTATTTATTATTTCTAGAACAAACGCTTTTTTGTTATTTCTTTCAGCACCTTCAAGGTATTCTTGTGCATAAGTTTTTTGAGTACTTGTACTTTTTTTATTGGGCTTTGGAGGTAAACATTCTGGGAAAGGTTCTGCATCTGTCTTTTGCTTATCAGACATTAGCCTATAAATCGTTTCTAAACGTTCAAGGTCTTTTAGTTTTATAACACGTTTTTCAATAGCAATGGCATTGTACTTTTTTGCTAGAGCGTTATATTCTTTCATTTGTTCTCGAGAAGCTCCTTTTTTGGACTCATCCTTATATAAATTTTGTGTGTTTGGATTAGCAATTGGTCTGTTTCCTTTTCCACGAACTACTTCTTGATTTCCAGCAACTAACCTATAAAACCCATAATCCCAGAGCGCATCAAATATAAATTGAACTTCTTCATTAGGGACTACCTTGGGTTGTATAATGTGTATATTTAAAATGTTGTTGCGGTCTTCTGTGCTAATGTCTTGATGAAAACCAGATGCTACTCTAGCTAATGTTTTTTTGGCAGTCTTAATTCCATTTAGCTCGTAAGTACCATCATTCAGTATTTTTATATCCATACTTCGTGCAGTTAAGTCAGGATTAGTAGTAATCACTTCTGTAGGTTCATTAAAGACCTCCTTTTTGGTACTAAAGCCGTGCAGTAATAATGCCAGTAATGGTAGTAGTAAAAGGGACTTTAAACCTAAATTCTTTTTTGATGTTTGTGTTTTCATAACTGTAAATCGTTTTTTAATTGATGAATAATTAATTGAATGTGCCAACTGTGGCGTTAGAGCATTTGATGAGAATGCCAGTAGTGTTTTTTGATATTTTGTAGGCTCAAACCCTTGATGTAATACAGAAGCATCTGCCAAAAACTCATGATTTAATTTGGCACTTTTCTTTATAAAATAAAGTAGTGGGTTAAACCAAAAGAGGATTTGCAGTAGTTCTAGGAATAAAACATCTAACGTGTGCTTTTGTTTAGCATGTGCTTCTTCGTGTATAATTACCTCTGGTGGAATTTCATTACGTTCTATTTTCCTTTTACTGAAAAATATATATCGTAAAAAAGTATGAGGGACTACTTTTTGACCTAGTAAAACATGGGTGTATTTCTTAACTTTTAGGGTGGGGTTGGATTTAATTTTTAAAATAATTTGATTTAGATTTCTAAAAAACCGAAATCCAAAAATGGCAACTCCTATGAAGTACAATGACCATAAAATTATTGGAGTATAATTTATTTTTTCTTCAATAATTGTAGTGGGAACAACATTTGATGTTTCAGAAATTACAAATGCTTTAGTTTCGGCTATTGGAAGTGAAACATAGGATGTAAATGTTATAAATGGGATACCAAAAGAAAGTACAACAGCTAATAGTAAATAAAAACGCTTAAAAAAATGGAAACTAGTAGTTTCAAAAAACGCTTTGTAAAAAATATAAAAAGCCAAAAGGCAGCCCGAAGATTTTAAGAGGTAGATTTCCATGACTACTTATTTTTAATTTGTTGATCAATGATTTTTTTTAAATCCTCAAGTTCTTCTTTACTTAGATTGGTTTCTTCAGTAAAAAAGGAGGCAAACTGGGAAGCACTATTATTAAAAAAGTTTTTAATTAGCCCATTTACATGAGTAGAGAAATAGTCTTTTTTCTTAACTAAAGGAAAATACTCCCTAGAACGACCTAATTGCTTATATCCTACAAAATTCTTGTCTTGCATACGCCTCAAAAGGGTTGCAATAGTGGTGGTTGCAGGTTTTGGGTCTTCATAACCTTCAATAAGGTCTTTCATAAATGCTTTTTTCTGTTTCCACAGAATTTGCATGAGTTGTTCTTCAGCATTAGATAATTGCATTGTTCTACAAAATTAGAATTAACTCTACAAATGTAGAATATAATTTTTAATTCTACAAATGTAGAGATTAAAAAAACTTGATTATCTATTATATGGATACTCGTTTACCCAATGAAAACCACGATTAATAAGCCTTATTTTTGATAAGTCTCGTGATTTACACTTAATAAGGAGGGTGTCACTATCCAAAATCCCTGAAAGCGTTAAAAGGCTATCTTTTTTTTGAATTGTAAAGTTGTTGGTGACGGTTGTATCATTTCTTTTACGTATTGAAACTTTTGTTAAGTTACTGTCAAGCTTAAAGCTATAATAGTTAATACTGTCATTTATCATTTTTACATTAGCGTAATTTTTTTGGTCAATTACTAAATATCTCCACCTATCGTTTAAAGTAATTAATGGAGGTAGGGTATCGCTGTTTTTTACAAAATGAGTTACTTCCCAAATACCATAGAATTCTGGTTTTTCACGTTTGTCTCCAAAATTTCTTTCTCGGCTATACCCTTGAAAACACATAATTGCCACCAAGCCTAATGTACAAACTAGCTTAAACCAGAATATTACTTTATGGTACACTTTATCTACAACTGGTGTATAATAGTTTACAGCCATGGCGTCTTTATTTTTAATAAACACGTTTGTAAACCTTTTAATGTCTTTAAAGAACAATATGGCTGCTAGAACAAAAAGATTGATAGAAAATAGCTTTACGGGGATGTCATAGAATAAATTCATCATAGCTACATGAAACATAACCCCCATGGTAATAAAAGCTCCTAATGTTACTGTACGTCTTGGTATAAGTAATAAACCGCCTATTACTTCCATAGCGCCAACAAAAATGTTGAAACCTTCACTTTGTGCCATATACGTCCATGCTAATCCCATGGGTGACAAATCTCCAACGGGTTGTAATAACCTCATTAATGAAGGTCCAGCAAACTGCGTTTTATAAATTTTTACAAAGCCATAAGTAAACATGAAAAAGATTAAAAACATTCTTAAGAGTACAGTAAGCCAATAAAATAGTGTGTTGTAAGAAACTCTTTTTCTGTCTATAGCAGTCCAAATAATGCTTCCCAAAACCATTAGAAATATTTGAAAAACCAAACTTATATAAGCCATAGTGGTGTCTCCACTTCCAGTCATAAAATATTCTAACTTACCTTCAGTATGTAATATGTTTTCTCCAATCCATACAAAAAGCCCCTCAAAAAGTCTACTCCCAAACATTAGGAAAATGTAAGTTGTGGCGTATAGAAAAATAAAACGAAATAAAACTTTGGTCCAAAATGACCAAGGAGTAGTAAGGTCTTGAGTGAAATTCATTAGTTAGCTATTCTGGTATTAAAATAGACGAGATACATAAAGGTGCGTTGCGTTCCTAAATTTTAAAATACATTTGTATATAAATATAACAATCAAAAATGAGTTTAGAACGAGAAGTGTCTAAGAGAGCAAATAATGTTTGTGAGTTTTGTTCTTCTGAAGAAAAACTAGGGGTTTATGAAATTCCAAATTCGCCAACTTACAAAGAAAAAGTAGAAACTTCCTTATGGCTCTGTAGCATTTGTAGATCTCAACTTGAAGATGCAGATACTAGAGATGTAAATCATTGGCGGTTATTAAATGATAGTATTTGGAGCCCAGTTTCTGGTGTAAAAGTATTGTCTTGGCGTATGCTTCACAGACTTAAAGCCGAAGGCTGGCCCCAAGACCTATTGGATATGATGTATCTTGATGAAGAGGAGAAAGAATGGGCAGCTGCTTCTGGAGATGCAGAAGATAAAAGCAAACAACTTGTTCATAGAGATAGTAACGGAAATATTTTACAATCTGGAGACAGCGTGGTTTTAATTAAAGACCTAAAAGTAAAGGGATCAAGTATGATTGCAAAACAAGGAACTGCAGTACGTCGTATCTCGCTAGACCATGAAAATGAAACCTACATTGAAGGGAAGGTAGATGGACAACAAATAGTTATTATAACAGACTACGTAAAGAAAATCTAATAGTAAGTTATATCAAATGTGATTGTAACATCTTCAGTACTTTTATAATGTGAGATAGGATTGCTTTTCTTGTCATAAGTAACCACATCATTTTTATAATCTGTACTTAATAACTCTCCTCTTTTTGTGTAATAATATGTGTTGTTAGAGTTGTTTCCATAGGCATCTGTTAGTGCTTCAGAAATTACGGTATGTGTTGCTATATCTTGATAGCTGTAAACACTACTTTGGGATATTGCCCCAGTATTTTTATCATAGAAAATAGCACTAGTAACTCTATCTAGGTTGTCATATCCGTAACGCTCTATAATAGTTCCAGTACTTAAATCATCCTTTTGAATGTATAGCCCTTTTTCATTATAGTGATATTTACTGCCAGAACCATCAGAGTATTTTTCTTC
This sequence comes from Patiriisocius hiemis, assembly GCF_031846325.1. Classification (NCBI taxonomy): domain Bacteria; kingdom Pseudomonadati; phylum Bacteroidota; class Flavobacteriia; order Flavobacteriales; family Flavobacteriaceae; genus Patiriisocius; species Patiriisocius hiemis. The sequence continues at coordinate 6,932 of NZ_JAVRHZ010000006.1, read as the reverse complement.
AACTATATAGCCATCTGCATTAGTTTTATACTTGGCATTTGTATAATCTGTTTTTACAGATTTTAAAAACCCATTTTTATCATAATTATATTTTGTTATCCCAAAACCAGTATCTAATGTGGTCGATTTTCCTTCTTCATCAAAACTAAATAACATATCAATATTTTCATTTTTATACCTAATAGATTTTACCTTGTGATAAATAAGGTAATGGTCTGTGGTATATTGAAGGGGTATTGGATTGTGAGGAGCCACTCTGTAATTCATTTTGTATTGAGAATGAATTACAGAGACTGAAAATAGTAATAGTAAAAAAAGTAAATTTTTCATATCTCAAATGTTTTACGTTAGCAAAGTATGAGATATTGTATTGTTAAACCATACGGCAGTTGTCGTATATAAAAAAGCCTCTCTATGCAGAAAGGCTTTCTAGTTTTATGTATTCATTTCAGTAAAATAATGATAAAATTGTGGAATGGTCTCAATTCCCTTTAGGTAGTTCCAAACGCCAAAATGTTCATTAGGAGAGTGAATAGCGTCGCTGTCTAAACCAAAGCCCATTAAAATAGTTTTACTTTGTAGTTCTTTTTCAAATAATGAAACAATAGGAATACTACCACCACTACGCTGTGGGATTGGTGTTTTGCCAAAAGTTGATTCATAAGCTTTTTCGGCAGCTTTATAACCTTTACTATCAATTGGAGTTACATATGCCTGCCCGCCATGATGTGGATTTACTTTTACGGTTACACCTTTAGGTGCAATACTTTCAAAATGTGCTTTAAATAAATCTGTTATTTTTTTCCAATCTTGATCTGGCACTAAGCGCATGCTAATTTTTGCAAAGGCTTTACTTGCAATAACTGTTTTAGCACCTTCGCCTATGTATCCACCCCAAATTCCGTTGACATCTAGTGTAGGACGAATACTATTTCGCTCATTTGTTGTATAACCAGCTTCGCCATAGACATCTTCTATATCTAATGCTTTACAATAGGCTTCTTTACTAAAAGGAGCTTCAGCCATTTTAGCACGTTCTTCTGTCGAGAGCTCTTCTACATCATCGTAAAAGCCTGGAATGGTAATATGATTGTTTTCATCGTGTAAAGAAGCAATCATTTTTGTTAATATGTTGATAGGGTTTGCTACTGCGCCACCATATAGACCACTATGTAAATCTCTATTAGGGCCGGTTACTTCTACCTCAACATAGCTAAGCCCACGAAGTCCCGTTGTAATACTTGGGATGTCATTAGCAATCATTCCAGTATCGCTAATTAAAATAACATCATTAGCAAGTTTTTCTCTGTTTCGTTCTACAAACCATCCTAGACTTTCACTACCTACTTCTTCTTCACCTTCAATCATAAATTTTACATTACACGGCAACTGGTTAGTAGCAGTCATATACTCTAACGCTTTTACGTGCATATACATTTGCCCTTTATCATCACAACTACCTCTAGCAAAAATAGCACCCTCGGGATGTAATTTTGTTTTTTTAATAACTGGCTTAAAAGGAGGGCTGTCCCACAAATCAACTGGATCTGGAGGTTGTACGTCATAATGTCCATACACTAAAACAGTAGGCAGGCTTTTATCAATTTTTTTTTCTCCAAATACAATGGGATATCCGGGTGTCTCACATATCTCAACGGTATCGCATCCAGCTTTTTCTAAACTACTTTTTATAATTGATGCAGTTTTAATTACATCTTCTTTGTAAGCAGAATCTGCACTAATACTTGGGATTTTTAATAACTGAACAAGCTCTTCAATAAAGCGGTCTTTGTGTTCTTGTATATAGGGTCTCGCACTTTTCATAGTCAGTTTTTGGTGTTTCTTCAAAAATAAAGATTTTGACTAACTTTATTGTTGTTATTTATGTTAGATATATGAAAAATAGTTACTTTAAATTACCTTTTTCTTTTCTGGAAGAAGAGCTTGTAAATGATTTTAAAATTTGTTTAGAAAATAAATTTACAGATCATTTTAATAGTAGTGATTATGAAGGAGTATGGAGTTCTATTTCCTTACGTTCTCCTTCTGGAAGTATATCTGATATAAAAGCTCATTCTAATAATAACTTTATAGATACCAAACTACTCGATGCTTGTTCATATTTTAAAGAAATTATAGGTCAGTTTAAATGTGAAAAAGAATCTATTAGAATCCTAAATTTAGAGCCTAATAGTAAAATTAAAGAACATAGAGATTTAAATCTTGGTTATGAAGACGGGGTTTTTAGAATTCATATACCAATAATTACAAATAATGAGGTTTTGTTTTTTATTAATAATAAACTAGTGAAAATGGCTGTTGGGAGTTGTTGGTATGGAAACTTTAATTTACCTCACAGAGTAGAGAATAACGGTGCTACGCAGCGAGTACATCTCGTTATGGACTGTATTAGAAATAATTGGAGTGATACCTTATTTGAAAAAATAGGGTATGACTTTTCTTTTGAAAAAAAGGAACCTATTTACGATATAAAAACAAAAAGAAAAATGATTGAAGCATTAAAACTTCAAGACAATGAGGCAGCTAAAGAACTAATAACCACTTTACAAAGAGAAATTGCAACAACATTAAAAAATAAATAAAAAGTAATTTTTCTTTTAAAACAATTAATTATATTTGCCGTCCCTTTGCGGGCGTGATGGAATTGGTAGACATGCTAGACTTAGGATCTAGTGCTTCACGGCGTGGGAGTTCGAGTCTCCCCGCCCGCACAAATAAAAAAGCTAACTTTAACGAGTTAGCTTTTTTATTTTATTGTTACTACATCAAGGCTGTAAAATACTAATTTCCCAAGTGTTTTTAACCCTGCTGTAAAGTTTGCGTTCGTGAAGTCTAGTTTCCTTAAACCTCATAAACTCAATTCGTGTAGGTTTAATAATAATACCACTCCAAGTTTCTGGGCATTCTATTTCTTTTCCTTCAAATTCTATTATTTTTTGATTGAATTGATTTTGTAAATACTTAATACTCTCTATTTTTTTTCCTTGTTGAAATCCAAATGATACTATTTGAGAGGATCGATTTCTTTCATTAAAATATTTTCTTGCTTTATGGGTTGAAACCTTTGTTACATCTCCCTGTATACGTACTTGACGTTGTGTCTCTGTCCACCAAAAAGATAATGCTGCTTTGGGAGTTTCTTCGACTTCGGTTCCTTTTCTTGAGTTTAAGGGGCCTGTTATTACAAATCCTTCTTCAGTAACTTCTTTTAAAGAAACAAACCTCGAATTTGGATAGCCATCCAATCCTATTGTAGATAGACAACATGCTGCAGGTAATTTTAGTTTGCTGGCTTGCTTTTCTTCAGAAAACCACTTTTCAAAAAGCTCTAATGGGTTCATTTACATATTGTTTATTACTTAGTTTCATCAATTATCTCTTTAATTATAACTTTTTCTTTATTGTCTAATTTAGGATTAGAAGCTTTTTTGGCTTTTTTTTTAAGATGTATCTCGTAATACATCCCAAAATGGTCACTTCCAAAATACTTTGACCGCTCCATTTTTTTTACAAAAAGATCTTCTGTGTGAAATAAATGATCCAATGGAAAACGCATAAACCAATATCCTGCATGATAAGTAGGGAAAAACCCCCTGCCTACTCTAGGGTCTATCATGCCTGTCATTTTTTTAAAAAGTCTAGTTGTTCGGCTCCAAACAACATCATTCATGTCACCACATACAATGGTGGGTTTATTTTGATTTCTAATTTTTTTCCCTGTAATCATTAACTCTGCATCACGCTCTTTGCTGGTTTCATTTTCTGTTGGGCTAGGGGGAGCAGGGTGAAGACACGTAAAAAATATAGTATTATTAGTATCAATTAGAAATTCAAAAAAAATAGAAGGAACATCATCTTGTACTTGAAATTGTGTAGAAACATTATGCAATTCTTTTTTTGAATACAAATGCATACCATAGTAATTTTCTAATGGGATTTTTACAGTATAAGGGTATTCTTTTTCTAGTGATTTAAGTTTGTTTTCCCATTCTTGATTAGACTCCATAGTTAACACTAAATCTGCATCAAACTTATTAACTTCTTTTAAAAAAGAACTGAAACTCTTATTGTCCTGTAATATATTGGCAGCAAATATTGATGCTTTTCCAACACTTGGGAAAGACGGTTTTTTTCTAGGATAAATTGAACTATACCTAAACACTTTTTGTAATTGGTAACCAATGCTTACGAGTAACCCTAGAGCAACTATAATTTCAAAAACCGATAGTTCCCAACCTAAAAGAAGTAGTAGCCCCAATAGTATAACTTCTATTACAATGGATTGTAGCCTTACAAAATCTGCAGTTCTAAAAAACCAATGCGGATTCTCTATAGCTGGTAAAAAAGCTGAAATAGAGAAAAAGACACAAACTATGTACAGTACAATCATACCTTAAAATTACGAGTTTTACTTTTAATAATGTCTATTTTTGACATATGAATATTGAGTACGATATACTAATAATAGGTGGCGGAGCAGCAGGTTTTTTTTCTGCAATAAATACAGCAGAACAAAACCCAACTTGTAAAATAGCCATTTTAGAAAGAGGAAAAGAAGTACTCACTAAAGTAAAAATTTCAGGTGGTGGTAGATGTAATGTAACCCATGCTGAATTTATCCCTAAAGATTTATCCAAAAACTACCCTAGGGGAGAAAAAGAACTGTTAGGCCCCTTCCATAGTTTTATGACTGGAGATACCATTGCATGGTTTCAGGAAAGAGGAGTAGAATTAAAGATTGAAGAAGATGGACGAATGTTTCCTACTAGTAATAGCTCTCAAACTATTATAGATTGCTTCGTTTCTGAAACAAAAAGATTAGGTATTGATGTGCTTAAAAATACTTCTGTTAAAAATATAGTTAAAACTGCTGAAGGCTTTACTCTTTCAACAACTTCTGAAGTTTTTTGTTCTAAAAAACTTGTAGTTGCGTCTGGAAGTAATCCTAAAATTTGGAAACTTCTAGAAAATTTAGGACATACCATTATTCCGCCTGTACCATCATTATTTACTTTTAATATTAAAGAGGAGTCTATTCTAGATTTACAAGGAATCACTACTGAAGTAACAGTAGAAGTTTTATCTGAAAAAGGCAAAGTAACATTAACTAGTGAAGGGCCTTTGCTTATAACTCATTGGGGTATGAGTGGCCCAGCTATTTTAAAACTATCTGCTTGGGGAGCACGTATTTTAGAGCCCACTAACTATAAATTTAAAATTCGAGTTAATTGGTTAGAGTATTTTAATCTAGAAGATGCAACGGAGAAACTATTGGAATTAAAACGTCTAAACCCAAAACAAACATTACAAAAATATGCTCAGTTTGATTTGCCAAAGAGACTATGGCAAAATTTACTTAGAGCTGCATCCATTCCAGAAACTCAAACTTGGGCAGATGTTACAAAAAAACAATTAGTAAAACTTTCAGAGATGCTAACGAAAAGTATATTTCAAGTAGAAGGGAAGAGTACATTTAAAGAAGAATTTGTAACTGCTGGGGGTGTAAACTTAAAAGAAGTAAACTTTAAAACTTTTGAGAGTAAAATTAACTCTAATCTTTATTTTGCTGGTGAAGTATTAAATATAGATGCAATTACTGGCGGGTTTAATTTTCAAAATGCTTGGACAGGAGGTTATATAGTTGCTCAATCAATTTCAAATTAATATGGTAAAATATGTTGCTTTAATAAGGGGCATTAATGTTGGAGGTCATAAAAGGTTTTTAAAGACAGAACAGCTAGATATGCTTAATCAGCTAGGGCTTAATGAACCAAAAGTATATTTACATACTGGCAACTGGTTATTTAAAAGTGAGGAAACAAAAAGTGTGTTATCTCAAAAAATTATCAAAGCAATTCAATCAAAATTTGGTTGGGAAGTACCTGTTTTAGTTTTAACAATTTCTGAAGTTAAAATCATCCTAGAAAACTGTCCTTTTACTGAAGAAAAAAAACAGAAAAGTTACTTTGTTATATTTTCAGAAACTCCAGCTAAGCATTTAGCTGAAGAAGTCAATAAAATATCCTATCCAAATGAAGAAATAGTAATAAAAGATAACTGCCTTTACTTTTATAGCTCAGTTGGGTATGGAAAAACAAAGTTTAGTATGAATTCTTTTGAAAAGAAATTACAAGTAAACGCTACTTCCAGAAACTTTAATACGCTTAACAAAATACTAGACTTGTCAATCTAAACCTGTGCTTACCTCTGTGTTTTTATCTTTTGATAGCATCGTATAAATAGCCTCAATTTGCTTTTTTAATTGCGCATTTTCACGTTCTAAATTTTCAACTTTACTATGTAAAGCTTTAATACTTTGTACATACAAAGCATCATAAGTGCCATAAGGTGTTTGATAAAATCCAAGATTATCCTTTTTTACATTTTCTGGGAACACACCCATAAGTTCCTGTGCTATAAAACCATATTGTTTTCCTTTAGGTCTTTTAGTTCCTGTTTGAGTGTCATTCCATTGGTAAGTAACACCGCGCATTTTTAAAAGTTGACTCAATGCTTTTTCTTCAGAAAAGGTCTCAATGTTCCTTTTTAATCTAGCATCACTATTTGCTAGCCAGTCGCCAGCAGTAGTTTTTGAAGCATCGCCTTCAATTTCTAGGATGTTTGTAGTAGGTAATCTTGAGATTCCCATTTTACCATCTTTTAGAATATTTAAAGCATTATTTGTAGTATTGTTGGCTACAACAAAAAGTCTATCAGAGCCTATAGCAATAGTAGTGCTAGAAGGAGTGTAAGAGGCACTTTCATAACCTACTACGGTTTCGCCAAAAGAATATGCTGTTACAGCATTTCCAAATGCATGAGAATTATCTCCAGCTGCGACACTTCCACTCCCAGCAGCAAAACTCTCGTTACCCGAAGAGGAGGATCCTTGAAAGGAAATAGCGGAGTTC